>NZ_FZMR01000049.1:0-1120 GCF_900198405.1 Helicobacter cetorum
GCCATAGAGAGCGTTAAATTTTTCTTGATAATTTTTCATTAAAGAGCCGTCGGCTGATTGCAATGAAGCATCGCCACTAGCTGGTGTATAATGCGTAGTTACATTATTATCTTTTATTGCAGAATACAAAGCATTCATAGCGTCATCATATTGCTTAGTTAGACTATTATCCCCAATCGTATACCCTTGCAATGCACTGCCTCTTGCATTTTGTATTGTAGTGGTTTCTCCATTTTTACTTTGAGTGCCAAATAAGGCTTTAGCCGCATCTGTAATAGCCGTTTGAGCGTTTTGATAATTCGCATAAACCGAATCATTGGCAGCTTTCATGCTATTTTCTCCACCACTCACTGCGATAGTTCCGCTAGTTGAACTTTGAGCCTCTTCATAAGTCATGCTACTTGTTCCATAAAGAGCGTTCATAGCATTTTCGTATTTAGTATCTAGGCTATTTTGATTGGGCGTGATAGCACCTGTAGAGCTATCTTTAGTAAAAGCTCCGTTAGTATCCACGCTATCGCCATTCATTTGCGAAAAAAGCTTGTTGGTTGCGTCAGTAACTGCCTTTTCTTTCTCTGTGTATTGATTTTTAATGCTATTATTGGTTGGGGTAATGGTATTGCTAGAATCAGTGCAAGTTCCATTATCACAAGTATATCCTGTGCCATAGAGATTATTTAGAGCATCCTTAAGCGCGTTAGTCTTTGTTTCATAATCTTTAGCGCTCCCTCCTAGTATCTTATCGCTTGACCCACCCACTCCATAAAGGATATTAGAATAGTCATTAACTTTTTGAGTCGCTTGATTGAGATTGCTTAAGGCTTGCTGATAGTTATAAAGTGCACTCCCACTAACTGGATTTTTCAAACTGCCCCCATTGCCATAAAAATCATTATATTTTGTTTCTAATGTTTTCATATTGTCGCTAAGCGTATTTTGCAAATCTTCAACACTTTGTGTTTTTGTGGGGGGTGGGGAGAGGGTGTTTTGATTGTCGCTTGGAATTTCTGTCTCGCTTTCTAACAGCTCAACATTAGCGTTTGAAACGCTTAAAAGAGTAGCGCTACCTACTATTGAAATTAATCCTAATCTTAATAATCTTTTCATAAAAACTCCTATT
>NZ_FZMR01000049.1:1159-2590 GCF_900198405.1 Helicobacter cetorum
TCCGTTACTTTCTGCTACAAGACTTGCCAAACTTAGCAAGATTATTGCCATAATTCTTATCATAAAAAACCTTTTTAATTTTAGTTTACTAATAATTTACTAAAATAACATTTTTAGCAAACTTGTTTACACTATAACAAAAATAATATTAATTTTGGATTTATTTATCAATAATAGATATATAGTGAGTATTTGTGTATCATTTTTTAATAATTTATGCGAATTACCCTCAAAATTTTATAAATAAATAAGTCATTCTGCTAATATCAACATGCTTTTGACAAGTTTTAATGGCTTTATTTTGCTATATCTGAAAAATAATTATTATAGTTATTAACAATAAATGAGTAAAAAAGAAATGAAAAGACGCTTTAACCCCATTAAAAGAAATTTAACATTTTTGAATGCAATTTACACTCCTTTTTTTAACAATGAATTTTATAATAACTAAGGGCGACTTTAGAGGGTGTTTTCTAGCCTTTTAAAATCTATCTTTTCGCCTTTGTTTNNTTTATCTCTTGTCTTTGCTTAACTAAGCTTTTAACTTTAGCTTTTAATTCTTATTCTTGTTCTTTTGAGACTTGTTCATTTGGTTTAGCTTGCTTTTCTAGGTTGGCTTGTTCTAAAAGGCTTAAATTCTCTTGATTATTTAATTCTTTTTGGGTAGGATTGTTTCCGTAGACCATTACATCGCTTAATGCGGTGTCGCTCTTAGCGGTTCTGTTCGGCTGAATAAAAGAATGGATAATGTCAGCATTTTTTAAATGACTTCTTATGTATCTATCATTAACATCTGGTATAAAAGTTCTAATAATCGTGTCGTTATCTTGTGTTACTAGCATGTGAATGCGTTCATTATTGCCATCTGTAAAGGATTTAATATATTCTTTTTTAACTCCGTCTTTGTCTTTGGTAAAGATTTCAATGTGCGGTTCTCTTAAAGTTGGTTCTACTAAGTTAGGGGCATTTAAGTGTCGTTGTCTTGTGTTGAAATAAACCAGCTGTTATCATCGCTCTTAAACGATTGATATATTCTTTCTTATCAAACCCTCTACTATCTTTTACAAATAGTTCTACTTGTGGTTCTTTGATAGTTTGGCTCTATAAAGTTTAAATCGCTCCTTTTTAATGTCTTAAAAGAGTCTAGCAATATTGACCCCCCCCCAAAAAAACAACCAATTATTTAACCAACACCATTGATAAACTAAAATAACTAGCATTAAAAACACTAGAACTTCACAAAGTTACAAAAAATCTAAAAACAAGCATTAAGGGGTAAGACTAAAAAATAATGATTAAGTGCTAAGGTGTGAGAAATAAATTTAAGAAACCCAATAAATCTCAATCTTTCAAAACTAAGCAAAAAGAAGTTCTTCTTTTAGGTAATACTCTAATGGCTTTTAATAAGCGAATATTAAAAGCTCTTCTCAA
>NZ_FZMR01000022.1 GCF_900198405.1 Helicobacter cetorum
GTATTTGTGGGGGTTTTAGGAAAACTCTAAAAACACCACAACATAGACAAACTAACAAACCCCTTAAGCCCTTGTTTTTGTCTCAAAAACATTTTATAAGCCTTAGAGATAGCCCCCACAACAAACCCTATTTAAATATGCACAATGCGTTCATAAGGCTTTGGAATATCTATCTCTTGGTTTAAGGCTAAAGCACTTTGAAGACACCAAAAAGGATTTTTAAGTAATTCTCTAGCTAAAAAGATAGCATCAGCGCTTTGGCTAGAAATGATTTTTTGTGCCATTTTAGCATCACTTAACGCCCCTCCAGCAATGGTAATTTTACCTAGCGCGTCTTTTAACAAGCTCGCTTGTTCAATTTGATAGCCCGGATACACTCTAATAGGCACTTCTACTACACCTCCACAGCTCACATCTAAAGCATCATACAAATGGCTCAAAGGCTCTAAAAGTTTAATAAAATCCTTAGCACTATTGCCATTTTGATGATAATCATCAGCAGAAATACGCACAATTAAGGGCATATTAGGAAGAACGCTTTTAATGGATTCTAAAATTTCTTGTAATAATAAGGCTCTATTTTGTCCGTATTTATCAGTGCGCTTATTGCTTAAGGGCGATAAAAATGAGCTAAGTAAGTAACCATGAGCGGCATGGATTTCTAGCATATCAAAGCCGCACTCTTTAGCCCTTAAGGCTGATTTTTTAAAATCTTCAATGACTTGCTTAATGTCATTAGTATCCATTTCTTTAGGGGTAGGGAACTTATCATTAAAACTAATAGCACTTGGTGCGATTAAGGGCGTGTTTTTAAGAGAGCTTTTACGCCCGGCATGATTGATTTGAATCGCCATTGTTGTGCCATAAGCATGGCATTTTTCAACGATATTTTTAAGCCCCTCTATATGAGCGTCATCATAAATGCCTAAATCTTGTGCTGAAATGCGCCCATTCTCACACACCGCACTAGCCTCTATGATGATTAAGCCTACTTGCCCTATAGCACGAGCTACATAATGGTGCAAATGCCAGTCATTCACAAAGCCATCAACTGCCATATATTGGTCCATGGGTGCCATAACCACTCTGTTTTTTATCGTGCAATTAGCGATTTTATAAGGGCTAAAAAGCAAGGTTTTTTCTTTTTTCATGATTATTTCCTTTCTTATCTTAAAAATAGCGACCATTATAATTGAAAAAGGTAAAAAGATTTTGTGGTTTGTATCTTAGAGTTTTTAAACAGAGCCAAAAATTAATTAAAAGCCAAAGAAAAAAATGCTTAACCCCTAGCTTTTATTCACACCCACAAATTATCTAAAAGCCTGGTTTTACCCACACACACCGCTACTAAAACAAGTGTGTTAAGGGGCTCTATGATTTTTAAAGGTTCTAGTTTATGGTTACAAAATTCTAAATAATTCACTTCCAAGTTCTCTAAAACTTTAAGCCCTATAGCTTGAAGCTCATCACACGCCTTTTCGCCCTTATCTATGGCCTGTTTGATATTTTCTAAGGCTTTAGGGATTGCTAGGGCTTGTTTCCTTTCAAATTCATTCAAATACACATTCCTAGAGCTTAAAGCGAGATTGTCAAAATCACGCACAATTTCACACGGCACAATCTCAGTATCTAAAAGCAAGTCTTTTACCATGTGTTGAATGATTAAAAGCTGTTGAGCGTCCTTTTTACCAAAATACGCTCTAGTAGGACAAATGAGATGAAACAATCTTAACACCACTTGCACCACCCCATCAAAATGCCCCTTCCTTAAAGCCCCCTCTAAAGAGTTCGCTAAAAATTTAGGGACATAGAGTTCTAAGCGTTGCCCTATTTCATAGGGATACATCTCATTAGCTTTAGGGATAAACACCGCATTAACACCTACTTCTTCACATAAGCTCAAATCTTTTTCTAAAACTCGGGGGTAAGCGTTAAAATCTTCGTTAGCCCCAAATTGTGTGGGATTAACAAAAATGCTAACAATAGTATGAATATTTTCTTTCAAACTTCTTTCTATTAAGCTTTGATGACCTTTGTGTAAGGCTCCCATAGTCGGCACAAAACCCACGCTTTCTTTTAAACTCTTACGATATTTTTTTAAATCAGCGATAGTTTCTAAAACTTGCATCTAGCAATCCTTTAAAAGCTCTAAAACAATTTCTCTAGGCTCTTTAGCTTGATAAATAGGACGACCCACCACGATAAAATCGCTTAGATTTTCTCTGGCTTCTTTAGCGTTAGCCACCCTTTCTTGGTCTTCTTTATCGCCTTTATTGAGTCTAATACCAGGTGTTAAGGTTAAAAAGTCCTTACCCAAGCTCTCTTTAATCGCCAAACTTTCAAACACCGAACACACCACCCCATCAATGCCACTTTCTTTGCCTATAGCGCTTAACTTTATAGCTTGAGCTTTCAAAGGGGCGTTATATACACTCAAAAATTCTTCTTCACCAAAACTTGTTAAAGCACTTACACCCATAATTAAGGGGCGTTTTTTTAAGGCATTTAGGCGTTGCATTAAAGTTTGCATAGCAGTCTTGCCACTACTTAAATGAATGGTTAGCATATCAATGTCTAATTTCGCGCATTCTAGTGCGGCATTTGCCATAGTATAAGGAATATCATAGAGTTTCAAATCCAAAAAAATCTTAAAATTTTCATCAATCTCTTTAATTTCATCTAAAAAAACAAACCCATCTCTTATAAAAGACCTAAGTCCCACCTTAGCCCATAAATCCAAGCCCTTTAATTCCTTTAATAAAGAGAGATTATCTTTTTTTTCTTCTAAGTCTAATGCGACACATAATTGCATAAAAGCCCTTTAAAATGTAGAATAACGCCATTATAACAAAAAGAAATTTAAGAACTTTAGCTATGATAAGCGTTTTAAAAATAAAACGAAGTTTCATAAAAATTAGATTCTATAAGGGTTAAGCGTGATTAAAGCATTTTTAGGGGCATTAGAATTTCAAGAAAATGAATATGAAGAGTTAAAAGAGCTTTATGAGAGTTTAAAAGCTAAGCAAAAGCCCCATACTTTGTTTATTTCCTGTGTGGATTCACGAGTAGTGCCAAATTTAATCACAGGCATAAAGCCTGGCGAATTGTATGTGATTCGTAATATGGGCAATATTGTGCCACCAAGTGAGCTAACTTGCCAAGAGCAAGCCCTTTCTATTATTGCAAGCATTGAATACGCTATCGTGCATGTAGGCATTCAAAACATCATTATTTGTGGGCATAGCAATTGCGGGGCTTGTGGGAGCATTCATCTAATTGATGATGAAAAAACAAGAGCTAAAACCCCCTATATTGAAAGCTGGATTAAATTCTTAGAGCCTATTAAAGAAGAATTAGAAAACTATCCGCATTTTAGCAATCATTCTGCAAAGCGTATGTGGCTTACAGAGCGTTTGAATGTGCGTTTGCAACTCAAAAATCTTTTAAGCTATGATTTCATTAAAGAGAGAGTGGCTAAAAATGAATTGAAAATTTTTGGCTGGCATTATGTGATAGAAACCGGTAAAATTTATAATTATGATTTTGAAAGTCATGTCTTTAGACCTATTGAGAAAAAAGATAAAACAAAGGATATTTGATGAAGCCACTTAAAAGCGTTTTAATTGCTGGGCCATGCGTCATTGAGAGCTTAGAAAATCTAAGAAGTATCGCTACCAAGTTACAACCCCTAGCAAAGAATGAAGAGCTAGATTTTTATTTTAAAGCGAGTTTTGACAAGGCTAATCGCACGAGTTTAGAAAGTTACAGAGGGCCTGGTTTAGAAAAGGGCTTAGAAATGTTGCAAATGATTAAAGATGAATTTGGCTATCAAATTTTAACCGATGTGCATGAAAGCTATCAAGTAAGTGCTGTAGCAAAAGTGGCGGATATTTTACAAATTCCGGCATTTTTATGCCGTCAAACGGATTTGATTGTAGAAGCGAGCAAAACAGATGCCATCATCAACATCAAAAAAGGGCAATTTATGAACCCAAAAGACATGCAATATTCTGTCTTAAAAGCCCTTAAAACTAGAGATAGTAGTATTTCTAACCCCACTTATGAAAACGCCCTAAAAAACGGCGTATGGTTATGTGAAAGGGGGAGTAGCTTTGGGTATGGGAATTTGGTTGTAGATATGCGTTCTTTAAAGATAATGCGAGAGTTTGCCCCTGTGATTTTTGATGCCACTCATAGCGTGCAAATGCCAGGGGGTGCGAAGGGGAAAAGTTCTGGGGATAGCTCTTTTGCCCCTATTTTAGCCAGAGCTGCAGCTGCAGTGGGTATTGATGGGTTGTTTGCTGAAACACATATTGACCCCAAAAACGCCCTAAGTGATGGGGCAAACATGCTCAAACCTGATGAGCTTGAAAGCTTGGTAAGAGACATACTGAAAATTCAAAATTTATTTTAAAGGAAAATTCATGCAACTAATAGAGGGAAAATTACAACTACAGGGGAATGAAAGAATCGCTATTTTAACATCTCGTTTTAATCATATTATCACAGACAGATTAAAAGAAGGGGCAATGGATTGTTTTAAGAGACATGGGGGCAATGAAAAGCTTTTAGACATTATTCTAGTGCCTGGGGCTTATGAATTGCCCTTTATCTTAGACAGATTATTAGAGAGTAAAAAATATGATGGCGTGTGTGTTCTAGGAGCGATTATTAGAGGGGGGACTCCGCATTTTGATTATGTGAGTGCGGAAGCGACTAAGGGCATTGCAAACACGATGTTAAAATACAACTTACCGGTAAGCTTTGGAGTGCTAACGACTGATAATATTGAACAAGCGATTGAAAGAGCAGGAAGTAAAGCCGGAAATAAAGGCTTTGAAGCGATGAGCACGCTCATTGAACTACTAAGCTTGTGTGAAACTCTTAAGGGTTAAAATGGCGACACGAACTCAAGCTAGGGGAGCTGTGATTGAATTATTGTATGCGTTTGAGAGTGGGAATGAAGAAATTAAAAAAATCGCAACTAGTATGTTAGAAGAAAAAAAGATTAAAAATAATCAACTCGCTTTTGCATTAAGTCTTTTTAATGGCGTGTTAGAAAAAATCGCCGAAATTGACACTCTCATTCAACCGCATTTAAAAGACTGGGATTTCAAACGCTTGGGGAGTATGGAAAAGGCGATTTTACGCTTAGGGGCGTATGAAATTTGCTTCACACCCACACAAAACCCTATCATCATCAATGAGTGTATAGAGCTTGGCAAACTCTATGCTGAGCCTAACACCCCTAAATTTTTAAACGCTATCTTGGATTCTTTGAGCAAGAAGTTACAAGGAGTTTAAGGAATGCGAGTTTTTGCTTGCTATCAAAAAGAAGGCAATTTAGAATTTCACTACAACACCTTGTTACATTTTGGCTCTAGCTGGGAGTTGCTGGGTAATATTGTTTTGGCAAAATCCTGGTAGTGCCATACCATAATAGCAAAAATAAACTAAGCCAAAAGTCAAAATCTAGCGTTTAAGAGAATTGACTGTTTGAAAGCATAGCATCTGCAGTTTGAATGCTCTTAGAATTAGCCTTATAGGCTCTTTGGGCGGTAATTAAATCTGTCATTTCTTATATACACTACTAATAACTAATATAGGGCAGTAAGTCATTTATTTACTTTAGATTAAATCAAAAATAGAATTAAAATTAAAAATTTATTTAAGGAGTAATAGTAGAATGAGTGGCATGCTTTTAGGCTTTGGATTTTTACTTAGAAAAGTAAAAATTCGGGGGGGGGGGGGCATTAAAAGCTAAAGTTTATATTGGATAAAAGGATATTAGATAATGTTTGCTTCGCTTGGTGCAAGGATTGTTGCGGTAGTGCTTGTAGCTTTAGTTTTATTAGGAGGGTTTTCTATAGGCGTGGTTCAAATCATGCAAAAAGATGCGTTAGGGCAGTTAATGGGGCATTTGCAAAAAGGGCAGTATGAAAAGCGTGAAAAAACCCTTGCCTATACCACAAGACTTCTTGAACAAGGTATTCATGAGTATTATAAAAGTTTTGATAATGCTACGGCTAGAAAAATGGCATTAGATTATTTTAAGCGTATTAATGATGATAAAGGCATGATTTATATGGTTGTGGTGGATAAAAATGGAGTAGTATTATTTGACCCTGTTAACCCCCAAACTGTAGGAAAATCTGGACTTAGTGCACAAAGCGTGGATGGGGTGTATTATGTTCGGGGTTATTTGGAGGCCGCAAATAAAGGTGGGGGCTATACTTATTATAAAATGCCAAAATATGATGGGGGTATTCCAGAGAAAAAATTTGCCTATTCTCATTATGACGAAGCGTCTCAAATGGTTATTGTAGCAACCTCATATTACACAGATATTAATGCTGAAAACAAGATGATAACTCAAAGCGTTGATTATCTTTTTAAACAAAACACGACTAAATTATTCATTTATTTGTCTGTAATTACCATTATTTTAGGTATTTTGGCTTTAATTTATGCTAGATTAAGGATTGTCAAACGCATTGATGGACTGGTCGTAAAAATCAATGCTTTCAGTCGTGGGGATAAAGATTTAAGTGCAAAAATTGATGTAGATAAGCGTAATGATGAAATCTCGCAAGTAGGCAATGGAGTCAATCTATTTGTGGAAAATGTGCGTTTGATTATAGAAGAGATTAAGGGGATTTCAGCAAATAATAAAAGTGCTATGGATAAGCTGACACAAATTACTACTATTTCACAAAAGGACATGCAAGATTCTTCAGTGGCTATGAATTCTATTAGAGAAAGGGCTACAGGAGTGGCTAGTGCAGTGATAAGCTCTGTAGAGCAGTCTCAAGGCTTGAGAAAGCGTTTGGTTGAAACACAAGAGCTTGTAAAAGAAAGTAGCGTTGCTATTGAAGATTTGTTTGTTCAAATTACAGAGAGTGCACACACTGAAGAAGAGTTAGCTAACAAGGTGGAGCAACTAAGCAAGAATGCTGATGATGTGAAATCAATTTTGCATATCATAAATGATATTGCTGACCAAACTAACTTATTAGCTTTAAACGCAGCTATTGAGGCTGCAAGAGCAGGCGAGCATGGAAGAGGTTTTGCAGTCGTAGCTGATGAAGTGAGAAATCTAGCCGGACGCACTCAAAAATCTTTAAGTGAAATTAATTCTACTATTGGAGTGATTGTGCAAGAAATTAGCGATGTTTCAGCACAAATGACGCTTAATTCGCAAAAAATTGAAGAACTCAGCAACATGAGCAAAGATGTGCAAGAAACTTATGAAAAAATGAGTGATAATCTAAGCTCTGTTGTTTTAGATAGTAATAAAAGCATGGACGATTATGCGCAATCTGGAAAGCAAATTGAGATAATTGTGCAAGATTTCGTTGAGGTAGAGAAAGTTGCCTCCAATACTTTGGCTAGTTCATCAGAAATTTTAGATATTGCTACTAATGTCAATCAAACGACCATGCATTTAGACAAGCAAGTCAATTTATTTAAAACTTAAGCTACAATTTTATAAAAAAAGAGAGTGGTATTGAATTGTTAAAAGTATCTGTGATTACTGCGAGTTTCAATAGTGAAAAAACGATTGAAGATACCATTCTTTCAGTGTTTAATCAAACTTATAAAAATATTGAATACATCATTATAGATGGGGCTAGCACGGATAGAACCTTAGAAATCATTCAAAAATATAAGGATAAAATCGCTTGTGTAGTGAGCGAAAAAGATAAGGGCATTTATGATGCTATGAATAAGGGCATAAGGCGTGCGAGTGGGGATATTATCGCCTTATTAAATAGCGATGATTTTTATACCGATGGATTTGTGGTAGAAAAAGTGGTGCATGAGTTTGAAAAGAAGAATTGCGATAGCGTGTATGCTGATTTGGTTTTTGTAAAACCTAGTTGTTTAGAAAAAGTGGTGCGTTATTATGAAAGTGGGGAGTTTAATCCTAAGACTTTGCTTTATGGCATTGTGCCAGCACACCCTACACTCTTTATTAAAAAAGAAATTTATGAACGCTATGGATTATACAAAACAGATTATAAGATTTCAGCGGACTTTGAGATGATAATTCGTTTGTTTGTGGTGCAAAAAATTAGCTTTTCTTACTTGAAAGAAGTGTTAGTTACAATGCGAATGGGTGGGGTTAGCACGAATGGGTTAAAAAGCCTTTTGTTGCGGAATAAAGAAAATATAAGAGCATGTAAAGAAAATGGCATTCAAGCGAATTATCTTTCCATGCTTTTAAAATACCCTAGAAAAATTATGGGTCTGTTTAAAAAGGTTTGATGAGAGTATTCCTAAAAATTGACTTTAAACAGAAAGTTTTATTGAGGCTATGTATCCTTTAAAATTCTTTAGCTCTATTTGCAAAAAGTGTTGATAGAAAATCGTAATTAAAAATAATTCAATAAAAATTAAGAAATATCTATAATAATATTTAAATATTTTATTTAAAATTTACTTTTTGAAACTTTTTAATTCTTAATGACTGCGAGCATTTTAACCTAATCAATATTGTTTAAAAAAATAGGAATATTTTTATATATGGATTAAAACATTGTTTCTAGGTGCGTGAGCTTTTAAAAATAAGTTTTTATGTCTAAATATTTTTAGGACAATATAAAAAGTGTATAGGTCTAAAAAACTCAAAAATACTTAGATGTTTTTAAAGCAACTTCTAAAACAAGGAGCGAGAATATCTGTAAGCATTTTAAAAAAGCATTAAACATGCTCTTAATAAGCAACAAGTCAATGCGATAGTATTTGTAAAATTTACTATAGATTATAAATTTCAAGGGTCTTTATAAAAATGAGTTTTACAGCACCATAAAACTTAAGCTATAAAATAAAATCTTTCTTAATAAATCTAATAATGTGCTATAAGATAACATAAATTTTAACTTAAATATATAAAATATATTTTATTATAATAATTATATATATTTTATATAAAATATTTTACAGATATAAAACAAAATTTTTAAAAGACTAAAGATCAATCAAAAGTAGCCTGATTAAGTAAGTGTTAGTATTCAATTAGAACAAAGAAAAGTAGGGTTTGACTATTTTTAGAAATATCCTTAAGGAATGCTTGAATAGGGTTATCAAAAAAATGAAATGATTTTTTTGTAGAAATCAACAAAAAGTCTTTTTAAAAACTTGTTAAAAACTTTTAGGTTGAAAAAAAACACTAAAGAATTAAAAAATATCTATGAAAGTAAGATTAAAAATAAAAGAAGAGCTAAAAAATAGCCCCCTTTATAAGAGAGATTATCTCTTAGAGAATTGTGGACTTCTTCTAGCCTTTCTTTTACCATATTTTTTACGCTCAACCACTCTTGAATCTCTAGTGAGTAAGCCCTTGGGTTTTAAAATCGCTCTGAAAGCAATGTCATACGCATTCAAAGCTTTAGAAATACCATGTCTTAAGGCTTCAGCTTGAGCGCTATAGCCTCCGCCAAAAACAATCGCCTTAATGTTTACAGATTGCTCTTGTTTGGTTAAAAGTAGAGGTTGCATGACTTTCATTTTGATCGCCTCATGTCCGCCTAGCCATTGGTTCAAGCTTTGGTCATTGATAGACATTTCCCCTTTTCCAACGCTTAACCAAACTTTAGCGATAGCAGTTTTTCTTTTACCGGTAGCATAGATTTTTTTCATTTAGCATCCTTTTTGCTGATTTGTGCGGTGTGTGGGTGCTTATCATCACGATAAACTTTGAGCTTTTTAATCATCGCTTTGCCAAGCTTAGTTTTAGGGAGCATGCCTCTAACGGCTAAGTGGTAGAGCTTTTCGGGAGTTTTTTCTAGCATTTCTTGGAGAGTTTTACTCTTAGTGCTACCAAAATAGCCAGAATGCGTGAAATATTCTTTATCTTCTAATTTCATACCAGAAAATTTAACTTTATCAGCATTGATAACTACTACAAAATCCCCACAATCTACATTAGGGGTATAAAAAGGGCGGTGTTTGCCTCTTAAAAGCACGGCGATTTCAGTGATTAAGCGACCAAAAACCTTATCTTTGGCATCTAAAACAACCCAATCACGAACAATGTCATTGACTTTAGCAGTCTTTGTCATAGGGAATTCCTTTAGTTAATATAAAGCGGTAATTATAGAGGAATAAGCTTATAAATAGCTGAATTTCAGCAAAATATAAGATTGGCTTATAGTTGGCTGAACTTAAGCAAAAACTAAGCAAAGTTAATGGGATTTTAAAAGTTAAAATTTTAAGGTTATGGCTAGGATTTTTTAAGGCATTTCTAATAAACGCTCTTGATATTCCAAAAGGATTTTGCCTTCGCTATTAAGAACATAGCGTTTGTCGTATTCTCGCCTAACCATGCCCCTTAAAACGGTGCATTGCACTTGGTATTTATCCTCTCTTAGCATTTCATCTACAAGACCATAGAGCTGAATATCTTGGACAATATTTTCTGAAATCCTAGCACATTCTTTATCAAAAAGCTCTTCATTGGAGCAATATTCACTTACTAAAACAAGCACTCTATCGTATATGTCAGTAGAGATGGTGGAATTAAAATTTTTATCTATATAGACCTTTACTTTTTTAAGCTGTTTTTCTAAGTCTTCATTGGCTTTGCTTGCTAGGGCTAGAATGCTTAGGATTTGTATCATGGTGGTGATTTTATTGCTTAGTGAGCGGGTGCGCCATTTAATAATAAAGCATTTAAACCATGAGAGTTTAACAGAAAGATGACAAGGAAGAGTGTTTTTTTTAGTCTTTGGCATAGGGTTAAGTCCTTTAATGGTTGTTTTAACGATTATATTATAATCATTATCAAACAAACTAATAAAGGAATACGCATGCAAACATTAAAAAAAGGCGTGGTATTAGACGCTAAAACCATTGGCTTAAAAGCTTTAGAACCTCTTAAAGAATTAGCAGATTTTAGTTTTTATGAGACGACTTCACAAGAAGAAGTTTTAGAGCGTGCTAAGGGGGCTGAAATCATTGTCTTAAATAAAGTGGTGCTTAATAAAGAGATTTTAGAGCGATTAAATGCGTTAAAGTTAATTTGTATTACAGCAACCGGTATGGATAATGTAGATGTAAAAACAGCTCAAAAATTAGGTATAGAAGTGAAAAATGTGAGCACTTATTCTACAGAGTCTGTAGCACAACACACTTTAGCTTGTGTGTTGTCATTGCTTGGCAGATTGAATTATTATGATAGCTATTGTAAGAGTGGAGGGTATTCTAAGAGTGAGACTTTTACGCATATTTATGGGAATATGGGGCTAGTAAAAAATTCTGTATGGGGGGTTATTGGACTAGGGAATATCGGTAAAAGGGTGGCTAGTCTTGCCCAAGCCTTTGGAGCTAAAGTGGCATATAGCTCAACAAGCCAAGTAAAACGCCAAGAAGATTATGAAGAAAAACCCCTGCAAGAGCTGTTAAAAACAAGCGATATTATCAGCATTCATGCTCCTTTAAATGAAAACACACGCAATTTAATTAGTGCTAAAGAAATAGAGATTTTAAAAGACCATGCGATACTAATTAATATGGGTCGTGGGGGCATTGTGAATGAAAGGGATTTAGCCCTTGCTTTACAAACTAGAGATTTATATTATGCCAGCGATGTGTTTGAAAGCGAACCATTAAAACACGACCATGTGTTTTTAAACCCTAGCATTCAAAACAAATTGCTTTTAACACCTCATGTAGCTTGGGGGTATAGCGATAGCGTGCATGCTTTGATAGAAAAGACTAAGGAAAATATCCAATCTTTTATCAGTCATTAGAAAACAATAATTCATGCTTAAATTGACATAGGGCTTTGTATTTTTATTTGTTTTTGTAAATTTATATAATAAAAAAGATTTTGATAATAAAAATATATCTAAAAAATATTTTTATTATCTTTTTAAAAAATACTTGTTATTGTTGTGTTTGCTGTGTGGGTTGTGGCAAAGTGAGTTAACCATGCGGTCTTAAGAGGGTTGCTTTGATTTAAAGGATATTTTTAAATAGGGGATAAAAACGAATTAAGCAAAAAATCTAAAATATTATCTTATAAAAACTTTAAATTATGATTAGTTTTTAAGATTTTATATTAAATAGTTACTTAAAGTATCATTATTAAAAAGAAAAATTTTAACTAAAAATAATTTTATTTTTTTAATTTTAAAGAGGGGGTTAGGTTGGGTGTCTCTCTTCACCCAACCTAAGTATTTGTATTTGTAAAATCTGTAAAAGGAGTGTTGTAAAAGGAATGCTTAGAAACTCTATGATGTCTTATTAAAGACATTAACAAAAAGTTTAAAAGGCAAAAAGGCTGGCGGACAGGGAGGGATTCGAACCCTCGGTAACCTTAACGGCTACGCATCCTTAGCAGGGATGTGGTTTCAGCCAACTCACCCACCTGTCCAATGCAGAAATTATAGTAGGTTTAATCTGAAATAAAACTTAAACTTAACAATTTTAAAACAAAATTTAATGATTTCTAAACAAAACTAAAGGCTTTTAATATTAGAATTTCGCTTGATAAAGTTATATTTTAAAGAAAAAAAGGAGAGCTAATATGCAATACGCATTATTGTTTCCGGGACAAGGCTCACAATGTGTGGGAATGGGAAAGTCATTTTATGAAAGCCATTCATTAGCTAAGGAATTGTTTGAAAAAGCCTCTGGTGTGCTTAAAGTAGATATGAAAAAAATGCTTTTTGAAGAAAATGATTTGTTAAATCAGACTGCTTATACTCAGCCAGCCATTTATTTAGTGAGCTACATTGCTTATAAATTATTAGACCAAAGAATTGAGGGTGGGCTAAGACCTACTTTTGCTTTGGGGCATTCTTTGGGCGAAGTGAGTGCAGTCTCTTTGAGTGGGGCGTTAGATTTTGATAAGGCTATCAAGCTCACGCATGAAAGAGGCAAGATGATGCAAGAAGTATGCAATGGTAAAGATGTTTCTATGATGGTGGTTTTGGGCGTGCAAGAAGAAAAACTTTTGAGTTTGTGTCAAAAAACTAAAAATGTGTGGTGCGCGAATTTTAATGGCGGAATGCAAGTGGTTTTAGCTGGGCTTAAAAGCGATTTGAAAACTTTAGAGCCAATCTTAAAAGAAATGGGGGCTAAAAGAGTGGTGTTTTTAGAAATGAGTGTAGCAAGCCACTGCCCTTTTTTAGAGCCTATGACTTCTAGTTTTAGAGCGTTGTTAGAAAAAAGCTTGAAAGATAAGTTTAATTTTGAAGTGATTTCTAACGCTACAAAAGAGGCTTATAGCAATAAAGAAAAAGCCATTGAGTTATTGAGTTTGCAACTCACTCAGCCGGTGCATTACCAAGATTGCGTGAAAGAAAATAATGATAGAGTTGATGTGTTTTTTGAATTAGGCTGTGGGAATGTGCTAAAAGGGCTTAATAAGCGATTAAGCAATAAGCCAACTTTAAGCGTAGGGGATAATAAGGGGCTTGAAGAGGTTATTGAATTTTTAGAAGAGTATGTGTAAAAGGAAAGAGACAATGCAAAAAATTGGAATTTTAGGGGCGATGAGAGAAGAAATTACGCCTTTGTTAGAACTATTTGGGATTAATTTTGAAGAAATTTCTTTGGGTGGGAATGTCTTTCATAAGGGATTTTATAAAGATAAAGAAATCATTATTGCTTATAGCAAGATTGGCAAAGTGCATTCCACTTTAACCACGACGAGCATGATTTTATATTTTGGTGTAGAAAAGGTGCTTTTTAGTGGAGTGGCTGGGAGCTTAATAAAAGATTTAAAAATCAATGATTTGTTGATTGCTAATAAATTGGTTCAGCATGATGTGGATTTGAGTGCGTTTAATCACCCCTTGGGGTTTATTCCTGAGAGTGAAATTTTTGTAGAGACTTGTAAAGAATTGAATGCTTTAGCAAGCCAAGTTGCTAATGAGCAACACATTGTTTTAAAAGAGGGAATTATTGCATCAGGAGATCAATTTGTGCATGATAGGTTACGCAAGGAATTTTTGATTAAAGAATTTAATGCGAGTGCGGTAGAAATGGAGGGGGCGAGCGTAGCGTTTGTGTGTCAAAAATTTGGCGTGCCATGCTGTGTTTTAAGAAGTATTAGCGATAACGCTGATGAAGAGGCGGATATGAGTTTTGATGACTTTTTAGAACAAAGCGCTAAAACTTCAGCCAAATTCCTAAAAAGTATGGTAGATAAGTTTTAAAAATAATTAGAATTTAAGCTATTTTTTAGTAAAATCTCGCCCTTGAAGGATTAGGCGTCATCTCATATATTAAACCTAACTTTCTATTTTGAAAGCATAGGTTCTTATTTTATGGAGTATATTCAATGAAAAAAAAAGCTAACGAAGAAAAAACCCCCAAAAAAGCCACACAAGAAATTTCAGAAACCAAGTCTAAAGAAACCAAACTCGTAAAAAAACCTAGCGTTAAAAAGCTTAGTTTTAATGAAGAACTAGAAGAATTATTTACAAACTCTTTGAGTGATTGTATTTCTTATGAATCCATTATTCAGCTTTGTGCAAAAGCTCCCACTCTAGCTCAAGTTAAAAAAATCAAAGAGTTGTCTCAAAAATACCAAAAAGAGTTGGTTAGCTCTTCAGAATATGCTAAAAAACTCAATGCTATTGATAAGATTAAAAATACTGAAGAAAAACAAAAAGTTTTAGAAGAAGAGCTAGAAGATGGCTATGACCTTTTAAAAGAAAAGGAATTTTTAGAATGGTCTAGGAGTGATAGTCCGGTGCGTATGTATTTGCGTGAAATGGGGAATATCAAGCTTTTAGGCAAAGAAGAAGAGATTGAATTAAGCAAACAGATCCGCTTGGGCGAAGACATTATTTTAGATGCGATTTGCTCAGTGCCGTATTTGATTGACTTTATTTATGCATATAAAGACGCTTTAATCAATAGAGAACGAAGAGTAAAGGAGCTTTTTAGAAATTTTGATGATGACGACGATAGCTCAGGCTCAGATTCTAAAAAAGAAGAAGAAATAGATGATGAAGAAGAGGGCGAAGAGGGCAAAAAAGTTGTTTCTGAAAAAGACAAAAAGCGTGTAGAAAAAGTCTTAGAAAGCTTTAAGGCTTTGGATAAAGCTAAAAAAGAATGGCTGAAGACCTTAAACGAACCTAAAGATGAAAATGAAGACGAATTAGTCTATTTGCTTAATCTAGCTTATAAACGCCAAATGCTTAAGGATAGACTCTATGATTTAGGGCCTACAAGCAAACTTATTAATGAATTAGTAAAAACGATGGAAACCACTCTAAAGAGTGGCGATGGGTTTGAAAAAGAGTTGAAACGCCTAGAATACAAACTGCCCTTATTTAATGACGCTTTGATTGCTAACCATCAAAAAATCCTTTCTAATATCACTAACATGACTAAAGATGACATTATCGCTCAAGTGCCAGAAGCGACTATGGTTAGCGTATATATGGAGCTTAAAAAACTCTTTTTAACTAAAGAAGCGAGCGAAGAAGGCTTTGATTTAGACCCTAACAAACTCAAAGAGATTTTAGAGCAAATCAAGCGAGGCAAGTTGATTTCAGATAGGGCTAAGAATAAAATGGCTAAATCTAATTTAAGACTTGTGGTTAGCATTGCTAAACGCTTTACAAGTAGGGGCTTACCTTTCTTAGACTTGATTCAAGAGGGCAACATCGGCTTGATGAAAGCAGTAGATAAGTTTGAGTATGAAAAAGGCTTTAAGTTTTCTACCTATGCGACTTGGTGGATTAAGCAAGCTATCAGTCGTGCCATAGCTGACCAAGCCCGCACTATTCGCATTCCCATTCATATGATTGATACTATCAATCGCATTAATAAAGTCATGCGAAAGCATATGCAAGAGAATGGCAAAGAGCCGGATTTAGAAGTGGTGGCTGAAGAAGTAGGGCTTTCCTTAGATAAAGTGAAAAATGTGATTAAGGTTACTAAAGAACCTATTAGCTTAGAGGCACCGGTAGGTAATGATGATGATGGTAAATTTGGGGATTTTGTAGAAGATAAAAATGTCGTAAGTTCTATGGATCACATCATGCGAGAAGATTTAAAATCTCAAATTGATGGCGTTTTAGACCAATTAAATGAGCGAGAAAAAGCAGTCATTCGCATGCGTTTTGGGCTTTTAGATGATGAGAGCGATAGGACTTTAGAAGAAATTGGCAAAGAATTGAATGTTACAAGAGAGAGGGTGCGTCAAATTGAAAGCTCAGCTATTAAAAAACTTAGAAGTCCACAATATGGGCGTATTTTAAGAAACTATTTACGCATTTGATTTTGAGGAAATATTATAAAATGCGTTTTGTTTGGGTGGCGTGCTTGCTTTTATTGGCAAGTTGCACGCAAAGTGATTTAAAACTCAAAGATTTATCCTTATCTCAAAGTGCTTCAAGCTACCTTAAAGATTCTAAAGAAAACTCTTTCAATGAAATAGATAGCAAAAAGCTCCAAGAGACTCTTAAAAATAACTATCTTAAGGCGTGGTATTCTCCATGGGTAGATATGCCAATTAAGACCAATAAAAAAGAAGTTTTTTGGATATTGCCTATGGTGCATAAAGCCCAAGGCTATGGCGAGGACTTAAAGCCTAATCTAAAAGAATTTAATAATGCACTTATTAAGAGCATGGATATTGAGCATTATCCAAGCGTTAAGATTAAAGCTATTGTAGTGCGTGATAGCCATGTAAGAGCGATACCCACTAATAAACCCTACTACCGCTCTAAAAAGGGCTATCCTTTTGATAGGTATCAAAATTCATTGCTTTTTCAAGGCACGCCTATTTTAATCACGCATTTTAACACTACTAAAACTTACGCTCATATTCAAAGCAGTTTTGTTTATGGCTGGGTTAAAACTAGCGATTTAGCTTATATGCATGACAAAGATATAGAGTTTTTAACGCAACTCAAAGATTATGTCATGCCAAAGAGCGATAAAATCCCTCTTTATGATGATTATGGACATTTTTATACTCAAGCAAGAATAGGGGAGTTATTCGCTCTAGCACCCTTAAAAAAAGACCCCTCAAAAAAAATGCTTTATCGCTCTAAAGAATCTTTAAGAACTTATGCGTTTTTTAAAGACCCTAAAGGGTATGCGATTTTACAAAGCATTCCTATTAATCAAAAAGACTTTTTCTTGTTTCCTAAAGCTTTAAATAGCGCTAACATGGCTCAAGTGATAGATACAATGATAGGGCAAAAATATGGTTGGGGCGGACTATTAGAAAACAGAGATTGCTCAGCTTTCACACGAGATAGTTTTGCTAATTTTGGAATTTTACTTCCTAGAAATTCTTACGCACAAAGCCACTATGCAAACAATTATGTGGATTTAAGCGCAATGAATGCTACAGAAAAAGAGCGCTACATTATTGAACATGCTAGTCCTTTTGCTACCCTTTTGTATCTAAAAGGGCATATCATGCTCTATTTAGGCGTGCATGACAATAGAGCGATAGTCGCCCATAGTGTATGGTCTGTGCAAACGGCTAAATATTTTAAGACTTTGAACCATAATATAGGGGGCGTAGTGATTACTTCATTATGGTTAGCTAAAGAGCATAATGGCATGTTTTCTAAAAAGAAATTATTGATTGATAGGGTGCTTGGAATGAGTGATTTGCAAGCTTACGCACAAGGTTCTATAAAACTTAAACGCTAATTGACTTTATTATATTATGATTACGAATTATGGAATTGAATAATTTCTTAGTTAGGAGAGATTTAAGATGAGCATGGAATTTGATGCAGTGATTATTGGTGGTGGGGTTTCAGGATGTGCGACTTTTTACACTTTGAGTGAGTATAGCTCTTTAAAGCGTGTGGCGATTGTAGAAAAGTGTCCTAAACTCGCTCAAGTTAGCTCTAGTGCTAAAGCAAACTCACAAACCGTGCATGATGGTTCTATTGAGACCAACTACACCGCAGAAAAAGCTAGAAAAGTGCGTTTATCTGCTTATAAGACTAGACAATATGCCTTAAATAAGGGCTTACAAAATAAAGTTATTTTTGAAACTCAAAAAATGGCTATTGGTGTGGGCGATGAAGAATGTGCTTTTATGGAAAAGCGCTATGAGGCGTTTAAAGAGATTTTTGAAGGTTTAGAGGCGTTTGATAAGCAAACGATTAAAGAGTTAGAACCTAATGTTATTTTAGGTGCACATGGTGTGGATAGGCATGAAAATGTTATCGGTCATGGTTTTAGGAAGGATTGGAGCACCATGAATTATGCGAAGTTGAGTGAAAACTTTGTAGAAGAGGCTCTAAAATTGAAGCCGGACAATAAGGTTTTTTTAAACTTTAAGGTTAAAAAAATTGAAAGGCGTGCCGGAGGCTTTGCGCTTATTTCAGAAGAGGCTGAAGAGGTGTATGCAAAATTTGTTTTAGTGAATGCTGGCTCTTATGCCTTGCCCCTAGCTCAAAGCATGGGTTATGGTTTAGACTTAGGGTGTTTGCCTGTGGCGGGTAGCTTTTATTTTGTGCCAGATTTATTAAAAGGAAAGGTTTATACCGTGCAAAACCCTAAACTCCCTTTTGCGGCTGTGCATGGCGACCCTGATGCTGTGATTAAGGGTAAGACACGAATTGGGCCTACCGCATTAGCGATGCCTAAATTAGAGCGTAATAAATATTGGCTTAAAGGTATTAGCCTAGAATTATTAAAAATGGATTTGAATAAAGATGTGTTAAAAATCGTGTTTGATTTAATGAGTGATAGAGAGATTCGTAATTATGTCTTTAAAAACATGGTTTTTGAATTACCCGCTATTGGTAAGCGTAAATTTTTGAAAGACGCTCAAAAGATTATCCCTTCATTGAGATTAGAAGATTTAGAATACGCAGAAGGTTTTGGCGAAGTGCGCCCGCAAGTCTTAGACAGAACTAAGCAAAAGCTTGAATTAGGCGAAAAGAAAATTTGCACGCACAAAGGCATTACTTTTAACATGACCCCCTCTCCGGGTGCGACAAGTTGTATGCAAAATGCCCTCATTGATTCTCAAGAAATCACTGAATATTTAGGCGAGAGCTTTGATTTGGAGCGTTTCTATACAGATCTCTCCCCAGAAGAGTTAGAAACCTTAAATAGTAAAAACTAATGCAAGAAAAACAAGCCCAAGAAATCGCCAAAAGAGCCATTAAAATCGTCTTTTTTTTAGGGTTTGTGGTATTGCTTTTAATGATGATAAACATTTATATTCTTATCAATCAAGTCAATGCCACTGCAGAGATAGGCAAGAAAGTCAAGCGATTAGAAAATGCTATCCAAACCAATAAGCCCTAAAAGCTTTTTAGGCTTTGAGTTTATAAGCAAGAGGCAATCAAAAAAGGGTTTTATAGGGTTAAAAAAGCTTGTTTTTTAAACATTGGCTATATTTCATACAATAAACTACTTTTTAATATCATCTAAGAATTTATCCATTTTGCTTTCTAAATGAATGATTTGTTTGATGGATTGCTTAAGTTCTTCAAAGGCTTTAGGATTTTTTGCAGTAGCGCATGGAATGGTTTTATGAGCCTCTAGTTCTAAGTTCTCAATCTCTTTTAACAAGTTTTTTAAATGGTTAGCGTCTTTAAGATCTTGCTCAAAATAATCATAAAATTGTTGTTCTAAAGTTGTGGTGCGTCCTAAAAATGAGCTTTGAGCACGAATTTGCGCATGATTATCTTCCCCACCTATACAAGTTTTGAAAGTTTGATTGAGTTCTAAAAAATCATTTTTAGCTTTTAAAAATACTTTTGATATTTCTGTAATGATTTCATAATGCCCTGCCTTTAAAATGCTGAGAAATAATAGACCTAATAAAAATTTTTTAACCACTTTTAGCCTTAATATTGATTTTACCATTGATACGAAAAACTCACGCCATAACGCCCATTACCCTTAAAATCGCTAGAAATTTCAGGATAGAGCATCCAGTTTTTGGGCTTGTAGCGTGTGGTGAATAAATAAGCAAAGCCCCAACCTATAAGACTGCCTACTACCACTTGCCATACAGTATGCTTTTGAGCGACCACTCTACTAGCATCAGTAAGAATAGCTAGGGCTAAAACGGGTAATGCAGGTTTCCATCCATAGCGATAATATACAAACCCAGCCGCACTAAACACGCCCCCAGCATGCCCGCTTGGCATACCACGCCACGAATTACAGCATGGGCGTTTAGCAAAAGATACATTAGCCCCATGCTCATGCGCTTTAGCAAAAGCCCCTTTAATGCCATAAATCACGCCTTGAGAAACTAAAGTTCCTACCGCTAATTCCCCTAAACCTCTATAATCTCGCATAGCTAAACTAACCGTGCCTACAAAAATAGGTAAAAATCTCAGCACATCGCCAATTTCTTCTAAAACATAAGCCCCTTCGTTTAAGGGCTTACTTTCTAGGGGGTATATCCATAGTAGTAAGCTAAAAAAAAGGCTTTTGATTTTATTCATTTAACCCACTCGCTTTTCTAACTTGCTAACTTGCTTGCTTAAATAATAATATCCCCATAAATAGCAAGCGATAAAGATTAAAGCAATAGCAATGAGGATAGGAGCGTTTAAGCGAAAGAAAGCGCTCACTAATATAAAAGGTAAGTTGCATAGCACTAAAATGAATGCGCACATAGGGTTTGGATAAATAAAAGAGTGTAGTTGCAAGGTTTTAAACAAAAGGGTATGCAAATGCAAATTATCTGGCATAGTGGCATGCTGATTTTTGAGCTTACGCCTAAGAATACTAAAAAGCACCTCTACAACCGGATAAAGCATTAAGTTTAGCCCAAAAAACACGCTGATTTTTTGCTCTAAACTCAAATGTAAGAGCAAAGCTCCGCACATAAAACCTAAAAAATACGCCCCTCCATCGCCTAGAAAAATCCGCCCAAAAGGGAAATTAAACACCATAAAACCAAGCACCATATATGCAAGCAAACAGCCTAAATTTGTAGGCTCTATGTAATGAATGATAAGCAGTGTTAGCAGACAAATACCAGAGGCTAAACCATTAAACCCATCAATGATATTAATGGCATTGCTAATACCTACAAGCATAAAAACAGCAAATATAAACGCTATAAAATAGGGCAAACTAAAAAGGGGCGAGAAATCGCTTATAACTAAATGAGTGGATAAAATAACGCCTAATGCCCCAAGACTTTGTAAAATAAGGCGCATTTTTGGGCTAAGCGAAAAATTAATATCTTCTAAAAATCCGCTTAAAAAGATGAGTGTGATAGCCAAAAAAACAAAACTACCTTCAAAAGGTGTTTTCAAAGGTTCTAAATAATAAGCTAATATAAACGAAAGAAAAATGCCAAGCCCTCCGGCTCGTGGAGTTTTTTCTTTATGAAAGCCTTGTATTTTGTCAGCATTATCTACAAAAAGCATGGATTTCTTAGACCATAAAATAATAAGAAAGCAAGTTAAGCAACTGATTAGGAAATATAGCACAGCCAACACTTTGTGATAATTTTTTAAATGGATATTATAGCAAATTTAAAGAATGGCTTTCTTAAAGACATTTTAAGGGTTGGCGGATTGTTTTTTGTGTTACAATTTCAAAAATCATTATTATAAAGGATAATTATGCGTTTTGGATTAAATATTGACCATATCGTTACTTTAAGAGAAGTAAGAAAGACTTATGAACCTGAAATTTTAGAAGCCCTATTTATTGCTAAAAACACCCATAAAGTGGATTTAATCACTATCCACTTACGAGAAGATAAACGCCATATTCAAAATGAAGATGTTCTTAAGTTGCTTGAAATTAGCCCTTTACCTATCAATATTGAATGTTCCATTAATGCTAATATCACTGATTTTTTATGCTCTCTAAAAATAAAGCCTAGTAAGGTTACTATTGTGCCTGAAAATAGAGCTGAAATCACCACAGAGGGCGGATTAGATTGCTCTTTAAAAGAATTGCCAAAGACTATAAGAGCGTATCAAAATAAAGGGATTGAAGTGTCCTTATTTATTGACCCTTCAAAAGACGCTCTTAATTTTGCAAGAGAGCAAAAAATCAAGCAAGTAGAGTTTCACACCGGAGTGTATGCGAATTTACACAACGCTTTATATTCTAACGCTAACAATCATATTAATGCCATTAATTCGCTTAAAGAAAAAAGCCCTAAGGAATTGAAAGAAGAGTTGCAAAATGCGTTCTTACAATTAAGAAGAATGAGTAAAGAGGCGTTTTTTATGGGAATTGAAGTGTGTGCTGGGCATGGCTTGAATTATTCTAATGTGAAAGAAATGTTAAAAATTCCATCTTTAAGAGAGCTTAATATCGGTCATAGTGTTATTTCAAAAGCCGTTTTAATGGGCTTAGAAAAGGCGATTTTAGAAATGGCACAACTCATTAAACGCTAAATGATTAAAAAGAAAATTGCCATTAGTTGTGGGGATATTCAAGGTATCAGTTTAGAGCTGATTTTAAAAAGCCATAAAGAAGTGAGTAAAATTTGTGAGCCGTTATATATCATTCATAGCGAGCTTTTAGAACAAGCTAATCAATTGCTCCATAACGCTTATGAGTTTAAATCTCTTAACACGCTTAGTTTAGACATTCAAATGCCCCCTTTAAACTCCAGCACGATAGGAAAAGTGGATACAGATAGTGGGAGATATAGCTTTGAGAGTTTTAAAAAGGCTTGTGAATTAGCTGATAACAAAGAAGTCAATGGAATTTGCACCATGCCTATTAACAAACTTGCATGGCAACAAGCTCAAATCCCTTATGTAGGGCATACCGATTTTTTAAAACAACGCTATAAAGAGTGCGAAATCATTATGATGCTTGGGTGTTCTAAACTCTTTGTAGGATTATTCAGCGACCATGTGCCTTTAAGCAAGGTTTCTAAACTCATTCAAGTTAAAGCCTTAATCAAGTTTTTATTAGCGTTTCAAACAAGCACGCAGGCTAAATGCGTTCAAGTATGTGGCTTTAACCCCCATGCAGGCGAAGATGGCTTGTTTGGAAAAGAAGATAAAAAAATTTTAAAAGCCATTCAACAATGTAATGAAATACTAGGCTTTGAATGTTTTCTAGGGCCCTTGCCAGCTGATAGTGCTTTTAGTTATAGAAGAAGAGCTATAACGCCCTTTTATGTGAGCATGTATCATGACGCTGGCTTAGCCCCTTTAAAAGCTCTCTACTTTGATGAAAGTATTAATGTAAGTTTGAACGCTCCCATTTTGCGTGCATCTACTGACCACGGCACAGCGTTTGATATTGCCTATCAAAATAAAGCGAATAATCAAAGCTATTTGAATGCGATTAGTTACTTAGCCTAAAAAGCCCTTAAATCGTTTTAGATTGCAAATTTTGATATTTGTTTTTATCAAAATCGGTATAAAAAGTATCTATGGTTTGCAATAATTCCCATTTTGAATTATTTAGTTGTTTTCTATTGCCCCAAAAAACATTCTTTTATTTTATTAAAAGATATGTTTATTTTTAATCATCTTCTTAACTTGTTATTTAATTATGACATGGGGTGCAATACTGTCGTATTGCTTAGCTGTTGTCTAAAAACTCAAAAAATTCCTAGCGTTTAAGAGAATTAACCGTTTGGAGCATGGCATCTGCAGTTTGAATGCTCTTAGAATTAGCCTCATAGGCTCTTTGGGCAGTAATTAAATCTGTCATTTCTTCTACTAATCTCACATTGCTGAGTTCTAAAAAGCCTTGTCTTAGTCTTCCTAAGCCTTGAGAATCTGGAGCCCCAACAATCGCATCACCGCTTGCATTAGTAACCGCATAAAGATTGTCCCCCATAGAATGAAGCCCAGCGGGGTTAATAAAATTAGCCAAAGTAATTTGCCCAATCACTGCAGAATTGGTTTGTAAGCCTTGCGTAACGCTCACTGTGCCATCTACGCCGATATTCACTTGCGTGGTGTCTTGGGGTAGAGTGATTTGAGGGATTAGCAAATAGCCTTCGCTTGTAACGATATTACCTTGGTCATCTAGCTTAAAATTCCCACTTCTTGTATAAGCGATAGTGCCATCTGGCATTTGAATTTGAAAAAAGCCTTTGCCTGTAATAGCAATATCTAGATTATTTTCTGTTTCTTTAGGACTGCCTTGAGAAAACATCTTAGTAATCGCACTAGGACGCACGCCTAATCCTACTTCCAT
Source organism: Helicobacter cetorum (assembly GCF_900198405.1). GTDB lineage: Bacteria > Campylobacterota > Campylobacteria > Campylobacterales > Helicobacteraceae > Helicobacter > Helicobacter cetorum_C. The sequence goes on from NZ_FZMR01000022.1 coordinate 24,106, forward strand.
GCCATTTGGAGATAGAGTAGTATTGCTAGTGTTAGTGCCAGCATATTGCATGGCTTGATAAAATAAATCATTAAAATCTGCACGAGATTTTTTAAAGCCGGTGGTATTGACATTGGCAATATTATTTGAAGTGGTGTCAATATGGGTTTGTTGTGCGAGCATTCCTGAAGTGGCACTACTGAGAGAGCGCATCATTGAGTATTCCTTAATTTACACTACTAATATAGGGTAGTAAGTCATTTATTTACTTTAGATTATATCAAAATTAGAATTAAAATTAAAATTTTTATTTAAGGAATAATTGCATGTTGTTAAAAAATCAAAGTAAATAAAAGATTTTTTCTTCTTGAAAGGTGCTTTTAATTTCTACAAAAAGCACTCTTTTTTGCTCTTCTTCAAGCACGATAATGGGATTAACGCTCTCAAAGCCACTGATTAAGCCTCTTAAAAACAATTCTTCTTCATAGCTTAGGGGGTTAGCGTTTAATTCATTCAAGCTCGCATATGATTTTCTAGCTAAAACATTCACGCTATGCAAGCTCAAAAACAAAGTTTCATCTCGTTGGCTATAACCTATAGTTGTTTTTAAACGCTTAGAGTGTATCCATTTTAAATCATTGATTTTGATTCTGGCCTTACTTTTAGAGCGAGCGAGTATGTAGCAATCTAAAGGTTTAGAATTTTTAGAAAGCCACACACCCCCACTTAATAAGCGGTAAGCTTGAATCGTTTTTTGCGCTAAAAAAACTTTGTCTTTATTCTTTTTAGCATTCTCTAGCTTTTCAAAAACTTCCGTTCTTTCTTCCACACTAGCGGGCAAAACTTGGCGTTTTAGGGGCGAAGAGAGTTCAAAGGGGCTTCTATTTTGAGATTCTTTTTGGATTTTTAAAGCGAATTGACACCCACAATAATTCTGCCTATACAGCTCATTTTCTCTAGCTAAACCTTGTAAATTCAAGTCTAGTTCGCTATTAAAATTTTCAAAATTATCGTTTCTAAAAATAACAAACTCTAAGCCGTATTTTTGAGCGATACTTTGACCTTTAGAAATGAGCTGAGAGGGGTCTTTTTTAGGGCTTGTGAGTAGGGTCGTAGTGAAAGATTTTTCGCCTAATTCTAGCGCTTTTAAGGCAGTGGTTTCTAAGCGTAAATCAAAGCATTCAAAACAGCGCTCGCTTTTTTCGCCTAAAAGCTCTAAGCCCTTAGCTTTATTTAAAAACTTCTCTAGCTCGTATTCCCCCTCAATCAATTCTATTTCTAGCATTTTGCAAGTGCGTTTGACATCGGCTAAACGCAGTAAATATTCGCTGTAAGGGTGGATATTAGGGTTATAAAAAAACCCTACAATCTTTTCTTCCTTAAACGCCTCTTTGGCTTTCTTTAAAAAATACAGATTGTCCACCGAGCAACAAATATGTATCAGCATTCAACCTACTTAGAATTGCTTTTTATTCACATCTTCTAAAATATCGCTGGCAACTTTATCAATATCATTACCCACTTCTAGCGAATCACTAGCAATTTTTAAGTTACCCTCAGTAACTTGTCTTAAGGCATCAATAGAGCTATTGATTTCTTCTACGCCTTTAACTTGAGTTTTAATGCTCTCGCTTGTATCTGAAATGCTTTGAACTAAAATATTGATATTAGCCTCAATCTCGCTCAAAGATTTTTGCGTTCTTTCAGCAAGTTTTCTCACTTCATCAGCTACCACTGCAAAGCCTCTGCCATGCTCGCCTGCTCGTGCCGCCTCAATAGCTGCATTTAAAGCTAATAAGTTAGTTTGGTCAGCAATATCACGAATAATTTCTACAATACTCTTAATATCTTGTCCTTGCTCAATCATCGCCTCACTTTGACTACTCACGCTTTGGATAGAAGAAGTGATATTTTCTACCACATGCGAAGTTTCCATAAGGCTCGCATGCTGAGAGTTAGAGGCTTTTTCTAAATTCTCTACACATTCTTTTAAATTAGCACTATTAGTGGCTAAGTTTTTCGCAAAGCCAGAAGAAGTTTCTAGCATTTTTTGGATTTCTTGCCCTAAAGCATTAGTTACTAACTCTACTCTACCTTTAGCGTTTTCAATCCTACCTCTAAAATCTAAGCTTGAATAGCTTTCAAAGATTTTGAAAATGCTTGGCATATGTGAGCCTACACTCTCTTGCAAATAATCCATAATGCCATTTAAAGCATCTCTTAATTGAGTCAAATCTGGGCTTGCAGGCTCAGCGTTAATGCGTGCGGTAAAGTTACCACCCTTAACATCTTCTACCACTTTAATGGTATCTTGCACCGCTTGTCTGTCCTCTTGCATAGTCTTTTGAGTTTGCTTGATATTTTTATTGATACTCTCTTGCATACGCCCTAATTCATCGTTGCTAGTAGCCTCTACCAATCTAATATCACTCGCTTTAGCTTGATTATTCAATAGCTTAAAGAAATTAGACAAAGTGTTTGTAACAATCTCTAAGCGTTTGCTTACAATCACACGCATTAAAATCGCAATCGCAATAATCAAAGCAATAATCATAATAACGCTTGCAACAATCACCACAAAACGCACCGAGCTAATCTGTGAATAAACTTTATCTTTTTCCATAGTGAGCGCAACAACCCAATTAAGATTGTCTCTAGAATTACCGGCTTTTTCAAGCAAATTAAACGCCTCTATGCTTAAATAATTTTCCTTATGACTGAAGGGGTCTAAATATTCTACCATGCCCTTAGAGCCATTTTCTTGCACCATTAAGACTTCTTTAACCGCCTCTTTAGCATCTTTGTAAATGTCAGTGATATATTTATCTTGCAAGCTCTTATTAGCGCTCAAAAGCACCTTACCCTTAACGCCAATCAAGTATAAATCGTTACGAGTTTTTGCAATCTCATTCACAAAGCTATCAATAGAAACAAAAATCATTAATACCCCAAGAGCTCGCCTATTTTCATCTAGTAGGGGCATAAGAATATTCACGCCATAGACTTCAGACCCATTAGGCATTTTCTTATAATAGGGCAAACTTCTAGTAAGCTCTTTATCTCGCAAAGCTTTTTGGACTAAAGGATTTTTGCCTAACTCATGGTTTTCTAAGACTTTAACTCCATTAGTATCTTGTAAAAGCATGACGCTTAAATCTTCTCTATCTTTAAAGAACATAGAAATCCCTGCTACATGGCTATTAGCATTGATAAAATTCTTTAAAAGCTTGATTTTAGTTTCTCTTTTAGTGTCATCAGTGAGCATGTTAGCCACGATACCCATGCCGGTGAATACCGTCTGCACGACCCCTTGAACTTCTTTCACCTTAATATGCAAGCTATCTTGCATGGCGTGTAGGGCGTTTTCTTTTAAAATTTCTTTAACCCTACTATTTATGGAAACTCCAAGCAAACACACACAAATGACTACAATAATTGTAGTGCATAAAATAATCTTATTTCCAATCCCTAAATTTTTAAACAAGGCGTATCCTTTCTTAAAAAATCTCAAATAACTCATTTCAGCTATAAAAACATGCTATCACTTATAGAATATCAAATCAACATATAAAAACATATATATATATATTGATTTCAAGCGGATACAAACAATGAAATAAGTTAAAAAACATGGTTATCTTACCTTTTATAAGCTTAAAAACAAAATTCTATTTCTTAAAACACAACCAAAAATGCATGCTTTAGCTTAAATTATTTCCTTTTAGGGTATGCTTATAAAATTTTATTTAGTCAGTTAAGGAAAATTTATGCCCTTTGTCCCCACTCGTTCTAATAAAGTTCAAGAAACAAGCTTTATAGACGCTCTTTTAAACCCAAGCGCTCCAAAAGGAGGGCTTTATACCATAGAAAACCTTAAACCCTTAGATTGGCAACATTGCTTAAGCTGTAGCTACGCTCAGCTTGCAGAGCATGTAATTGAGCGCTTAGAATTAAATGTTCCTATAGACATGCTTAATAACGCCCTTAAACGCTATGAAAATTTTGATAACCCTACTAATCCCTCTCCTATTTTTGCGCTCAATGAAAGGCTTTTTGTCCAAGAGCTTTATCATGGGCCAAGCCTTGCGTTTAAAGATATGGCATTACAACCTTTTGGGAGTTTGCTCTCTAGTTTAGCTGTAGAACAAAACAAACGCTACTTAGTCTTAGCCTCTACAAGCGGAGATACAGGTCCTGCCACTTTAGAAAGTCTAGCGAACATGCCTAATATTTTTGTGGTGTGTCTCTATCCAAAAGATGGCACAAGCTTGGTGCAACAATTACAAATGACCACTCAAAATGCTAAAAACCTTAAAATTTTTGCTATAGAGGGGAATTTTGATGATGCTCAAAACGCTTTAAAAGAGCTTTTAAAAGATGAAGATTTCAAAGAGATTTTAAAAACGCAAAAATTAGAATTAAGCGCGGCTAATTCAGTGAATTTTGGTCGTATTGCTTTTCAAATTGTCTATCATATTTGGGGTTATTTAGAGTTATACAAAAAAGGAGCGATTAGCTCTAAAGAGCCTATTACTTTAGCTATTCCTAGCGGGAATTTTGGGAATGCTTTGGGGGCGTTTTATGCTAAGATGATGGGCTTACCTATCGCTAAGATTAAGGTTGTAACCAATGCTAATGATGTGCTAAAAGAGTTTATAGAAACCGGTTGTTATGACTTGCAATCGCGCTCTTTAATCAAAACTTACTCCCCCGCTATGGATATTTTAAAAAGCTCTAATGTAGAACGCTTGTTATTCGCTCTTTTTGGACATGAACGCACTTATGAATGCATGAAATCTTTAGAGAACTATCAGCAATACACTCTAAGCCCCACCGAATTAGCGCACTTAAGCGAGCATTTTAGCACTGCCTCTTGCTCTGATACAGAATGCTTAAAAACCATTCAAGAAACTTTTGCAGAACACCACTACTTAATTGACCCTCACACCGCTACCGCTCTTTGTGCAAGTCTCTATAGTAAGGAAAAAACGCTCGTTTGCTCCACCGCCTCTTATGAAAAATTTCCAAGCACCACTTTATACGCCCTAACCCAACAGCAAAAAAGCGATAGGGGCGCATTAGAAACGCTTAGATGTTGTTATGACGCTCCCTCTAGCAGACGCCTTGATGATTTGTTTGAAAGAGACATCAAGCACCAAGAAGTCTTAAGACTGCAAGCTATTAAGCCTTCTATACTCTCATGGTTAGAAAGCCTTAATTAGCCCTTTTTAAACAGACTTGCTCACTCTCTAAATGAGTAGATTAAGCCAAATCGCACTATAATACGCCCAATGATTTTCAAACCAATCTTGAACTTTAATCTTAAGGAAATCGCATGAAAAAATTTATTTTCTCTCTTATAGCATTACTACTGCTTTTAAATGGTTGTGCAAGCTATAAAATCACACCTGAAAATGTCAGTTCTTATAACAATGGCATTCAAGTAATGACCTCTACACAAAAAAAATCCAAAGTCCAGCTAGAAATCGCACAAAGCAAATTAAAAGGCGTAAGCGAAGCACCTCTAGTTTTTTATGTAGCCGCTCAAATCTTAGAAGGCAATCCGGTCGTTTTCAATCGCAAGGCGATTTCAGTTAGTATCGCAAAAACCAATTTAGAAGTTTTGAGCTTACGCCAAGTGATGAACTCTAGCTTTGATTTTGAGAGCATTTTACAAAATTTTAATATCACCGTTCCTCAAGCCCCCGTAAATGATGTAAATATTATTGCTCCCCCCATGTATTATTATGGTCAAGGGAGCTTTCTAGCTTATAATGGCATGTATGGAGGCATGGGAATGTATGGGCCGGGCTTAGGCATGATGATGATGGACGATGTAGAAGAACAAGAAGTCATGCAAGAGAGCCGACAAGCCTTAAAAATCCTAGCGATTAACTACCTTAAAAACAATACCCTTAATGTAGAGAGCAAAGCCAGAGGGGGCTTTATAGTTGTAAACACTAAAAATCTTAAGACCGCCGGCACTATTATCGTAAAAGTTTTTTTAGATAATGAAATCCATACTTTTAAGATTGATGTTATCAAAGAGTGAATAAAAAAGCTTAAAAAAGGTGTATATTAAGAAAAAGCATTATAATTGCCCCATGCGTTGTGCTATCGCTTAAGAGAGCAACTAAGGCTAGTCGCTCCGTATTTTAGTGTAGTAATTGTGCGAAGACTACCAACACTAGCAATAACACAAATAGCGTTTTCACTTAGGCTCCTCCTAACGAGGTTGCCTCCCACCCACTACAAACCCCTTTTTCTACATTGAACCATTATTGCACTTAGGAAAAAACCTTGTTAAAAACGCTTGCATAGAGAGACTTAATCATAGCAAAAACAATCAAAAACCCCTAAAAACCATTGCTTAAGGCTTTTCATTAAATCTCTTGCAATTTTTAAGAGTTTAAAACAAGCCAAGCAATAACTTCTTAAAAAAATATTAATACTCCGTTTATACAAGGTTCTAAAAACAAATATTTTTAAAAAACAGAACTAAGATTTTATTTTATTATTATATTACTTTTATACTCATATTGTAAAATAATAATTAGTTATGATGAAATAATTAAAACAATATTAGCATCTAAAATTATTTATAAATAGTTAAAAAAGACTATTTATTTTGTAACTTTTACGCATATTTTTTCAATAAGTATCTAAAATTGATACTATAATACACATTTTATACATAATTTAAACAAATAAATTTCAAATTAATGTAAGTTGTGATAGCATGTTCATAATTTATCAATATTAAGTATTTTAGTAAATTATTGGTAAATTGAAATTGAGTAAAATATTTTTAATAAAAGGAAATTTTGATGAAAAAATTAATGGCAATGAGTTTATTAAGTATGGCAAGTCTTATGGCTGAGTCTAACGGAGCATTCTTAGGAGGTGGATTTCAATATTCTAATTTAGAAAACCAACAAACCAAGCGTTCTGCCGGATTCAATGGCGATACGATGATTGACTTAACTTCACTACAATCCCCCTCTCCAATAGCCCCTCCACAAAATGGCGGCACAAACACAGGTAACACACAAGCAGCAGGCGGTGTAGCTCAACAACAACCTGCTAACCCTTAATCAATTTTAACAAACATATAAGATACATACGATAAAAGGAATTTTTAAAGATGAACATGAAAAAAGTAATTTCAGCGAGTTTAGTTTCTGTGATTGGCTCTGCAATTTTACTAGAGGCGAATAACAATGTGAGAGCGGCCAATAGCTTTGATTTAGAATTAGAAGTTACTGCCCCTAGAAATAACTATGCCCCCCACAGATGGCTACAGCAAGAAAATAATCTAAGTCAATTAAAACAAAAGCTTGAAACAGCAGAGGGCGAATTAACACAAGCTCAAGGAGCTTTAACCACAGCTAACGATGACTTATCCACAGCTAAAGGTAATCTCTATGGAAGTGGTGCAACTTCAGCAGAAAATGCTACAGATGATAGTCCCTACAAACAATTAACCAAAGCACAAGACCAAGTTTATGGTGGTGGTAGTAATACCCTTGATAATCCTAGCGATACTAGTTTAATGGGTAAGCTTGCAAGCGCAAAAGCAACTGAAAGTAGCGCACAAAGTGCTTTAGAAACAGCAAAAAGTGATGTATCCACAGCTAAAGGTAATCTCTATGGAAGTGGTGCAACTTCAGCAGAAAATGCTACAGATGATAGTCCCTACAAACAATTAACCAAAGCACAAGACCAAGTTTATGGTGGTGGTAGTAATACCCTTGATAATCCTAGCGATACTAGTTTAATGGGTAAGATTAAAACTGCACAAGGTAATGTAGAAACAGCTAACGATGACTTATCCACAGCTAAAGGTAATCTCTATGGAAGTGGTGCAACTTCAGCAGAAAATGCTACAGATGATAGTCCCTACAAACAATTAACCAAAGCACAAGACCAAGTTTATGGTGGTGGTAGTAATACCCTTGATAATCCTAGCGATACTAGTTTAATGGGTAAGATTAAAACTGCACAAGGTAATGTAGAAACAGCAACCGATGACTTATCCACAGCTACACTG
>NZ_FZMR01000027.1 GCF_900198405.1 Helicobacter cetorum
CTCTGCCACTTCAGGGTAATCGCTTGGGGCTTGTCCGCAAATCCCACAATATTTATTGTGTCTTTTGCAAGCCTCAATCGCTCTTTTAAACATCTCTAGCATAGCCGGATTTCTTTCATCAAAGATATGACTCACTAATTCGCCATCTCTATCCACGCCTAAAGTGAGCTGGGTTAAATCATTTGAGCCAATAGAAAAGCCATCAAACAAGCTTAAGAAATCATCAGCCAAAATGACATTTACCGGTAATTCACACATGATATAAATTTCAAGCCCATTTTTGCCAGACTCTAAGCCATTTTTTCTTAAAATCTCTAAAACTTTTTTACCCTCTTCAATAGTGCGTAAGAATGGAATCATAATTTTCATGTTCGTTAAGCCCATTTCTTCTCTTACTAATGCTAAGGCTTCACACTCCCATGCAAACGCCTCACAATATTGCTCTGAATAATACCGACTAGCCCCCCTATAGCCTAGCATAGGGTTTTCTTCATGCGGTTCATAGCTAGAGCCTGCTAACATTCGCATGTATTCATTAGATTTAAAATCGCTAGTTCTAACAATCACAGGCTTAGGATAAAACGCCGCACTTATCATGCCAATGCCCTCAGCAATTTTTTTCACAAAGAAATCTTTAGGGTTAACATAGCCTGCCATTAAGTTTTCAATTTCATTTTTTTCTTTTACTTGCTTTTTATGGTGTAAATCCACTAAAGCTAAGGGGTGGGCTTTAATTTGATTTAAAATAATCATTTCCATTCTAGCTAACCCTACGCCGTGATTGGGGAGCTGTGCAAAACCAAAGGCTTTTTCAGGGTTTCCAATATTAACATAAATTTTTGTTTTAGTTTCTTGCATATTGGATAGCTCTATGCGTTTAATTTCATGCTCATAAATACCTGCATACACATAGCCTTCTTCGCCCTCTGCACAAGAAACAGTGATTTCCATACCGGTATAGAGCCTATCAGTCGCCCCACTAGCCCCAACAATTGTAGGCACGCCAATTTCTCTAGCTACAATAGCCGCATGACAAGTGCGCCCTCCACGATTAGTAATAACCGCACTCGCCTTTTTCATGCAAGGCTCCCAATCAGGGTCAGTATTATCCGTAACTAAAATTTCGCCCTCTTTAAAAGAATTCATATGCTCTAAGTCATTGATAATACGCACTTTTCCTGAGCCAATTTTACTGCCAATAGCTCTGCCTTGCAAAATAACTTCTTTTTTTTCGTTAGGATTTACAAATTTAAATTTTTCAAAAACTTGACTGCTTTCCTTGCTCTTTTGACTTTGAACCGTTTCTGGGCGAGCTTGCACGATAAAGATTTCCCCACTATCGCCATCTTTTGCCCATTCTATATCCATAGGGCGATAAGTTCCTGCCTCTTTGGTATAGTGCTTTTCTATCATAATGGCATAATTAGCTAAAGTAAGCACATCTTCATCATTTAATGAAAAGGATTGCAACTCTTTTTTAGTGGTTTTGGTGTTTTTTGTAGGATGTTCGCTACCCCTTGGAGCATAGACCATTTTTTGAGTTTTATTACCTAGTTGTCTTTTGATAATGGGGCGTTTGTTTTGCTCTAAAGTGGGTTTAAACACNNTGACCCCAGCACTACCCTTATCAGCACGCACCATTTTTTGCACCCCTACACTTAAGGCAACTTTCAAATGGTCAAACCCACGACTCGCTCTATAGCTAATGGCTCTATCAGTAAAAAGTGATGCTATACAAGACTTAATATAATGGACTAACTCTGTTTTACCTTTAATATTTAAATAAGTGTCTTGCTGACCTGCAAAAGACGCATCCGGTAAATCCTCAGCTGTAGCGCTTGAACGCACTGCTACATCAGCCTCTTTCATGTCATATTGCTTGCTTAAAATCTCATAAGCTTGAAAAATCTCATCTCTTAAATCACTAGGAAAGGGTGTGCCAAAAATAAGCTCTCTAATTTTTTTAGAACGCACCTTTAATACATCAATTTCAGTGGCATCAACATTTTCTAAAAGCTCTATAATCTTTTGTTTAGCCCCACCTTGTTCTAAAAGATACCAATACGCCTCACTAGTAATCGCAAAGCCATCAGGCACTTTAATGCCAATAGGCACTAACTCTTGAAACATTTCGCCAATACTAGCGTTTTTACCACCGACCAAACTCACATCTTTGTTATTTAGCTCTTTAAAAAACTTGATGTAGCGCATCACACTCCCTTGCTTAAGCATTGTTTTAATTTTTTAGAAAAAACCTTAAAATCGTAATGATAGCACATGAGACTTATTTTTTGGTTTTTAGATATATCAAAAGTTTAAAGTGTTTTTATAGTTTATGATTTTATTGTATAATCAGCTCTAGTTTGATAATTTAGGGTTGGAGACTATTGAAAGTGCTTATTGCTAGTGGTGCTATAAAATGGGTTTTAGGACTTTTTCTAGTCGTTTGTATCACTTGCTTGCAAAGCTGTTTTCAGCCTATGCATGACCCAGAGGCAGAAAAGCCAGACGCTCAAGTGCAATGTGGCTTTGGCTCTGGAAGTTGTTAAAACACAAATATATGAATTTAATTTTATAAACACTTGATAGTTAAGGGATTAGGCTTATGCTTAGTTTAAGTAGTTTAATTTTTGGAGAAAAATAGTATTAAATGAGTGCGGAACTGATTGCCGTTTATAAAGATAAACAAATAATAGATTTAGAAAGTGCGAAAGTCTTAGGACTAAGCGATGGGTTTAAGGCATTAGAAGGAACAGAACCGATATATTTTGATGATTCGCCTTTAGCTTTAGAAGTGATTAGGCATTCGTGTGCACACTTGCTCGCTCAAAGCTTGAAAGCCCTTTATCCGGATGCAAAGTTTTTTGTAGGGCCTGTGGTAGAAGAAGGGTTTTATTATGACTTTAAGACCACTTCAAAAATTAGCGAAGAAGATTTGCCTAAAATTGAAGCTAAAATGAAAGAATTTGCAAAATCTAAACTCGCTATCACTAAAGAGACTTTAACTAGACAAGAAGCCCTAGAACGCTTTAAGGGCGATGAATTAAAGCATGCCGTGATGAGTAAAATTAGTGGTGATACATTTGGCGTGTATAAACAAGGCGAATTTGAAGACTTATGCAAAGGACCGCACTTACCAAACACCCGCTTTTTGCATAATTTTAAGCTCACTAAACTCGCTGGAGCCTATCTAGGTGGCGATGAAAAAAATGAAATGCTAATTAGGATTTATGGTATTGCGTTTGCCACTAAAGAGAGCTTAAAAGACTATCTTTTTCAAATTGAAGAAGCTAAAAAACGAGACCATAGAAAGCTAGGGGTTGAACTAGGGCTTTTTAGCTTTGATGATGAAATAGGAGCAGGCTTACCCTTATGGCTACCTAAGGGGGCAAGACTTAGAAAACGCATAGAAGATTTATTAAGCAAGGCGTTACTTTTAAGGGGCTATGAGCCTGTGAAAGGTCCTGAGATTTTAAAAAGCGATGTATGGAAAATTAGTGGGCATTATGATAATTACAAAGAAAACATGTATTTTACCACGATTGATGAGCAAGAATACGGCATAAAGCCTATGAATTGCGTGGGGCATATTAAAGTTTATCAAAATGCTTTACACAGCTACAGAGACTTGCCTTTAAGATTTTATGAATACGGCGTGGTGCATAGGCACGAAAAAAGTGGCGTGTTGCATGGGCTTTTAAGAGTGAGAGAATTTACTCAAGATGACGCACATATTTTTTGTTCATTTGAACAGATTCAAAGCGAAGTGAGTGCGATTTTAGATTTTACACATAAAATTATGAACGCCTTTAATTTCAGTTATGAAATGGAGTTATCCACTCGCCCCACTAAATCCATTGGCGATGACAAGGTATGGGAGAAAGCTACAAATGCTTTAAAAGAAGCCCTAAAAGAACACCAAATTGACTATAAGATTGATGAGGGTGGGGGGGCTTTCTATGGGCCTAAGATTGATATTAAAATTACAGACGCTTTAAAACGCAAATGGCAGTGTGGCACCATTCAAGTGGATATGAATTTGCCCGAACGCTTTAAACTCGCTTTCACTAACGAGCATAATGAAGCCGAACAACCGGTAATGATTCACAGAGCGATTTTAGGCTCATTTGAAAGGTTTATTGCAATTTTAAGCGAGCATTTTGGGGGTAATTTCCCATTTTTTGTCGCACCCACTCAAATCGCTCTCATTCCTATCAATGAAGAGCATTACGCCTTTGCTTTGAAATTAAAAGAAGAGTTGAAAAAGCGTGAGATTTTTGTAGAAGTGCTAGATAAAAACGACAGCTTGAATAAAAAGGTGCGACTAGCTGAAAAACAAAAAATTCCTATGATTTTAGTTCTAGGTAATGAAGAAGTAACAACAGAGATTTTGTCTATTAGAGATAGAGAAAAGCAAACTCAATATAAAATGCCCCTAAAGGAGTTTTTAAACATGGTTGAATCTAAAATGCAAGAGGTTAGTTTTTGAGTAAAAACGAAGTATTGTTAAACGAAGACATTAATTTTAAGGAAGTGCGTTGCGTAGGTGATGATGGCAAAGTGTATGGGATTATTTCTTCAAGAGAGGCTTTGAATATTGCTCGTGATTTAGGTTTAGATTTAGTCCTAATCTCAGCGAATGCAAAACCCCCTGTGTGTAAGGTCATGGACTACAATAAATTCCGCTATCAAAACGAAAAGAAGATTAAAGAAGCCAAAAAAAAGCAAAAGCAAATTGAAATCAAAGAGATTAAGCTTTCTACTCAAATCGCACAAAATGACATTAACTATAAAGTCAAACATGCTAGAGAGTTTATTGAATCTAACAAACATGTAAAATTTAAAGTGGTTTTAAAGGGCAGGGAGAGTCAAAACCCAAAAGCTGGACTTGATGTGCTTTTTAGAGTGCAAGCTATGATGGAAGACTTAGCAAATCCAGAAAAAGAGCCAAAGACTGAAGGGCGTTTTGTCTCATGGATATTTGTGCCTAAAGCTAAAGAAACACAAAAAAATGAAAAGAAAGTTAATCATACGCCTTTTAATAGTATTAACCTTATGAAAGGAGAAAATCATGCCAAAAATGAAGACTAATCGTGGTGCATCAAAACGCTTTAAAGTTAAAAAAAACTTGATTAAGCGTGGCAGTGCTTTTAAAAGCCATATTTTGACTAAAAAAAGCCCTAAGCGTAAAGCTAATTTGAACGCACCAAAACATGTGCATCATACTAACACGCATTCTGTTATGTCTTTGCTCTGTAAAGCATAAGAATGATTGAGTCAAATAGCCCCTTTTTAAGGGAAAGTCGTTTTTTAAGAAAACGCACCTAAAATTTAAAAAAGAAAGGTAAAGAAATGAGAGTTAAAACAGGCGTTGTGCGTAGAAGACGCCATAAAAAAGTCTTAAAACTCGCTAGAGGGTTTTATAGTGGCAGAAGAAAGCATTTTAGAAAGGCTAAAGAACAGCTTGAAAGAAGCATGTATTATGCCTTTAGAGACCGCAAACAAAAGAAAAGAGATTTCAGAAGTTTGTGGGTAGTGAGAATCAATGCGGCTTGCAGAATGCATGATACAAGTTATTCACGCTTTATGCATGCTCTAAAGTTGGCTAATGTTGAATTAGACCGCAAGGTTTTAGCAGACATGGCTATGAATGATATGAATGCGTTTAAGAGCGTATTAGAGAGCGTAAAAGAACATCTTTAAGAAAATTTGGGGGATAGTCCAATAAAAGAAAATCTTTTATTGGACACTAAAAACCCTCAACTAAATCCAAGTTTTTGTTCGTCTTTTCAAACAAAAGCTATTTTTAATCAAAAACCAAGTAAAATTATAGTAAAATCCAACTTTAAGACTCAACTAGAGAACAATGTAGAAGGAAGGAATACATGAGAAAAGCTTTCTTAGCGAGTGTCGTCTCTCTGACAATGGCAACCTTATTATCAGCGGAGATACCCACACAAAAGAACGAGGTTACCAAGTCTAAGCCGTCTAAGCCTAAGAGCAAGTCTAGTGGCGGCGAGAGAAATGCCGCTTTTATTGGAATTGATTACCAACTAGGTATGTTAAGCACTACTGAGCAAAATTGCTCTAAAGCTACTTGTGATACAGACCCAGTCGTTACTCCCGGTAAAGGAGTTAGTTGGGGTAGCATGCAAAGCATTTATAACAAGGCTTTGACTAATCAGCAATACGCTATCAATGGCTTTGGCTTTACAACAGGGTATAAACATTTCCTTAAAAAAGTCCCTATGTTTGGTTTCCGCTATTATGCGTTTTTTGACTTTGCAAGTTCTTATTACAAGTATGATGTGTATGGGGATAATTATAACTACACTCGTCATGGTGCTCAAAATTTCATGTTTGGCTATGGCGGTGGCACAGACATTCTTTTCAACCCTGCGATTTTCAATCATGAGAATTTACACTTTGGCTTTTTCTTAGGCATTGCGATTGGCGGAACTTCTTGGGGACCTATGAATCATTACTACAAGGATTTAGCTCATGAATATGGCGGAAGACTTGCTACTTCAAACTTCCAATTCCTTGTTAATGGTGGTATCCGCTTAGGCACTAAGCATCAAGGCTTTGAGATTGGTCTTAAAATTCAAACCATTAGGAACAACTACTATGTTGCAAACTCTGCTCCTTATGGTGAACCTTTTAGAGCGACATTCCATCGTCCTTTTGCATTCTATTGGCGCTATATCGTAAGTTTCTAATAGGGGCTGTTTGAGGCATATTCCTTTTATGGACTTAAAGGCGTTGCATAACGCCTATAAAGATGAGCTTTTAGAGGCTTTTACGAGTGTTTTAGAGAGTGGGGTTTATGTTAGAGGGGAGCTATTAGGAGCGTTTGAGAGAGAGTTCGCTACTTATTGTGCCACTCAGCATGCCGTAGGAGTAAATAGCGGATTAGACGCACTATCCTTGCTTTTTAGAGCTTATATTGTTTTAGGACATTTGAAAAGTGGCGATGAAGTTTTAGTGCCAACTAATTCTTTTATCGCCTCTGCTTTAGCTATCTCACATAATTCTTTAAGACCTGTTTTTATAGAGCCAAACTTAGACACTTACCTTATAGACACCACTCTTTTAGAACAATCTATCACATCTAAAACCAAGGCAATTCTAGCCGTGCATTTATACGGACAAGCATGCGATATGCAAACGATTAATGCTATAGCCAATAAATATAATTTACTTGTTATAGAAGATAGCGCTCAAAGCCATGGAGCCATCTATAAGGGTAAAAAAACGGGGTCTTTAGGGCATGCGGGGGCCTTTAGCTTTTTTCCTACAAAAAATCTAGGTGCTTTAGGCGATGCAGGAATGGTGGTGAGCGATAATGAAGAGCTAATCAATACCATTAGAGAGCTGAGTAACTATGGGAGTGCGAAAAAATATGAGCATAGATTGCTAGGGTTTAATTCACGCCTTGATGAAATGCAATCAGCATTTTTAAGCGTGAAATTACGCTATTTAGATAGAGAGATAGAACAAAGGCGTAAAATCGCTCGCTATTACCTAGAGCATATCAACAATCCAAAAATCACTCTCCCTTGCATGCCTATAGATGAAAAATCGCATGTATGGCATTTATTTGTCGTGCGAACCACACAAAGAGAGGTGTTACAAAAATACTTAAGAGAGTGTAATATTGAAACTTTAATCCATTATCCTACCCCTATTCATTGCCAAAAAGCCTACCAAAAAGAAAACCATTCAAAAGTGTCTCCAAGTCTTAGCGAACGCTTATCGCAAGAGATTTTAAGCATTCCACTCTACCCTACCCTAAGTCAAAAAAATACCCAATATATTGCAAAAAAACTGAACGATTTCTAAGCTATTCTTAACTCTTTAAATGCTATAACCTTGTTAGTATCATACTTTGT
>NZ_FZMR01000019.1 GCF_900198405.1 Helicobacter cetorum
GGGTAAGAAAACCTTTTAATTCGTCTAGCACTTCCATTTCAAAATAGGTTGCTGTATCTACAATATGTGATTGAATTAAATCTAAAGGATAATTTGGCACATAAAAAAGCACATTGTCATTACGCCATACATTATCCTGCATAGAAAGTTTGCGCTTAATTTGCATATTATCATGCTTAAGTGCTTGCTCTAATTTATTCAAGTTATTCTTAATTATCTCCACATTACTAGGCAAGTAATACCACAATTTCAATTTGTGTAAAATCTTTTTGAAAATATTTACAACCATTAATTTCCTTTTATAATTGTGCCATTCCTAATATGGGCGAAGAAGCACTTGCATACGCTTTTTTCTCCATACGCCCCGCTAAAAAGCTCTTTCTTCCAGCAATTACAGCATGTTTTAAGCTCTCAGCCATTAAGATAGGGTCTTTAGCTAGAGCGATAGCTGAGTTGCTTAATACACCATCAGCCCCACACTCCATTGCAATGCTTGCATCGCTCGCACACCCAACGCCTGCATCTACAATCACAGGCACTTTAATAGCCTCTTTAATAAAACTAATATTATAGCGATTTTGTATCCCTAAGCCACTTCCAATAGGTGCCGCTAAAGGCATCACCGCACTTGCTCCCGCATTTTCTAAATGCTTTGCCATAATGGGGTCATCATTAGTATAAGCTAGAACACAAAACCCCTCTTTAGCCAAGATTTCACAAGCTTTTAAAGTTTCTAAAACATCAGGGTATAAGGTTTTTTCTTTATCCCCAATGATTTCTAGTTTGATAAAATCAATGCCTGTTGCCTCTCTAACTAACCTAAATAGAGCGATCGCCTCATTAGCCTCTATGCACCCCGCAGAATTAGGTAAAAAACTTATTGGAGTGTCCTTAAAGGTTTCTAGCAAATTCTCTTCATTCTTATTGATGATATTCACTCGCCTAACAGCCACAGTTATCATCTCAGCCCCACTTTTTAAAGTCGCCTCTTTAGTGGTAGCGAAATCCTTATATTTTCCAGAGCCGACAATGAGCCTAGATTTGAAAATTTTAGAGCCTATGATTAAGTCATCGTTCATAAGATTTCCTATTTTTTAAGAAATAATGCGGTTTAAAAGAAACTCTTTTAAACCATAAAGAAAGAATAAGAGATTAAGCTTTTTTATGCACTAATTCATTGATGTAGTGTTCTACTGAACCTAAGCCTTCTTTCTTTGCCCACTCATAGCACTTAGAGACAAAGTCCCAATTGATATGCTCATAGAATTTTTCCAAATACACAGGGCGTGCGTTTTTATGGTCAATATAATAAGCATGCTCCCATACATCTACCACTAAAAGAGGCACTTTTTTATCGGTTACCGGTGTTTGAGCGTTGCTAGTTTGAATAATCTCAATTTTTTGAGTGTCTAAATTATACACCGCCCAATTCCAGCCAGAGCCAAACAAAGTGATCGCACTCTTAATAAACTCTTCTTTAAATTTCTCTAATGAACCAAAATCTTTTTCTAAAGCACTCTTTAACTCATCGCTTAACGCACTTGCTTTAGGGGCTAAGCAATCCCAATAAAAATCGTGGTTATAAATTTGAGCGGCATTATTAAACACACCCCCACTAGACTTAGTTAAAATCTCAAACAAATTGCTGTCCTTAAACTCGCTCTCTTTGATGAGATTATTCAAGTTATTGACATAGGTTTGATGGTGCTTTCCATGGTGGAAATCAAACGCTACAGGGCTTAAAAAATCTCCCATACTATCTTTAGCAAAAGGTAATTCTCTTAATGAAAACATGATTTCTCCTTACATTTTTAATAGGCGTATTGTAATCATTTTTTAGCGTTTTTTGGCAAACTAAGTCTTAAAAAACTTATAATGATGAAAATTTTGTAAAAATTGGGGAGTTTTTAGAACATAAAACTACTTTAAAATTAAGATATTTTTTAATTAAACAATTATTTTTAAAAATTGATTTTAAAATCAACAAATCGTATTTAACCTCAAATCTAGTTAAACGACTTGCCCCAATCTTGGGCTTGTTCTTACAGAAACTAAATCAAGGAAATACTAAGGAGTAAAAATAAGATAAAATGTAAAAACAAATGGTGGAGAATAGCGGGATCGAACCGCTGACCTCCTGCGTGCAAAGCAGGCGCTCTCCCAGCTGAGCTAATTCCCCAAACAAAGAATTGTAAAAGAATGGTGGGCTTAGGAGGAGTTGAACCTCCGACCTCACCCTTATCAGGGGTGCGCTCTAACCACCTGAGCTATAAGCCCTTTGAACTTAAAGATGAAATTATAGATTAAACTTTCTTAAAAACTTCTTAAATAATAAATTTGATAAAAATGTTACAATACTTATTATTTTTTAATTTCAAAAGGGGTTTTATGGCATTATTATTTACAGGGGCGTGCGGATATATTGGCTCTCATACTGCAAGAGTGTTTTTAGAACAAACTAAAGAAAACATCATCATTTTGGATAATCTAAGCACCGGTTTTTTAGAGCATGTAAAAGCACTAGAATATTACTATCCTAATAGGGTTACATTCATTCAAGCTAGTTTGAATGACACTCAAACTTTAGACACCTTTTTTAGTAAGCAACAACTAATTGAGCCAATTCAAGCAATCTTACACTTTGGGGCTAAGCTCTTGGTGGAAGAATCTATGCGTTTGCCTTTAGAATACTACACCAACAACACGCTTAATACTCTAGAGCTTACCAAACTTTGCTTAAAACATAAAATCAAGCATTTTATTTTTTCTTCTACAGCCGCCGTTTATGGCGAAACAAACTCAAGCGTGAATGAAGAAAGCCCATTAAATCCTATCAATCCTTATGGAGCGTCTAAAATGATGAGCGAAAGGATTTTATTAGACACTTCTAAAATAGCGGATTTTAAATGTGTTATCTTACGCTATTTCAATGTGGCTGGGGCATGCTTAAAAAATGATTATTCTACTTCTTACACGCTAGGTCAACGCAGTTTAAACGCTACACACTTAATCAAAATTGCATGCGAATGTGCGGTGGGTAAAAGGAAAAAAATGGGGATTTTTGGCACTAACTACCCTACTAAGGATGGCACTTGCATTAGAGATTATATCCATGTAGATGATTTAGCCAATGCTCATTTAGCAAGCTATCAGGCTCTTTTAGAAAAAAACCAAAGTGAAATCTATAATGTCGGTTACAATCAAGGCTATAGCGTAAAAGAAGTGATACAAAAGGTTAAAGAAATCTCAAACAACGATTTTTTAGTAGAGATTTTAGACAAACGACAAGGCGACCCAGCAAACCTAATCGCCAATAATGCTAAAATCTTAAAAAATACTTCTTTTAAGCCCCTTTATAACGACCTAGACACCATTATAAAGAGTGCTTTAGAATGGGAAGAGCACCTTTTGAAATTTCAATAATACACCCTATGCAAATACAAGCCATTAGCCATTATAGGCGTGTGGATGGTGGCTTTAATATTATTGATTTGATTTTGAAGTTCAATAAGCGTGATTTTTTGTAATGAATACGCCACACTTGCTTGAACTATCAGCCTAACGCTAGAGCGTAAAAACGCATCACCTATGATTTTAAATGCCACGCACTTATGCCCCATAATACAAGTTTCATAAGCAAAAGCTTTAAAAATAGTGCGTTCTGGATTTGTTCTAGCCCCACCTTCTTTTTTAAATAGAGAAAAGTTATGCTTGCCTATAAATTGCTTTAAAGCTGTATTTAACAAATCTAATGGGCCGTAATTTTCACAGGCTATATAGGGAGAGAGAAAGGGTGTTTTTAAATTTTTAGTTAAAAGGTAGCGATACGCTCTCTTTTTAGCGTCAAATCTTGCATGAAAATTCTTTTCTTCTAATTTCTTTAAGATAATGTGTGGAGCAAGTTTAGGGGCGAGATAATAAAATAAATTAGTGGTATTCCAATGCTTAGGGGTAGAAAAGGATAGAACTTGATTGTTTGCATGCACGCCTTTATCGGTGCGTCCGGCTGAAACTACAGCACTTTTAATCCCTAATGAATTTAAAGCACTCTCAATTTTATCTTGAACGCCAAGTTTATTAGGCTGTTTAGCATAACCTAAAAAATATGCCCCATCATAAGCGATAGTTGCTTTAAAATAACGCATTCTAATAACGCTTTAAGATAAATTTTTTAAACAATAAATAAGAGATGAACGCCCAAATAAAAGGGAAGAAAAAGGTCATCAAAAACAAATCTGTAGAAATCACATGCACCATCAAAAAATAAATGCCAATCGCTAAAAGCACATACACATAGCTGAGATTAGTCTTAAATCGTGGGTTTGCTATACCAAATAAAGGGATTAAAAACACGCTCGCTAGGGGGAAAAATGAAACAAGAATCGCTTGAGAAAAACGGCGTTTTTGACTTTTACTAGCATTTTTACCAAAGGCTCTTTTCCAATAGCCTAAATAATCAGTGCCTTGCAAATAAGCCGCATCATTAGAGCTAAAAGATTTTAGTTTGTTGCGTAAATGCAATTCGTCAAAATCAATTTTACGCATTTTATCGCCTTGAGTAAAATACGCATTCCCATGATATAAATTCAATTCAAACACGCCGTTTTTATTATTGATATTGCCTTTTTGAGCTAAAATAAAACTTTCTTGAGAGAGACTTTTATTAGAAAAAAGCACTAAATTATCATAAGAATTATTCTTAGCCTTATCCACATACACAAGCCAATCGCCTAGTTTTTGTCCAAACTCGCCCGCTCTAATATTAATATCAATTTTGTCCTTTTTTTGACGCAAAAACCCATAATACGCACTCTTAGAAGTAGGGATTAAAACAAGCGAAAACACTAACAAAATCACGCTCACTAAAATACTTAGTGGCACAAACGCTCTAGTCATTGTTTTAGGCGAAACCCCTAAGGAAAAAAAGACTAACAATTCATGGTCATAACTAAGCCTTGAAAGCCCCAAAGCACAAGCTGCAAAAAAAGTAATGGGTAAAATAAAAAATATGGTTCCGGGTAGAGAATACAAAAAGAGTTGCACTAAATCTAAAAAGCTCACTTTAATCACTAACGTAACGCTTGCAATACCGATTAAAAGCACGATAGAAGAAATAAAAAACAGCACTAAAAAGAATGAAAAAAAGACTTGCGAAACTGCTACAAAAAGATAGTGTTTAACCATGTTTTTTCTAACCCCTTATTGCACCCCATCTAAAACCGGCACAAACAAACATTTTTCTAACACTTTTTGAACGCACAAGGTGTTATTTTTTTTCACAAAGCGTTTAATCACTTGCTCGTTATTTTCTTGTATGGGTGCAACTAAAATTCCGCCTTCTTCAAGCTGGTCAATAAGAGCTTGCGGAATATTTTTAGCACAAGCGGAAAATAAAATCCTATCATAAGGGGCGTATTGCTCCCAGCCCTTGTTCCCATCAGCAAGCTTAATATGAATATTTTCTAAACCTAAAGCTTTAATGCGTGAGCGTGCTTCTATATACAAACTTTCAATCCTTTCAATACTAAAAACACGCCTAAAAATCTTGGATAGCACTGCCGCTTGATAGCCACTCCCACAGCCAATTTCTAGCACGCTATCCACATTATCTACTTCCAAATATTGTGTCATTTTTGCCACGGTCAAGGGCGAAGAAATATATTGTTGTGCTTGCATGGACAAGGCGTTCAAGGTATAGGCAAAATGTTTGAAAGGGGCTGGCACAAAGATTTCTCTCTCAATGCTTTCCATAGCCTTTCTTACTTTTGCATGCAAACTGAAACGCTTATTGATTTCTTCACACATCAAGCGATTTTTTATACTTTTCAAACAAACACCTTAAAAATCATCAAAACTCACGCTTCCTTTAGCATAATTACTCACCCTAGCTTCAAAGAAATTAGAGCGTTGCTCATTAAAACTTGAAAAGCTCTCTACCCATTTAATGGGGTGCTGAACGCCATAAATTTTAGGAATGCCTACCTTACTCAAACGACCATCGGCCAAAAACTGAATGTATTGCTCAATCAAGCTTGAAGTAAGACCTAAAATCTTGCCTTGTGTGATGTAATCCCCCCACGAAGCTTCAATCTCTACAGCTTTTTTAAACATCTCTATGACTTCAGCAATCAATTTGGGCGTGAATAAATCTTTCCTTTCATCTCTTAAGGCATTTATCATGTTTTGAAATAAAATCAAATGCGTAACCTCATCTCTTTGGATAAAGCGTATCATTTGAGCTGAGCCTAGCATTTTACCACTTCTAGCAAGCGTATAAAAATAGCTAAACCCACTATAAAAATAAATCCCTTCTAAAATTTGATTAGCAAAAAGAGCTTTGATAATGTTTTCTTCTGTAGGGTTTTTGGCTAGTTCCATATACACTTCAGCGATGTAATCATTCTTACTCTTTAGTTGCATATCGGTGCGCCACATATCATAAATCTCTTCCGTATTCGCACTAATGCTTTCTACCATAACCGCATACGCATGGCTGTGTAAGGCTTCTTCATAAGCTTGACGCACCAAGCATAGATTAATCTCTGGGCTTGTAATAAAAGGATTGACATTATCAATGAGATTATTTGTTTGTAGGCTATCCATAAAAATGAGTTGTGCTAAGGCTCTGTCATAGCCGATTTTTTCTTCCGCACTCAATTTGAGATAATCTCTCTTATCATCATTCATGCTCACTTCTTCAGCAAACCAGGTGTTAGCGAGCATCATTTTCCATAAATCATCAGCCCACTGATACTTGATTTTATTCAAATCAAACATGCTTGTAGGATTACCCCCAAAAATCTTTCGTTCATTCACACTTTCTGTAGAATTAGGGTTATAAATCTTCTTGCGTGAAACTTCCATATTTTTCCTTAAAAACCATATAATTATGTAGTCCTATAGGATACTCTTAAAAGCATTTAAAACCCCTTAAAAGTAAGCATAAAACTTAATTTTTTTGAGAATTTTAATCGTTTCAGTATTTTTAAAGGATTAAAAAGCTAGAATGCAGTTTCTTTATTTTCTCTTATTACGCGTTACGCGGAAGTGGCGAAATTGGTAGACGCACTAGACTTAGGATCTAGCGCCGCAAGGCATGAAGGTTCGATTCCTTTCTTCCGCACCACTTTTATTATTACCCGCTATTGACATTGACTACTTATTTAATTTTATTCACTACCATGCCTTTTATAACACTAAGGATATTAAATGACAGGACAGCAAGAAAATATTTTAGATGCTTACATTATGATAGAGCATTTAAGCGAAGGTGCTATTAACAAAAAAGATAAAAGCTTAAATGCCCTTTCACATTTAACTATCCCCATGAATTATAACAGCTTAGAATCATACGATTTTAAATCTCTTTTTCATCAAGCCTTAGAAAATTTTAAAAAAAGAGAAAAGATTAACAATGATAAAAAACTAGCTCTAGTGTGTTATTTTGGTATTTTTGCTTTTGAAGAGATAGAGACTATTTTAAAAGAAAAATACAATATTACTAAGCAAGATGAAAATAAAGTAAAGAGTGATAAATTTAGCCTGATTTTAGCTTTTGATAAAAACTTAAACTTTATTGAAGAGCAACTTTTTTATACGATGAGTGCTTATGTAAGAAAAAATAAAGACATAACAGATGCTTTAGAAACAATAGAGCAAGACCTAAAAGACAAGCTCATAAAACAATTTGAAGAAGAAAAGAAAGATTTTAATGAAGTCTTTTTGCAATTTTGTAAAGAATATAGTGTTAATGAAGATAATTTTAGGTTTTGTTTTGTTAAAAATAGTGAAACAGAACTCATTAATTTGCATTCTTTTTTTATTAAAGATTTAAAAATGGCTAAAAGCTTGAATAATGCTAATGTTAATACTTATTTAAGCGAATGCGATATTACAAAAAGACAAAATTGCGATAGTCATAAGGATTCGCCTAATTTTAACCCTAAAACTTTAAATGAAATTTTAGCCCCCAAAAACTATCCCTTAGGGCGTTTTACTAACGAGTATCCCCCAAGATTTATGCAACAAATTGCCATCAATTTAGCCTTAAGTGAAAAAAGCGGGTTTTTAAGAAGTGTCAATGGCCCACCGGGCACAGGTAAAACCACGCTTTTAAAAGATATTTTTGCCGATTTAATCGTTAGACAAGCTTATGAAATAGCACAATTAGACGATAAAGTAATCATTAATCAAACTAAACTATCTAAAAATGAAATGCAAAATTTAGGTATTTTGCCTGAAAGTATCGCTGATAAAAATATTATGGTGGCAAGTTCTAATAATTCTGCTGTGCAAAATATTGTCAAAGAATTACCTAAAAACGAACAAATTGCTGTTATATTTAAGGCTTTGGCAGAAAAAATTGATTACTTTAAAGAGGTGGCAAATGATGAAGAGAATAATGATAATTGGGGGTTATTTGCCTTAGAAGGTGGGGCGAGTGCTAATGTTAAAAAAATATTACATAAATTAGATAGTGTAGTAAAAATTTTAAAAGAATTAAAAACTAATCAAGAGATAAAACATGCTTGTAAAGCTATGCTTAAAGCCACTTTAAAAGCGTATTTTCCTATAGATTTAGCCTATTTAGACATGTTTGATTGTGCTGATTTAGACATGCAAGAAGAAAAAGATAATTTTGATATTTATAAGGCGTTTTTAGTCCTTTATGATTATGTTGAAAAATTGCAAATAAAAACACAAGCAACCAGTGAACAATCAAGGCCATTAATGGAGCAATATGTAAAAGAGCGTAATAAGTTTTTAAAAGAAAAGACTCAAAAACAAACTAATTTGAACGCTAGAATTACTGAATTAGAGCTTTATAGAGATAATGAGCCAAAAAGACTAGAAATTTTAAAAAACAAATTGCAAAATACAAACGATGCCAAAATAAAAGAAAAAATCACAAAGGATATAAAAGCCTTAGAAAATGGCATAGATAAATCCATACAAGACAACAAGCAATGGTTTGAAACTTGGCTAACTAATAAAGAGCAATCTTTAAACGCCCTTAAACAACAAATACAAGGGGATAATATTTTAGATTTTTCTCTTTCTTATGAAAAATTGCAAAAGTCTAACCCTTGGTTTAATGATAAATTTAGGAATTTACAATCACAACTCTTTTTACTCGCCTTAGGGGTAAAAAAGCAGTTTTTGTGCGATAATGTAGAACATTTAGAAAATGCGTTTAATATTTGGAGCAATCCTAACAAACTTGAAAACATAGAGAACAAAAAAGAGTTATTAAAAAACGCTTTTAATTGGATAAATTGTGCAATTCCAGTGATTAGCACCACTTTTGCGAGTTTTTCTCGCATGTTTAGTGCTTTAGAAAATGAAACTAATTTCATAGGCAATCTATTTATTGATGAAGCAGGACAAGCTACGCCTCAAAGCGCTATTGGGGCCTTATTTAGAGCTAAAAGGGTGTTAGCTGTGGGAGACCCTGCTCAAATTGAACCAGTAGTAACTTTAGAGAGTGCTATGTTTAATATCATCGCTAAAAAACATCAAGTGAACGAACATTTTTTAAGTGATGAAACTTCTATTCAAAGCCTTATAGACCATATAAGTCTCTATGGTTATTACAAAAAAAATGGTAGTTATATAGGCATTCCTTTATGGGTGCATAATCGTTGTGATAGCCCTATGTTTGATATTGCTAATAAAATTTCTTATGATAATTTAATGGTGCAGGGTAGAGATAATACTAAAGGACTAGCGATTTTTTATGATATTAAAGGAAAGGCAAGAGACAAATTCGTAGAAGAACAAGCAGAGTTTTTAAAGCAAGAAATTGCAAAAAGACTAGAAAAAGACCCAACCTTAAAAGATGAAATTTATGTCATTTCACCTTTTAATAATGTGGCTTTCCAGTTATCTCAAAAATTAAAGGATTATGGTTTTAGGTATAAAAAGAATGTTGGCACGGTGCATACTTTTCAAGGAAAAGAAGCCAAAATTGTGTATTTAGTTTTAGGAGCGGATAATACAGCACAAAATAAGGGAGCGGCTAATTGGGCAGTTGGTAAGCCTAATATTTTAAATGTAGCGGCTACTAGAGCTAAAAATGAATTTTACATTATAGGCGATATTGATGTGTATAAAAATTTGGGGTGTATGAAAGAAGCTTATAAGCTTTTAGAGATAAAAACAGACCAAAACAAATCAGAAAAACAACAAACATTCACCAAGCAATCTGCTCCTAGTGCAAACTACAATGCTAATTTTAATGCGATAAAACCTGCCACAGAAAAACAAATTAAATTCGCACAAGACTTAGCCCAAAAACACAATACCACTCTTCCATCAGATTATAAGACCAACTCTAAAAGTTGCAATCATTTTATCAACGAATGGAAAGCAAAATAATGAAACAACCCAGATAAAACTAAAAACATTCAATAATTTAAAAACAAAAAAATGATACTTAAAATCATAGAAACTTGGTAATGACTTTTAAAAGCAAGTATATCAAAGTTTTTGATTCTAACCTACACTCTATCAACACTCAAAATTTCCGCCCCCACTTTGATTCTTTCATTACTCAATTCAATTCTATCACTAGGTTTTAACTTCTCTAATTCTATAGCCTTGTTATCTTTACTAACAAACGCTCCAAATTTAGGTAATTTCAAATTCGCATAAGCGAGTTTAAGAGCGTTTTCTAACGCTTTCAAACGCTCTGTTTTAGCTTGTAAAAAAGGATTTGTTAGCATTTGGGTAGTTGCATTTTCTAAAAGCATTTTTTTAAGGCGTAACATTTCCAAAGCCTTACTTTCTAAAGCAATTTTTAGATTCTTAAGTTTTAAAGAATGCAAGTGGTGCTTATTTTCAAAACTCAATCGTTTTAAAGAAGTCTCTAAATGCTCTAAAACCGCCTTTTTTTGACTAAATAACACTCTAAAATAGCGTTGCAATTTTAAGTGGTATTCATCAAGGCGTTGAAGCCATTCATCACTACTAGGAAGTAGAATTTCCATCGCATTTGAAGGCGTAGAAGCCCTTAAATCGGCCACCAAATCACTCAATAAAAAATCGCTTTCATGCCCTATAGCAGAAATAGTGAAAGTTTTAGCTAAAAATAACGCATCAGCAATTTTTTCATCATTGAAAGAATACAAATCTTCCATGCTCCCCCCACCCCTAGCGACAACAATCGCATCAAAAGCCTTTGGTGTGTTATAAAAACTATCCGCATAAGCGATGTTTTCCACCACGCTTTTTACGCATAATTCCCCTTGCATTAAAGTGTCTATACAGACTAATTCACACATAGGCCATCGTTTGAAAGCAATTTTTTTCATATCAGCCAAAGCGGCGGAGCTTTTTGAAGTGATTAACGCCACACGCTTAGGAAAGTTTGGTTTAGGTAGTTTATGGGCTTTATCAAAATAGCCCTTAAGGCGTAATTTCTCTTTAAGTTGCTCTAAAGCTAGGGCTAATGAACCTAACTCTTTAGGCTCTAATTCTAAGCATTTGATTTGATACTCCCCCCTTGGAGTGTATACACTAACAGCTCCAAAAACAATGACTTCTTGCCCATCTTTTAAAGCGAATTTGAGCCTACTAGCATTGCCCTTAAACAAAACGCATTTAATCACAGAGTGGCTGTCTTTCAAAGAAAAATACACATGCCCACTCGCCTTATGAATAGTTAGATTACTGATTTCACCTTGAACTCGCACTTGTAAAAAAGTCGTTTCTAAAAGGGCTTGGATTTGAGCGTTTAATTCGCTCACGCCTAACACACTCATTTTAATAAACACTCTCTTTTATAAAAGCCGTGTAATATCATTAAACAGCCCCAAAAACATCACAAACACTAAAAACCCTACCCCTACTAACCATAGCATGTTGAGAATAGGTGTGGGTAAGGTCGTTTTAAACAAACTTTTAAAAATGACCCCTAGCATCTGTGCTCCATCTAGTGCTGGAATAGGCAATAAATTTAAAATCCCTAAATTGATAGACAAAAACGCCCCAAATAATAATAGCGTGCTAAAACTATTCGCATGGCTTAATGCCCCCACAATACCTATTACCCCACTTAATTCTTTAGGCGATGCGCTTCCTATAATCAAACGCCTTAAAGAGTCTATAATCAAATCAACGCCTTCTTTAAATCTATTTAAAGCAAGTTTGAACGCTTGAAAAAACGAATAAGAGACAATACCTACCTTTTGAATATTGGGTTTAATGCCAATCACTTTATATTTCATCATTTCGTTAGATTCATTAGGAATCACGACATTTTTAGGAGTTATTCGCTTTTCTAAAATGTGGTTGTTGCGCTCTATTTCTAGGATTAACTCACCTTGAGACTTTCGCACTTCTAGCCCAATATCATTCCAATGCACTATAGGCACACCATTGATTGAAAGGATTTTATCCCCCTTTAATAGCCCTGCTTCTAAAGCGTTGTTTTCTAAATCGCCAATGATAGGCAGTAAGGCTTTTTCCCCACTAAGTGCTAGAAAAAAATACACTAAAATCGCAAAAAGGAAGTTAAAAAACGCCCCCCCAAAAAGTATCCATAATTTTTGAAAAGAGCTTTTTTGTGCGTAACTATCACTATGTTTATTTTCATCGCTCTCTTCTTTATCCATACCTTTTAATTTTACATAGCCCCCAAGCGGAATCAAAGACAAAGCAAATTGTGTGTTAAAAAGCTTAAAAAAACAAAGTTTTTTACCAAAACCGATGCTAAAAACTTCTACCTTCACCCCACAAATTCTAGCGATAGTAAAATGCCCTAGCTCATGGATAAAGATTAAAAACGCTAACATTAAAATGGCTATGACTAACATGCTTATCCTTTATTTTGTAGGGTTTTCTTTAGCATTAGCTTGTGGAGGTGTGGGCGTAGTGGGTGCAATAGGAGCTTGAGGCTCTGTAGGGACTTTTGGGGCATTAGCATTTGGCTTTTTTGTATCAATATCTCGTGGGGATTTTTGCCATAATTTAGTCAAATCAGCCGCCTTTTTGGGATCCATTTTAGCTAGAATCTTTCCTAATTCTTGGGGCTTTAATGCCATTAAAATTTCTAGGGCGTTTTGAGTGGGTAAATTTTCTAAAATCAAAGCAGATTTAGAATCTTTCATCTTAGAATAAGTCTCGCCAATCTTACTCGCCTTAGCTTGGCGGATTTGTTTTAAAATTTGTTCATCTTCTTCTACCAAACTCTCCAAACGCTTTTTTTCTGTTTCTTGCAAGACCCTAAAAGCCTCTTCTTTAGTCGCTAGGGCTTTTGTTTTTTTGTCTATATCTTTTTCTTTTTTATCCAACAAATCATTTTTTTCTTGTAAAAGGCGTTCGCTTTCGGCTTGTAAAACCTTGAAAGAACGCTCTTTTTGGTTTAATTGCTCCAACTCTTCTTTAATCTCAGCTTTTTTGGATTCAAAAATCACGCTACAGCGCAACAATTCTTGGGCATCTTTTTCATCAGCCATTAATTTGATTATAAAAATAATTCCAAACAATATTATTTTATACATACGCACTCTTTTTGGTAAAATGCAATATTAAAGCGTTTTCATCTAGCAAGGTTTGCTCTTTTTTTTCTAAGATTTTTTGAGCCTTTTTCACTTCGTTTTCCAAAAGAAACTTGGCTTTTTCTAACTCTTGGTTAGCTATGATGTAGTCTTTTTCTAGAGCATTAATTTCTTTTGTCATGTTATCAAGATCCATTTTTATCGCAATTATTTCTACTCTTAAAGCGCTTTTTAAATGCTCTGTTTGTAAAAATAGCCCCACGCTACCAAAGCTAGGGCTATTAAAAGCACTCAAATCTTGTTGGCATGTTAGAAACTTTTTTTCAACTTGTAAAAAAACTTGGCGTTTTTCTAAAAGCTTTTGCTCTATCTTTTCTAATTCAAGCGTTTTTAATTTCACTAATACAGAAGCAAATTTTTTCATAGAAAAATCGTATCTTCTCTCTCAGGGCTTGTAGAAATGAGACTAATCTTTACCCCCACTTCTTCTTCAATAAAACGCACATAAGCTTGAGTGTTTGACTCTAAATCTTTAAAATCCCTTACTTTTTCGCTTTTTTTCCAGCCCTTAAAAGTCTTATAAATAGGCTTACATTCCCTTAAATCACTAGGAAAAGTTTCTAATCTCTCGCCTTTTTTTTCATAAGCCACACACACCTTAATTTCATCAATGTTGTCTAACACATCTAATTTCATCAGGGCTAATTGCGTGCAACCATTCAAAGCACATGCGTATTTTAAAGCCACTAAATCTAGCCAACCACAGCGTCTGGGGCGTTTGGTCGTTGTGCCAAACTCCGCCCCCTTAGTCCTTAAAATCTCGCCCATAGAAGTAACATCTTCGCTAGGAAAAGGCCCATTACCCACACGAGTAGAATACGCTTTAGTAATGCCTATGACTTCATCAATAGCCTTAGGGTTTAACCCTGTGCTTACACAAGCGCTTGCACTTGTAGTGTTAGAGCTTGTTACAAAAGGGTAAGTCCCTAAATCAATGTCTAAAAGCGTGCCTTGAGCCCCTTCTAAAAGGATTTTTTCACCCTTTTTTCTCGCTTCTATAAGCATGCTTGTCGTGTCTTTGATAAAGGGGCGGATTTTTGGGGCATAGATTTTAAAATATTCTCTTAATTCTTGTTCGTAATTTTCATCTAAACGATAAATTTCTTTAAAAGGCTCAATGGCTTTAAAATGAGCGTTTAATTTCTCTTCTAAAACTTCATCATCTAGCAAATCCCCCATTCTCAAGCCACTTCGTGCCATTTTATCTTCATAGCAAGGGCCTATGCCTTTTTTAGTCGTGCCGATATTTTGAGACTTTTCTTTAAAGGCGTCTTTTTCTATGTGATAGGGTAAAATCATATGGGCTCTATCACTAATAAACAAACGATTTTCTAAGTTTTCAAAATGACTCATTTCTTCGCACAAATCTTTTATGCTAACCACCACCCCACTAGAAATGATATTTTTACAATTAGGATATAAAACTCCTGATGGCATTAAATGCAAGGAATATTTAATTCCCTTATGCACGATGGTATGTCCTGCATTATGCCCGCCTTGATAACGCACTACAAAATCATAATCTTTAGCGATTCTATCTACAATTTTTCCCTTACCTTCATCTCCCCACTGAATTCCCACAACGACATCTGCCATAAAATATTATCCTTGATGTTTAAATTAAAAAATAGACTTGAAATTTATAAAAGCTCTTTTTGTATTTTTAAAAAGTTAAATGTTTAGAATACCAAAAAAAACACAATAAAAGAAAAACTACTTCTATATTCTGCTTAAAAAATAAAAGCGTTTATGACATAAAATGGAATGCCTTAAAAAAATTAAGCTTTTTTATTTTATAATTAAGTTCTAGGGAAGTTGCACCGCTTAAAGAAGGTCAGAACTTCTCTAGGCGGTTGCCCCCTAAATTCATTTAAGGAGCAACTATGAAAATCATTGCAATTATAGCATTATTATGCATGGTTTTAGTAACTTTTTGTTATTAAAACCTTGAGAGAGCTTTTTTTAAGGCTCTCTCTTTATTGCAATGTTTTCATTATTTTTTAAAACCCTTTTTAATAACTTCATCGCAATTAAACTGATAATTAAAAATAAAAAATATTTAAATTTAAAGATAAGCCGAAAGTATTTTGAGTTATAATCAAATTCTAGGGAAGTTATGCCGCCTAAAGAAGGTAACGACTTCTCTAGGCGGTTACTCTCTCTAAACTTAAGATTTAAAGGAGTAATCATGAATTACATTGTGATTATAGCACTTTTGTGCATGGTTTTAGTAACTTTTTGTTATTAAAACATGGGGGAGTTTATCATAACTCCCCTTTAATTGCAATGTTTTCATCAGGCTTTCTTTTTTAATTTTTAAGAAATTTTATTTTTTATACTTCGTTTTATGATTTTCAGTTTTGATTTTTTTTAAATACTTTTTATTTCTTGCTTTTAAAAAAGCAAGCTCTTTTGTTATATCTTTTTTTAAAAATGCCTTTGGTATTTTTATGCTTATTATCAATACAACAAGTAAAAGCTATAAAGAATATTTAAAAAGTTATTTGATGTGGTTATTAAGAAAAAAAGTCTCTCTAAAAAGAGACTTAGAGATATGCTAAGTTTTTTTAAAACCCAATATTGTAATTCACATAGAAAATATACAAACGCCTATAGGTTACATCAGCACCCGCACTTCTCAAATACGCTTGATTAATAACAGGGATTTTCATGCCAAATTCCACGCCATGCTGAATGATTTGCGCATGGTTTTTGAACTGCAAGAAACGATAGTGTGTCGCTCGTGCGAAGTTCGCTCTCAAACCTAAGTTAAAGAAAAATTGGAAATTTGTGGGGTTTAAATGCTTAGGATTATCAAAAGTTGTTTTGATTTGATGATACAAAGAGCTATCCCATGTATTACCCGCTAGTTGAATACCACCATAAAACCCCATGTTTAAGGCTTTATCTAAGAAGGTTCTTCTAAAGACATTCCATAGCACATCAGTGCCAACCCCATAGGTAAAGATATTTGCTCTAACAATATTATTGAAATTTCCTAATTGGGTATAGCCATAGTCAAAAAACCCATAATAGCGTAAGCCTACATTTCTTGTGCGCCCAAAGAATTGCTTATAGCCAATCTGCACACCTAAACCATTGCTCACGCCATGCTGAGAGCTTTTACCCGAAATAAATTGGGGTAAGTAAGGCTCATCATAGCGCTTGACAAGCGAGCCTAGCTGGTCTAGTTGCTGAGAGTATTGGCTCAAATATTCTTTGATAGCTTGCTCATCTTTAGGCAAATTCCCACCTAAAAGTTCTTTGAGATTTTGAGCAAAAGACTGCACGCTAGAGGTTTTAGAAAATATCACATTCAACAAATCACGCACAACATCAGACTGTCCTTGAATACCATTGAGCAGACCGTTACTAGCACTCTCTAAAGAATCTAAAGTGTTTTTATCGGTAATATTAGCACCCACCTGTTGGATTTGAGAAATCAAGTTTTTCATCTCAGAGAGATCGCCCACGCCAGATGCAGGCAAAGAAGAGATAATCGCTGAAACGGAATTAAGGGCTAATTTCAGCTGTTGAGCTTGTATCCCACTACTAAGGTTACACCCATTTGTTTCTTGACATTCTTGATTTATAGTAGTCCATGAAAATGTATTTCCATTGCTACCTTGTATTACATTACCACTTTTTACTTGATACCCGAAATTTTGAATAATCACTTCCGCTAATTGTGACATGCTAGTAACTAATACATTTTTGCCGGATCCCCCACTATTTTCCACCACTTCAACACCACTACCCAAATTGGTGTTATTATTACTGATAGTGTCATAGAGATTTTGCAAAATACTTGTTAAGCCACTACCATTATTACCAAAAAGGCTCTGGAGTTCTGTATTTTTTCTTAGACCTATCTTTATAGCTTTTGGCAATTCAGTATTATCGTATTGCAATTGTTGCTGTGCTTGTTCAAGTTGTTGCTGTGCTTGTTCAAGTTGTTGCTGTGCTTGTTGTTTAAGTTTTTCTTGAGTTGAAGGATTATCAATTGTTCCTTTAAGATTATCAATTGTTCCTTTAAGATTATCAATTGTTCCTTGTTGTTTTTGAATATCACTTCTTATACTCGTAGGGTTCAAAACATCTCTTAAATCCGCAATTAAACCTTGAAGACTTATAGACTGATTATTACCACCTTTCAAGTCAATCTTGCTCCCGCTGAGCATTGAAACAGCATTATTGCCATTCAATGTAACTTGGCTTGTGCCAAATAAATCTTGCAGACCTTGAATAGTCTGCTCGTTACTATCTAAGGAGTTTTTGAGCTGCTGACCCTGCGTAATATACATGCCTTGGTTACCTTGCCCCCATAATCCCCCATTAACAATATTAGTTCCTACAATCTTTTCATAGGGACTAAAAGTAGCATTTTTCAACTTGCTTTCAAAAGTGCTCAAAGCACCACTATAAAGTGTATCAATTGTATTAACTACATTTTGAACTCTTTGTAACAATGTCTCCGTGCTAGAAGCACCACCATCTTTCCCGGGAATTGGCACATTGATACCTTCTAGCACTTTCTTAATCTCACTGTTATTGAGCAACACATCTACACCAGCGACTAGCGATTGAATATTAAAAGAAGGGATTGTTGAGTTTAAATCATAAGTGCTGGGATTGTAATAGCCTGTAGAATCCAGTGCATGCTCTAAAATATTTTGACTACTCGCACCAGATCCAGAAGATACGGCAGTATAATAGCCCTTTGAATCCGTCTGAGTGGTTGTGTTCCCATTAATCCCCCCTACCCCTAAGTATAGATAGAGATCATGCAAAGCTATCATTAGGGGGTTTAGGATGGAGGAGTCTAAGCTCTGCTGAGTGATTTGCCCTAAACCGCTAAGACTATTTACAAAATTTTGCACCGCTAAGGGATTGGATTGAGCTCCTTTTTTCAAATCCTCTAATAAAGCATTATTGTTAGAAAAATTCAAATACTGCATCATTTTACCTAGTTTACTTAGCGCCTCTATGGTTTGCTGATTGATGATGTTAGTAACTAGAGGATTTTTTTCAGTGGTAAGCTTACAATTAGCTTGTTTAGAGCAAAAATTAGCAACATCTTTTTCATCTTGCTTAATAGATTCTTGGGAATTTGAAATCACAGAATTAATCGCATTGATAAAATCTGTGCTAGTATATCCCGTGCCCTTAAAAGCGGTTTCAAAAAAGTTTTTCCCTAAGCTTGAGTTAGCAAAGGTGCTGATAGATGAATAGTAGATGCTCCCTAAAGACTCTTGTAAAGAGTTAGGTATCTCTGAGCCTAGAGCACCTACAAATTCTCTCATCTCCCCCAATAAACTCTCAAGGCTCTCTGGAGTTACTCCTACATTGATACTATTAAGAGTGTTTAGAATATTTACTCCTCCAACAACCGCTTGACCAAACTGCGTTTGAAGGTTTTTTAGAATACTTACTGCAGGCTTATAGCTATGAGCTAGTTTAAAATTAATAGATCCAGCCCTAGAGAGCAAGCCATTTAAAAGTAGTTGCAAGCCTTGAGTATTATAAAGATTTTTATCGTTATCAAAGCGTTTTTGAGCAGCTTGAGAAATAGTGCCAATGTTTCCTACTGGTACCCAGTAACTAGAGTAGCCACTTTCAACCATGCTTGAGAGAGTGCTAAACAAAGTGTTAGAGGTAAAGGCTAGAATACCATTATTTCCAGCCATACCAGAGCCAATATTCCTAAAATCTTGGATAATATTGTTTCTTAAGGTTCTACCCTTATTATTGATTTGTTGTTGCGTGCCACCGATTTGATAACCTATCCCCATATAAAAACCATCATCTTCAGCCAGCATAGTGCATAAAGGGATGCTCAAGGCTAGAGTGGTTTTAAAGGCCAAATTTTTAAGCATGTTTTTAGATTTAAATAATTGTTTTTTGCTCATTCTATTACCTTTCTTACCATCCATATTAATCATGTTTTAAAATCCTACCGTATAGCCAATATAGAAACTAAAGCTACGAATATAGCTCGCCGTAACTCCCGCTGTATGCACATAGCGATGATAAATCGTAGGGATTTTAACGCCAATTTCTATGCCTTGATGCAAAGTATGCCCTCTAGCATCCCGTCTAGAGAAATTCGTTCTAATCCCTAAATCAAAAAGAAATTGGAATGATGAACTATTGGTTTTTGGCTTTTCTCCATTAATTTGGTTTACAATATTAGTAAACCAACTCTGTCCTGCAAGCTGTCCTCCAATAAAAAATCCTAGCGTAGTCTTTTCCCTCTTTCTAGAGCGTTCAAACACATTGTAGAGAAAATCTGAGCCAGCTCCATAAGTAACGAGATTTGCTCCTACTTGCTGATTTCCATTGCCAAAATTAGCATAGCCATAGTCTAAAAACGCATAATAGCGGGCACCAATATTACGCTTACGACCAAAGAATTGTTTATAACCCATTTTAGTGCCAAAACCATTCATATCACCTGATTGAGAGAATTTGAGCGTTTGGAGATTGGGTAAATAGGATACCTTATAAAGCTCACTCACTCCTTGAGTTAGAGCATCAAGACCACCTTGCACAAGATTTTTACTCGCCATAAGCCCTTTGAGATTGCTTTTTACGATGTCTTGTTCGGTAATAGCTTTTGGCACTCCTAATTCTGGATTTGCCGCTATCATCACTTTATTGCTCACTGAATTATGGCCAATACTAGCGGGCAAGTTACAAATATTGTCTCCAATATTACAAACAGTTTTGAAAATATAGGTGCCTAGCTTGGAAGTCTCATTTTTGAGTGTTTCACCCGCCTGTACTAACGCTTGCAATTGTTTGAGCGTAGAGTTCGCTCCTAAAAGGGCAGACTGGCTTGAGAAGTCTTGCATACCCGTTGCCACATCGCCTACACTCACGCCCGTAGCATCTCCATAAGTATAAGTAGGACATTGCGATTTTCCCTTAGACCCGCAATTACGCTGCTGAGATTGAGGGTAATTCCAATAAAAAGGGTTCGTAGAAGCCTTGGGATCAAGAGCATTTTGCATACTCCCAGAGCCAAAATCCATCGCTTGCAAAAGGAAGTTATAGAGCTGTTGAGCACCATTTTGCATAGTCGTGCCGGGAGCTGGGTTAAGATTGCTGGTGCTACTCGTATCACAAGTTGTGCCACTACCACAGCCCCCTTCTGGTGAACTGCCACTTTGGTTATTAATCGATTTATTAGCGTTATAAGGCACATTTTGGATGCCTGCTACATCGGTGAGAGCTAAATCAATCGCTTGAGCCGCAGCAAACATCGCCTCTGTAACACTTATAGGAGTGCTAAAACCCTTTTCAGCTAGAGTCCAGTATTTTCCTGTGGCTTGATTTACCCCTAAAAGAGGGATAGGCTCATTTAGACCTAGCACTAAACCTTCTGGGTTTTTAGCAAATCCTGGCTGCTGGGATTTAGTTAGGAGGGTTTGTAAAATAGCTAGAGAATCATCTAACACCGAAGGATTGTAGCTCCCAGCTAGAGGGTAAGGTTTGCCATCTACAGTCAGAGAGCAAGCACCATTTTCAGCGGAACATAAGGAACTCATAAGTTCTCTGGTCTTATCTCCTAAGATATCAAGATAGTATGCTAAGGGGACTGCAGAACTATTGATTCTTTGTGAGCTCTGCCTAATAAAAGAACGCAGTTCCTGAGCCTTCGCATAGCCCGGATTTTTAATCTTTTGATTCGCTAAGCTTGCTTGATAGTCTATCTGAAAAAAGAAGCCATCTTCTTCAGCACTCAGCTCACTCATACACAAGCTTGCTATAAAAGGGACGCAAATCGCTCTCAAATGCCATTTTTTTGAAAAATTTTTCAAAAAAAACTCCTTTGTTTTAATTATCTGAAAGATTTAGCCTAAAGCTCCTTAAGAGAACTCTAAGCCTACTTGCCAAAGCAATCCTAAATAGAGACTACTCGAGAACTCAAGTATAAAAAAGCCAAAATACTGAATTTAAAACACTCTTGTTAGTCTTTCTATTATATCATAAAAAATAATTGGTTTTAACCTTAAAGTAATGCAAATTTAAAAGTAATGTAGTTTTAGAGAAGTTTTACTTCTAAAAGCCCCCCCCCCCAATGTTACCAAAAGTAAAGTTTTAATAAAAAAATGAGCCTAAGTTTTATGAGATTAACAAGAAAGCATGATGAAAACATTGCAATAAAGAGAGAGCTTAAAAAGCTCTCTCAAGGTTTTAACAACAAAAAGTTACTAAAACCATGCACAAAAGTGCTATAATCACAATGTATTTCATGTGATTGCTCCTTAAATGAATTTAGGGGCAACCGCCTAGAGAAGTTGAGACCTTCTTTAAGCGGTGCAACTTCCCTAAAATGTGATTATAACTTAAAGCCCTTTTAATTTTTCTTTTTTTTAAAGATATTTTTATATAGCTTTTACTCGTTGCATTGATAATATTGATAATAATATAAGAATGCCAAAGGTGTTTTTATACTCACATAATAAAGAGCTTGACAAAGTCAATCGATAGTTTCTTTTTAAATTAAAATGGTTATTTCAACAATAAAAAATAAAGTCTCTCTATAATCTTAAATGGTTTGATAAGCCGCAATGCTTTATTAAGGGATTTTGGACAATAACTCCCTTACTTCTTGTAAAAAATTATGCATTTTTGCATAATTTCCTTTAAAAAATTCTATGTAAGGAGTGTAGTTATTGCTCTCATAATATTCTATCATAGCCCCTCTATATTGTTTATAGCATTCTTTATTATCCTCTAAAATGACTAAAGGCATGATATTGTGATTTTTTAAAGCGATAAATTGCATACATCTTGCGGTGCGTTTGTTGCAATCTTCAAAATATTGTAAATAACATAAATTATTATGCAAAAAAATAGCTTGCTCAAAAGGGTTTTCTATTTTATCTATTTGAGTAAAAACAAACTTCATTTCAGCATGCAATCTATCCCCTGTGCTTAAAGGCAAATAAGAAGTGCCGCTAATGCCACTTAGATTATGTTTTCGCATAGTGCCTTGATTAAATTTAAGAACTAATTCTTCACTTAAAATGGAGTGTAATTCTAAGCAAGTTTCTAAATTCAATTTTAAATCATTGTTTAAGATAAAATCAAAGGCTTTTTTTAAATTGAGTATCATTTTGGCATCGCTATATTTTTTACCTCCAGCTGTTAGCCCCTCTTCTAATAAAGAAAGCGTGTCTAGTTTATTGTAAGTATTGCCCTCAATTTGAGCGCTTGAATAAATAAAATCAAAGCCTAGTTTTTCAAACAAGCCCTTAGCATTTTTAAATTCATCAAAAGGACAAATAAGGCTATTAAGTTCTTTCTTTTCTTTAGCATTTAAAATTTGCAAGTTATTAAGGGCATTAGGATTATATTGCATAAAATTTGCCTTTTAGTTTTGGTTCTCATTTTAGTTTAGCAAATTTTAATTGCCTTACCAAAAATTTCTAGCTCAAAATTGATAACTCAAATACGCTGTAACAGAGCGACCCGGTGCAGATTGAAACCCACTAGGACTTGAGCCAATACCAATGAAGTAATATTGCATATTGAATAAATTATTGATTTGCAAAGAGCCATAGACTTTATGCCTACCATTTTCCCAAAAGACTTGAGAAACTTCAATATTCCATACCCAATACCATGGCAATTCGCCCCTACTTACCGTCATACACCATGCCCCACAACCTGCACCACCACCATTGATATTATTACCGCCTAAATCCCAATAGGTGTTACGCCCCACGGTGTTACCAATATTACTATAAGCACGGCTATAAAAATAGCTAGAAAGACCGAAAGTCGTGCGTTTATAGGTGTAGCGCGCATCAAAAATGAACTGATAGGGGCTTACAAAAGGGAACATTTTATTATAACTTGTGCCTTTTAAGCTATCGCCGGCTAAATCTGTTAAAGCAAAATGGCTTGTTACTCTGGTATCAATGTAGTTAAAAGCCGCATGGAATTGCAAGCCTCTTATAGGGCGGTAATACGCCTCTAGCTCTACACCTTGAGAATAGCCATTAACCGGACGGATATTACCCTTATTGGGCCCACTTGTATAAATAGCGTATTGCCCGGTAGCATAGTCTCTTGCCCAAATGCGATAATAATCTGCGTTAAAGCTGAATTTATTTTTATAGCTGTATCTCGCGCCTACTTCTACTTGGTCAAAATGCTGAGTAAAATACTCGTTGGTTACATTACCTACTGAGATAACATTAAGTTGTGGTGGTAAGAAAGAGCGCTGATAAGTGAAATAAGTAAACATGGTGTGCTTATTATCTTCATAAGCGGTATAATCAATATTGACTGATGGGTTCCACACATTCATGCCACTCATCTTTTTCATATCTTCTTTGGGTGGCTCATAGCCCCAAGATTTATCGCCGGTATAGTGATATTGCATAAAAGTGTATCGCACGCCCGGTGTTACAGAAAGCTTGCCATCAAGCATTTCAATTTTATCGCTAATGTAGGCGGCTACATAGTCGTT
Source organism: Helicobacter cetorum (assembly GCF_900198405.1). Lineage (GTDB taxonomy): Bacteria > Campylobacterota > Campylobacteria > Campylobacterales > Helicobacteraceae > Helicobacter > Helicobacter cetorum_C. Next base: position 24,046 of record NZ_FZMR01000019.1, read on the forward strand.
ATTCCATTGGCGATAATGGCTTTTTTTATCATACCACCCTGTCATACCCGGTGCACTGCCCTCATAAACTTCAGGGTTTATACCGCCATTATTACACCAAGAGGCGTTTTCATCGTTACAATGTAAAGTGTTTCTAAAATTTTTCGCATACATATCGGTAGTGAAATAACGCATACCCATAATAAAGGTTTGCTTGACTTTACCGGTATTTACCACTAGATTAAGCTTTGGCTCAAACGCATTAAACACGACTCTTCTAGGGTTTTGATTGAGCGTGAAACCATTATAGGTGTTAGAAGTGTAAGGATACATGTTCCCCCCAAAAGGGCATGCCACACCATCTAAACATAAATGCGTGTTAGAGCTATTGTAGTTGGAAGTAATTTGGAAATTCCTTGTCATCTCTTGGGTATAGTAGGTGAAAGTGAATATCCCTCCAATTTTATCCACATCGCCAAACCTATTGGTATAGACAACGCCAAAACGCTTGGCTTTACCAGATTTTTTATTGTAAGGGCGGTTATTAGCGAAACGATTTTGTTTATAGCTCGCCCAATCTAAGCTCCCCGGAGTTGCCATGTCAAAATCGTAGTATTGGTAGTAGGCTTTAATGTCATTATTTTCATTAATGTCATATTCGCCATCTAACATGTAGTTGGAAATAGAAGTGGGCTGATTAACCCTAAATCCTTGCCCTCTCACCCAGTTAGCTTGTGCCATAATGCCAAAATGCTTGCCGATTTTACCTCCGGTTTTAATGTAAGTGTTATAAAGTAAATTTTCTTTTAAGCTGTCATTGATAGAATGAGCGTTCTTATCCACCCAATCTTTATTTTGTGCTTTATTCCAAAAAGTGATTCTTTCAGCCGCTTCATTAACCCACTTATCTGTAATAGGCTTAGTGATGATATTGATAACGCCTCCAAAGGTGTTTGGCCCATACTGCACGCTTGAGCCACCTTTAATCACATCTATTCTATCTACAGATTGGAAAGTTACAGGAAAAACCGGCAAGCCAATTTGCGCATAAGGTCCTATATAGATAGGAATACCATTAACTAGAATTTGAGCCGCATTAGAATGCCCTGAGCCACCCGCTCCAAAACCTCTCACTTGAATAACGGGCAATACGCTAATACCGCTTGTATTTCTTATTTGCATGCCCGGCACATTTTGCAAAGCCTCTTCTATGCTTTGATTAGCCGTTTGCATAAGCTGTTTATTAGAAATTACGGTTCGGCTACCGCTAAATTTCTTTACTTCTTCATCTTGCCAACTTTGAGGGGCTGTAAGTCCGTTATAGCTTGTATTCACAAAGCCGGATAAATTCTCTTTACTCTTTTGCCCCATAGCTTTAACTTTACCTAGGGTGTAGTCCTTATTCTTAGCTGACAATTCTCCATTAAATGACATTAAAGGCAATAATGTCAAAGAAATACCCCAATATTTTTTAAAAGTCATCTACCTTCCTTAAATAATGTTTTTAATGCCTTAGCAAGAATTTTTTGATGATTTGTAAAAAATGACAAGACTTTATTGAATGCGTTTTAAGCACAGATTAAGCGTAATAACGCACTAGGCACTCTTTATGCCCTTAAAAAACCGACTAAAAAGACTTGTTTTTCAAATTTCTTTTTCACAAAAATACAAACCCGCGAATTATACAAATTTTAATATTAAAATTAACTGAATAACACTAAAAATATACTTTATTCATTTTTATAATAACCGATTATTCTCATAAAGTTACTGCATTTTTATTCTATTTTATTTCTTATAAAACTTGCTACTATCTCTATGAATACGAACTTTCTATACACTCTATTTAATTTTATTCATTTTTTGATTTGATTACAAAATTGACAACTTAAGATTAAAAATGCTATAATATCAGTCTTTTATTTGCCCTTATTAAAAGCGTTTTATTAACAAGCGTTTTTGGTGCTTTTTATAAGGGGTGTTAGCTCAGCTGGGAGAGCGCAACGCTGGCAGCGTTGAGGTCAGGGGTTCGATCCCCCTACACTCCACCATTTTCTATTTTTGTTTTTTTCCTTTTTTATTTATGAATTTAAAAAAGTGTTCTTAATTTTCTAAGACACTTTTTTAACATTATCCATAATTCATTATAATTTAATCTTATTAACTCTATTTTATTTTAAAATCAAAGCGATTTGATTGTTAGTTGTAAGGAAAATTGTGTGAGTCCTCTTGTAAGCATGCGCATTCAAAGCTTTAAAGCCAATAAGCGAGCGTTCATATCTCTATGGGTCTTAGTGGGTTTATTAATACTATCTTTAGGAGCGAAATTTTGGGTTAATGAACGCCCTTTATTTATCTACTATCATTCTAAAGCGTATTTTCCTCTGTTTAAAAATTATGCGGAAGTGGAATTTGGAGGCGACTTTTTTACCCCTACAGATTATAATGACCCTTATGTTAAAAACACGCTTTTAAAAGATGCTTTTGTAGTGCGTGCTTTAGTGCCTTATAGCTATGATACTATCGTTATGGACTTAGACTCTCCAGCCCCTACCCCCCCAAGCTTAAAACATCTCTTAGGCACTGATGATCAAGCTAGAGATGTGCTTGCACGCCTTATATATGGCTATCGTATTTCTATTTTATTTGGATTATTATTGACCTTTTTTAGCGTGGTTATTGGCGTGAGTTTAGGGGCGATTCAAGGCTATTATGGGGGGCTAGTGGATTTGATTGGCCAACGCTTAAGCGAAATTTGGAATGGTATTCCTGTGCTGTTTTTATTGATTGTTATTTCTAGCGCGTTTATCTCTAGCTTTTGGCTGATTTTAGCCTTAGTGTTGCTTTTTAGCTGGATGGGGTTAGCCCAAGTGGTAAGAACAGAATTTTTAAGGGCTAGAAACATGGATTATATCAAGGCTGCAAAAGCCTTAAGAGCAAATGATTCACGCATTATTTTTTATCATGTCTTACCCAATGCTCTTGTAGCCACGATTACTTATATCCCTTTTTTAATGGCAGCTAGTATTGCTACTTTAGTGTCTTTAGATTTTTTAGGCTTTGGCATGCCGGTAGGAAGCGCTTCACTAGGTGAATTAGTCAATCAAGGTAAAAACAATCTCACTTCGCCTCATTTGGCTGTAGTGGCGTTTTTGGCTATTGGGGTGTTGCTCTCAGTGCTTGTTTTTATAGGCGAAGGGGTGCGTGATGCATTCAATTCTAACATGCTTAAATAAGCTTATCAAAGGGTCTTTATGCTTAAAATTGAAAATTTAAGTTGTGCCTTAAGCTCACATTTCTCACTTGAAAATATTAGCGTGTCTTTAAAAAAGGGCGAAAGAGTGGGCTTAGTAGGCGAAAGTGGGAGCGGAAAAAGCTCTTTAGCTAATCTTATTATGCGATTAAACCCTAAGTTTAAGCCCCACAAGGGCAAAATCCTCTTTGAAAATGAAAATCTTTTAGAATATTCCATTCAAAGCATGCAAGCTTTAAGGGGCAATACAATTGCTTACATCGCTCAAGACCCTTTATCAAGTCTCAATCCTTTACATAAAATCCATAAACAAATCAGCGAGGCGTTTTTCTTACACCATAAGCTTGCGAGCAAAGCCCTTATTAAAGAAAAGGTTTTAGAAGTGATGAATCAAGTGCGTTTAGATGAGAGCTTGCTTAATCGCTACCCTTATGAACTCAGCGGCGGCCAACGCCAAAGAGTGTCTATCGCTATGGGGATTATCAACGCACCAAAACTGCTTATTTGTGATGAGCCAACCACCGCTTTAGATGCGCAAGTGCAAGGACAGATTTTAGACTTGCTCTACCAACTGAGCGTTGAAAAAAATCTCGCTCTTTTATTCATCAGCCATGATTTGAATGCGATTAAACGCCTCGTAGAAAGGGTTTATGTGCTTAAAAAAGGTGTGGTGTGTGAAGAGGGGGATACAAGCAAGCTTTTTAACGAACCCAAACACCCCTATACCAAAATCTTGCTAGAAGCCTCAGTATTACCTAAAAAAACGCTAAAACCTTTAGATGAAACTCGTTTAGAAACAAAAGATTTTAGCGTGCATTATTTGCAAAAACGCTTTTTTATGCCCTCTTTACAAAAAACGCTCATTTCAAAAGTGAATTTCGCTCTTAAAGCTAAGGAAAGTATTGGCGTGATTGGAAGAAGTGGGAGTGGAAAAAGCTCTTTGGCTCTTGGGCTTTTAAAACTTGCTTTAAGTAGTGGGGAAGAGAAAATTTTAGGCGAAAATATCCAGCCTCTCAACTCAAAAGCTTTCAAACCTTATCGCAAAATTTTACAAATTGTCTTTCAAGACCCTTATGCCTCGCTCAACCCTCGCTTAAGCATTCAAGACATTCTTTTAGAAGCGCTTTCTTTTGGATCGCCCTCTCTCTCCAAAGAGGATTGGCAAAAGCAAGCCAAACGCTGTTTAGAAGAAGTGCAATTAGAGCCAAAATTATTGCATGCGTATGCGTATGAACTCAGTGGAGGGGAGCGCCAAAGGGTCGCTATTGCTAGAGCGATTGCTCTAAAACCATCCATTATTGTTTTAGATGAACCTACTTCAGCCTTGGATAAAAGCATTCAAAAAGCGGTTTTAAATTTGCTTTTAGACTTGCAAGAAAAGCAGGCTTTGAGCTATCTGTTTATCAGCCATGATTTAGATATTGTGCAAGCGTTCTGTGATAAGGTGCTAGTAGTGTGTGAGGGGAAAGTCGCTGAATTTGGCTCTGTTAAAGAAGTGTTTGAAAACCCTAAGCACGACTATACCAAGCATCTATTGGAGTCTAAAATTTAATTATTTTGGCTTACAAACATTCCTTCTAAACTAATTTGTGATATTCAAGGCTTTGTATAGCTTTGTATTTCGTTTGTTTTGATTTAAATTCCATTTTTTAAATGCTTTTATTTCTTAATGGGGATAGAGTGGTTAGTAAAGGCTCTTGCCTTGTTCGCTGTTTTACTAAAAAGTGCGTTTAGCACTTTTAAAAACGCTCACTGACAATACCCTCCTCCTTATCCCCCTATGGTTTTTTAAAAGACAATAAAAAACACGAAGTTATCGCTTTGAAACCTTGCTTTAAAGCTCTTTTACATCTAGCTTAAAACGCTTTTAATCGTTTTTATTGTTTAACGACTAAACAACCCTTAAAAAAACAAGATTGATTAAAAAATAAAATTTTTAAACAAACGCTATTTAAAAAACTTTTTTAGTCTTTATGTTTTTAGTTTGTTTAACGCTTTTAAGCATTTTTATAACATCTTTTCTGAAAAATGCTTTTTGAGTTGCTTAAGTTTTATTAGTTTTTGAGTGTGTTTGCCTATGACATTATTTAAGGTTTTAAGAAAAATACCCATTTTTGTTATTCTTTTAGTGGAGAGAGTTTAAAAATAAAATCTTTTACATCTTTAGCATAGAAATGATACATCATGCTATCTGCTACTTTGGATAAAATTTGATTATTTACTATTGATAATACAATAAGCTAAAAAGCACCCATTCAAAAGATTACTATTAGGTCTTATAATTAAAATATCGCCCCATAAATAACGCTTTCTTTAAGAATGCAACTAGCGGTAGCTAAAATCTTAGGTGTTTCGCCAGAACTAGACATTAAAAACATCATTATTTAAAAAAAGTATGAGATTATCATAAATATTGGTAAAACTTTTAATGTTTGTAATCACTCTATCATAGTGCGTAAAAAGTTCACCATAGAGAATACATTCATATTTCGCATTAAAACTTACTTGGCTTTTTGATAATCCTTTGTCCTTTAAAAAAGTAGCTATATCCCCAAGTTTTTTACCTCCCACTCCCCTTTAAAGCTTTTAAAACGATAGTTTGACACCATAGCGCCCCAAAAAAAATCAATTTAAACCCTTGCAATAACAGCATAGAATTACAACGCCATTAAAAAAGCTTGGTATTATCTAAGGTTTTTTAAAAGCTCTATTTTTTATTTTTTAAAAACTTTGATTTTTTAATATAGTGCTTTTTATGTTTGGTTTTTATGTGTTGTTTTAAAACATTATTTTTATATTTCTAATTGCTATGCGAATCTTTGCTTGATTATCGTATCTCACTTCTAAAAATACCAACTGCCCAAAAACAATGTGCTTTCTAACCAAAGAATCTAACAGACACCAATCATGAAAATCTTTGCGTTTAACGCCCCTAAAAGGTCATTTCTGTTACAATTAAACCTAGTCAACGCTTACACCTTGCACTCTAAAAGGTAGAGTTTCCTAAAAAATGTCAATAAAACTTACCAAAAAAACAATATATTTTGATTTTATGGGATTATTTTTGAGATTTTTAAATCAATTCTTTGCAAGAATAGATACAAAACTAAGAAAATGCACACCCTAGAAAGATTGCAAAAAATAACAAAAATGTAAAAACAATACTTTCTTTAAATTTTAACTATTACTTGAAAAACTTAAATTTTAAACAAAAAGTTTTGTGGAATAAAGCTACTTGTCTTTAGAAGAAAAAACCATGAAAATATAGTATCCAATCCCTATCAAAAACACCAAGATTAAAAAAATGAGTAAAGCCCACTCTAAAAAATCCATGTATCCTCTCAAAGAATGCTATTAAGGTGGTGCGCTTGGCAGGACTCGAACCTGCGACCTACGGCTTAGAAGGCTGTTGCTCTATCCAGCTGAGCTACAAGCGCATGAAATGACAATAGCGTTAGGTGGTACGCCCGAAGGGAGTCGAACCCCTAACCCCCAGATCCGAAGTCTGGTGCTCTATCCAATTGAGCTACGAACGCTTACAATTTAAAAGAACATCGCAATACAGATTTGGTAATATTTTCATTAAAAGATGGGGTGGAAGATGGGAATCGAACCCACGACCCTCAGGACCACAATCTGATGCTCTAACCGACTGAGCTACTCCCACCATCAAAAAAAGAAGTGAAAATATTTTACCAAAGAAAATTAAACAGAACCATTTACTTTACAAAGAATGGTCGGGGCGAAAGGATTCGAACCTTCGACCCCTTGGTCCCAAACCAAGTGCGCTAACCAGACTGCGCTACGCCCCGAAATCTAATGTAAATGGTTATTATAGCTGAAATTTTTAATTTTTAGCTTAAACTACGAAAGTTTTTTAGTAACTTTATCAAAGCTTTTATTTTTAACACAACATATAGATAAAACATTACGATTCATAAAGAAATGGCGTGCAATAAATCTGCCTTCATTATTAAAAGCCACACCGAAGACTTTTTAAAACCATTCTAACCACATAAAGTAACACAAATATTTTTATATTGCTAGATAGATTCAATCCTAATACAATTGAATATGTACTATCGTTTTTATTAAAGCATTTTAAAATATTAGATAAGAAAACAAGCAAAAAAATGCTTTTGCTACGACAATCTTACTAAAAAAATCTGTTTTTTAATAAAAAACTTAAAGCTATAGAGATAAAAAAGATTCTAAAAATAAGGGGTTCAACCTCCCCCCCCCACCTAAAATTTTTATTTGCGTTTTTGCATCTCGCTTGCAACTTGTTGGTAACCAGCTACATTTTTCAAGCTAAATTCCTTAGAGACATGAGCCATTGTCTTTTGATACGCTTGATTCATAATCTTTCTAATCGCTCTATCATGGTCGTTTTCTTTAACTCTGTGTGTAAAAGTCTTAGGCATATACCCTCCGGAGTTAGTGCGTGTAAGCATAACGCGTTCAATCACTGCTTTGATTTTAGAAACATCTATCCCAAAACTATGGATAATATCCCCACTTTTTGGTTCAAATAGATTCAAATTCAAATACCCTGAAGACATATCAATCATGCTCTCTTCAGTAGAACCCTTACCCTCTTCTATAATATCCTCTAAAACAGCTACATTCCCATCAATGCGTAAAGCAAGGCGTGCTTTTTTCTTCATCTCATCATTGATTTCGCTTTCACTCTTGACATGTGAAACGCTATAGCCCTTTCTCTCAAAAAGACTGCTGATTTGAAGTGCCAATGACTTTTCAAACTCTTTTTGATAGGCTTGAGGAATAATTTTACTAAATTCCAACTTTGGGTCTATCAATACCACTACATGCCCATTTGCAGGTTTTTGCTCCCCTTTAATAGGATAGTGGAAATTCAAACCCGTAGACTCCCCCGTATTCATAGCATGATGATAATCTTTATGTGCCTTATCTTGGGCTAAATCAGCATGCAACATGCCACTTGTCAAAAATACCCCTAATACTAAAGCCAAATTGCTCTTTTTCATAGATTCTTTCCTATTGTTAATTTTAAAAGCTATATTATCTAAAAATCCATTTTTTTCATAGAAAAACTTTAATCTTACTCCCATTCAATGGTTCCTGGTGGCTTAGAAGTAATATCATACACCACCCTATTAATGCCACTCACTTCATTAGTAATACGATTAGAAACTTTTTCTAAAAAAGAATGCTCTAAATGCGAAAAGCTTGCTGTCATTCCATCACTAGCATTTACGGCTCTTAAACACACGACATTTTCATAAGTGCGATTATCTCCCATAACGCCCACAGAATTGACATTCAATAACACACAAAAGGCTTGCCACACTTTATCGTATAAATTAGCGTTTTTAAGCTCATCAATAAAAATGGCATCCGCTTCTTGAAGACATTTGATTTTACTTTCACTAATCTCGCCTAAAATCCTTATAGCAAGTCCAGGTCCTGGAAAAGGATGGCGCATTAAAAAATCTTTGGTAATGCCTAGTTCTTTACCAAGCAAACGCACTTCATCTTTAAACAACTCTCTTAAAGGCTCTATGAGCTTAAAGTCCATCCACTCAGGTAGTCCGCCTACATTATGGTGTGATTTGATTACTTTTGAAGGTCCTTTGACGCTTACTGATTCAATCACATCAGGATACAATGTGCCTTGGGCTAAAAACTCAATTTTGCCTTTTAAGTGGTGCTTTTTAGCTTCTTTTTCAAACACTTCAATAAAGGTCTCACCAATTATTTTTCGTTTTAACTCAGGCTCACTCACACCCTTTAACTTAGATAAAAAGATTTCTTTGGCATCTATGGTGTTTAAAGGAATTTGCAAATCCCTAAACATGCTTTGAACCATTTCTTTTTCATTTTTACGCAATAAGCCATGATCAACAAATACAGCGATTAAATTATCCTTAATCGCTCTGTGTAGTAGCGTAGCAACTACCGTAGAATCTACGCCACCACTTACTGCACACAAAACCTTAGCGTTAGAGACTTGCTCTTTTAGTCTAATAATCTCTTCTTTAGCAAATTTTTGCATTCCCCAAGTTTTTTTGCAACCACAAACCAAAAGAGCAAAATTTTCTAAAATTTTACCCCCTTCTTCGCTTTGAATGACTTCTGGGTGGAATTGCAAGCCAAAAATCTTTTTTAATTCAATCGCACAATGGGGTGAATTAGGACTTTTTGCAATAGTAGTAAAATCTTTAGGTAGCTCTATGACTTTATCCATATGGCTCATCCACACAAGACTTTCTGTTTTCACGCCTTCAAAAATTACAGAATTTTGAATAATTTCTAAAGTGGCTTTACCAAATTCTTGCTCATTCGCACAAGCTACTACCCCCCCAAAAAAATCCACCAAATACTGCATACCATAGCAAATCCCTAAAATCGGTAAGCCCAAATCAAAGATTTTTTCACTGGGTTTGTAAGCATCTTTAGTGTATACACTTGCTGGCCCCCCACTTAAAATCAATCCTTTAGGGGCTTTTTTTTGAATATTTTCCACACTTTCAAAAAAGGGGACTATTTCAGCATAGATACCACTCTCTCTTAATCTTCTAGCAATAAGCTGTGTGTATTGACTTCCAAAATCTAATACTAAAATCATTCTTGTTCTTTCATTAACGCTCTAATTTTTACTTATGTTTATGGATTATATAAGGCGTTTGATAATTGACTTTATAGCCCTCAATCAAACCTAATGCTTTATTTTTAAACCAATCCTTTAATTTAGATATATCTTTTCTTTTTGCCCTAGCACAATACTTAGGCTCAATCATAGAAAATACATAATTGGTCTTGTCCTTAGCAGACTCAAACAAAATTTCTTGTAAAGAAAGGGCATTTTTAGGAACTTTTTTCATTGTGGCTTCAGATAACAAGACTGCATCAAATTGACAAAGCTCTTTTTTATCGTTTTTATCTTTCTCTTTTGCTACTACAAACTTAAGTCTAGCATGCATTTCATCTTGAAAATCCATAGCTAACACTTCTAAAAACCGACCGCTCAAACTCTCATCACTCTTTATAACAAAACCTTGAGACTCTGCCCCAAATAATGTCCCCCCTACCAAAAGAGACCCTAAACATAAACTTAAGTATTTTTTAAAAAAATTTTTAATCATTTCAATCCTATTCATCATCAGTCGCATAGCCATCAATAGCATGAGAGTGCAAATATTGAATAATCTTTCTTGCCTCTTCATTGGTTGGCATAGCAAAAGTTCTCATAGTGGCAAAAATCCCATCCCATTCTACCATGTTATGCTCTTTTGGTGCATGGGCTGCATGATACATTGAACAAGTATCATAATATAAAAACTCAGAATCTGATCATGCTTTAGCTTGGTCGCTTGTAAGCTTTTTCTTAGGAACAGCTACTTCCATAGTGTCTGATTGCACGCCACCTGCCTTAGTTAAAGAAATAAATGCCATAGCAAAATTCTTAGTCGCATACAACACTCTAGTGTCATCTTTCTTCAAATAACCTTTGACTTTAACTACGCTTTTATCCCCCACATCACTCATTCTATCTACCGGTGTCCCTCTAGCAATAGTTCCAATTTTTTCCTTACCAGACTTATCATAGACATCTATATCATCACCTATAACATACAATCTCTCTGCACTCAACGCACTTAAAAATAACGCCAACATTAACAACTTCTTCATCTTTTACTCCTTTTGCTTTATATTTATGCACCAATAATGCTTGGCACTGAAATAGAATGATAGGGTTTTACCAATTCACTCTTTTTAAGTCTTCTAATCCCTACTAAAACCGTATTGGCTGAAACCGCTTGTGCCATGCCACTTGTAGGACGCGAAGAGGTTAGCACATTCACATGCCCTGCATTACATCGTGGGTTTTTAGCTCTAGTATCTTCTGGGTCATACCACGCCCCCTCTTGAATACATAAAACGCCTTGACGGATATTCTTAGTTACAAACGCTCCGGCTAATAACCTACCCCTAGCGTTAAACACTTCTACAATCTCACCATGCTTAATGCCTAATTTTTTAGCGTCTAACTCATTAATCACTACAGGCTCTCTGCCTTGAATTTTATACGCATTTCTAATCCAAGTGTTATCCAGCTGTGAATGAACACGATATTTTGGGTGTGGAGAAACCAAATGGAATGGGTAAGTCTCAGCCATTTTAGAGCCTAGCCACTCTGCTGGCTCAAACCAAGTCGGATGCCCTTTAAAATCAGCTAGTTTAAAATCCGCACATTTTTGAGAAAAGATTTGGATTTTTCCACTTTCTGTAGCTAACTTATTATTCACTGGGTCTTGTCTAAATTCGGCATGACGCACAAATTTTCTCGCATCTTCAGGGATTTCAAACTCCACAAAACCATCGCTCCAAAATTTATCAAACGATTTTAAAGTAGGGCCATCACTTCTATCATAAAAGCGTTTAATCCATTCCATATAGCTCCTACCACCCGTAAAGCGCTGCTCTGCTTCATTACCCCCAATGCGTAAGGCAAGTTGTCTGAAAATCTCATAGTCATCTTTAGATTCATAAACAGGCTCTACGACCTTACGCATGGCATAAATCACATTCTTAGAATAGCTCCCCCCAAAGGTAATATCATCTCTTTCCATCGTGCTAGTAGAAGGAAAGACAATATCAGCAAACTTCGCTGTAGGCGTCCACCAAGGCTCATGCACAATCACACAATCCACGCTCCTTAACGCACGAATAAGTTCATTCGCATCGGGCTCATGCCCTAATAAACTCGCCCCACAATTATAAACCATTTTTACCTTGGGGAGCTTGATTTTTTTACCCTTGAAATCAATTTCTTTACCCGGATTTAAAATCGCTTCAGAAACCCTAGATGCTGGAATAGTCGCTCTCACACGATTACGCCCTTGTGAAATTCCCGGAATGGGTCTTGCCCCTGAGCTTGCTTGCCCATTTCCGCTATAATGCATTGAAAAACCAAAGCCCCCACCAGGCAAGCCCACTTGACCAATCATACTAGCTAAAACGATTAACGCCCAATCAGGTTGCTCGCCATGCTGGGCTCTTTGCATCGCCCAATTACCCGCTAAAAAAGTGCGAGTAGAAACAAATAAATCCGCTAATTCTTTGATTTTTTCTGCACTCACTTCAGTGATTTTTGCTGCCCACTCTTTAGTTTTTGGAGTATTATCAGTTTTTCCTAATAAATAAGGCAAGAATTTATCAAAACCATCGGTATATTTAGCGATAAAATCCTTATTGTATTTCCCACTCGTATATAAGTAATGCATCATGCCTAACATTAACGCCACATCAGTGTTAGGGCGAATCTTAATCCACTCTGCGTTGAACGCTTGGGCAGTTTCGGTATAAATAGGGTCAATAACAATAAATTTAATCCCAGCCTTTTTATACATAGGATAATATTTATCATTAACATGGTTTGGCACAAAATAATCAATACGATTACACTTGAATAAATCTGCCCCCCACATGACATATACCTTACAATTTTTAATCATCTCTTCATGGGTAGTTTGCTGTGAATAAACTTCCATATCTCCCACGATAATAGGATTTACTCTGCCTGCTGCACCATTACTATACTCTCCATCAGTCCCAACTGCCCCCCCTAAAGTCGTGTTAAAAAAGCGCCCTGCTAGGCTATTGCAACGATGCAACTTGCCCACATGCCCCCAGCCACCATAACTCGCATTATAGATGTTTTCTCTAGGAATTTCTTTAAGCTTTTTAGTTGCTAAATCCAAAGCCACATCCCAGCTCACACGCACAAATTCTTCTTTACCACGCAATTCTTTGTGGTTTCTCTTACCCTCTAAAAAACTCCTACGCACACAAGGGTATTTAACTCTCGTATCTGAATACACCCTATCTGTCATAGCTTTTATCATCATAGTGGGGTTATAATCAGTTTTTTGAGGAATAATATCTTTAATCACTCCATTTTGAACCTTTGCAATAAAGGGCCCAAAATGCGTTGCATGTGGAATAGACTCCACTTTTTCAAAGCTATTAACAGCCCCCAAAGGACTGACTCCAACTAACGCCGTTATCCCTGCTGTTCCTTTTAGGATACTTCTGCGTGAAATAGACATGGTTCTCCTTGTGGTAAGTGAATTAGATACAAATCCCTAAATTCTAGCACATAATAAATAAAAATATTGTTAATCAACTTCTCATTTTTAGAATCAAATTAGAACTATTTTTTATTTATGCTCCCCATATCAGAAACTTTTCCCCACATCAAGCGGTATTTTCTCTTCATAAATTCAATTTCTTCTCTAGCTTTTTCAAGCTCGTTGCGCATCATATCAATGGTTTTTTTGTCTTCCTCATAGACTTCTTGCATAGAAATTAGCGCATCTTTTAAAAACATGTTTTCATTTTTAAAAGCCCCAATGGTCTCATCTTTTGCCAAAATTACTTTATCATGCAAGCTTAAAATAGTATTAATGGTCTTTTCTACAAACATAGGCTCCAAAGAATGTCCATTCATATCCATTGAAACCAAATTGTTTTCTACTTTTTTAATTAGGGCATTTGTCCCACTACTCGCATCAACTAAAAGTTTAGAGCCACTTTTCTTGCTCTGAATTTTTCCCTCATTAACCAACTCTAAAACACGCTCTTTAGAAAGCCCAGAAAGATTGCTAAATTCAGCAAGCTCTACCCAAGCTAACGCACTCAAATCCTCCGGAATGACTTGTTCACTAGACTTTGAAGTCCCACTGATTTCTTCTGTCATGCTTTGTTTTGCTTTATCCAAATTAAGAATATCCAAGAATTAATTCTCCTTAAATCGCTAACTTAACGCAATTTTTTAATCGCCTTTTTCAAGCTCTCTAACAAATAGTCAATATCACTCACTGAATGGCTAAAGTGTAAACTTACCCTAAGCCATCCGGGTTTAGTGGTAAAATCGCTTGATTTTTGGGTGTTAAGATTCAATAAATCATGCCCATAAGGCCCTGCACAAGAACAACCCGCACGAGTTTCAATAGCGTATTCATAGCTTAAAACCCTAGCCAAATCATAGGGCGAAACACCCCCAATATTAAAAGCCACAACGCCTAAACGACTCGCTGTTAAATTTCCATAGATATTAATAGCTGGCAAATCTTTTAATCCTTGCATAAGCACTCTTAAAAGAATATTTTCTCTTTTTTTAATAAAGTCCAAATCGCATTCATCTCTTAATTGATACGCTAGAGTGCTTTTATAAAATTGTAATAATCCTGGTGTGCCAAACTCTTCTCTTAGGGGCAATTCATCAATAAATTCATGCCTGTTATTATTAGCGTATTTAATCACTCCCCCTGCACTAAAGCTAGGGGCAATTTGAGCGTCAATCAAATCTTTAGCAATACCTAAAAGACCGCACCCTCCAACACCCCCTAAAAGCTTATGGGGAGCATAAAAACCTGCTTTATATTCACAATCTTTAGGGTTAGCATGAGCGCTAAAATTAGCCAAATCTAAAGCTAAAGTGGCTCTATAATTCTTACACAACGATGAAACTTCTTTTAGGGGCGTAAGAAGTCCTGTTACATTAGAAGCAGCACTGATAGAAACCAAGCTATTAGGGGTTTTTTTTAAGTGTTGCTCTAAATTTTCTAAATCTAATAAGCCATGTTTATTTAAAGGAATACGCACCACATCACACAAACCTTCACGCCAGCTAATTTCATTAGAATGGTGTTCATAAGGGCCTACAACAATATGCTTTAAAGGAATATCTTTTAAATACGGCTCTAAATTTTTCTTCGTTTTAGAAGGAATACACACCCCTAAAATCTCTTGAAATTTCTTAATCGCTGAACTTGCCCCATATCCAGCGCTCAATACATAACAATCTTCATTTAAATTTAAAGAACGCTTTAAGCGTTCTTGACACTCTTCTAAAAGCACACCCATTAAAATAGCATGTTTAGAAGCGATAGAGTGAGCGTTCGCATAGTAAGGCAATAAAGATTTTATGCGCTTTTCAACTAAACTACTCGCTAATCCTGATGCCCCAAAGTCAAAATAACGCACCCCTTTTTTTAAGATAATACTAGAGCGAACTTGCTCTAAAAGGTCTTCATTAGAATTGAGTAAGGGGGCAAAACTCTTATTGAAAAATGCTTGCATAAAAACTTGCTAACGCCCTTTAGCGTTTATCTCCGCTTAAAATATGAAAATGCAAATGCATCACTTCTTGTCCAGCATTTTTACCCACATTAGTTAAAAGCTTATAGCCATTTTCTTTAATGCCTAATTTTTCTACCACTTCAAAAATAAATGCTGTCATTTGTGCCATAAGCTCTGGGGTTATGCCATTAAAATCTTGAATGCTTTTTTTAGGAATAACTAAGGCATGGACTTTAGCTTTAGGGTTAATATCATAAAAGGATAAAAAATGCTCGTTTTCTAAAATCTTAGAACAAGGAATTTCGCCTTTAATTATCTTTTCAAATACATTCATGCTTAATTTCGCTCTCTTTTAAGGTTTTCTTTTATTAAAGTTGTATTATACTCTAGCTTTTGAAAATAAAATAAAAGGATAGTTATTGCACACCTTAATAGAGCGATTAGAAAAGGTCAATAATAGCAAAGAATTAGAAGAAGTGCGTTTGAATGCCCTTGGAAAAAAAGGGGTTTTTGCTGATAAGTTTAACCAGCTTAAAAATTTAAATGGCGAAGAAAAAAATGCCTTTGCTAAAGAAATACACCATTATAAACAAGCGTTTGAAAAAGCGTTTGAGTTGAAAAAAAAGACCATTATGGAGCTTGAGTTAGAAGAATGCTTAAAAAAAGAAAAAATTGATGTGAGCTTGTTTAACGCTCAAAAAACAAGCTCTTCTCACCCCCTAAACTACACCAAAAATAAAATCATTGAGTTTTTTACCCCCTTAGGATACAAGCTTGAAATCGGCTCTTTAGTGGAAGATGATTTTCATAATTTTAGTGCCTTAAACTTACCCCCTTATCATCCTGCAAGAGATATGCAAGATACTTTCTATTTTAAGGATAACAAACTTTTAAGGACACACACTTCACCTGTTCAAATCCACACCATGCAAAATCAAACCCCCCCTATTAAGATGATTTGCTTAGGCGAAACCTTTAGGCGAGATTATGACTTGACCCATACGCCCATGTTTCATCAAATTGAAGGGCTTGTGGTAGATAAAAAAGGAAGTATCCATTTCACGCACTTAAAGGGCGTGATAGAAGATTTTTTGCATTACTTTTTTGGCAATGTGAAATTAAGATGGCGTTCGAGCTTTTTCCCTTTTACTGAACCTAGTGCTGAAGTGGATATTAGCTGTGTATTTTGTAAGCAAGAAGGCTGTAGGGTATGCTCTCATACCGGTTGGCTAGAAGTTTTAGGCTGTGGCATGGTAAATAATGCTGTGTTTGATGCAATAGGGTATAAAAATGTGAGCGGATTTGCCTTTGGCATGGGCATTGAGAGATTAGCAATGCTTACTTGTCAAATCAATGATTTACGCAGTTTCTTTGAAACTGATTTAAGAGTATTGGAGAGCTTTTAATGAAACTAAGCACTTATGATTTGAATGTTTTTGTAGATGTGCCTAAGGATGTATCTAAGCTCTGTGAAAATTTGAGTTGCTTAGGCTTAGAAGTAGAGAGTTGTAGTCCTTATGTTGCCCCTAAGAATGTGGTTGTGGGTAAAGTGCTAGAAAAAATGCCCCACCCAAATGCTGAGAAGCTGAGTGTGTGTCAAGTAGATGTGGGTAAGGAAGTTTTACAAATCGTGTGTGGGGCTAAAAATGTCGCTCAAAATCAATTCGTGCCAGTCGCTTTAGAAGGAGCAACAATAGGCTCAATCACTATTGCTAAAACCAAACTTAGGGGAGTTGAGAGCTATGGCATGATTTGTTCTAGCATAGAATTAGGCTTTCCTAAAATTAGTGATGGCATATTGGAATTAGATGAAAGTATCGGAGAGTTAGTTTTAGGTAAGGAATTGTGCGAATACGCCTTATTTAACACGCATGTTTTAGAAATCTCACTCACTCCAAATCGTGGGGATTGCTTGAGTGTTTTAGGCGTTGCTAGAGAAATCAGTGCGTTTTATCAATCGCCCCTAAAACCTATCAAGGCTTTAAACTCTATTCCAAAAAGCGATTTAATCACGCTCAATACTGATGATAGTATTCAATCGCATTTAGCTTATTATTTGATTAAGAATCATTCTTTAAACACCCCTTTAAATATCAAACTTGCACTAGCTCATAACAATGCGTTGAGTGAGAATGCTTTAAAAAATTTCATAGAATATGGCACGCATTTTAGTGGGGTATTAATGAATGCTTATAACATAAATTTATCCCCTATCAATCTAAGCGTAAAAACCGATGAAAATAACCTTGAAAGCGTTTATATTGACGATAAAAAGCTCTCCACTATCGCTATAGAACATACCCAAGAAGATTTAAGCGAATATCTACTCTTAGAAGCAAGTTATATAGAGCCTACAAACTTATCTTTAAAATTACATGCCCTAAAAGATAAAAAATTTAAAAAAGACAACGCCCTTATCTATAGAAGCACCAGAGGAAGCAACCCTAACTTATTAGAAGGCTTAAATTTTTTAAGCACTCATTTAAAAGCTGATATTCTAGAAGTTAAACAAACCAAGCATTCTTTAAAAAACCATGCAATTACCATAAAACTTGAAGAAATTACAGAGATTTTAGGACTTGCTATAGAGAGAGAAAAAGTTCAAAATATTTTAAAAAATCTAGGCTTTGAAGTTGAGATAAAAGAGCAAAATGTAGAAATTGTAGTGCCAAATTTTAGGCATGATATTAAGAGCATTCAAGATATTGCTGAAGAAGTCTTACGCTTTGTAGGAATTGATAATTTAGTCTCCAAGCCCCTTAATTGTGTTAATAAAGAAAGTTTAAACCCACATTATCACACACACCGCTTTTTTGAGAACCTTAAACACAAGGCTCTTGCTTGTAATTTTAAAGAAGTCATTCATTATGTGTTTTACTCCAAAGAAAAACAACAAAAGCTAGGCTTTGAAGTTTTAGAAGACTCACTAGAATTACAAAACCCTATCACAACAGAATTAAACTCTCTTAGAACGAGCCTTGTTTGTGGTCTTTTAGATGCGAGTTTGAGAAACAAAAATTTAGGGTTTAAAAGCATAGCCCTTTATGAAAAAGGAAGCGTGTATAACTCTAAAAGAGAAGAAACTCAAAAGCTAGGCTTTTTAGTGAGTGGCTTAAGAGCAAAAGAAAGCTATCCTTATGCTAAGGGTAGAGCGTGGGATTTTTACTCTTTTGCTGAATGTATTTCAAAAATTATAGGGGATTTTAGTTTAGAAAAATTAGAAACTCAAATGCCCATCAATCACCCCTACCAAAGCGCTAAAATCATTCAAAATAATGAAGTCATAGGCACAATCGCAAAAGTCCATCCTAAAGTTATCCAAGAACTAGATTTATTTGAAAGCTATTATGCTGAAATTGATGCAACTAAACTCAAGCACCCTAGTATGCTACTAAAACCCTTTAGTATTTATCCTAGTAGCACAAGAGATTTGACCCTTTTAATAGACAAAGACATTGCTTTTAGCACTCTGTTAAAAGCTTTAGAAGATGCTAAAATTCCTAACTTAAGTGAAATTCTAGCCCTTGATGTTTTTAAAGAAAACGATAATGCTATCGCTTTAAGCATACGCCTTGTTATTAGCTCTTTAGAAAAAACCTTAAATGATGAAGAAGTTAATTTTGTTGTTCAAAAAGCTCTTGAAATTTTAGAGAAAACATTCAATGCCCGCCTTAAAGGATAATTTTTGATAGATTTAGAGCTTGATATTAATGCTAGTGATAAATCGCTCTCGCACAGAGCGGTAATTTTTAGCCTACTAGCTCAAAAACCTTGCATAGTGCGAAATTTTTTAATGGGGAAAGATTGTTTAAACTCTTTAGAAATTGCTCAAAACTTAGGGGCTAAAATAGATTATATTACACAAAATTCTTTTAAAATCACACCCCCACTTACTTTAAAAGAACCTAATAACATTCTAAATTGCAATAATTCTGGCACAAGCATGCGCTTATATGCGGGGCTTTTGAGCGCTCAAAAAGGGCTTTTTGTCTTAAGTGGGGACAATTCATTAAACTCACGCCCCATGAAAAGAATCATTGAGCCTTTAAACTCCTTTGGAGCAAAAATTTTAGCAAGAGAGAATAATCAATTTGCCCCCCTAGTCATTCAAGGCTCAACATTAAAAGCTTTTGATTATGAAAGCCCTATCGCTTCTGCTCAAGTAAAGAGCGCTTTAATTCTAAGTGCCTTACAAGCACAAGGTATAAGCACTTATAAAGAAAATGAACTTAGTCGTAACCACACAGAAATCATGCTCAAAAGTTTGGGAGCTAATATTCAAAATAAAGAAGGTGTTTTAAAAATAACGCCTTTAGAAAAACCCCTAGAAGCTTTTGATTTTACCATAGCAAATGACCCATCAAGCGCATTCTTTTTCGCTCTAGCTTGTGTTATTGTGCCAAATAGCCGCATTCTTTTAAAAAATGTTTTACTCAATCCCACTCGCATAGAAGCTTTTGAAGTTTTAAAGAGAATGGGGGCACATATTGAATATTCTATAACATCCAAAGATTTAGAAATCATAGGCGATATTTATGTAGAGCATGCCCTTTTAAACGCTATTACTATAGATAAAAATATCGCAAGTCTTATTGATGAAATCCCAGCCCTTTCAATTGCTATGCTTTTTGCAAAAGGTAAGAGCATAGTTAGAAATGCTAAAGATTTACGAGCTAAAGAGAGCGATAGAATTGAGGCAATCATTTCTAATCTTAAGGCTTTAAAGTTAGAATGTATAGAATTTGAAGATGGGTTTTGTATAGAGGGCTTAGAAAATTTAGAAAATTTAAAAGGGCATTTTTCTAAGATTAAACCCCCTATTATCAAGAGTTTTAATGACCACAGAATTGCGATGAGTTTTGCAATTTTAGGCTTAGTGCTACCTTTAGAAATTGATAATTTAAAGTGTGTTTCAATTTCTTTTCCTAAATTTCACACAATACTTAAGAAACTCAAACAAGGAAAATAACATGGAAATTAAAATGGCTAAGGATTATGGTTTTTGCTTTGGCGTCAAACGAGCTATACAAATTGCTGAAAAAAATGAGAACAGCTTGATTTTTGGCTCGCTCATTCACAACGCTAAAGAAATCAATCGTTTAGAAAAAAACTTCAATGTCAAAATTGAAGAAGACCCTAAAAAAATATCCAAAGACAAGAGCGTAATTATAAGAACCCATGGCATTCCTAAACAAGACTTAGAATATTTGAAAAATAAGGGGATAAAAATCACCGATGCAACTTGTCCGTATGTGATTAAACCCCAACAAATTGTAGAATCCATGAGTAAAGAAGGCTATCAAATCGTGCTTTTTGGAGATATTAACCATCCTGAAGTCAAAGGCGTGATTAGTTATGCCACTAATCAAACTCTAGTGATTAACTCTTTGGAAGAATTACAAGAAAAAAAGTTACAGCGAAAAGTAGCTTTGGTCTCTCAAACTACCAAACAAACCCCAAAACTCTTACAAATTGCTTCCTATCTCATTGAAAGATGCCCTGAAGTGCGTATTTTTAATACGATTTGTAACGCTACTTCACACAACCAAAAAGCTGCCTTAGATTTGAGTAAAGAAGTAGATATTATGATAGTCGTAGGTGGCAAAGCTTCTTCAAATACCAAACAACTCTTAAACATTGCCAAACAGCATTGTAAGGACAGCTACCTGGTAGAAGATGAGAGCGAATTAAAAATAGAATGGTTTAAGGATAAAACCTTATGCGGAATTACGGCTGGAGCCTCTACGCCTGATTGGATTATAGAAAATGTCAAGCAAAAAGTTAGCACTTTTTAAGCAAATTTGGTGTTTTTCTTAAAAAATACACTAAATTTTGGTTTTTAAACGATTTTATAAGCCAAAAAAAGATAGAATACCCCAAGGATTTTATATTTATAATTAAGGCAATCAATGAGCAAGGCAACAGATTATCAGAACTTTACTGACGAGGAGGTAGATTTCGCAACACTCTTAGAACAGGAAGAAGAAGCCCTAGAAAAAGGCACTATCAAAGAAGGGCTAATTGTTTCAATCAATGAAAATGATGGTTACGCCATGGTTAGTGTTGGAGGCAAAACAGAAGGTCGCTTGTCCTTGAGTGAGATTACAGATGCAAAGGGTCGACTAATGTATCAGAAAAATGACCCTATTATCGTGCATGTATCTGAAAGGGGCGAGCGTCCTAGTGTTTCTTACAAAAAAGCTATCACCCAGCAAAAGATTCAGGCTAAAATTGGAGAATTAGGTGAAAATTACGAAAACACAATCGTTGAAGGTAAGATTGTAGGGAAAAATAAGGGGGGCTACATTGTAGAGTCTCAAGGCATTGAGTATTTTCTCTCTCGCTCACACTCTTCTTTAAGGAACGATGGGAACCATGTAGGCAAGCGTATTAAAGCTTGTATCATTCGTGTGGATAGAGAAAACCACTCTATCGCCATTTCTCGCAAGCGTTTCTTTGAGGTCAACGATAAGCGTCAGCTTGAAATTTCTAAGGAATTATTAGAAGCTACAGAGCCTGTTTTGGGAATTGTAAGACAGATTACCCCCTTTGGAGTTTTCGTAGAAGCTAAAGGTATTGAAGGTTTAGTCCACTACTCTGAAATCAGCCATAAGGGACCGGTAAACCCTGAGAAGTATTATAAAGAAGGCGATGAAATCTATGTCAAAGCCATTGCTTATGATGAAGAAAAAAGACGCCTTTCACTGTCTGTGAAAGCTACCATAGAAGACCCATGGGAAGAAATCCAAGACAAGTTAAAACCCGGTTACGCTATTAAGGTTGTGGTAAGCAATATTGAAAACTATGGGGTTTTTGTGGATATCGGTAATGATATTGAAGGCTTTTTACATGTTTCTGAAATCTCTTGGGATAAGAATGTCAGCCATCCTAACAATTATCTCAGCGTAGGGCAAGAGATTGATGTAAAAATCATTGAAATTGACTCTAAAAATCGCCGCTTAAGAGTTTCTCTAAAACAGCTTACCAGCCGACCTTTTGATGTTTTTGAAGCTAAGCATCAGGTGGGCGATGTTTTGGAAGGTAAGGTTGCTACTTTAACTGATTTTGGAGCGTTTTTAAATTTAGGTGGCGTAGATGGATTGCTCCATAACCATGATGCTTTTTGGGATAAAGACAAAAAGTGCAAAGACCACTATAAAGTCGACGATGTTATCAAGGTAAAAATTCTTAAAATCAACAAGAAGGACAGGAAAGTCTCTTTGAGTGCAAAGCATTTAATGCCTTCGCCCACAGAAGAGTTCGCTCAAAAACATAGGGTGGATAGCGTTATTCAAGGTAAAGTGGTCAGCATTAAGGATTTTGGTGTCTTCATTCATACGGATGGCATTGATGTGTTGATTAAAAATGAAGACCTAAATCCCCTTAAAAAAGATGAAGTTGAAATGGGTCAAGAGATCACTTGCGTAGTCGTTGCTATTGAAAAAGTCAATAACAAAGTGCGTGCTTCTGTGCATCGCTTGGAGCGCAAAAAGGAAAAGGAAGAATTGCAAGCATTCAATGCGAGTGATGATAAGATGACTCTAGGCGATATTCTCAAAGAAAAGCTCTAGAAAATCAACTTAAAAAACATGAGATTTAAAACAGTTTTTGTTTTTATCTCTCTAGCGGTCGCTCTTGGCATTCTAGCTTACCTAGTGCTAAGCTTAAAACAAGAGATACCTTCTACTTCTAGCTCTCCTGTAAAAGTCAAAAATGAAAACAAGGTTAAAGAGACTAAAGAACAAGAAAAAAGTGACCTTGTCCTAGAAGAAACTAAGGACGATGAATCTTCTCAAGATTCTTCGCCTAAAACACTCACTAATTACCCCGTTATAGAGCATCATTTTGAAGTTTCCTTTGAAAAAAAGGATTTCAAATACTCAAAACTCATCATTAAAGACTTAGAAAGATACCAATTCTTATGCTTAAAAGAAATCTTAAAACAAGAAAAAATTGATTATGCCTACGACAACACCCCAAACCAATCTAATCTCATCATCTATTTAGATGAGTCTAAGCGTGAAAGCTTTTTAGATGACCTAGACTATTACAAAATACGCTATCATGCCATTCCATAAAATCTTAAAGGAATTTTTATGTATCAAGTAGCTATTTGTGACCCAATCCATGCTAAAGGTATTCAAATCTTAGAAGCTCAAAAAGATATTATTTTGCATGATTATTCTGCATGCCCTAAAACAGAGCTTTTAGAAAAGCTTATCCCTATGGATGCACTTATCACTCGTAGTATGACCCCTATTACAAGCGAATTTTTAAGCCCTTTAACCAATTTAAAATCCATTGTAAGAGCGGGTGTGGGCGTGGATAATATTGATTTGGAAAGCTGTTCTCAAAAAGGTATTGTGGTAATGAATATTCCTACCGCTAACACTATTGCTGCAGTAGAATTGACTATGGCGCATATCATTAGTGCAGTGCGAACATTCCCCGGTGCTAATGAACAAATCAAACACCAAAGGTTATGGAAACGAGAAGATTGGTATGGCACAGAATTAAAGGGTAAAAAATTAGGCGTTATTGGTTTTGGAAACATCGGCTCAAGGGTTGGCATTAGAGCTAAAGCCTTTGAAATGGAAGTTCTAGCCTATGACCCTTATATCCCTTCTTCAAAAGCCACTGACTTGGGGGCAATCTATACAAAAAATTTTGAAGATATTTTACAATGCGATATTATCACTATCCATACCCCTAAAAATAAAGAAACCATTAACATGATAGGTGCTAAAGAAATTGAACGCATGAAAAAAGGGGTTATCTTAATCAATTGTGCAAGGGGTGGGCTTTATAACGAAGACGCCCTTTATGAAGCCCTAGAGACCAAAAAAGTGCGTTGGCTTGGTATTGATGTCTTTTCTAAAGAACCCGGCATTCATAACAAGCTCTTAGACCTACCTAATGTCTATGCAACCCCACATATTGGTGCTAACACTTTAGAATCTCAAGAAGAAATTTCTAAACAAGCCGCACAAGGGGTTATGGAGTCTTTAAGGGGTTCAAGCCATCCGCATGCTCTCAATTTGCCTATGCAAGTTTTTGAACCTAGCATGAAAGCCTACTTAAATTTAGCTCAGAAATTAGGCTATTTTTCTAGTCAAATCCATAAGGGCGTGTGCCATAAGATTGAGTTTAATCTTTGTGGAGAGATTAGCAAGCACGAAGATGCTCTTGTAGCCTTTATGCTCGTAGGTGTGTTAAAACCTATTTTAGGGGATAAAATCAATTATATTAACGCCCCCTTTGTGGCAAAAGAAAGGGGTATTGAAATCAAGGTTGCACTCAAAGAGAGTGCAACGCCTTATAAAAATATGCTCTCTTTAACTTTAAATGCGACTAATGGTTCCATGAGTGTGAGTGGCACCGTGTTTGAAGAAGATATTTTAAAGCTCACTAATATTAATGGTTTTGATATTGATATAGAGCCAAAGGGCAAAATGCTTTTATTTAGAAACACAGATATTCCAGGAGTTATTGGAAGTGTAGGGAATGTGTTTGCTAGACATAGTATCAATATCGCTGATTTTCGTTTGGGGCGCAACGCACAAAAAGAAGCCTTAGCGCTTATTATTGTAGATGAAGAAGTTTCTTTGGAAGTTTTAGAAGAGCTTAAAAATATTCCTGCATGCTTAAGCGTTCATTATGTGATTGTCTAAGGTCATTTGAGAATGCGAGATTTTTTAGAGCTTTTAAAAGAGCATGATGAATTAGAAATCATTGATACCCCCCTTGATGTGGAGCTAGAAATCGCTCATCTAGCCTATATAGAGGCTAAAAAACCTAATGGGGGAAAAGCCCTATTATTTAATCGCCCCATAAAAAAAGTCAAACACCAAACAAAAGCGTTTGATATGCCTATCTTAATGAATGCTTTTGGCTCGTTTAAACGCTTGGAGCTTTTATTAAAAACCCCTATAGAGAGTTTGCAACAACGCATGCAAGCTTTTTTGCATTTTAATGCCCCTAAAAATTTTACTGAAAGTTTGAAAACTTTAAAAGACTTATGGACTTTAAGACACATTTTTCCTAAAAAAACCACTCGCCCTAGAAATCTCATCATCAAGCAAAATGAAGAAGTCAATTTATTTGATTTGCCCATTTTAAAAACTTGGGAAAAAGATGGTGGAGCATTCATCACTATGGGACAAGTCTATACTCAAAGCCTAGATAATAAAAAAAAGAATGTGGGCATGTATCGCTTACAAGTCTATGATAAAAACCATTTAGGCTTGCATTGGCAAATCCATAAAGACTCTCAACTCTTTTTCCACGAGTATGCTAAGGCTAAAGTAAAAATGCCTGTAAGTATCGCCATTGGCGGGGATTTGCTCTATACATGGTGTGCTACAGCCCCCTTACCCTATGGCATTTATGAGTTAATGCTCTATGGATTTATTAGAGAGAAAAAAGCACAAGTTATGCCATGCTTGAGTAATGCTTTGAATGTGCCAAAAGATTGTGATATTGTTATAGAAGGGTTTGTGGATTGTGAAAAATTAGAGCTTGAAGGGCCTTTTGGAGACCACACCGGTTATTATACCCCCATTGAGCCTTACCCCATCTTAGAAGTTAAAACCATTAGTTATAAAAAAGACGCCATTTACCTAGCCACCGTAGTGGGTAAGCCCCCCTTAGAAGACAAATACATGGGATATTTAACAGAACGCTTATTTTTACCCCTGCTTAAAACAAACACCCCAAGTCTCATAGATTATTACATGCCAGAAAATGGAGCTTTTCATAATTTAATTTTAGCTCAAATAAACACACACTACAACGCCCATGCCAAACAAATCATGCATGCTTTTTGGGGTGTGGGGCAAATGAGCTTTGTCAAACATGCGATTTTTGTGAATATTGATGCTCCAAATTTAAGAGATACTAACGCTATCATTGAGTATATATTAAAAAATTTTTCTACCCAAAAGGTGCTAATCTCTCAAGGCGTGTGCGACGCACTAGATCATGCAAGCCCTGAATATGCTATGGGGGGCAAGCTTGGTATTGATGCGACAACTAAGAGTGATACCCCCTATCCTACGCTTTTAAACGATGATTCATTGCTAAGGCTTTTACAAGATAAAATGCCAAATATCATTCTTTTGAAGCAATATTATACGCATACCAATAATCCTATTTGTGTAGTTAGCGTAGAAAAGAAAGATAAAAGTATCATTGAGTTAAGTAAAAACTTGCTAGGCTTTGAAGAGTATTTACGCATTGTGGTATTTGTAGAGCATAGTAGCAATGATTTAAATAACCCCTACATGTTATTATGGCGCATAACTAACAATATTGACGCACAGCGTGATACTCTCATCTCTAAGCATTGTTTTTTTATAGACGCTACAAACAAAGGCATTATGGATAAGCATTTTAGAGAATGGCCATTAGAAACTGATTGCTCCATAGAAGTCATAGAAAGTTTGAAAAATAAAGGGCTTTTAAAAGATTTTGAAAACTTAAATCAAAATTTTCATCTCACGCACTCTTTTAGCACGCATAAGGGAGAGTTATGTTAGATTGTAAGCAAAGAATTGACACTTTGATTTCTGCGATAGAAAAAGCTCGCATCGCTTATTCAAGACACCATGTTGTAAAAATAGTGGCTATTTCAAAAAACGCTTCCATAGAAGCCATTCAAAATTACTATGATTGCTCTCAAAGGGCTTTTGGAGAAAATAAAGTTCAAGATTTAAAAACTAAAATGCAAAATTTAGAGCATTTGCCCCTTGAATGGCACATGGTAGGCTCTTTGCAAGAGAATAAAATCAACACCCTTTTGAGTTTAAAACCAGCCCTTTTACATTCTTTAGACTCTTTAAAACTTGCTCTAAACATAGAAAAGCGTTGTGAAAAACTAGGCGTTACTTTAAATGCTCTTTTACAAGTTAATAGTGCATATGAAGAAAGTAAAAGCGGAGTAATGCCAGAAGTTGCACTTGAAACTTATACTCAAATTGAAGAATCTTGCAAACATATTAAATTAAAAGGGCTCATGTGTATTGGGGCTCACAGTGATGATGAAAAGAAAATTGAAAAATCCTTTATTATTACTAAAAAACTTTTTGACAATTTAAAAGGAGCAACTATTCTTTCAATGGGCATGAGCAGTGATTTTGAATTAGCTATTGCTTGTGGGGCTAATCTTTTAAGGATTGGCTCTCATTTATTTAAATAAGGAGTGAATATGAAAGTTATCATTAATGGCGAAACTAGAGAATTGCCTAAAGATTGCAATGTCTCTCAAGCACTTGAATTTTTGCAAATTAACCCAGAAATTCTTATGATTGCTCTAAATTGCATAGGCTTAAAAAAGGAATTATGGGATAGCACCATTTTAAAAGAAAATGACAAATTAGAATGCTTGCAATTTATGGGTGGTGGGTGATTGAATCAAAATTATGAACTCAAAGAGGGGGCTATCTTTATTTCTGATGCACATTTTTTGCCTAAAAGCTCTCATTTAATTGATTTACTTAAAGAGCTTTTGCAAACTAAACCCCCACAAGTCTTTTTTATGGGCGATATTTTTCATGCACTTGTAGGCTATTTGTCCCTACATAGCGACGAACAAGAAGTTATTAATTTAATCAACGCATTAAGCAAAACTTCACAAGTCTTTTACTTTGAGGGCAACCATGATTTTTCTATGCGTTTTATTCTCAATTCTAAGATTATTATTTTTAAACGCAAGCAACAGCCCGCATTATTTCAATACAACAATAAACGCTTATTATTAGCCCATGGGGATTTGTTTATTACTAAAGCGTATGAATTTTACATCACACAACTCACTTCCACTTGGGCTAGATATGTTTTACTCTCTATTGACAAATTAAGCTTTCATGCGCTCTACCCCCTTTTGAGAAAACTCATCTATAAAAAACCCATTCGCTCTTTAAGTTTAATCCCTAGCCATTCAATTTCTTTTGCCAAACAACGCCTTAAGCACTATCAAAACTTTATTATTAAAAAAGGATTACAAAATATAGATGGCATTATAGAGGGTCATTTTCATATCAATCAAGAAACGCCTTTGCATATTTTATGCAACAAACACATGCTTTTTTACCATGCTTTACCTTCCTTTTATAATCAACAAAGTATTTTTAAGGTATCATTAGCAACTTTAGAACTATCTTAATCTATAAGGCATTCAAAGTTATGACAGATAATAAAGCATCAAACGCTTTAAAATTGAGTGAAATAGAACTCGTAGATTTTCGCATTTATGGCATACAAAATGGTATTCCCTATGAGGGTATTTATGGCATTAATGTGGCTAAAGTTCAAGAAATCATTCCCATGCCTACTATTTTTGAATACCCCACAGATCTAGATTATATCATTGGTGTATTTGATTTGCGTTCAACCATTATCCCTCTTGTAGATTTATCTAAATGGATAGGCATCACTCCAGACACAAGCAAAGATGATGAAAAGACCGTTATCATCACTGAATTTAATAATGTTAAAATGGGCTTTTTAGTCCATTCTGCAAGGCGTATTAGGCGTATTAGTTGGAAAGATGTAGAGCCTGCCACTTTTAGTGCATCAAATAATATCAACAAAGAAAAGATTACCGGTCTTACACGCATTGAAAACGACCAAACTTTACTCATTTTAGATTTAGAAAGCATTTTAGATGACCTAGGACTTAATGAGGCCTCTAAAAATCCTCCAGAAAGCGTTCCTACACAGCGTTTTGAAGGCGATGTCTTATTTTTAGATGATAGCAAAACTGCTAGAAAGACTTTAAAAACCCATTTAAGCAAAATGGGATTTAATATTACAGAGGCCGTAGATGGCGAAGATGGCTTGGAAAAATTAGAAAAACTATACGAACAATATGGCAATGAATTAAGAAAGCATTTAAAGTTTATTATTTCAGATGTTGAAATGCCAAAAATGGATGGCTATCATTTCTTATTCAAGCTCCAAGAAGACCCACGATTTGCTAATATCCCTGTGATTTTTAATTCTTCCATTTGTGATAGCTATAGCGCTGAAAAGGCTAAAGAAATGGGTGCTAGTGCTTATTTAGTTAAGTTTGATGCAGAAAAATTTGTAGAAGAAATTTCTAAAATTTTGGATAAGAATGTTTAAAACTGCTTACAAACATTGTAAAATACTTTCACTTTATGACAAAGGGGTTCTTTAATGGATGATTTACAAGAAATAATGGAAGACTTCTTAATTGAAGCCTTTGAAATGAATGAACAACTTGACCAAGATTTGGTAGAGCTAGAGCATAATCCTGAAGATTTAGATTTACTTAATCGTATTTTTAGGGTCGCTCACACCATTAAGGGTTCTAGCTCATTTTTAAATCTTAACACGCTCACACATCTCACACACAACATGGAAGATGTCTTAAATCGTGCTAGAAAAGGCGAAATTAAAATCACGCCTGATATTATGGATGTCGTGTTGCGCTCTATTGATTTAATGAAATCCTTGCTTGTAACCATTAGAGACACAGGCTCTGATACTAATAATGGCAAGGAAAACGAGATTGAAGAAGTGGTTAAACAACTTCAAGCTATCACAAGCCAAAATTCAGATGGCACTCCCCAAGCTACAGAAAGCACACAAGCTCCTCAAAAAGAAGAGAATGTAACCCAAAACACCACAGAAACCCCTAAAGAAACTTCTGCTACAGAAAACCAAGCTAACGACACTAGCAACCCACTAGCTGATGAGCCGGATTTAGATTATGCTAATATGAGTGCTGAAGAAGTGGAGGCTGAGATTGCACGCTTACTTAATAAACGCCAAGAAGCAGATAAAGAGCGTAGAGCTCAAAAAAAGCAAGAAGGCGTTCAAGCAGAAAATTCACAACCCACTAATACCCAAAAAACTCCAACCCCTACTCCAAAAGCACCCATACCACAAGCCCCCAAAGCAGAGGCAGGCAAAGCTAAACCAAAAACCGAAGAAAACAAATCTCCATCTATTGGTGTAGAACAAACTGTAAGAGTAGATGTGCGAAGACTTGACCACTTGATGAATTTAATCGGTGAGCTTGTTTTAGGAAAGAATCGCTTGATTAGAATCTATAGTGATGTAGAAGAACGCTATGATGGAGAAAAGTTTTTAGAAGAATTAAACCAAGTTGTTTCATCTATTTCAGCGGTAACTACGGATTTGCAATTAGCTGTTATGAAAACCAGAATGCAACCGGTGGGTAAAGTGTTTAACAAGTTCCCCCGTATGGTGAGAGATTTAAGCCGAGAGCTAGGCAAAAGTATTGAGCTTATTATTGATGGAGAAGAAACTGAGCTAGATAAGTCCATTGTAGAAGAAATTGGCGACCCACTCATTCATATTATCCGTAATTCATGCGACCATGGCATTGAATCTCTAGAAGATAGAAAAGTGCTAGGCAAACCCGAAATGGGGCGTGTGGAATTGAGCGCGTATAATGAGGGTAATCACATTGTGATTAAAATTGCTGATGATGGTAAAGGTTTAGACCCCTCAATGCTTAAGCAAAAAGCGGTTGAAAAAGGAGTTATTAGCGAGAGAGAAGCTGATAGCATGAGTGATAGAGAGGCGTTTAATCTTATTTTTAAGCCGGGCTTTTCTACCGCAAAAACCGTTTCTAATGTCTCAGGTAGAGGCGTAGGAATGGATGTAGTGAAAACTAACATTGAAAAACTTAATGGAATCATTGAAATTGATTCAGAAATAGGCGTAGGCACCACTCAAAAACTCAAAATCCCCCTTACTCTAGCCATTATTCAAGCTTTGCTTGTAGGCGTTCAAGAGGAATATTACGCTATCCCACTTTCTTCAGTTTTAGAAACCGTGCGAATCAGTCAAGATGAAATTTACACCGTTGATGGCAAGAGTGTTCTACGCCTAAGAGATGAAGTGCTTTCTTTAGTGCGTCTTTCTGATATTTTTAAAGTGGATGCGATTTTAGAGTCTGGTGCTGATGTGTATGTCGTCATTATAGGATTAGCCGACCAAAAAATTGGTGTGATTGTAGATTATTTAATCGGTCAAGAAGAAGTAGTTATCAAGTCTTTAGGTTACTATCTCAAAAATACTAGAGGTATTGCTGGGGCTACAGTAAGAGGCGATGGAAAAATCACGCTCATTGTAGATGTTGGGGCGATGATGGAAATGGCAAAGAGTGTGAAAGTTAATATCACTACTTTGATGAGTGAATCAGAAAATGCCAAAATCAAAAATTCGCCTAGCGATTATGTCGTTTTAGCGATTGATGATAGTAGCACAGATAGGGCTGTTATTCGCAAATGCTTAAAACCATTAGGCATTACGCTCTTAGAGGCTACTAATGGACTAGAAGGATTGGAAATGCTTAAAAATAGCGATAAGACTCCTGATGCCATTTTAGTGGATATTGAGATGCCTAAAATGGATGGCTATACTTTCGCCTCTGAGGTGCGTAAATACAATAAATTTAAAAGCCTTCCTTTAATTGCAGTAACCAGTCGGGTTACTAAAACTGACAGAATGCGTGGAGTTGAATCAGGTATGACTGAATACATCACTAAGCCCTACAGTGCTGATTATCTAACTAGCGTAGTTAAACGCAGTATTAAACTAGAAGGAGGCGAATAATGAGCAATCAGTTAAAAGACTTGTTTGAAAAACAAAAAGCAGGTGATGCTGGCACTGATAAGCAAGAAGAAAGTGAAGAAATTTTACAATTCATTGGCTTTATTATTGGTGATGAAGAGTATGCCATTCCCATTCTGAATATTTTAGAGATTGTAAAGCCTATCGGCTATACACGAGTTCCTGAGACCCCTAATTATGTGCTTGGCGTGTTTAATTTGCGCGGGAATGTTTTCCCCTTAATTAGCTTACGCCTAAAGTTTGGCTTACCTGCTGAAAAACAAAATAAAGACACTCGTTATTTGGTAGTGCGTCATAATGACCAAATCGCTGGGTTTTTTATTGACCGCTTGACTGAGGCTATTCGTATTAGGCAGTCTGATATTGACCCTGTTCCAGAGACTTTAAGCGATAATAATAATTTGACCTATGGTATTGGAAAACGAGATGATAGACTTGTAACCATTCTCAGAGTAGAAGAAATCCTAAAAAAAGACTTTTAAGAGATTTTTTAAACCATCAAAAATAAGCCCATATTATGGGCTTAAGAAAGACCTGTCTTGCTATTTTTTCTTTTTCATTACAATTTTAGTGCTATTTTTTAAGAAATCAATGCCCATAAACAAGCCACAACCATTAAACTTAAGGTTAAAAACAATGGCACAAAATCTTTGCATGTGGGTAGCCATTTCCATTTCTTTGAAGCTAATAGAGCCTTAGAATTTGACAGAGAAAAAGCCTATGGCAAACGATTAGATATTCCAAGCGGAAATACCTTAAGAATTGGTGCTGATGAGACTAAAGAAGTTACTTTAATTGATATTGATGGGTCTAAAAAAATCATTGGCATGAATGGGCTTGTCAATAATATTGCTAATGAACGCCACAAGTCTAGCGCGATTGAAAACGCTAAAAAACACGGATTTTTAAAATAAGGAGTTTCCTATGAAAATGAAAAAACTTGATTATGTCAATACTTATGGGTCTACTAAGGGGGATAAAGTAAGATTGGGCGATACTGAGCTTTGGGCAGAAGTTGATCATGACTATACCATTTATGGTGAAGAGTTAAAATTTGGTGTGGGCAAGACCATTAGAGAAGGCATGGGGCAATCTAATAGCCATGATGAAAACACTTTGGATTTAGTGATTACAAACGCTTTGATTATTGACTGCACCGGCATTTACAAGGCTGATATTGGGATTAAAAATGGCAAAATTGTAGGCATTGGAAAAGCTGGGAATAAAGATATGCAAGATGGCGTTAGCCCTAATTTAGTTGTAGGCTTAGGCACAGAAGCCTTAGCTGGAGAAGGCATGATTATTACAGCTGGCGGGATTGATAACCACAAATCATCATTAAAGGTGACTTGGTAGTATTTTCTGAAATGGGCGATAGCAACGCCTCTGTGCCAACCCCTCAACCAGTATATTGCAGAGAGATGTTTGGCCATCATGGAAAGGCTAAATTTGATACAAGCATTACTTTTGTCAATAAGCTTGCCTATGAAAATGGCATTAAAGAAAAGCTTGACCTAGAAAGAAAGGTATTACCTATTAAAAATGTGCGTAATATCACTAAGAAAGACTTTAAGCTTAATAGCGCAACAGGAAAGCTCAGCGTAGACCATGAAACTTTTGAAGTCTTCTTAGATGGTAGGCTTTGCACTTCTAAACCAGCAAGCTAATTACCTTTAGCCCAACGCTATACTTTCTTCTAAAAAAGACTCTCTTAAGGGTACTTCCCTTAGGGGAGTAATAATTGATAATATAAAAATTGTATACAATTTATGATAAATATATTAAAACACCATTAAAATTTCCACGCTCATCAGTCAAAAGATTGATTTCAACCTTAAAGCCTTTAGAGTGTAGGAATTGAATAACTTAGTAATTTTAAAACTTTTTAAAAAACTTGGTTTGAAAAATTTTGAATTTCAGTTTTGAAAAAATTTTAAAAACCGCTTTCAAAAATCCCCCCTTATTATTGCGATAAAACTTCTATTTTCCTAATAAAACCATTTGAAATCCAAAAAAACAAATCTAATTTCACCACTCAAACAGCGTTTTAACTTTTTTTAAATCTTTGTAATTTACGCTTTTAATGGTGTTGTCATCTAGCTCAAAATCTACGCTTGTTTCATTAGCATTTTTAATAATAGCTTGAAAACTCTCTTTATTGATGAGCCGAACATCTACTTTTTCGCCTAAAGAGAGTTTGAAGTGTTTGGGGGTTTTAAGCACTCTTTCTAAACCCATAGAACTCACTTCTAAAAGATAAGCATCCTTAATAAAATCACACACATCTAATAAGGGTGAAATAGTTTCGCTCACTTGTTGGCATATATCTAAGCTAATCGCCCCCTTAGGATTTTTAAGACTTATTCTCAAAATATTTTGCTCATTTTCTTTTACTAAACTCACATCATAGAGCAGGTAGCCTAAGCTTTCAATGACCCCTTCAATTTGTTCTTCTATTTTTTTAGTCATCATTCTTCCCTTTAGCGATTTGATTGAATATTGCGTCTAAACGGAGTTGCTCTTCTAGGCTATTATCTAGGGCAAAACTAAGTTTTGGGCATTTAAACCACCCACTTGTTTGTAAAACGAATTGTCTAATCAAGCTTTCAGCCTTTTTTAATTTTGAAAGGATTTTGTTATCTTTGGACAACACAAACACATGAGCATGGTGCTTACCCCTAGAGCATTCTACTCTAGTAACACTCAAAGAGTTTAACTCACTATCATTCAAGCTTGATAGGGCTTCTTGCAATAATTCCAAAAGATTAGATTCCAAGCGTTCTTTATGAGCGTTCATTAAAGGGTTCTTTTTTTATGGATTTCTCTGTAAGTTTCAAACACATCGCCTACTTTAATCTCATTATAATTTTCTAGCATAATCCCACACTCATAGCCCTTAGAAACTTCCTTAACATCGTCTTTAAAGCGTTTTAAAGAGACAATTTCACCTGTATGAATGATGACACCATCTCTAATTAAACGCACCTTAATGCCACGAGTAATCACTCCTTCACTTACCATACACCCTGCTATAGTGCCTACTTTAGGAATATTAAAGGTCTCTCTCACTTCAGCTTGTCCGGTATGCTCTTCTTCAATAATAGGACTCATCAAGCCTAGCAATAGCGAACGCATTTCTTCAATCAAGGCATAAATCACCGTGTAAGTTTTAATGCTAACATTGTATTCTTTAGCCTTGTTTTTCACATTACCGGTTGGGCGGATATTAAAGCCTAAGATTACGGCATGTTCGCTGCTTGCCACAAGACTTAAATCATTTTCTGTAATGCCCCCCACCCCTGAATGAATCACTTGAATGGCTACTTCTTCATTACTCAATTCTAACAAGCTGTTTTTAATCGCCTCTAAACTTCCTTGCGTATCAGCTTTAATGATGACAGGAATATTTTTTAATTCCTTGTTAGCCACCATTTCTGAAAGCTCATCAAAAGACACTTTAGTGCTTTTACTCAAAGCTTTTTGGCGTAGATAAGTCGCTCTCTTTTGAGCTTGCAAGCGTGCGATAGAATCGTTTTCTACCCCTATTAATACAGAACCTGCGGGGGGCACTTCACTCAAGCCTGTAATGAGAGCCACCATAGAAGGCTTTAAACTTTGAATACTCTTGCCTTGGTCATCAGTCATTGTTCTTACTTTACCAAATGCCGTTTCTGCATAAAAACTATCCCCTACATTTAAAGTCCCATTTTGAACAATCACCGTAGCTACGGCTCCTCTCCCCTTTTCTACACTTCCTTCTAAAACAATTGCTCTCGCACTTGCTTCTTCTATGGCTTGCAATTCCATAATATCTGCTTGAATAAGAATGGTTTCTAATAAATTATCAATACCATCGCCTGTTTTTGCTGAAACAGGAATAAATTCATATTCTCCGCCCCAATCCACAGGGTTATAGCCAAGCTCGGCACACTCCGCTTTGAGTTTATCGGGGTTGATATTTGGTTTATCCATTTTATTCATCGCAAAAATCACAGGCACATTTGCCGCTTTTGCATGCTCTAGGGCTTCAATAGTTTGTTGTTTCACGCCATCATCAGCTGCAATCACAATTACTGCAATATCCGTAACTTGAGCCCCACGATTTCGCATTTGACTAAAGGCTTCATGGCCTGGTGTGTCAATGAAAGACACCCACTTGCTATTCTTCTCTACCATGTAAGCTCCAATATGCTGAGTAATCCCCCCAGCTTCGGTGTGTGCCACTCTTTTATCACGAATTTTATCTAGTAATGAAGTCTTACCATGGTCTACATGCCCCATAATCGTAACTACAGGCGGACGCTCTTTTTTAACCCCCTCTAGCACTTCTTCTACTTCAAATTCTTCTAAAGTGTTTTGAATGGAAATTTCTAAATGAAATTCTTCAGCTAAAATCTCTATACTATCCTTATCTAAAAAGTCGTTTTTAGTAACCATAAGCCCTAAATTAAAGAGCGTTTTAATCACATCAGCAAGATTTAGATTTGCCTTTTCGGCAAATTCATACACACGCACTTCTTCTGGAATAGAAATAGTATTTTGAACTACCTTTTGGCTGTTATCGTTACGAAACACCCGCTTTTTCTTAGAATGACGCTTGATTCCACCCTCGCTCATCCAAGGGTTCTTTCTCTGCACTCGCACCCTATCATTGATATTTTGGCGGACTTCCTTTTCTTCCTCTTCCTTGTTTAAATTATCTTGTTCATGCAAATCAAACAATAAGATTTCATCGCTCTCATCATCATAAATATCATTGCCCTTAAAATCTCTCGCATCGCTAAAATCAATTTTATGAGATTTATTGTTTTTAGCTGTAGGGGTAGCTTTAGATTTGCTAGGTTTTTTAGCTTTTTTAGTCTCTTGTTTGTCTTTTTCTTGCCATTCCTTTTTGAAATCTTCAAAAATAGCCGCCGCACTTTGAGTAGGTTTTTTGTTTTCTGTATTAGTCGCTTGAGTTTCATCATTACGATTCACAATGCGAATGCCCATGCGACGCTTAATGGTCTCATTGCGTTTTCTCTCTTGATGTTCTTTATCGCTCTTTTCTTTTGTGTTTTCTACCGCTTCTTTCCTAGTATTAGGACTTTGAGTAAGCTTGTTTAAGGCCTCTCTAGCTTTTTTTATGTCTTGGAGTTCCTTTTCAGCTTTTTGGCGTTTGGCATCAGCGACTTTTGGGAAGGTTTCTTTTGTGGGTGCTTTTTTTGCTATGCTAGGCTCATTATCGTGCGTGCTAATAATCTCTATTTCTCTTTTTTTTGGCATAAGAGACTTAACTTTCTTTTTAGGCTTTTCGCCCTTTGGCTCTTGTATTAGTGTTTGATTTTTTTGACCTTTTTCATTCTTTGGTTCTACAAAAAGATTTTTAGGTTTTCCACTTTCTTTAGCCGTCCCATTTTCTTGCGTTTCTTTTGTGGTCTCTGTCGTTTCGTTTTGTGAGGGCTTAGTAGGCATAGGTTTATTGGATTGCACTTGCTCTTTAATACCTTCAACAATATATTTATAAAGCTTGTCCGCTTGCTCTGGGGTAATTTTGGAATTTGTCTTAAGCTCTAAACCAATATCTTTGGCTTGCTCTATGATATTTTTAATCTCTTTTGGTGTCTTACCAAGCTCTACTACAAAATCTTTTAAATCAACCATACCACTCATGCTATACTTCTCTCCTTAATCCAAATAATAATTTTTTCAGTATTTTTAGGGGCATTCTTTACCTTTAAAATAGCTCTAAGCAATTTTTTTTCTCCGCCTTTCAAACAATTTTTACACACATAAAAACTACGACCTTTCCCATCAAATTCCATTACGCCTTCTTCAAAGGCTTTCAAACGCAACAAGTCATTTTGAAACCAGCGCCCCCTACATGCCACACACATGCGGGTTCTAATCTCAGTCTTTCTCAATAATGACTCCATCATTATCAAAGTCTAAAATCGCTACCCTAAACTTAGAAAATTTCTTGCTTAAAACCTGCTTTAATCTAGGGGCATCTTCTTCATAACACATGTTAAAAAACGATGAGCCACTTCCTGAGAGTGTGCTCATTAAAGCATTGTTTTCTAAAGCAAGCTTTTGCACTGCAAATAGCACGGGATAAGCTTGCATACGCCTAGTCTGATGCATTCTATCCTTGGAACATAAACGCAATAAATCCCACTTGCCTTGCATAATTGCCATAGTCATCAAACTCGCATGTGAAAGGTTAAACACACTCTCTTGGGTGCTATAACGCTTGGGTAAAACTTGGCGAGATTGCTTAGTTGAAGTAGCTCTATTAGGAATAACCATGACCGCTTTTAAATACGATGGCAACTTAACTTTCAAGCTAGAAACTTGGCGTTTTTCTACTAAAGCCACATTATACCCTCCAAACACCGCTGGAGTAATATTATCAGGGTGTGGCTCATAAATTAAAGCCGTGTTTAAGATATTTTCCTTATCAAACGCACGCCCTAGTAACGCAAACGCTGCTGTAATGGCTCCTACAATCATCGCTGAGCTAGACCCCATTCCTCTTGTAATAGGAATCTTATTATGCAACAAAAATTTAAAAGAACTCTCCACGCCATGTGCTTTTAAAGTCCTATAAAACACCTTAGTGAAAATATTATCTGTCAAAAACTTCGCAATGCCCTCGCCCTCACCGATGAGTTTTACCGCATGAAAAGCACTAGACTCAATAAAAAAACGATTGCGTAAATTCAAGCTCAAACCCAAACAATCAAATCCGGGGCCTAAATTCGCACTTGTTGCAGGGACGCTTACCACCAAAATTCAAAACCCCTATGCTATGGCTATCTTACTTTATCTAGTATTATACACTAAATGGGGGGTAAAATGTAAAATGGTGTGTTGAATTGAGCGAATTTTTCCTTCTCTAATTGAAAAGGTAGGGTAAAATCTTTTGGCAAAACTTCTAAATCCTTAAAATCTACTAAGTTTTTCATCTCTTTTGAAATAAAATATTTGTTTGCATACGCCAAAATGGGGGCATTATCATTAAAATCAAAGCCTGTTGTAGAATGTAGCTCAAAACCTTGAATCAAAGCTAGAGTGTGTAAAAAGATATGCGTGAGCTTTAGGCTTGTAAAACTTCCCGGTCCTTTAGCATAATAAACCCCCTCAATGGTAGGCAAAGAAGAATATTTCTTAGTGTCTTTAAAATCTTTGAATAATTGCGAAAAAACTTCTAGTAAACCCTCACTTGTCTTTAATGCTGAAGTATAAGAAGTGTGCAAACAATTTTGCTGATACACCCCAAGCAATACCACCTCGCCTAAAGAAACAAGTGCTAAATCTACTTTCAAAAATAAAACCTCTCAATAAAATTAAGCAAAAGCTTTTTGCAAAACTACCTCTTTAGCTGGCTCTTGCATAAGCAATACTTCATAATTTCTAGCGTCTGCCAAAATAGCTTTGACTAACATAGAATTGAGTTTATGGCTACCTGAAAAAGAAGTGTATTTGCCTACCACAGGCATACCCAATGCCATTAAATCACCCATGGCGTCCAAAATTTTATGCCGTACAAACTCCTTTTCGCATCTCAAGCCCTCTTTATTCAAAATGCTGTTTTCATCTAACACAATACAATTGTTCAAACTCCCACCTTTAGCCAAACCAATAGAACGCAAATAATTTACTTCTTGTAAAAATCCAAAAGTGCGTGCTTTTGCAATTTCATCCTTATAAGCTTGTTTGCTGAAGATAAAGTTATACTTTTGTTCAGCAATAACCGGATGCTCAAATTTAATCGTAAAATCCAAGGAAAATTGATTATCTGGCTCTACTCTAGCAAATTTATCACCCTCTTTAACCTCAACCATTCGCTTGATTTTCATTACCTTTTTAGGAGTTTCTAACTCTTTAATCCCTGCTTCATCTAAAAGCATGCAATAAGTCAAGGCACTCCCATCCATAATAGGAATTTCTTCATTATCCACAGAAATCTTAATATTATCAATTCCATAAGCATGAATAGCTGAAAGCAAATGTTCGATCGTAGAAATCTTTGCACCATCTTTACCAAGCACGGTTGCCATTTTAGTATCAATAATATTTTCGGGTTTCAAGGGAATCTTTACATCTAAATCCTTGCGATAAAACACAATACCTTGATCTTCAGCAAGCGGTTCTAAAACCAATTTTACAGGAACTCCCTTATGTAAGCCAATTCCTAATAATTCTACAGAGTTTGCGATAGTTGTTTGTCTCATGTTAATTCCTTTATGTCTAGTAAATCGTCATTTTTTGTAATCACTTTTAATTTTTTATTTCCTTGCAAGCGTTCAATTTCTTTTTCCAATAAAATTTTACCTTGAAAAGCTATTTGTGAAGTGTTAACTTCTCCAAGCACTAAACATTCCCCAAAACATATAATTACTCCATCACAAACCCCATAAATAAAAATACAACCCTCTGAGACAATTCTAGCTCCATTGTTTACATTACCTAAAAAAACTAAATTCCCAGAGCTGTTAATCTCTTCACCACTTCTAATGTTTCGTTTATAAACGATTGTTTTATGAGATGATTGAGACAAAGGGCTTTTATTTTCTACAAGAATTTGCTCATCTTTTTGACGAGCCATTTGCACACTACGACCCCTTAAAGAACGCTCAGTCTCTAAAAATAACAGATCATATTTTTTTAACACTTCTTTTACAAATGGTTCTAACTCATACTTAAAAACAAGGAGAAAAGAATACAATAATTCTTTGTTTTGTTCTAAAAATTCTACAACTTCTTTTGGGTCTTGTTTCTCAATTTCAAATACATGCGCATTTTTTTGATTTGTCTTTAACATTGTTTATTCCTTATTTTCTAAAAGACGAGATTTAGCAAGACTAAGTGGGGCTATAATATTATCATTAATCCAATTTTGATTGAGCCATTCATTAGGCCGCACTAATACCCCTTGCAAAAACACCCCCATATGCAAATAATTCCCAAAACTAAAACCACTATTACCCACAAATTCTTGTGGGCTTTTTGTTTGAGACTTTAAATGTGAAAAAAACACACAAAGTCCTAACCCATAGCAATACAACGCACTATCCCCATAAAACCCTAAATTCTTTCGCAAAACTTTTTTAACTGGATTTTTAAAATTCAAAGGATTATTTCTTTTTACTCTCAAATCCACCCCAAAATGTAAAGCTTGAGCCAACACTTGATTATCTTTTAAAAAACGGCGATTTTCTAAAAAATGCCCCATTATCCTAGTGTTTTCTCCAACAGGTGCGAGCGCTTTAAATACTGAAAAATCTTCGTAAAACAACCCTTGTTGCATAGCCTCTTGCTTAAAAATATTTAAATCTTCTTGGCGTGTTTGATTGAGTGCTTTTAACAAAGTGGTTTCAAAATCATTCTTTAAATTTTGTTTGAATTTTGGCGATAAATCCATATGAGATAGATTCTCTTCTAAAGTTTGAATATTGTAATCCACCTCTTTTATGCGATGAGCTTTACGCTTAAATAAAAGAGGTTGGCTTGAAGTGTTGTAAGCCTTATCTTGAGCTACAACAAGAGCTTTAAAATCTTTAATCCCATACGACCATGGAATTAAAGCTACAAACACATTATGCCCTTGATATTCCTCAAGTCTAAAAGCTTTAAACTCCCTATCTCTAATGCGCACAAACGCCCTAAAAAGATTTTCATCAATAGCCTCAAAAACTACTAACGCACTCCCCCCATAAGTAATACTTGGCGAATGGGCTAGAACTTTAATGGAAGGCTTTTTAGTATCTATACGAACATCACATTGAAACTTAGTCCAATTACCATCAAAAAAATGCGCATAACTCCAATCAAATGCCTTAAACTCATAAGTGATATGTCTCCCCTCTAGTCCTTGTATTTCAGGTTTTGGCAAAAGAATTTCTAAAGTCTTTGGCTTGTCTAATACAAGCACCTCTTTTTCATAAATCACTAGATTGTCTTTTGTAGTGGCTTTGAGTTGGTAACGCTTAATGCCTTTTTTTGCTGTAATACGCACTTTAATAGGATGTTTTAAATCCCAAAAAAGCACTCCATTAGCATTGGTATTTTGCTCTGCATTCTCTAGACTAAAGGTTAAAGCCCCTTTCTTAGTAATAATCATATTGTAAGTTAAATAGCCTACTAAGACAAATATGCTTAATGCCAAAAATCTAAACGCCATAACCAACCCTAAAGCCTAAAAAATATACGCATAATTTACCAATAAAAAACTTGAGCGCCTAAACTTATTATTAGCCGAAATTAATAAGCGTTTTTCTTCTTGCTTATTCCCATCTATTTCCATAGTCCCCTGATAACTCGCCCCCTCTTCTACCCCCATTCTCAAATAGCTAATCGGTAATTTAGTGCCAATCTCTAAGCGGTGCTTTCTAAAAAGAGTTAAACTCACGCCCACATTAA
This sequence comes from Helicobacter cetorum, assembly GCF_900198405.1. Taxonomy (GTDB): domain Bacteria; phylum Campylobacterota; class Campylobacteria; order Campylobacterales; family Helicobacteraceae; genus Helicobacter; species Helicobacter cetorum_C. Next base: position 66,440 of record NZ_FZMR01000019.1, read on the forward strand.
AAGTATAATCCACTTCAATAAGAGATTTCCATAGCATATTAGAACTTGTAAAATTTCTTATAATCAAGTTTCTTGCATTCTGATTAGGCTTATCTTGATAAAGCATAAGTCCTATGCCAAACCCCGCATAAACCCCCAAAAAATGTTGTTTCTCCTTAAAATCTAAGGGCATATCAAATAATAAATCTGTATTTACAGCTCCTAAAGCATAAAAAAACGAGCCAATTTGTTGCTTAAGGCTTGTTTCTTTTAATGTTCCTCCTCCAAGCAATAAATCCCCATAAAATCGTGTCCCAAAATAAGACACAAAGTATTTTTGATAGCCAAATTTAGCGCTAATCATAGAAACAGGTGCTTTTAAGAGTATATTCTCCTTGAAAACGCTAGAGGCATTAGCTCCATATTTATCTAGCATTTCTCCTTGATAAGACAGATTAAACTCTCCATAAGCATACCCACCTCCTAAAAACACCCCGCTTTTCTTCTCTGCTAAAGAATATAGTTTGAGTAATTTTTTTCTTTTTTTCAAAGAGACTTTTGCATGGGAGCGTTGCATATATTCTTCTTCAAAACCATCGTTATTTAAAGTTTTTTTAAAAGCACCTTTATTTAAAATTTGTTGTTCTAAACTTTGAATTTTTTCATCTAGTTGCTTATTTTCATCTTTTAAAACTTGCAAGCTTGTGGCTTTAAGCCCTACTGCCAATATCACACATAGCATTAACTTCTGTTTGATTAAACCCATTATCAGCCTCATAGCAAATAATTATAACTAATGTAATAAACATTCGTGCTTTTAAAATAATATAAAAATTTTGAATTAGGCTCTTTTAATGAGGGCATTTTTAAAGCTAGTTCAAAGCGGTGTTTGAGATTGAGTGTCATAGTTACCCCTAAGTTTAACACCAAATTAAACCCATTAGGTTGCGAATAATCTTTGACATCTTTCATTTTTTGATAAATTCCATTCCAACCCACTCCAATCCCCCCAAATATCCCTAAAGCGAACTTCTTTTGCTTGTCAATAGACTTATCCATCATCAAATCTAAATTCAAGCTTGCGATTTGATAGGAGGCTAAAGAATTATTTTTAAACCCTTGCATGCCCCCTCCTAAATACTCCCCATAAAAACGCAACCCACTAATCCCATTAGAAAAATATTTTTGATACCCCCCCCTTAACCCATATAATAAGGGATAAGCTTGAATCCTACCTAACTTTTGAGTGCTGTAATAAGGGTGTGCTTTAATGCCGATCTCACCTAGCAATACCCCTACAAAAAACCCACTCTTTCTTTGTGCCATATTTTGACCTAAAAGAGCTTGTTCTTGCTTGTAAAGCTCACCCCTTAGCATGTATAAGCGGCGTTTTTTTTGCTGGATTTCCTTAAGAAGGTTTGATTGTTCATGCTGGTTTTCATCAGCTTGAGTGTCTGTCTCGTGCGTGGGTTTTATCTCTTCTATTAAAGGCGTGTTTTGATTTTCTAATGCCTGTGTTATAAAGCATAGACTACACCACATTAAAACCAATCTCAATAGCTTAAAATACATACTGATACCCAATACTAGCTAACGCTCCCCACCAAGTTTGACTTGAGGGGTTAGCATGCAAAAAAGGAAAGTTATTCATCACTTTAAATTCAAATTCAATGCGATTTTTTTCTAAAACCGTGAAAGCCAATCCCGTATTAAAAGCCATACCCCATTCTGCATTATAATTCGCTCCTTGTGCAATCACTCCAAGCCCAAGCCCTAAATAGCCCCCCATGTATAAATATTTTCCCACAAAAGGTAGAGGAATATCCAATAAAAAATCCCCATTAATCATAACTGATTGAAATCCTACACTTCCAAAAGGTGCTTTCTTAGGTGCTCCTCCATAATATTGAATATACACACGCCTACCGATGATATTTGGCTTAACCAAACGCGCAAAAAATGAGGGCTTAAAAGTTTGATAGCCAAATCTTAAGCCATAAGCGAATAAATAATTCAAAATATTGCCTGTAATGTTGGAGCTATTTGTTTTAAGCATGACTTTATGGTTATAAAAAAACCCAGTATTCACCCCTAAGATTAGCCCACTTTTAGCATTCGCTCGCTTTAAATCCCTAATTAATTCTTCAACTTCTTTGTCTTCATAGGCTTTATAATATTTGATATATTTGTAGTATTTTGGGTCTAGGGTATCATAATCAAGTGCGTTCAACTGCATGTACAGCCCTACAAAAAGCACTAAAATTCTTTGTCTATCTAAACCCAAAATTTAAACTATCCCTCTTGTTTTAATCTAAAAATTTACCTTTAATTATACTAAAAAAATATTTGAACTCCCAAAGAAAGCCCTTTAAAAAAGTAAATATTTCTAGTCGTATCAAAGTCATGCTACAATGCAACCATATTTGATACCAAAAATAGGATTTTTAAAAAATGAGTATGCAAACTGCCCAAACAAAAAAAATCACTCTAAACACTCTTCAAGCCAAAAAAAACAAGGAAAAAATTACCGCCATTACAGCTTATGATGCGTTATTTGCCAAAATGTTTGATTCTCTAGTAGATGTGATTTTAGTTGGCGATAGCTTAAATATGAGTTTTTTAGGTAAAAATGACACTTTAAGTGCGAATATGGATATGATGCTCTATCACACCAAAGCGGTGTGTGTAGGTGCTAAAGCTCCTTTTATCATCACAGATATGCCCTTTGGAAGCTATAAGGATGAAAAAACAGCCCTAAAAAATGCTATTAAAGTTTATAAAGAAACTCAAGCTGATGCGATTAAATTAGAAGGGGGCAAAGAAAAAGCAAGCTTGATTAAAACGCTCACAAACGAAGGCATTATTGTGGTAGGACACATCGGCTTAATGCCCCAATTTGTGCGTCTTGATGGGGGCTATAAAATTAAAGGTAAAAACGAAGAACAAAAGAAAAAGCTTTTAGAAGACGCTTTAAGCCTAGAAGAAGCTGGAGTAGGATTGCTTGTTTTAGAAGGCATTACAACTCCTATTGCAAAAGAAATCACTCAAAAAGTTAAAATCCCCACTATTGGCATAGGAAGTGGCAAAGATTGTGATGGGCAGATTTTAGTGTGGAGCGATATGCTAGGTTTTTTTGATAGTTTTAAACCCAAATTTGTGCGCGAGTATCTTAATGGAAAAGAGTTGGTTCAAAAAGCTATCAAACAATACGCTGATGATGTAAAAAATGGCGTTTTTCCTAATGAGTTAGAAAGTTATAATTAAATGAAAGAACGCCTAGTCAATTTAGAAACCCTAGATTTTGAAACTTCTCAAGAAGTGAGTTTGCGCCCTAATCTTTGGGAAGATTATATCGGTCAAGAAAAAATTAAGAGCAACTTGCAAATTTCAATTTGTGCGGCTAAAAAACGCCAAGAAAGTTTAGACCACATGCTCTTTTTTGGCCCACCGGGTTTGGGTAAAACTTCTATTAGTCATATCATTGCTAAAGAAATGGAGACTAATATCAAAATTACCGCCGCTCCTATGATAGAAAAAAGCGGTGATTTAGCCGCCATTCTCACTAACTTACAAGCTAAGGACATTCTTTTTATTGATGAAATCCATAGGCTTAGCCCTGCTATTGAAGAGATTTTATACCCAGCTATGGAAGACTTTAGATTAGATATTATCATAGGCTCAGGCCCAGCTGCTCAAACCATTAAAATTGATTTACCCCCTTTCACTTTAATAGGTGCTACTACTAGAGCTGGAATGCTCTCTAATCCTTTAAGAGATAGATTTGGCATGAGTTTTAGAATGCAATTTTATGACCCTAGCGAACTAGCTTTGATTATTAAAAAGGCGGCATTAAAACTTAATCAAAGCATAGAAGAAGAAAGCGCTAATGAAATTGCTAAAAGAAGTAGAGGTACACCTAGAATTGCTTTAAGGCTTTTAAAAAGGGTGCGTGATTTTGCTCTAGTAAAAAATTCAAATTTAATGGATTTAAACATCACTTTGCATGCTTTAAATGAATTAGGTGTGAATGAATTAGGCTTTGATGAAGCAGATTTGATGTATTTATCCTTGTTAGCTAATGCTCAAGGAAGACCGGTAGGCTTAAGCACAATTGCTGCATCTATGAGAGAAGATGAAAGCACGATTGAAGATGTGATAGAGCCTTTTTTACTCGCTAATGGTTATCTGGAGCGCACCGCTAAAGGAAGAATTGCTACACCCAAAACTTACACGCTTTTAAAAATCCCTATAACCAACTCTACCCCAAGTCTGTTTTAACTTATTAGCACAAACCCTTATGAAAACTTTTAATCTACAAAATAGAAGATACATCGGTTCAAAAGCAAAGCTCATAGAATGGGTATTTAAAAATTTAAAATTAGATAATATCAAAAGTGTGTGCGATATTTTTGCTGGAAGTGGGGTAGTAGCTAGTCAATTTGCCACTATTTCTAACATCAAAAGTATTATTCTAAATGATATTTTATTTTCTAATGAAATAATTTATCATGCTTTTTTTAAAGGGCAAGACGCTGATTTTAAAAGCTTACAAGAATTAAAAGAATATTATAACAAGGCTTTAAAGTTAGAAGAAAATTATTTTAGCCAGCATTTTAGCGATAAATTTTTCAGCTACAACGATTGTATAAAAATCGGCAGCATTAGAGAGCATATAGAAAACTTGGATTTAGACACATTGAATAAGAATATTTTATTGATAAGTCTCATTTATTCTATGGATAAAATCGCTAACACGGTGGGGCATTATGAAGCGTATAGAAAAAAAGAGATTTTGCAAGATAAATTCATTTTTGAGCTTATTAGCCCTATTAAACATAACAAGAATATTATAATAAAAAGACAGAACGCTAATATATTAGCTAAAACTTTAAAAACAGATTTAGTCTTTATTGACCCCCCCTATAATTCAAGACAATATAGTCGGTTTTATCATCTCTATGAAAATTTAGTGCAATGGAAAAAACCCAAACTTTATGGAACAGCCTTAAAACCAAAATGCGAGAATATGAGCGAGTATTGTCGCTCTAATGCCAAAAAAGAATTGAGTGATTTGATTGAAAAGCTAGATTGTAAGATAATCGCTTTAACTTATAACAATACCTACAATTCTAAATCTAGCTCTTCGCAAAATAAAATAAGCTTTGAAGATATAATAGATATTTTAAGTCAAAAAGGAAAATTAAGTGTCAAAGAAAAAGCCCATAGTTTTTTTAATTCAGGAAAAACTGATTTTAAAGAACATAAAGAATTTTTATTTATCGTGGAAGTGAAACCTTGAATAAGCCTATTCGTTCGCCCTTTTTCTATGTAGGGGATAAATACAAGCTCATGCCACAACTCAATAAATTATTTCCAAATAATATTAATCAATTCATTGAACCCTTTGTAGGTGGGGGTAGCGTGTTTTTAAACACTAAGGCTAAAAGATATTTAGCTAATGACATAGATATTCATATTATCAATTTACATAAAACTTTAAGCCGGTTCAATACTTGTGAACTTTTTGATGCATTATCTAGGATTATCACTCATTATGGCTTATCGTTTTCTCTTAAAGGCATTACAGCCCCTAATGCCTTAAAAAAACAATATATAAAAACCTATTATGCTAAGTTCAATAAAACAGCTTATGAAAAACTAAGGGCTGATTTTAACTCTAATCAAAATAACATGCTTTATTTATACTTGCTTTTAATTTATGGGTTTAACCATATGATTAGATTTAATTCTAAGGGGCTTTTTAACTTGCCTGTGGGTAATGTGGATTTTAATGAAAATGTTTATAACGCCCTAAAAAACTACATAAATTTTATACAACAAAACACCATTATGTTTAGCAACACCGATTATATTGATTTTCTTAAATCTATCACTTATTTAAAAGATGATTATGTGTATTTTGACCCCCCTTATTTAATCTCAAATAGCGAATACAACAAACTATGGGATAGCGATAATGAGATAGCCTTATATGGCATAATAGATAGCTTAGATAAAAAGGGAGTTAAATTTGGTCTCACTAACTTAGTTTGTCATAAAGGAGAGACTAATTCTATTTTAAAAGAGTGGGCTAAAAAATATTATATTTTTAATATCAAAAGTAATTATATCAGTTTTAATGACAATACCATTAAAGAAGATAGTAAAGAAATCTTTGTAACTAATTATAGGTAATCAAATATGACTAGAAAAATAACACGAAAAATTTTAAGCTTTTCAACTACCATGCGAAACCCTAAAAGGATAGGGCAATTTTTAGCTATCTTAGAAAAGTTTGAAAATGAAATCCTTAGCTCTTCAACGATTATACAAATTGTCAAATCTGTTTTAGCTCATAGGCTTTATAGACCTACTTCTATTCATTATAATGAAACATTGAGAGAAAAATTTGACTCTAATGAATATGTTTTGAGCAATGAAGAACTAGAACACATCATAAAAATATCCCCACAAAAACACAAAGAAAAAGGTTTTGAATATGGGTGGGAAAGCCGTTTTGATACTTGGTTCAAACTCATGTGTGAGTTTGGGTTTTGTTACTATATTAAGAATGAAAAGATTTTAATCAGTGATAGTGCTAAAAGGCTTATTAGTGCTTATTACGATAGAAAAAACAACGCCTTTAAAGAAAGCGTTGATGAAAGCGTAGTTGGGGCTATATTTTTAAACGCTCTATCTAAATATGAAGTAGGAAACCCTTATAAAAAGAACTTAAACCATAATAACCCTTTCAAGTTATTGCTCTCACTCTTAGTTAAACTCAAAAATACAAATTTAACCCCCCTATGTATCAAAGAAATTCCTATTTTACTTTGTTGGCGAAACAATAATGCTAATGAGCTTTATGACTATATTACTGCTTTAAGGCAAGAAATTGTTGCTATCAATAAAACAAATTTTAGTTATTCAGATGAATTTATCTATGAAAAATGCTTAGAGCTTTTAGAAAGCGATAATAAAATACGATTCAAAATGAGTCAAATCACTAACGAAGCCGTTGATGAATACATTAGGAAAATGCGTATTACTGGACTTATCTCGTTGCGTGGCAATGGCAGGTTTATTGACATTAACACGAATGAAATAGAGAAAATAAATTATATTTTACAAACAAATAACGCTTTTAAAAATAATTATTTAGATGATAGCCAAGCTAACAAGTTTGCTTTTTTAATTACATGGCAAGTGTGGATAAATTTCTGCTTGGCACCACTAAAATTAGCGTTGATGAAAATATTAAATCAAACAAATTAAACGAACTAGCTACAACTTATTCTAAAGATTTCGTAAAACAAGAATTGCTTATTACTTGCAACAAGCAAAAAGAGTCAAAAGATAGTTTCTTAAGACTCATTGACAAACCTTTACGCTTGGAATTTTTAACAGCCATTTTCTTAACACAAAGTTTTAAAAATTTAAGCGTGATACCAAACTATAAGAGCGATGATGAAGGACTACCCATATTTACAGCAAGTAAAAACAAGGCTGATATTATCGCTATAGATACAAAAGCTGAGAGTTATATAGAAGTGAGTTTGATTAGAGATAGAAGTCAAAGCACCTTAGAAATGATACCCATTGAAAGACATTTAAAAGAATTGATTAAAAATAGTGCTAATCATAAAGAAAAGTTTAGTGTCTTTGTAGCTCCAAATATCCACAACGACGCTAAGGAATATGCAAGATTTGCTAAATTTAAGAACGATAAAATCAATATACCTTATTACGCCATTAACGATTTTATAGAAAAGGTAGAAAATAGCACAGAATTGCTACAACTCAATGATGAAAAGTTACTGATTTTATAAGGCTGATTTTATTAGTTTTAAAAAATGGCGAGAGGGTAGAAGAATCGAACTTCTCAGCACCTAGACATCTAGGCACTCTATGGGTTTGAAGCCCACGGCATACACCAGATATGCTTACCCTCCATGAGCTTAAAGGACATTAGTTGCATTCTATCATAAAAAACTTCAATCTTAAACCCCTTTAATTTCAAACTTTTACTTTTTAATCTTGTTTAGAAAGAAAATTACACTACAATAACAATAAAATTTCTAGTATAAGGGTGTGAAAATAAATTACTATGTTTGGCATGGGCATTTTTGAAATCCTTGTTGTGGTGATTGTAGCGATTATTTTTTTAGGGCCAGAAAAATTCCCCCAGGCTATTATAGATATTGCGAAGTTTTTTCGTGCTGTGAAAAAAACGCTCAATGACGCTAAGGACACTTTGGATAAAGAAATCAATATTGAAGAACTAAAAAAAGAGACCTTAGAATATCAAAAACTCTTTGAAAATAATCTTGAAGGCGTTTCTAAAGGTATTAGGATTGAGGAATTAGAAGACGCTAGAATGAGTGTGGAAAATGAGATTAAAAGCGTTCAAGATTTAATGCAAGATTATGAATATAGCTTAGAAAAAGACAAGCTTCTTAGTAACTTAAATGAAGAAGTTTCAAGCGATGAGCCTTTTAAAGAAACAGAGTTAATTGCTAACAACAATACAGAAAAATCCGACAAAGAAAAAGAGCATGTTTGAAGATTTAAAACCGCATTTACAGGATTTAAGAAAGCGTTTAATGATTTCTGTAGGAACGCTTTTAGTGGCGTTTTTAGGGTGTTTTCATTTTTGGAAAAATATTTTTGAATTTATCAAGGATTCTTATAAAGGCACACTCATTCAGCTCTCCCCCATTGAAGGGGTTATGGTAGCGATTAAAATAAGCTTTTCGGCTGCACTTGTCATTTCTATGCCCATTATTTTTTGGCAATTATGGCTCTTTATCGCTCCGGGGCTTTATAAAAATGAAAAAAAAGTGATTCTGCCTTTCGTGTTTTTTGGGAGTGCTATGTTTTTAATCGGAGCTAGTTTTTCCTACTATGTAGTGTTTCCTTTTATTATTGAATACTTGGCTACTTTTGGAAGCGATGTATTTGCTGCTAACATTTCTGCATCTAGTTATGTGAGCTTTTTTACCCGCTTGATTTTAGGTTTTGGCATAGCGTTTGAATTACCTGTTTTGGCGTATTTCTTAGCTAAGGTAGGCTTGATTACTGATGCAAGTTTAAAGGCATATTTTAAATACGCTATTGTAGTGATTTTCATTGTAGCGGCTATTATCACTCCCCCTGATGTGGTGAGTCAAATTTTTATGGCGTTGCCTTTAGTAGGACTTTATGGGCTTTCTATTTTAATTGCAAAATTTGTCAATCCTGCTCCAAAAGATGAAGAGAGTGAAGCTGAAGAAAATGAAGAAAAAGCGAGTGATAATTGAGAGAATTTGATTTAGAAAGCTATGATTATAACTTGCCTAAGGAGTTGATTGCAAACTATCCTATTCTACCTAAAGAAAAGGCTAAATTGCTTGTATATGAAAGGCATTCGCAAAAAATTACGCACACTACTTTTGAACATGTTTTAGACTTTTTCCCCAAAAACGCTCTTATTGTATTAAATGATACTAAAGTGATTAAAGCTAGGCTTTTTGGAGCTAAGCACACATTTTCTCATTTAAAAACCACCGAAGTGTTTTTCCACCGCTTTATTAAAGACAATATCGCTCTAACTCAAATTAAGGGTAAAGTAAAAGCAGGCACTAGAATCTTTTTTGATTTAAATAACCACGCTGAAGTCTTAGAATTACTCAATAACGGACAACGCTTAATCGCTTTTTATGAAAACAATAACCCTTTAGAAGAAGTTAGTATCTTAAGGCTTTTAGAACAACATGGGCATATGCCCTTACCCCCCTATATTAAAAGGGCTGATGAAAATTTGGATTTGAATGAATACCAAAGCGTGTTTGCTAAACATTCTGGAGCGATTGCTGCCCCTACGGCGTCATTACATTTTTCTAAAAACTGCTTAGAAACTTTACAAAAAAACTTCAAGCACACTTTTTTAACCTTGCATGTGGGGGCTGGAACTTTTTCTAGTATAGAAACCAAAGATATTAGGGAGCATAAAATCCATACAGAAATTTTACAAATCTCTAAAAATAGTCAAAAAATTCTACAAGAAGAAAAAGAGATTTTATGTATCGGCACGACCGCTTTAAGAAGCGTGGAATATTTCAAACGCTTAGAAGACCCTAAACAAGAAACTTTTGAATGCGATATTTTCTTACATTTAGCTAATCCTATTAAGCATGTCAATTACTTACTCACTAATTTTCATTTACCAAAATCCAGCCTTTTAATGCTCGTAAGTGCCTTGATAGGCTTAGAAAAAGCTAAAGAAATCTATTCTATAGCTATAGAAAATAAATATCGTTTCTATTCTTATGGCGATGGAATGCTGATTTTATGAACCCTTTATTACAAGCCTACGCTAATATTCTTTTAGAATGGAATAAGACGCATAACTTAAGTGGGGCAAGAAATTTAAGCGAGTTAGAACCCCAAATTTTAGACGCCCTAAAGCCTTTAGAGTTTATTAAAGATTTTAAAACTTGCTTGGATATAGGAAGTGGGGCAGGCTTACCTGCCATTCCTTTAGCCCTAGAAAAACCTAACACACAATTCATTCTTTTAGAACCTAGAGTTAAAAGAGTAGCTTTTTTAAACTATCTTAAAAGCGTTTTACCCTTAGAAAATATTGAAATTATTAAAAAGCGTTTGGAAGATTATAAAAATCCCCTAAAAGTAGATTTAATCACATCTAGGGCTGTCGCAAGCTCTTCTTTTTTGATAGAAAAAAGCCAGCATTTACTTGAAAATAAGGGGTATTTCTTATTCTATAAAGGCGAGCAATTAAAAGATGAAATTGCTTGCAAAGACACTGAATGCTTTGTTTATGAAAAACGCATTTATTTTTACAAATCAAAGGAAAGTTTATGTTAAGAATTTTAGTCCCATTGCTTCTTATTGTGTGGGTTATATGGCGTTTGTTTTTTAAACAAAAACCCCTTAAAAACAACCATTCTTACAAAGAGCAAACCACTAAAGAGCTAGAAGAACACATGATTAGTTGTTCTAAATGCCAAACCTATGTCTCTAGCAAAGACGCTATTTATAGTGGGGCAACGGCTTATTGTAGCGAGGCTTGCTTGAATGACAAGGGATAATATATTTTTATCCCCTATAAAAATATATCAATTAAGTCAAAGTCTATAACTTAGATGTAATTCTTAAAAAACTACTTTTAAAGGATAAACATGCTCATCTTGGGACACCCCTTAATTCCTAGCGCTAATTTTATTTCCATAAAAAACATTGATGATATTTGTTCTACTACTAATAATGATATAGTGTATTTTAAAGCCCATAAAACAAATTTAAGCCTAGCCAAATATTGCTTTGAAAATAGCGTGAATTTTAGCGTAATCTTTTTATCGCACAAAGAACCCCTAGAGATTGATACATTTTTTTTATTCACCGCCTTTAAAGTGCAATATTGTATCTTTAGTAATATTGAACAAGCTATTATCGCTCAACAATACGCTACTAATTACTTACTGGATAGCAAAATTTTATTTTCTATGGATTTAGACAATACAGAGTTATGGCAGATTTGCGCTAACACCCAAATTGATGGTGTCATTTCTAAAGATTTACTTTTTTTAGAATAAGCCCTTTTTAAACAAATCTTAGTTATAATAACCCCCTTGTTTAACAAATGGGGAGATGTCCGAGTGGTTGAAGGAGCACGCCTGGAACGCGTGTAAGGTGCAAGCCTTCGAGGGTTCGAATCCCTCTCTCTCCGCCATTATCCTTTAGCTAGAATTTCTGCCTTTTCTAGTATTGCTATCGTTTGAAGAACATTTTCTTTTTGCCAAGTTTCAATCCCACCTTGCTTAATATTTTGATAAAAAGCTTTTAAAGCATTATCTAAGGACAGGGTTTTTTCAAGTTTAGGAACATAAAATTTAGGGGCTTTCAAACTAGGCTTACAAGTGTCATACACCAAAATAGGCGTTTGGCTTGTATCCTCATAAATAACGCTTTTTTGCTCGCCAATTAGCACCATTTTACGCACCTTTTTTTCATGCAACCAAGACACACAAATATTGATAAAAACTTGTTTATAGCTCCCTATTACAAACGCTTGAGCGTTAGTTTGGCACATTTTAGCAACGCTCACTTTTTCTAATAGTAAATCCCCTAAAAGATAATTTAAAATACTTATATCATGCAAAGCCAAATCCCATAAGACATCACAATCTTGCCTAAAAATCCCAAAATTCAACCGCTCGCTTGTGATACTTTTTATCTCTCCTAGTTCGTGCATGTGTTTTTTAAGCCAACGCACCGCATTAGAATAAGTGAATGTATAATCACAAAATAATATCAAGCGATATTCTTTAGCAAGCTCATAGAGTTTAAGAGCGTGGATATAATTAAAACTTAAAGGTTTTTCCACAAACACATGCTTACTAGCTTTCAAACATTGCTTTACAAGACTTGCATGCGTGTTGGCTGGAGTGGCAATAAGAATTACTTCTATTTCTTTATCCAATAACAATTCTTCTAAAGAATGATATATCTTCACACAAGGATAATCTTTTTTAGCTTGTTCTCTTGCTAAAAGAGCGTTATCTAAAATTCCTACCAATTCAAAAAACTCAGTTTTGATAACACTTCTTGCTAAGTTCTTACCCCAATAGCCATACCCTAAAAGCGCTACTTTTTTCACAATGATTTTTAAAGCTCTCTAATAAGGCGTGCTGGATTTCCTGCATAAACGCCTTTAATTTCAATATCTTTAGTTACCACACTCCCTGCCCCAATAACCACACCATCACAGATTCTAACCGGCAAAATAGTAGCGTTAGAGCCAATGCTGACATGATTACCTATAAAAGTGCTTTTCCATTTTGATTTATCGCTATTAGGATACCCATTTTCAAACAAATCATTAATAAACATCACGCCATGCCCTATAAAACAATGCACTCCAATATTCACTAGAGAGCAAACAAAACTATGGCTTTGAATGCGTGTAAACTCCCCCACTACCACTTGAGATTGAATCTCACAAAATGGCCCTACAAACACGCCCTTTTTTAGCGTGCAACCATACAGATTTGAGGGCATTATTACACGCACCCCCTCTTCATAGTCTACCCCCTTAATCTGTGCTTGTAAAATTTCCAATTCAACTCTCCTTAAAACTGCTAAAAATGCCAAGAATGCGAGACAAAAAATAAAAAACTCCGCTCAAAAGGACTGCGAGTTTCTGGGGTTAGAAATATTTTCATGCCCAATTCCACATCTACATCATGGTATAAAACAATCGTGCGAAACTGCACCCCAAACTGCCCAATCGCTCTAAAATAGGTGTTATGAAAATTAAAGCTTTTAACCGAATTCCAAGTGTTAACAATCAAATCCTGCACTTTATGATTGATTATCCAAGTGTTAGCCGCTAATTGCAACCCAAAGAAAAAAGCCCAGCGGTTAATAGGATTTTTATTATACGCTACCATAAAATCCCCCCCTACCCCATAAGTGAACATATTAGCTTGCAAAGTGGAGTTATTTGAAAACAACACATTACCATAATCTACAAACACATAATACCTAGAATACGCCCAATCGTTTTTAGGATTAAGCTCATAACCCCAAAGAATCGATGCACCCTGCAACAATTTATTCTCATTAAGAGGACGCATAAACACCATACCCACTTGATAAGAAGAAGACATGTAACTTAAATTCTTTGCTCCTAAAATTTGACACAAAAGAACGCCTATAACGCCCATTAAAATATTTAAAAAGCATGCTTGTTTTTTTAATTCTTGCTTGCCAATATTGTGCCAAATCATACTCAATAACCCTTTAAATCATAGCTAGGCATGCCTTATATTTTTTTAATAAATCTTATTATAACTAAAACCTAAAGGTAAGCTAAGTCATTTATAAAGAGCCTTTAACTTTAAAAATACTCAAATCAAGCAAGATAACTTTTAATTAAAACATGCTATTATCATAAACCAAAATTATCAAAATTAAGCGTCAATACGCTTTGAATAGGTTTGATTGAAAACCTAATTAAAACGCCAATAAAGAGGAGAAACGCTTTGAAACTACTAGTAGTAGACGACAGTTCAACCATGAGAAGAATCATCAAAAACACTCTTTCACGCTTAGGCTATGAAGATATTTTAGAGGCTGAACATGGTGTAGAGGCTTGGGAAAAACTCGATGCCAATGCCGATACTAAAGTGCTAATTACTGATTGGAATATGCCCGAAATGAATGGATTAGATTTAGTTAAAAAAGTGCGTGCTGATGATAGATTTAAAGAAATTCCTATTATTATGATTACTACAGAGGGCGGTAAGGCTGAAGTTATCACTGCCTTAAAAGCGGGTGTGAATAATTATATCGTTAAGCCTTTTACTCCACAAGTTTTAAAAGAAAAACTAGAAGTTGTTTTAGGAACAAATGACTAAAGATTTAAATCATGTTGTTAGATTATGATGTATTTTGAAACTTTTTTTGTTTTCTATGAAGAGCGTGAAGTCTTTATGGACTTTCTCGCACAAACCGCTGATTTAGCCCTTGAAGAGACTGATTTAAAAACCTTAGAGGCTTTTAATGAAATAAAAACCATTAACGCTCTAAAAACTCAAAATTGGGAACATTTTTCTACTCAAAATATTCCAACCGATTTTATGTTTTGTGTGAATGATTTATTGAAAGAAACCTTTATAGTCGTGCGACTTGAACAAGACCCTAATCTTTCGCTACTACCTAAACTAAAGCACTTTTGCTTAACACTTAAGCAACACTTGAAAAAAGATTTTAACTTTCATTATCTCACTCAAAAACTTCCTAATAAAGATTGGCTAGAAACTTATGAGCAGAGTGTTTTGCCGGTGCAATGTGGGAAGTTTCATATCCGCCCTAGTTGGCATGCAAAGCCAAGTGATATTCCAACAGATTACGATATTTTAATCAATCCGGGGCTTGCTTTTGGTTCAGGTCATCACGAAAGCACTTCTATGTGCTTAGAATTGCTCGCTAAACTTGATTTAAAGGATAAAAAAGCCTTAGATGTGGGCTGTGGGAGTGGGATTTTAAGCATAGCGATGAAAAAGCAAGGCATAAAGTCTCTCATGTCTTGCGATACAGATGAGCTTGCTATTCAAGCGACTTTGCAAAACATCTCTTTAAACCAATTAGCGCTAAATAAACAAGATAAAATCTTTCAAGGTTCTACCCAACATATTGATGAAACTTTTGATATAGTCGTTGCTAACATTGTTGCTGATGTAATTAAAAGCTTGCATAGCGAATTTTTACGCCTTTGTGATAATATTCTTATTATATCAGGGATTTTAGAAACCCATTTAGACTCCGTATTGCGAGTTTATCGAGATTTTGAGATTTTAGAACAGCAAAAGCGTAATGAATGGGTAGCTCTAAAACTGCTTAAAAAACAAAACAATTAAGGACCTTAATGAAACCAACTAACGAACCTAAAAAACCATTTTTGCAAAACCCTATTGTGTTGATTGTCCTTTGTGGTATCTTATTAGTATTATTTTTGCGTTCTTTCAATAGCACTGAAAGTGGTTTTGGCGAACATTTTTTATCCTCTAGCACTAAAAATGTGAGCTACCATGAAATCAAGCAACTTATTGAAAACAAAGAAGTAGAAAATGTAAGCATTGGTCAAACTCTCATTAAGGCAAGCCACAAAGAAGGTAACACGCATATCATTTATGTCGCTAAACGAGTGCCGGACTTAACCTTAGTGCCTCTCTTAGATGAAAAGAAAATCAATTATTCCGGTTTTAGCGAGTCTAATTTTTTCACTGACATGCTAGGGTGGCTTATGCCGGTATTAGTTATTTTAGGCCTATGGATGTTTATGGCAAATCGCATGCAAAAAAATATGGGCGGAGGTATTTTTGGCATGGGTGGTGCTAAAAAGCTCATTAACGCTGAAAAACCCAAAGTGCGTTTTAATGATATGGCAGGCAATGAAGAAGCCAAAGAAGAAGTGGTAGAAATCGTAGATTTTTTAAAATACCCCGAGCGTTATGCGAGTTTGGGGGCTAAAATTCCTAAGGGCGTGCTATTAGTAGGGCCTCCGGGAACCGGAAAAACCCTCTTAGCTAAAGCAGTAGCCGGTGAGGCGAGCGTGCCGTTTTTCTCTATGGGGGGCAGTAGTTTTATAGAAATGTTTGTAGGCTTAGGGGCTAGTAGAGTTAGAGATTTATTTGAAATCGCTAAAAAAGAAGCTCCTAGCATTATTTTTATTGATGAAATTGATGCCATAGGCAAGAGCAGAGCTGCTGGGGGCGTAGTGAGTGGGAATGATGAAAGAGAGCAGACTTTAAACCAGCTTTTAGCAGAAATGGATGGCTTTGGGAGTGAAAATGCCCCCGTAATTGTCCTAGCCGCAACCAACCGCCCCGAAATTTTAGATCCTGCCTTAATGCGTCCGGGACGCTTTGATAGACAAGTTCTAGTGGATAAACCTGATTTTAATGGTAGGGTAGAAATTTTAAAAGTGCATATTAAGGGCGTAAAACTTGCCAACGATGTAGACTTGCAAGAAGTTGCTAAGCTTACTGCAGGACTTGCTGGAGCAGATTTAGCTAATATCATCAATGAGGCAGCACTCTTAGCCGGTAGAAATAACCAAAAAGAGGTTAAGCAAATCCACTTGAAAGAGGCTGTTGAAAGAGGTATTGCTGGATTAGAAAAGAAAAGCCGAAGAATTAGCCCTAAAGAAAAGAAAATCGTAGCTTACCATGAAAGCGGACATGCCGTGATTTCTGAAATGACTAAAGGCAGTGCGAGAGTAAATAAAGTCTCTATCATTCCAAGGGGCATGGCAGCTTTAGGCTACACTCTCAACACACCCGAAGAAAACAAATACTTAATGCAAAAGCATGAGTTAATCGCTGAAATTGATGTGCTTTTAGGCGGAAGAGCGGCTGAAGATGTCTTTTTAGAAGAGATTTCTACCGGTGCGAGCAATGACTTAGAGAGAGCGACAGATATTATCAAGGGCATGGTAAGTTATTATGGCATGAGTAGTGTCAGTGGGCTTATGGTCTTAGAAAAACAACGCAATGCCTTTTTAGGTGGTGGCTTTGGCTCATCTAGAGAGTTTAGCGAAAAGACCGCTGAAGAAATGGATAATTTTATTAAAAATCTCTTAGATGAACGCTATAACCATGTCAAGCAAACTTTGAGCGATTATAAAGAAGCGATTGAAATCATGGTCAAAGAACTCTTTGATAAAGAAGTCATTACCGGTGAGAGAGTGCGAGAAATTATTGGCGATTATGAAGTGGCTAATAATTTAGAAAGTCGCTTAGTTCCACTAGAAGAGCATGCAGGATAAAATGCTAGGACAAAAGCGATTTTGCATGCTTTCATTACGCCTATTTGAAATTAAAAAAGGGCTTTTTTATGCCTATTAAGCCCCTTTATTTGTTTCCTAACCTTTTTACGGCTAGTAGTATTTTTTTAGGCGTGATGAGCATGTTCTATGCCTCTGATCAACAATTTGTTATGGCATGTTGGCTTGTTGTAGCAAGTCTCATTTTAGACGGACTTGATGGGCGTGTAGCACGACTAACCAACACCACTAGCAAATTTGGCGTGGAATTTGACTCACTCGCTGATGTAGTGGCATTTGGAGTAGCCCCTAGTATGATTGCCTATTTTTATATGGGGCATAATTTTGGGCGTATTGGTATGGCAGTGAGTGCGTTATTTGTGATTTTTGGAGCTATTAGATTGGCACGATTTAACATCAGCACTAGCACTAGCGACCCCTACTCTTTCATAGGCATTCCTATTCCAGCAGCAGCGGTATTAGTGGTGCTTGGAGTGTTACTAGATAATAAATACCACTTTTTAGAAGAATTATGGATAAAGTTTTTCTTAGGCTATATTGTCTTATTAGGAGTGCTTATGGTGAGCAATATCCGCTATCCTAATTTTAAAAAAATCAAATGGAATTTAAAACTCTTTATTTTACTACTCATTTTTTTGCTACTTGTTTTTGTTCGCCCTTTGGAAGTATTAAGCGCGTTTATGCTCTTTTACTTGCTGTATGGTGTTTTACGCTGGATATATCTAATGGTAAAGATTATCTTTAAACACAATTCATAGGACTATACAATGAAAAAAGAAACTTTTTACATAGAAGGCATGACTTGCACCGCTTGTTCTAGTGGGATTGAACGCTCTTTGAAACGCAAAGATTTTATCCAAGATATAAGCGTGAATTTAATGACAAAGAGTGCAGTCGTTAGCTATGATGAACAAAAAGCTACCCTAGAAGATATTTTCAACATTGTAAATAAGCTAGGCTACACACCCAAAACCCATTTAGAAGAAAACACGCAAAAAGAATTTTTAAGCCCCAATGTCAAGCTCATAGGAGCGATTGTTTTTACGCTTTTTGTTTTGTATTTTTCTATGGGGGCTATGCTTATTCCTAGCCTTGTCCCTCAAGCGATTTTAGATAACCAAATGCTAGATGGCATCTTACAACTTGTTGGCACTCTCATTGTCATGCATTTTGGGCGTAACTTCTATTTTAAGGGTTTTAGCACCCTCTATCACAAACAACCCAACATGGATAGTTTGGTAGCTATAGGCACGAGTTCAGCATTCATTTATAGCTTGTATTTGCTATGGCGTGTGAGCTATCTTAAAATGCCTATAGAGGGCTATTATTTTGAAAGCGTTTGCGTGATTTTAATGTTTGTAATGATTGGTAAACGCATTGAAAATGTCTCCAAAGATAAAGCCCTAGATGCCATGCAAGCCTTAATGAAGAATGCCCCAAAGACTGCCATTAAAATGCAAAACAATAAACAAGTTGAAGTCTTAGTGGATAGTATTGTTGTAGGCGATATTTTAAAAATCTTGCCCGGGTCTCATATCCCCGTAGATGGCGAAATCATTGAGGGCGAGGGGGAATTAGATGAGAGCATGCTCACTGGCGAACCTTTACCACTCTATAAAAGAGTGGGCGATAAGGTCTTTTCTGGCACACTTAATAGCAACACAAGCTTTTTAATCAAAGCCACACAATCCAATAAAGACAGCACGCTATCAAAAATTATGGATTTAATCAGTAACGCTCAAAATTCAAAAGCACAAATTTCTCGCCTAGCTGATAAGGTCTCTGCGGTCTTTGTGCCAAGTGTCATAGCGATTGCAAGCCTAGCTTTTTTAACATGGCTATTGATTATGGGGGATTTTAAAACAGCTTTAGAAGTCTTTATTGCTGTTCTTGTGATTTCTTGCCCATGCGCTTTAGGGTTAGCCACACCTATGAGTATTTTGGTGGCTAATCAAAAGGCAAGCTCTTTAGGCTTATTTTTTAAAGACGCTCCAAGTTTAGAAAAAGCAAGGCTAGTCAATACTATTGTATTTGATAAAACCGGCACGCTCACTATTGGTAAGCCTATGGTAAAAGAAGTCATTTTAGCACCCAATACAGATTTGAAAGATTTATTGAGCCTAGCATCTAGCATTGAAAATAGTAGCGAGCATGTCATTGCTAAAGGCATAGTAGAATACGCCAAAGAGCATAACGCCCCTTTAAAAGAGATTAGCGAAGTTAAAGTTACTACAGGCTTTGGCATTAGCGCTAGGATAGATTATAAAGGCGCTACAGAGATTATAAAGGTCGGTAATAGCGAATTTTTTAACCCTAAAAACACGCTAGACATTAAAGATACCGGCATTTTAGTTTTTGTAGGTAAAGCAATCAATGATAATGAAGATGAATTTTTGGGCGCATTCATTTTAGAAGACTTGCCAAAAATGGGGGTTAAAGAACATCTAAAAAGCATTAAAAATTTAGGCATTAAAACCATGCTTTTGAGCGGAGACAATGAAGAAAATGTCAAAAAATGTGCTTTAGAGCTAGGACTAGATAGCTATAAAGGAAACGCTAAACCAGAAGATAAACTTAACAAAATCAAAGAGCTTAAAGCACAAGGCGAAATAGTGATGATGGTAGGCGATGGCATGAATGATGCCCCAAGTCTCGCACTCAGTGATGTGGCAGTCGTGATGGCTAAAGGAAGTGATGTGAGCGTGCAAGCAGCTGATATTGTAAGCTTTAACAACGATATTAAGTCTGTTTATAGTGCGATTAGATTAAGTCAAGCAACAATTAAGAATATTAAAGAAAATTTGTTTTGGGCTTTTTGCTATAATAGTGTGTTTATCCCCTTAGCATGTGGAGTAGCTTACAAGCTAGGCATTATGCTTAATCCTATGCTTGCAAGCTTAGCGATGAGTTTAAGCTCAGTGAGTGTAGTCTTAAATGCCCAAAGGCTAAGGAATTTTAAAATTAAGGAGAATTAAGATGAGTTCAAAAGTTACTATTAGTGTGCCAAGCATTACATGCCAGCATTGTGTGGATAAGATTGAAAAGTTTGTTGGAGAATTAGATGGGATTGAACATATTGATGTGGATATTCCTACAAAAATCGTGCATGTAACTTTTAATGCCCCAGCGACTGCAGAGGCGATAAAAGAGGCTCTTTTAGATGCTGGACAAGAAGTGGCTAGTCTCTCGTAAAAAAACAGACTATTGATTAAAAGCTAGTTAGAAGGAAGTATATGAGAGTAAGTTTTTTTGTTCCCACAATTGCTAATAGAAGTTGTATAGAGAAGTTAGAGAACTATATTGGAGAGTTAAATGGCATTAACCACATCAATATTAACACCTCTAAAAAGACGGTTCTTGTAGAATTTTCTAGCTTGACAAGTGCCAAAGCTATTGAAAATGCAATTAAAGATGCAGGCTATGAGACCATGTTAAATGCTGATGATGAGTTTTAAGCCCTAAAGTTACCAAACTTTTCAAAAAGTGCTATGCACCTTGTTTAATAATACAAACAAGGTTTGATTTTATGCACACTCAAAGTTAAGCTATAGTATAATCTACATTCACTTTTATATTCGATTCTAACATCAAGGAATTTTTATGTTTAAAAACTTTATCTCTTATAGAACCTTACTAAAGGCATTGGTAGTAGGTAGCTTATGTGTTAGCTCTGCTGTAGCAGACACTACAGATGCTCAAAGCCCTGATGAGCTCAAACAACAATGCGATTCAGGAAATGGAAGTGCATGCAATAACTTGGGCGTAATGTATCAAAACGCACAGGGTGTAACTAAAGATTACGAGCAAGCCGTTGAACTCTATAAAAAAGCTTGTGATTTAGGTGTTGGTGGCAGTTGCTATAACTTAGGCGTGATGTATGCCAACGCTCAAGGTGTTGCCAAAGATGATAAACAAGCTACCGAACTCTATAAAAAAGCTTGTGATTTAAAGATTGGAGATGCTTGCAACAATTTAGGGTCTATGTATCAAAACTCACAGGGCGTAGCTAAAGACGACAAACAAGCCATAACCCTTTACAAAAAAGCTTGTGATTTAGGCATTGGAAATGGTTGTAATAATTTAGGCATTATGTATCAAAACGCTCAAGGCGTGGCTAAGGACTATGCTCAAGCAGTAGTATTTTATAAAAATGCTTGCGATTTAAAAAATGGAAATGGCTGTAATAACTTAGGTGTGATGTATGCCAATGGAAGAGGCGTAGCTAAGAACGACAAAAAAGCTGTTGAGCTTTATAAAAAATCATGCGAATTAGAAAGTGGGAATGGTTGTAATAGCTTGGCTATCATGCATCAAAACGGACAAGGCGTGCCACAAGATGATAAAAGAGCGGTAGAGCTTTATAAAAAAGCTTGCACTTTAAAAAGTGGGAGTGCTTGCAACACTCTAGGAAACATGTATCAAAATGGTCAGCTCGTATCTCAAGATCTCGCTAAAACCGTTGAATTTTATACCAAGTCATGTGAGTTAGGAATTGGCTCTGGTTGTTTCAATTTAGCAGTTCTATACACCAATGGTCAAGGCGTTTCTAAAGACTATTCACAAGCTGTAGCACTCTATAAAAAATCATGCGATTTAGGTAGCAAAGATGCTTGTAATACTTTAGCAAACATGTATCAAAAAGGAAAGGGTGTTACAAAAGATGATGAACAAGCTATCGCTTTTTTCAAAAAAGCATGCGATTTAGGCTCTAAAGAAGGTTGCAAAAAGCATGAAAAATTAGCCAAATAGACTTTATTCTTATGGCTTTTTAAGAAAGCTTAGAGGTTACACAATGTATTGGAATCCACTTTGAGATGGATTCTAATTATATCCACCACTCCATTCTCTCCTTAGGCAATTTTTTAACTATCATGCTAATTTTCTGCACCAAAGAAGAATATCAAAAAAACTAACTATCACAAAAATTCTTAATATCTCTTTCGTATTATCCAAAATCAAATCTCAATTTAATAAAACTGGTATAATTCATCATTGAGATTATAGGGTTTTGTTTTTTTTTTTTTTTTGAAAATGTCTTATAAAGACTAATCTTTAAAAATAGAACCAATAAACTATTAAGGAAATCCAACATGAAAAAAGAAACCTTACTATTCATCGGCTATGGCAATATGATGCGTGCAATTTTAGAGGGGTCATATGCCAATTTGAGCCAAAATTTTCACTTAGAGATTACCGGACGCAACGCCACAAAAATCGCTCCTTTTTTAGAAGAAAAAAATATCAATGCCACCATTACTCACCCAGAACCCCATACTAATACCATCGATATCCAAGATAAATTCGTTTTTTTACTCTATAAACCCTACAACTTAAATGACTTTAATTACGAGGGAAAGGCTAAAAGCATTATCAGTGCACTTGCTGGCGTGAGCTTTAAGAGCTTGCAAAACACCTTTTATGCTAAGCATTATCTTAAATGCATGCCTAATATCGCTAGTAAGTTTGCCCTTTCTTCTACGGCTTTTTGCGAATGCTTTAGTCCGCTATCTGAAGAACATAAAACAATCAGCCAAAATGCTTTAGAAATCATTCAAAGTTTTGGTATCGCTATCAATGTGCCCAATGAAGAACAAGTCAATGCGAGTGTAGCAACCAATGGTAGCTCACTCGCTTTTTTAAGCCTTGTAGCAAGCGCTCTAAAAGATGCTGGAGTGAGAGAAGGCTTGAATGCTAAAGATTCTCTGTCTTTAGTAAGCGCTACTTTTAAAGGCTTTGCTAAACTTTTAGAGCATGAACGCCCTGAAATCATCACAGAACAAATCTGCACCCCCAAAGGCACAACGATTGAGGGTTTGAGTGTATTAGAAAATCGTGCTGTAAGGGGTGCATTCATAGAGGCTTGTCATGAGAGCGTAAAAAAAATGCGTTCTTAAAAATACGCACCATCGTTTTTTGTTTGATTTTTGAGCACAAAAAGTCTTTGTAAAATATTTTTAGAGCCTTTAAGAAGCATTTAAACACTTACATTAAAGCTTGCTCCCCCCCAATCATAAGCGAACTAAACGCTCTAAAAATCAAAGGATAAGCCCATTTTTAAAGCAACCTTCTAAGCCTTTTAAACTTAGGGAACACTCTTAGAAATCAGCGTTTCATAAAAAACACTGCTTTAAACCAAGAAAAAATTTCAAGGTATAATTCTTAAGAAGAGCGTTTATTGTGTAGTTTTTAGGCATGGGAGTTTCTTTTGAAAATAAATTTGCCCTATATTTGAACTACGAAACATAAAGACTTTTATCCATTCAGTAAAGTACAAAACAGAATTAAAAAATGAACAATTTAAAAATCAAATGAATACAAATCTAAACAAGAACTAAACGCCCCTAAAAGTTAAAAGAAACTCTCAATTAAAGCGGTTAAAAACTTCTTTTAAGCGATAAATTCAAAAGAATAAAAAATTAATTTTGCACTCGCTCAATCAAACTCAAGGGCAAATCAAACGCTTTGATTAGCTCGCTCTCTTTTTGCCGTTGCTCGCCATTATCTACTTCATGGTCATAGCCTAGCAAGTGCAACACCCCATGGATAAATAAAAGCGCGACTTCATCTTCTAAAGCATGCCCTAGTTTTTGAGCGTTTTCTTTGGCTAAATCCATGTTGATAACTACACTCCCTAAAGGCGTGTGCATAATAGCCTCTAAAGGAAAGCTCAACACATCAGTCGCATAATCGCATGAGCGTAAGTCTCTGTTGATTTCTCGCATATTTTCAGCACTCACTAACACAAGCTCAATCATTTGAGTGGGGGCTAAAAATCCTGCGATTTTTTCTAATAACGAAAAGTCAAATTCTAAGGGGGTTTGATTATCTATTTCTAACATCAATTTAAAAAGGAAGTCTAAGAGATAGCACCCTAAGCTTAAAGCTTAGAGTTTAAAAAGATTAAGCGAAAGAACCTTTGATTTCTTCTACCCATTTTTCAATGCGCCCATCAGTTAAATCATCTTGGTTATCTTCATCAATTACTAAACCGATAAATTTGCCACCCTCTACAGACTTAGACGCCTCAAAATTATAACCATCAGTAGAAGTATGACCTACCACTTTACCAGCCTTAGCTTTTTCATAAATATGAAAAATACCTTCTGCAAAAGTCTCGCTATAAGTATCTTGATCGCCCAAGCCTACAAGCCCAATAACTTTGCTAGAAAAATCACTTGAATCTAAAGTGCCTAAGAAATCTTCCCAATCAGTTTGCAAATCACCAGCACCTGCTGTAGGAGCGACTAAAATCACATTTTTGAAACCATCAAATTGCTCTTTACTTGCCTTAGCAACATCAATCACTTCAGCATTGCCGATTTTTGCACTGATTTTCTCAGCAATAGTTTCAGCGTTTCCGCTATCTGTTCCATAAAAGATACCAATTTTTTCCATGGTGTGCCATCCTTTAATATTTCAAAGATACTGCATTCGCTTTTTTAACGAATACTAAGGGCGTAGTTTAGCACATAGAAGTAAATTCTTGCTTAAAAACCAATTTTGCGTGAATAACGCTTCAATAAAAAACAAATTAAAACCAACACCACAACAAGCCCTCCAATAAAAAATGAAGAGTGTGCTGAAAACTTGTCATAAAGCGTTTTGACCCAATCACTAGCCACATACGAAACCCCCCCTACTAATAACGCCCACACTAAGCTAGACAAGGTGTTGAGCCATATGAATTTCTTTAATGAATACTTACTAAAGCCAATCGCTAAAGGCACAATGGTTTTAATACCATATAGATACTTATTAGCAAAAATCATGGCTATCGCATAGCGTTTTACCCATAAACTCGCTAAAGCAAGCTTGCGTTGATGTTTTTGAAAATATTTTAAAAACTCTTTTTTTTGATAGCGGGCAAACACTACAAACGCCCCACTACCCACTGCGTTGCCCAAAAAGGCTACTAAAATAGTGGTTTTAATATCCAAACTATTAGTTGTAGCGCTTAAAATAGAGGCTATAACAATCCCCACATACCCACTTCCTAATGAATATAAAAATAAAATGAGATAGCCCCAATGAGCAAACCCCTCTTGAAAATGCTGTAAAGCCTCTTGCATATTAAATTCCTTTAATTAAGTTTCATTTTTATCACCATGTTATCCAAAAAGAAAAGTCATTTGCCTTTTTTTAGAAGTAACTTGAGTATAATACTTAGGTTTTTATTGCATGCTGAAGATGCTAAAGACTAGTGCCATTACTTGAAGTAGAGATGATAACGATGAATACAGGAATTTTAAGCTTGATGTTGGTTGTCTCTGTGCTAATGGGGCTAGTAGGATTAGTGGCATTTTTATGGGGCGTTAAAAGTGGGCAGTTTGACGATGAAAAACGCATGCTTGAAAGCGTGCTATATGATAGCTCAAGCGATTTAAATGAGGCTATTTTGGAGCAAGAACGCCAAAAACACTCACCAAAAACTCCTTGTAAAAAGCCTTAAATTTTAATGATTAAGGATATTGAATGGAAAAAGAAGTCTTAGATGTGTTAATTGTAGGTGCAGGTCCAGGCGGTATTGCAAGTGCTGTAGAATGCGAAGTAGCGGGCATTAAAAAAGTGCTTTTATGCGAAAAGACAGAAAGCCATTCTGGCATGATGCAAAAGTTCTATAAAGCGGGTAAAAGAGTGGATAAAGACTATAAAAAACAAGTCGTAGAGCTTAGAGGGCATATCCCTTTTAAAGACAGCTTTAAAGAAGAAACTTTGGATAATTTCACGCAGTTATTAAAAGAGCATAATATCAACCCTAGCTATAAGACTGATATTGAGAGCGTGAAAAAAGAGGGCGATTTGTTTAAAGTAACCACTTCGTCTAATGAGGTGTATTATGCCAAATTTGTTGTCATTGCCATTGGCAAAATGGGTCAGCCAAACCGCCCTACTAGCTATAAAATTCCGGTTAATCTCTCCAAGCAAGTGGTTTTTACCATTAATGATTGTAAAGAGGGCGAAAAA
This sequence comes from Helicobacter cetorum, assembly GCF_900198405.1. Lineage (GTDB taxonomy): Bacteria > Campylobacterota > Campylobacteria > Campylobacterales > Helicobacteraceae > Helicobacter > Helicobacter cetorum_C. The sequence goes on from NZ_FZMR01000019.1 coordinate 92,733, forward strand.
ACCTTGGTAATAGGTGGGGGTAACTCAGCGGTAGAATATGCGATTTCATTGTGTAAAATGGCACCCACTACCTTAAACTACCGCCGAACAGAGTTTGCTAGAATCAACGAAGATAACGCCAAGAATTTAAAAGAAGTTTTTGATAATGGCACTCTTAAAAGCAAGCTTGGTGTGGATATTGAAAGTTTAGAAGAGGATGGCACGCAAATTAAGGTGAATTTCACCGATAAAACAAGCGAAAATTTTGAACGCCTCCTTTATGCTATTGGGGGTTCTACGCCATTAGAATTTTTCAAACGCTGTGATTTGGAGCTAGATTCTAGCACCAATATCCCTATGGTTAAAGACAATTTAGAAAGCACTAACATTTCTAATTTATTCATCGTGGGCGATATTTTGTTTAAAAATGGTGCGAGCGTTGCGACCGCATTAAACCATGGCTATGATGTAGCTACTGAGATTTCTAAAAGATTGCATTAAAATTAAGGGGGTTAACCCCTTAAAAGCTGAAAACATAGTCAAAATAGAATGCAAGAAAGCGTCTCAATACTAGACTTAGGGTAAAGCGTAGTTAAAACCAAAACCCCCTAATTCTTGCGTCGCTTGTTGAATTTGTGTGTTAGCTTGAGAGTCTATATCAAAATAAGTGTTATTAAATGGTAGGAATTTTAACCCCCCCATTCAAAATGATTGTGTTTGCCCCCTAAACGCATGCCTAGATTGACTAAAAATTGAAAAGTGGTGTTATTAACCTTATCTTTAGAATTGTTATAAATAGGCTTGTTTTTTGTTCCAAGATTTTCCATACCACATGGCCGTGCCATCTTCAACTGATTGCATGTTGCACACATTGTTATTCCACCCTATTATTGAATATTTTCAAATATCTTTTGTAATCACCGCTATTACTAATGCTATAGCTCGCACCAGCAAGCCCTATCCCAACTCTAAAACCAAAAAAGATTCTTTGATGATTAGCCACATTCAAAAGCACATCAAGATTGGCTCCATAAGTGTGAATTTGTGGGGTTCCAATAGCATAATCCATACTACCATTACTACTACTGCTATAGTCTCTATAATTGCAATTAATAGTATCTTGGCTAGTGGTGCAACCAGAGACTGCATTATTCATACTATTATTCATACTATTATTCATACTATTATTCATACTATTATTCATACTATTATTCATACTATTATTCATACTATTATTAATACTATTGATAGCACTATTCAAGTTACTCTCCGCATTATCAATTTCGTTGTCAATACTAGAAAAACCGACAAAAGGAACTGAAATATCATAAAATGCACCACCCCTAAAACCAAACCATTGATGTTTTTTTCAAAATGTATTTATAGCCCATAACCACACCAAGTCCATTGGAATTAGAAGTTTTTTTGAGATGTACTTCCTATAGAATTAATGCCAACCAAGTCATTACTTACAAAAACAAATTCATAGCCTACCCCTAAGTAGAACGCACTCTTATTGGCATATTTCTCTTTTTGTCTATCAACTTGCTTTTAAGCATGGGATTTTCCTAATTTTTCTTTAACTTTTTTGAAAAATTTATTAATCGCATCTTCTTGCAACCCATCTCCATAGACACAACTAGAAAGGGGGCATTAAAGCCAAGCATAAAATACTTTATTTAATGTTTTTTAAAAGACTAGATGAATAAGAGAGCGTTAATAACTCATTTCTGGGGAGCAACAGATTAGTACAATACTATAAGATTCCTTTTAACACAATTTTATAAAGTTTTTTATTCCAATCTCAAAAAGCTTTAATATCTATAAAATGATTTTAAATGTAATTCATAGATAAACTATTTACTATCCATTTTTAAAACCAAAAAATAGCTTTACAAAAAGGTATTTTAATGCCTAACTATGTTTTTAAAGCGATAAAAGATATTTTGTGATATTATATTTATAATGTTTTTAATAAGATTTTTCTATTGTTACATATTGGGTCGTAAGGTGCTTGATAAATTATTTTAGTTCTATCCTTTTTTTGATAGCTATGTTTTTCTAATTTATAATACATTGTTCGATGGCAAAATTTGGGGCAAACCCACACACCTATCAAATTGCAATCTATTAGGTATTCTATAAAAATTAAGCCATCTAGTAGTATCATTGTCATTAAGGAAAGAAGTTAAAAAATAAAGGCAATATGATGATAAAAAGTGTGCGAATTAAAAATTATAAAAATTTTAAAGATTTTGACATTAAAGATTTTGCACTTATTAATTTCTTTACCGGAAAAAATGATGTGGGTAAGACCAATATCTTAGAAGCACTTTACATCAATACAGGTATTTGTTATCCAAGCACTAATGAAAGCAGTCTTCCTATAGAGCATGCTATCCATACTAATCACTTTAGACAAATGAAATCAACTATAAATAATCTCAAGTCAATGTTCTATCATCAAAATTTTTTAGAACCTATTAGCATTATTACAGAATTTGATGACAAAATAATCCCTTTAACAATTGAATATAAGTTTTCAAAAAATTACAACAAAGAAATCAGTTTAGATAATGAAATCAAAAATAACAATAAAGAAGAATTGCATTTTATATGCGATAAAACTTGTGAACCTATGGTTTTATCTTATAAGAACGATGTAAAAAATTTACAAATAATTTGTCCTAGTTTAAACAATTTGCAAAAATTTTATAAAGAACATGCTATTTTTGTCCCCATAGAATTAATAAATATTAAGCCCACTAATATCTTACAATCTATTCGTAAAAATAATCAAGAAAAAGAATTGATTGAAATTTTACAGCTATTTAATTCTGATATCATAGATGCTGAAGTCATCTCTAGTGATGAAACCATAGAGGGTGTTGCTATTAAAATTAAAGATGAGAAAAAAGAGACTAAAAGTTCTAAAAGGTTTTTAAATTTATTTGGATGGGGTTTTGTTAAGTTTTTTGTGATTGCAAGCATTCTTGTTAGCAAAAAAACTAAATATCTTTTTATAGATGAAATAGAAAACGGTTTACATTATAGCAAAATGCAAGAATTTTTAAAAGCTCTTTTTAAATTAGCCAAAAACTCTCACATTCAAATCTTTGCAACCACACATAACAAAGAATTTCTAACAAATGCTATGCAACCCTTGCTTATGGATTTTAAAGATATAGCATTATTTAATCTTTATAAAGAAGATAATCATTATAATTTTATTAGATACAGCCATTCTATGTTAAATAAGGCACTTTTTAGAGGCATGGAGACCAGAGATTGATGAAAAAAATTATTTATGTTGAAGGTGAGAGCGATAAGATATTTTTAATGCTTTTAAATAAGATTAAAAATTTAGATATTCAAGAAGAAAATATTATAAATTGTAATAGTAAAGACAATCTATATGAAGAATCAGAAAGCATTAAGGAATATATAAGAAACTACAATATTTACATTATTTTTGATTCAGATGGCAAAAATAGAGAGGATAAAATTAAAGAAATTAAAAAACAACTTCAAAGATTAGGAGAACAAAAACACCGCCTCACAGATAAAGAATTTGAAAAAATTAATATTTATTTGTTGCCAGAAAATGATGACAATAAACATAACAAAAAGTATTATGAATTAGAGCATTTGCTCCTAGAAATAATGCAAGACAAAAATTTCTATCAACATTATAGAGATTTTTTTACTCAAATCACACAATACAAAATACAACAAAATAACCCTATGAAAAAGGAACAAAAAAAGTTCAATAAATGTTGGCTATGTCCTTATATCACACTTTCTATTTGTCTAGAAAAAGCAATCACCCCTTGTCATATGGCAGACATTAATGAAACAGACACTATCCACAAAATATTAGGCAACACAAACAATTTAGAAACCATCAAAAATCTTTTTAACTTTGATTCACCAAAAATTAAAAATTTAATTGATTTTCTAACAATATCTAACAATACCTAGTTAAAATTACTTAGTTTAGAAATTTTAACCAAACAATCAAACCCTACTCATTTAAATTGCAAGGATTGTTCACAAAACCAAATCCATCACTTCTTGATAGTTCCTGAACTCTCCCTATAAGTTCTTTGGCAAAAGCATGGTATTTGCCTTGAAGTTCTTCATATTTTGCTTTATTACCCCCACGAACAGTATTGACATCTTCAGCTTCCAAGTGAGAACAAGAAGGGATTTTCCACATAGGAACTTGATATTTTTGTGATAGACTAGGAAAGGTGTTATGTGAATACATAATTGTATTGTCACCCATATCACCTATTGATTTTTCAATTACCTCTTTATTAAATTTTTTATTAGCATCCTTAATGTATTGCTTAATAAACTTAGGGATTTTATCTACATAATAAGAGTGAGCTTGAGCTAATTTTGGCTTATTAGGCTTGCTTTTATTATCATATTTTTTGGCATTATAAATTGTATAGCCTAAAAATTGCACGAAATATTTAGGAAACTTTTCAAGTCGTAACTGATTTTCACTTCTAAGCTTTTCAAATTCTTGTTGCCATAATTCAAGAGATCTGCCTATATTTTTAATACCATAAAGACTAAACATATCTGGCTGAGCCGGAATAAAAAATCCATCAACGGTTGAAATAATCACTTTATTTAAAATCCCTAAGCTAGGTGAAGTATCAACAATAATATAGTGGTATCCATATTTTTTACTATACTCCTCGCAAATATTTCTAACTTCCATGATTATTTTTATAGACAAATAATTCCCTCCAGGCTTGAATGCAAAAGGCAGTTGTTCTGCAATAGTATCTTCATACTTATTAACAGATAAACGCCCCGGCAATAAATCTAAATTCTTACCAAGAGAGCAAGGCTTAGGTATCACATCATATTCAAAAATACTCTTACCATTATCAAGGGGTCGTAGTAAAAAATGGATACTTCTATTTTTGCGGGCAATCTCTTTAAAACGCTCTTTTTCCTTATCAGCTATTTCAAAACTCCTAATAAAATCCTCTTCCTCATCCCAAATTCCTTGGATTTTTTCCTCCGAAAGGCTACTGATTGTTAAATTACATTGTGGATCCAAATCTATAAGCAAAGTTTTGTGTCCCATTTCACTCAATGCATGAGCTAAATGAAAAGTTAAAGTGGTCTTACCAACCCCTCCCTTATTATTAAAAACAGATAAAACATACATAATAAAATACCCCTTGTTTTAAAATAAAAACATTCGCAAATGGTAACAAAAATTCTTAAACCAAGTTTTTTATCTAAAAAATATAAATCAAAAACTTTTTCCATTAAAAGACTAATATAAATAGTATTAAAATATTCTTTTATACCCTTAGACAACACTATTTGAGATTAAAAAATTAAAATAAGACAGACTATTGGATTAGCTTAAATAAGGGATAAAAGAGTATTCTCTCATCAATCCCTACTCACACTCTAATAAAAACACTAGATTTTAAGCACACTTTGGCTCAATTATTCCTTACTTTCTTTCGCATTAGCACTTGTTTTATTAGCATTGGTCTCATCAGTTTGCCCACTTGCTTGCTCGCTCTTGGCTTGCTTTTCAGCCATTTCAGCGTTTTCACAATCTCTCCTAAAAGACTTAGAAATGTAATTAATCCTTAGCGTAGAGTTAAAGGCCATTTGGCATTTCTTAAGTTTCTTAGCTCTAGCTTGCGGATCTTCAATATAATGATTCACCGAATGCACAAAACTAAACCAAAACCCCATAGGTGCGGTGCGCTGATCTGGCGTCCCCATGCAGTGGTCGCTACAATAATCGCTCTGTGCCATTAAACTTCCTACCATTACACAAGCTAAAAAAATGATTTTTTTCATGTAAGTATTCCTTTATTTTTAGGATTAGTTATTATAACTTTAAAAATGATTTATCTTACCAAAACCTTTCAAACTTCTATTCTCCCCCAAAATACACTAACGCTGAACCCCAAGTCAAGCCCCCACCAAAGGCATCTAAAAGCATTAAATCGCCCTTTTTCAAACGCCCTTCTTCATAGGCTTCGCACATAGCCATAGGAATACTGGCAGCTGAAGTGTTGCCATATTTATGCACCGTTAAGACTACTTGCTCATCTTTAAAATCCAAATGCTCTCTTACAGCTTGTATAATTCTCAAATTCGCTTGGTGCGGTATAAACAAACGCACATCTTCAGACCTTAAAGCATTTTTTTCTAAAATCATTTCCACATCTTTTAAAAGTGTTTTAACTGCTAACTTAAATACTTCATTCCCTTTCATGTGTAAAAAAGGCTCTAAAGGCTCTTGCTTAGGATTAAAAGGCGTGGATTTTAAAGTTCTAGGCGTATAGAGATAATCAGAAAAATTCCCATTGGCTGAAATCTGCACATCTAAAATACTCTCTTTTACATGCTCTGTTCTACCTATTACACACGCCCCCGCTCCATCGCCAAATAAAATACAAGTTCCTCTATCTTCAAAATCTAAAACGCTACTAGCTTTCTCAGCCCCAACAATCAGCACATTTTCATGCATTCCGCTTTCAACATAAGCCTTAGCCATAGACAGCAAATAAACAAAGCCCGTGCAAGCCGCTACAATATCAAAGGCGGGCTTATTTTCAATACCCAACTTAGCACTCAACACACAAGCGGTTGATGGCATAGCCAAAAAATCGGGGCTTAAGGTCGCTACAATAACTAAATCAATGTCTTGTGGGGTTAAATTCGCTCGCTCTATAGCTTGCTTGGCTGCTATAACGCCTAAATCACTACTTTTTTCTTCATCTTTTGCGAAACGACGCTCCTTAATACCGGTGCGTTTTTGTATCCATTCATCACTAGTATCTAAAAAGCTTTGAAACTCCGCATTCCCCACCTTTCTTTCTGGGGCATGCATAGCAATTGATTTAAGAGAGGCATAAAATTTCATTCAATCCCCTTAAAAATGGGTTTTTAGTCATTGGGCATCACATTGTGCGATAGAATTGCTTGATTTTAAGCGTTCAAACGCCTCAGCAATCCTCGCACAAACATTCCCCTCCAACGCCTTAATAGCTTGATAAATAGCACATTCAATCGCCCTAGCATTGCTCTTACCATGGCTAATAATTACGCTTTTATTAACCCCTAGAAGTGGTGCACCACCATACTCAGCATAATCTGTTTTTTGCTTGAGAGTAACAAAAGCATTTTTTAACAATCCTGCCCCTACTTTAGCTTTAAAGGAGTTCTTAATCTCTTCTTTAAAAATAGAGCCAATCGCACTAGCGACTCCTTCAGTAGTCTTTAATACCACATTACCCATAAAGCCATCACACACAACGACATCTACAAGCCCTTTGAAAATATCACTCCCCTCCACATTGCCATAAAAAAAGTCATAGGCTTTAAGCACTTTATGGGTCTCTTTAACAAGCATATTACCCTTAATATCTTCTTCGCCATTGCTTAAAAGTCCCACTTTAGGATTATCATATTTCAAAACACTTTTGACATACTCATACCCCATAAGAGCAAAATCTATCAAATATTCAGGCTTGCAATCAGTGTTAGCCCCTGCATCTAATAGCACGCTAGGACGCTTGCCAACACTTGGCATTAAAGTGCAGATTGCAGGTCTCTCAACCCCCTTGATACGCCCTAAGCGTAAAGTGGCTAAACCCATAGTCGCCCCACTATGCCCTGCTGAAATCAAGGCATCAGCCCCATTTTTCAAAATATCCATAGCTAAGTAGATAGAGGACTCCTTGCGTTTAATCGCCTCAGTGGCTGCCTCTTCCATTTTGATATAATCCTCTGTATGAATCATATCAACTTTGCTCGCTAATTTTTTAGAGATGAAAGGAGTCGCCTTATTCTTATCCCCTACCAAGACCACTTCAAAGTTCTTATTTTCTAGGGCTCTTGAAACCCCCTCAATAACAGGCAGAACTCCATGGTCAGCCCCCATTAAGTCTATTACGATTTTCATTGTGCATCCTTAAAAGGCTTATTAGAACCTCTCAAAATTTTCCTTATCAAAACCCTTTTATAAAAAGGAATTGATTAATATTCTTTAGTAAATTTATTTACATGATGAGGAAGTTTCCAAGTGCCATCTTTTGCTTTTATAGGTTTAGCCAACTTAACGGTATAGTGCGTGCGTCTCTTTGCCGCTCTTGTTTTACTCACTCTTCTATCAGGTACTGCCATAAAATCTCCTTAAATATTCAATCTATATAGTGGTAGTCTAATTTAATGGACTCCACTTCAGAGCGTAAAATCTCGCTCAAATCAATAAAACCATTGAAAGATTCAATAATATCTAAATTATCAAAAACTAAACTTTGGCTTTGCATATCCCACAACCCGTCTGAGATATGCAAAACTAAAGGTTCATTAATATTCTTTTTAAACTCTTTGCCACTCATATTGCAAGTAAGCATAAGCTCGCCTTTAAGTTGAGCTTTTAAGCAAAATAATTTTGCACCTACTCGCACAACCTCGCCTTCTAAAACCACTCCCTCATGCTCTAAAGAAAACTTTTTAGGTGCATTAGAAAGGATTTTACGCATTTCAAGTTGCATAAGGCTTGCCCTCTTAAAAATACCCTTAAATCTTAAAGCTCTCTAGAGGCAAAAAAGAAAGCGATTTCATTCTTTGCGTTTTCTAAACTATCGCTTCCATGCACCGCATTAGCATCGATACTTTCAGCAAAATCGGCTCTTATAGTGCCTTTTTGGGCCATTTTAGGGTCGGTCGCTCCCATAAGCTCTCTGTTTTTAGCTACTGCATTTTCGCCTTCTAAGACCATAACCACTACAGGACCGCTTGTCATAAATCCTACTAGTTCCATGTAAAAAGGTCTGTCTTTATGCACCACATAAAAAGCCTTAGCGTCCTGCTCGCTTAAATGCAAGCGTTTCATCGCAACCACTTCCAAGCCATTGCTCTCAAAACGCTCAATAATTTTTCCTACAACCCTTTTTTTTACCGCATCAGGCTTAATAATAGACAATGTTCTTTGCAAAGATAACTCCTTGTGTGAATTTTTGATTATACAAAAATTTTTCTAAAATATTACCCTTAAAGCACTTTTTAATGCTTAAAAAACGCTTTAATCTCTTCAGCTTTATCAGTCTTTTCCCAAGTAAACTCATCTAATTCACGCCCAAAATGTCCGTAGGCTGAAGTGAGTGAATAAATAGGTCTTAGTAAATCCAAGCTTCCAATAATGCCTTTTGGTGTGAGTTTGAAAATAGATTTCACGCATTTTTCTAACTCTACACTTGAATACTTGCTCGTATTATGCGTATTCACATAAATAGATACCGGCTCCACAACACCAATCGCATAGGCAAGCTGCACGGTCGCTTTATCACAAACCCCACTAGCCACTAGGTTTTTAGCCACATATCTAGCCGCATAAGCCGCACTTCTATCCACTTTGCTAGGGTCTTTCCCGCTGAATGCTCCACCACCATGCGCACAACTCCCCCCATAAGTATCTACAATGATTTTTCTGCCCGTTAAACCCGCATCACCTTGTGGCCCACCGATAACAAATTTTCCTGTAGGGTTTACAAAAAACTTAATATTATCATGCAAATATTCTTTGGGCAAAACCTTATAAACAATCTCTTCAATCACCGCTTCTTTCAAGTGCTTTTGTGAAACTTCTGGGGAATGCTGAGTAGAAATGACAATCGTATCAATATTTACAGGCTTGTTATTTTCATAACGCACGCTCACTTGAGACTTGCCATCAGGCCTTAAAAAAGGTAAGCTATTATCTTTTCTCTTTTGAGCTAGGGCAAAAGTGAGTTGATGGGCTAAATGAATGGGTAAGGGCATAAGCGTAGGAGTTTCTTTGCATGCATAACCAAACATAAGCCCTTGGTCTCCTGCTCCAATCTCGCCATCTTCTCTATCCACGCCTTGATTAATATCAGGGCTTTGCTCGCCAATGCCATTTAAAACCGCCGCACTTCTATAATCAAAGCCATAAAGAGCGTCTGTATAACCAATCTTTTTAACTACTTCTCTAGCAATCTCTTGCATAGGGGCATAAACAGAAGTTTTTAATTCGCCTGTTATGACACAAAACCCATTAGAAACTAGAGTTTCACATGCGACTTTTGCTTGTTTGTCTCGTGCGATAATATAATCTAAAACGGCATCACTGATTTGGTCAGCCATTTTATCAGGGTGTCCTTCAGTAACTGATTCTGAAGTGAAAAGAAAACTATCTTTCATTCTATTATCCTTATTTAAAATAGTAAGTTTGTCATTAGAAATAGCCTTATTATAGCTTATTTCATTCTTTAAGACTTAAAAAACCCTTTAGCTTTTTGTAACAAACTTGATTTTTGCTGTTTTCTAAAATTTGTGCGTAAATGGGCTAAGAAATGATGCCACTCATGAATTTCCATAGCAGGAATGGCTCCAGCAAAATTCGTATTAGGGGGCAAGTCTTTACCTACCGCACTTTTACCCCCAATTTGCGTAAATTCACCTACATGCAAATGCCCCCCAATGCCTACTTGCCCGCCAAAGACTACATTACGCCCTGTGGTTGTAGAGCCACTCAAACCTACTTGAGAGACCACAATGCTGTGTTCGCCTAAGACACAATTATGTCCGATTTGCACCAAGTTATCAATTTTAACGCCTTCTTTAATTAAGGTCTCTCCAAAAACCGCTCTATCAATGGCGGTGTTTGCTCCAATTTCTACATTTTTTGCAATTCTTACAATGCCTACATGCTCAATCTTTATATGCTCTCCAAGGGCTGTGTGAGCGTAACCAAAGCCATCGCCCCCAATCACACTGCCTGCATGAATGATGACATTATCTTCTAAAATCGTGTTTTGATACAAAGTTACATGCGGATACAAAATACAATTTTTGCCTATTTTTACCCCATCAGCAATCACCACATTAGGATAAATCAAAGAATTTTCGCCAATTTCTACATTCTCTCCGATAGTAACTTGTGGCATGATAGTAACTTTTTCAAAATGCTTAGGCCCACTCATCTTTTCTGGGTTTTTGAAAAAAGGGATTTTAAAAGCATGCGAGACTTTAGCAAAGGCTAAATGGGGGTTATCTACAATTAAAGCTTGTATGTGTTTGGGGACTTTAGAAGACTCTTTTTTGCGGATAAACACTGCCCCAGCTTTTGAATCCTTTAAAAGCTTGAGATAGCGTGCTTGGTCAATGTAGCTAATATCATTAGGCGTAGCCTTGTCTAACTCAGCTAGGGCATTGACTTCAAAATCGTTTGAAAATTCTGTTTCAATAGAATAGGTGCTTAATAATTCGCTTAGTTTCATCAAAATGTCCTTATTATTCTTTATGTAAATCCCATGACAATATAGCTTTATTGTCTTTTTCTTCTACAGCTCCCATGCCCATAATATTATATCCGGCATCTACAAAATGCACTTCACCACTTACCCCACTAGATAAGTTAGAGAGCAAATACATTCCTGCATTGCCAACTTCTTCTAAACTCACATTTTTTCTTAAAGGAGCGTTGATTTCATTCCATTTTAAAATCATTCTAAAATCAGCTATCCCACTAGATGCAAGCGTTCTAATAGGTCCAGCAGATAGGGCATTCACTCGTATATTTTCTTTACCTAAATCAACAGCCAAATAACGCACCGCACTTTCTAATGCTGCTTTAGCTAGTCCCATAACATTATAATGTGCCATGTATTTAGTGCTACCTAGATAGCTCAAAGTTAAAATTGATGCCCCATTATTTAATAAAGGTTTTAAGGTGTGTGTTAGCTCTATTAAAGAATAGACTGAAATTTCCATAGCCGTGTTAAACGCACTTTTAGAAGTTTCTAATAATCCCCCTTCTAAGGCTTCTTTTGGAGCAAAGGCTACGCTATGAACAATAAAATCTAATGAGCCTAAATCTTGCTTGATATTATCGTGTAATAACTTAAAATGCTCTTCTTTACTTACATCTAATTCATACACACACTTACTATTAAATTCTTGTGCGATAGGTCTCACACGCTTTTCTAAACTCTCATTTAAATAGGTGAAAGCAAGTTCTGCCCCCTGCATATAGCAAGATTTAGCAATCCCATAAGCGATAGATTTATTGTTTGCAACCCCCACAATAAGCCCTTTTTTACCCTTTAAAAATCCCATAGTTTTTCCTTTATAAAAATGAAATAATTGTTTTAAAATTTTCCAATTCTAAAGACGCACTTCCAATCAACAAGCCATCTACACTATCAATGCCTAAAATTTCTTGTGCGTTACTTATATTCACACTTCCGCCGTATAACAAAGGGGTTTTTGGATTTAAATTTTGCTTCAAAAAATTATGCGTGAGATAAATATCTTCTAAACTCGCACTTCTTCCTGTGCCAATCGCCCATATAGGTTCATAAGCCACAATTAAATTTTGATAATTAATGTCAATTATCTCTAATTGCTCGCTTAAAAATTCTTTAACCGCCCCTAAGCCCTTTTCTCTCGTTTTTAAATCTTCGCCAATACAATAGACAATCTTAAAATTTTTATCCTTAAAAAAATCAAATTTTTCTTTTAAAAAGTTAGGGCTTTCATTTAAAAGGGTGCGTCTTTCACTATGCCCTATTAAGAGCGTGCTGATTTTTAACTCTTCTAAATGCTTTGAAGTGATTTCGCCACTAAAGGCTCCTAAATCTTTAGGGTAAGCGTTTTGTGCTCCCAGAGTGAAATGTAAAAATTTATTAGGCAACAACCCTAAAAAATCAGGGAAGACAAACACCCTATCAAAATGCTGTGGTTTTAAATTTTTTTCTAGCTCTTCTAAATACGCATGGCTTTTAAAAATAGGCATAGCAGATTTGAAATTAGCCATTGCAATTTTCATCACTCTAAAATCCTTGAAATAGTATTTTTCTAAAAACTATCAATCATTATAGCGAATGCGCTTTAAAAATTGTAATTTTTAGACAATTAACTTTAATTTATTCAATTTTTTCTTACTATTAAAGTTTTGTTGTGAGAAAAGTTACCAAGAATGTAGTAACATGAAAATAGCGTGTTTATTTTAAACGCTTGCAAAGGGTTTTAAAAAATTGAGTTCTTAGGAGAATATCGTATGCAGCCAGAGGAAGTTATTGAGGGTTACTATAATGTTACGCAAGAGCGTAAAAAAAGTGGCATCTATGCCAAATTAGATTTCTTACAAAGTGCAACGGGATTGATTTTAGCACTCTTTATGATAGTGCATATGTTCTTGGTTTCTAGCATTTTGATTAGCGATGAGGCTATGTATAAGGTAGCGAAGTTTTTTGAAGGAAGCTTGTTTTTAAAAGCGGGAGAACCAGCGATTGTAAGCGTGGTTGCAGCAGGGATTATTCTTATTCTTGTTGTGCATGCTTTTTTAGCGGTGCGTAAGTTTCCTATCAATTATAGGCAATACAAAGTGTTTAAAACACATAAGCATTTAATGAAACATGGCGATACAAGCTTGTGGTTTACTCAAGTGGCTACAGGGTTTTTTATGTTTTTCTTAGCAAGCGTGCATTTGTTTGTCATGCTTACTGAGCCTTCTACGATTGGACCGCATGGCTCAAGCTATCGTTTTGTAACACAGAATTTTTGGCTTTTGTATATTTTCTTACTCTTTGCTGTGGAGTTACATGGCTCTATTGGATTGTATCGCCTAGCGATTAAATGGGGGTGGTTTAAAAATGTAAGCATTCAAGGCTTAAGAGGGATTAAATGGGCTATGAGCGTGTTCTTTATTGTTTTAGGGCTTTGCACCTATGGAGCCTACATCAAAAAAGGTTTAGAAAACCAGCATAATGGTATCCAAACCATGCAACAAGCCCAAGAGGCTGATGAGAAATTCCACAAAGAATAAGGGTAGAAAATGAAGATACATTATTGTGATGCATTAATTATTGGAGGCGGACTAGCAGGATTAAGGGCTAGTATCGCATGTAAACAAAAGGGCTTAAATACGATTGTTTTAAGCCTAGTGCCGGTTAGGCGTTCACACTCTGCAGCCGCTCAAGGGGGCATGCAAGCGAGTTTAGCGAATGCTAAAAAAAGCGAAGGCGATAATGAGGATTTGCACTTTTTAGACACGGTAAAAGGGAGCGATTGGGGGTGCGACCAACAAGTAGCTAGAATGTTTGTAACCACCGCTCCTAAAGCCATTAGGGAATTAGCCTCTTGGGGCGTGCCTTGGACTAGGATTAAAAAGGGCGATAGACCTGCAGTTGTGAATGGTGAGCATGTGACAATTACTGAAAGAGACGATAGGCATGGTTATATTCAAAGTAGAGATTTTGGTGGCACAAAAAAATGGCGCACATGCTTTACTGCTGATGCTACAGGGCATACCATGTTATATGCAGTGGCTAATGAGGCTTTGCACCATAAGGTAGATATTCAAGATAGAAAAGATATGCTTGCCTTAATCCATCAATATGGAAGATGTTATGGAGCTGTTGTAAGAGATTTGATTACGGGCGAAATTTCAGCCTATGTTTCTAAAGGCACTCTTTTAGCAACCGGTGGTTATGGGCGTGTGTATAAGCATACCACTAATGCGGTAATTTGTGATGGAGCTGGAGCAGCGACTGCCCTAGAAACCGGTGTGGCTATGCTAGGAAACATGGAGGCGGTGCAATTCCACCCTACCGCATTAGTGCCAAGTGGGATTTTAATGACAGAGGGTTGTAGAGGCGATGGAGGCGTTTTGAGAGATAAGTTTGGCAGACGCTTTATGCCCGCTTATGAGCCAGAGAAAAAAGAGCTTGCTAGTAGAGATGTGGTCTCAAGGCGCATTTTAGAGCATATCCAAAAAGGTTATGGCGTGCCTAGTCCTTATGGAGAGCATGTTTGGTTAGATATTGCGATTTTGGGACGCCCTCATGTAGAAAAAAACTTAAGAGATGTGCGTGATATTGCCATGACTTTTGCTGGTATTGACCCTGCAGATGATAGCGAGCAAACCAAAGAAAACATGCAAGGTGTGCCCACTAATGAGCCAGAATACGGACAAGGCTTTGCTAAACAAAAAGGTTGGATTCCTATTAAACCTATGCAACACTATTCTATGGGAGGCGTTAGGACAAACGCTAAAGGCGAAACTCATTTAAAGGGCTTGTTCTGTGCGGGCGAGGCAGCTTGTTGGGATTTGCATGGGTTTAATCGCTTAGGGGGTAATTCAGTGAGTGAGGCTGTTGTGGCTGGTATGATTATTGGAGATTACTTTGCTGAACATTGCGTGGGAGCTGAAATTGATATTAACACCACCATAGTAGAAGAATTTATCCAAAAAAGCCAAGATTACATGCATTTCTTATTGCATAATGAGGGTAAGGAAGATGTGTATGAGATTAGAGAACGCATGAAAGAGATTATGGACGAGAAAGTTGGTGTTTTTAGAGAGGGTTCTAAGCTAGAAGAAGCCCTTAAAGAATTGCAAGAGCTTTATGCACGCTCCAAAAACATTTGCGTAAAAAACAAGGTTTTACACAATAACCCTGAATTAGAAGACGCTTATCGCACTAAAAAAATGCTAAAACTTGCCCTTTGTATCACTCAAGGAGCGTTGCAACGCACTGAAAGCAGAGGCGCTCATACAAGGATTGATTATCCTAAAAGAGATGATGCTAAATGGCTTAGCAGAACTTTAGCAAGCTGGCCAAACCCAGAACAAGACATGCCAACGATTGAATATGAGCCACTAGACATTATGAAAATGGAGATTAGCCCAGATTTTAGGGGTTATGGCAAAAAGGGTAATTTCATTCCTCATCCTCAAAAAGAAGAACGCGATGCTGAGATTTTAAAAACCATTTTGGAATTAGAAAGGCTTGGAAAAGACAGAGTGGAAGTTCAAGATGCGCTCATGCCTTTTGAATTGCAAGAAAAATACAAGGCTAGAAATGTGCGTTTAGAAGATGAAGAAGTGAAGTCTAGGGGAGAGCATATGTATTCTTACAATGTCCATGATTTATTAGATAAGCATAAAAATGCGAACAACACACAAGGAGAACACCATGAGTGAGAACGAACGCACCATTACCATTAGAGTATTAAAATTTGACCCTCAAAGTGCAATAAGCAAGCCACACTTTAAGGAATATCAATTAAAAGAGATTCCGTCTATGACGCTCTTTATTGCTTTAAATCTCATTAGAGAGCATCAAGACCCGGATTTAAGCTTTGATTTTGTGTGCCGTGCCGGGATTTGTGGCTCATGCGCGATGATGGTTAATGGCAGACCACGCCTAGCTTGCAAAACCCTTACTTCTAGCTTTGAAAGTGGGGTGATTACTCTTATGCCTATGCCTAGTTTCACGCTCATTAAGGATTTAAGCGTAAATACCGGCGATTGGTTTGGCGATATGACTAAAAGAGTGGAGAGTTGGGCGCATTCTAAAGAAGAAGTGGATATTACTAAACCTGAAAAAAGAATTGAGCCTGATGAAGCCCAAGAAGTCTTTGAATTAGATAGGTGTATTGAATGTGGGTGCTGTATCGCATCATGTGGAACAAAACTCATGCGTCCTAATTTCATTGGAGCAGCTGGTATGAATAGGGCTATGCGCTTTTTAATTGATAGCCATGATGAAAGAAGTGATGATGATTTTTATGAATTAGTCGGCGATGATGATGGGGTTTTTGGTTGCATGAGCCTGATTGCTTGTCATGACACTTGCCCTAAAGAATTACCCTTACAAAGCACTATCGCTACCTTGCGTAATAGAATGGTGAAAGTGGGTAAAAATCGTTAATCTATAACAAGCTTGAGTGTTTTAGTGGGTGTCTTTGAGAGTTAGGAATTTTTTAATTTTCCTTGTTATTTTTCTTTTTAGTGGATGTTTTGGGGTAATTTCTACCCATAAAACTCTCTCTCAAGCCCCCACAAACCATTCTTATCTTTCCTATAACCCCTATACAACCACTATTGGTAATCTATACAAGCAATGGCTTACTATCAACCCTACTTATAGCGCTACCATGCTTTTAGAAGATGGCTTTGATGCCTTGTTACATAGAGTGGGTCTCATTAGAATGAGCCAAAAAAGCATTGATATACAGACTTATATCTATAGAAACGACCTTTCCTCTCAAGTGATTGCTAAAGAGCTTTTAAAAGCAGCTAATCGTGGGGTAAAGGTGCGTATTTTAATAGATGATAATGGCTTAGATTCTGATTTTTCAGATATTATGCTTCTAAATTTCCATAAAAATATTGAAGTAAAAATCTTTAACCCCTACTATATCCGCAACAATGCCTTACGCTATTTTGAAATGCTTGTGGATTATGAACGCATTAAAAAACGCATGCATAACAAGCTGTTTATTGTAGATAATGTGGCTGTAATTATAGGGGGGCGTAATATTGGAGATAATTATTTTGATAACGATTTAGAGACTAATTTCTTGGATTTAGATGCGTTATTTTTAGGAGGCATTGCCCTAAAAGCTAGAGAGAGTTTTGATAATTATTGGAATTTTTACCGCTCTGTCCCTAGCTCACTACTAAGCACTCATAAAAAGCTTAAAAACAATGCCAAAGAAATTGCCAAACTCCATAAAAAAATTCCCATAAGCACCAAAGATAAGCAAGAGTTTGAAAAAAAGATAGAGGATTTTATAGAACGCTTTCAAAAATACCAATACACCATTTACTATGGCGAAGTGGCTTTTCTAGCCGATTTGCCTAAAAAAATTGACCTTCCAACCCTACCACAAAAACTCAAAAAACCCAATATTTCGCCCCACTCGCCTATCCAAATTGCTTTTGAAAAGGCTTTAGAAAATGCCAAAGACTCCGTTTCTATCGCCTCATCTTATTTCATTCCCGGTAAAAAAATCATGCAAACTTTTAAAAACCAAATTTCTAAGGGCATGGATATAGAGATACTGACTAACTCACTCTCTTCAACTGATGCGATTGTAGTGTATGGAGCGTGGGAGAAGTATCGTAATAAATTAGTCAAAATGGGGGCTGATGTCTATGAAATCCGCAATGATTTTTTCAACCGCCAAATTAAAGGGCGTTTTAGCACTAAGCATTCTTTACACAGCAAAACCATTGTTTTTGATGATAATCTCACGCTTTTGGGGAGTTTTAATATTGACCCTCGCTCTGCAGACATCAATACAGAGAGCGCTATACTCTTTTATAACCAAGACTTCGCTAAAAAAGTGCACTCACTCATCAAGCAAGAGGCCAAGCAATCATGGCATCTAGTGATACGACACCATAAAGTTATTTGGGAGGCTACAGAGGGGGGGAGGCTCATTCATCAAACCAACTCCCCTGATACTTCCTTGTTTTTGCGCTTTATCAAAGAATGGTCTAAAGTCTTGCCTGAAAGAGAGCTATAAAAAGCTATTTTCTAATGAATAATCAAAAGATTTTAAAAATACAAAAAGCTATAAGAAACCCCTATAGCTTTTTAAAACGCATTAAAAGCGATAAACATAATTCACATTCCAAGTTACATATAAGGTCCATAAGCCATACATATTAGTTGTATTTGTAGGGGTGGAATTAGAGCAAGCACTTAAAGGGGAATTGTAATTGACCGCACAATTTCCCATATCCCCATGCACAGATCCACTAACTTCTAAAGTATGGTGCTTATTGCCCCCTCTCAAACCTAAAGTGCCAAAACCTTGAAATTGGGTTACATTCATCATCTTTACAGATTGGTTATTAAAACTCACACTCTCTCCTCCAAACCCTGCTCCCAAAAACCAACCGACAAAAAACTTCTTGCTTTGATAAAAATCATTCAAAAAGTCTACAAACAAGCTATAAATATTCATAGAGATGCCAAGACCACTTACCCCTATGGATTGACCCCATGGCTGACCCTTATTGTTAAAATCTTGGATAGAAAAATTTTTAATCAAATTTTGTGCCTTATACGAATACAAAAAGCCTGCTCTCAAGCCAATATTGGGGTATTTTTTACTGATATACTGATAGCCAACTTCTACATTAAAACCATTTAAAATGGCTTGAGAGCTACTATCGCTCAAATTAGAAAATAACCAATTTTGTTGGAAAAGCCCCTTCCAACCACTAGCCATACCCGAATACCCTATCCCAATAAAAAACGCGCTTTTTTCTGGCGTGGCAATTTGGTGCTTTGGCGTAGTTTGATGATTGTTTTTAGTCTTTTCATCTATGAGAGCTTTTTCTTGATTTTTTTCATCAAGAGATTCTTTAGCGCTATCTATAGCTTGCAAGGTGCTAAAAGCTAAAATGCCAAGTAAAATACGAGCGAGACTAAAATATTTTATCAATTCGTTACCTATCTTTTTTTGTTGTAAAACAACTTGATTACTATAACACATATCATATTCCTTTTTTTAAAACATCAAAACAAAATCCATTATTCTAGTATTTAACGCCTTAAAATCTTTTCAAATTGCTTAAAACTCATCTTTGATGTTAAATCCTTTATTTTTTATCTATTTTTTTAAAATTCTTTGTCTCTCTTTAATGATTGTTATTACCAACAAATTAGCATAAGAAATATAAACGCCCTTATTCTATAATGTAGGTCAAAATTAAAGCTAAAAAGAGAGATTATGAAGAGTTTATTTGTTTTTTTGTTTCTTTTTAGCTCTTTGCATGCTATAAGCGGTGAAATTACTTGGTCTAAATTCATCAATAGTTTTAAGAATAATCCTAAAGCACAAAAAGAGCCTTCTAAGCAAAACAAACAAAATTTACAAAAATCAAAACCTTTGCAAAACCACTCTAAGTCAAACAAAAATCAAAGCGATTTAGCTAAAAAAGACCAGCAAGTTTTAGAAAAAATCCTAAAAAAGAACATGAGCTTTTATTTTACCTTTGGATACACTTATGGGCGTATGCGTTATTCTGTTAATACACCCATGCAAGAAAATTTCTCTACTAATAGTATAGGCTTTAGAGCCACTTCTGGTTTAGAGCATTATTTTAAAAAGCATTCTAAGTTTGGATATAGGCTATTTAGCACCTACACTTATTCACACTCTCTTTCAGTCGCACACCCTCAGCTTATACTCGCTCAAAGCTATGGCGGAGGGCTAGATTTTTTTGCCACTCTTATAAAGAAAAAGACTTATCACTTAAGGTCTTATGCTGGCTTTGCCCTTAAAGATGAATTATTGATAGTGAGTGATGTTACTAAAATGGCGATTATCACTAAGAGTAAAAAGAGCTTTTTTCAAGCTCCTTTTAGATGTGGGTTTGTTGTAGATTTTATTGGGTATTTATCTTTGCAATGGGGGTTTGAAATCCCCTTAGTAAAGAATACCGCTTTTAACTATGATGGCTACAAGGAGCATTTTTCGCAGTTTTGGAAAACGAATTTTTCAATCATTGTTTCATTTTAAATTACTTCACTATCCCTACAGCTACAGAATTTGGCTCTATGTCTTTTAGCACGACAGCATTTGCTCCAATCTTAGCCCCCTCGCCAATAGTAATATTGCCTAAGACTTTTGCACCAGCTCCTATAATGACATGATTTTTTAAAGTAGGGTGGCGCTTCTTTTTAGCTAAACTTAGCCCTCCTAAAGTTACCCCTTGATAAATCAAGCAATCATCGCCAATAATGGTGGTTTCGCCTATGACAATGCCTATAGCATGGTCTATAAATAGCCTACGACCTATTGAAGCACCCGGATGAATATCTACTTTAGTGATAAATAAATTCATTCCACTAATCATTCTAGCCATAAGCTTAAAGTTTTTAACCCACAAGGCATGCGCGATTCTGTGTAAAATCAAAGCCACTAAACCCGGATAGCAAAATAATAGCTCCCATTGGCTATTAAATGCTGGGTCTTTAAGAGCGGGCTGTTTAATATCTTCTTTTATCAAAGACCAAATCAAAGTTTCACCTTATCAATATATCAATCAAAAATACCGGTGCTTAAATAGCGTTCACCCGTATCATTGAGCATGGTTACAACAACTTGATGAGATTTAATGAGTTGTTTAGCTACAAACACATTCGCCCCACTTGAAATACCTACTAACAAGCCATCATTTCTAGCTAAATGCAAGGTTGAATTAATGGCGTCTTCATTAGAAATGGTTATGATTTCATCAATAACGCTCAAATCTAAATTTTTAGGCACAAAATTCGCCCCTATACCTTGGATTTTATGGCTACCGGCTCTTTTTTGACTCACTAAGGGCGAATCTTTTGGCTCAATAGCAATGATTTTAATTTGCGGGTTTTTTTCTTTTAAAAATTTCCCTACCCCAGAAATCGTCCCCCCTGTGCCAAAGCCTGCAATAAAGGCATCAATTTTACCTTGCGTGCTATTCCAAATTTCAAGAGCGGTTGTTTTATAGTGCATATTAGGGTTAGCCACATTTTCAAACTGACTAGGAATAAAAGAATTAGGATTATCTTTGGCTAATTCTAATGCCTTTTGCACCGCCCCTTGCATGCCTAAACTAGGCTCTGTTAAAACAATCTTAGCCCCATAAGCTTTGAGTAATTTTTGTCTTTCTATACTCATAGAACTTGGCATAGTAAAGATAGCTTGCAAGCGCAAACTCGCACAAATCATGCTCAATGCAATGCCGGTATTCCCACTTGTAGGCTCAATAATCAAAGTGTTTTGATTGATTTTGTTAGTTTCTAAAGCATTTTTAATCATCGCTATAGAGGCTCTATCTTTAATAGAATGTGAGGGGTTTAAAAACTCGCACTTGCCTAAAATCGTGCCAACATCATGGCTAATTTTTATGAGCGGAGTGTTTCCTATAAGCTCAGTAACCTTTTCAAAAACCATTTTTTACCCTTTATGATAAAACTTTAATGACAGATTTTTTCTGTAATTGGTGAAAACTTATATCAAAATTAGTTGCATATTAAGAAAATATTTGGTAAAAATGATAAAATTTTTAGGAAGTTAAGCCAAAATTTCACATTCTTTTTGGGCTTATTTTTCTAAAAATTTTTAATTATTTCAAAAGTTCTTGACAAGCACTCAAAAAAATTGTATTATTTCAAAGTCTTTTCATTCAAAGGGCGTTTTATTGTTTTATTTTTAAGACCCGTTAGCTCAGCCGGTAGAGCAATTCCCTTTTAAGGAATGGGCCGTTGGTTCGAATCCAACACGGGTCACCATTTTTAAATTGAGCATAGTGGCTCCTTCATCTAGTGGTTAGGATACCACCCTTTCACGGTGGTTACAGGGGTTCAAATCCCCTAGGAGTCACCACTCTTTTTTAAATCTTTATTTTTTTAATTAGTGCTATCTCATCTAAAAGATGGTCGCTTAGCTCAGTTGGTAGAGCGCTACCCTTACAAGGTAGATGTCATAAGTTCGAGTCTTATAGCGACCACCATTTTAACTTCAAAAGTGAAGCCATAGTAGTGTGATGAGATTGAAGTTTATTTAAAGCATGGAGCGGTAGTTCAGCTGGTTAGAATATCTGCCTGTCACGCAGGGGGTCGCGGGTTCGAGTCCCGTCCGCTCCGCCACTCAAATATTTCTCTCAAAATTATCTTATTATTTTCTCTTTTTTAGTTATCGCATTGTTTTTGTATTTTAATGACCCTTTCATCTAGTGGCCAAGGATACCACCCTTTCACGGTGGAAACGGAAGTTCAAATCTTTCAAGGGTCGCCATTTTCAAAAATTAATCAAATATGAAGTTTATTGTAGTTATAATACGCACCGATATTAAAAAGATGATTATTGTAAGCAATTCAAAACACTCTCTCATAATGCGTTTTTTAAACGAACTTTTTAATTCATTAAAACGCCTTAGAAAGCGTGCATATTTTAAAAATCTTAGAACAAGGTATTTGTATGAAAACAAAGAAAATTACAAAAAGTATGGTCGCTTGGAGTTTGTTAAGCGCTTTTCTTGTAGCCGAAGAAAACGGCTTTTATGGCGAGCTTGGTTGGATATACTCACACCAAGAATACTCCCAAAAGACCAAAACGCTTATCCCAGAAAAAGTTATCCCTGCCACTAATCCTAATGGCACTATTCCTAATCCTTTTCCTAATGAAAAACCACTCCCACCCAATACCGATACAACTTGCACTTCAGCAAATAGCACAAGCTGTATTAATGGCGAAAGCATAACAACTCAAATCAGCTCGCTTGATAATCTTGTTACCACGCTTTATGATTTAGAAAGTGCGAGCAGGGGTAGTGGCACTAATGGAAAGTATCAAAATTATGATTTTTCTTCAAAAATACTAACTGACAATATTAATACGGCGATACAAGATATTATCAAATTACATAATTTTGCTAATGGCAAACAAGACTTACTCTATAACGGCGCAAACAACCTTGGTGAATTGCTTGCTAGTGCTAGTAGTGCTGTTGGGGCAGTCGCCTCATATCTTAATAAAGAGGCTAACGCTCCCTTTAGTCAACAAATCCCCTTAAAAACTGCCCCTATAGGCACACCCATTTCTGCAAGCCCTGAAGAGCAAGCCAAACAAGTAGTGTTGAGTAATGCCTCTAGCGTGGCTAATAACGCTCAAGGCTATTTAAATGGTATCATCTCTCAAATCCAAGCCACAGCTAGAAAAGCTAGTATTATCCCCAGAACTATTCCTAGTATCAGTAGCTCTAGCTCCTTAGGTAATGGCGGGCCGGGCTATGGCTTGAATGTGCAGTTTGGCTATAAATGGTTCTTTGGAAAGAAAAAGCGTTTTGGCGTGCGAACCTATGCGACTTACTCCTATTTGTATTCTAATTTGCAATATAAAAACCAATTCAAGCAAGATGTAGCTAGTGTAGGCTTAGTGGGTCAAGCTAACAATAATATTTATGGTGCGGGCATAGACTTTTTATGGAATTTTTGGGAAGGCAAAGGTAAGAATCAATACCGCACAGCTGGAATATTGCTTGGCACTGAATTATTGGGGTCTACTTGGTGTGTTGAAAACCAATCATTTTGGGAAAATGAAATGCATGTCATAAATACGCATGGAGGGCATGCCAAGATGAATACAAGCTACTTTCAAATTCCTGTGGTTGTGGGCTTTAGGTCTAATCTATCCAAGCATAATGGCTTAGAATTTGGGCTTAAAATCCCCCTAGCTTATAACAGCTATTTTAAAAGCCATTATAACGGCACAGAAACCACCGTTGTGTATAAAAACATGGTGCAGTTTTACATCAACTATGTGGTGAATTTCTAAAATTTACATAAGGGGCTTTAGGGCGTTAGCATTTTAAGGTTTTGGCTAATCCCCCTAACGAAGTCTCTTTGTATTTTTCATTCATATCTTTTCCGGTAGCATACATCGTAGCAATCACTTCATCTAGGCTTACTTTAGGCTTGTAATCATCTTCTAGGGCAAGTTTAGAGGCGCTGATAGCCTTAATCGCACCTAAGACATTCCTTTCAATGCAAGGAATTTGCACCAAGCCTTCCACAGGGTCGCATGTCAATCCTAAATGATGTTCCATAGCAATTTCACTAGCCATTAAGACTTGTTGCATTGTAGCTTGATATAGATACGCTAAGCCCCCTGCAGCCATAGAGCTTGCCACACCAATTTCAGCTTGACACCCCGCCTCTGCACCACTTAATGAGGCATTCTTTTTATAAAGATAGCCAATAGCAGAACATGTGAGCAAAAAGTCATTGACAGCCATTTGTGATAAATTTTCAAACAAATGATTTTGTGCGTATAAAAGGACACTTGGCACAACTGCACATGCTCCATTAGTAGGGGCGGTTACCACCTTACCCCCACTAGCATTTTCTTCAGCAATAGCTCGAGCATAAAGCGAAATATAATCAATCAAGGCTAAGGGGTCATTCCCATTTTTGGGGTGTTTTTCTAAGCGTGCTTTAATGCTTGGGGCTAATCGTGTAACTTTCAAGCGACCGGGCAGATAAATTTCTTTAGAATTAGCCCCATTATTGTAGCATTCAAGCATGGTTTGATAGATTTTTGTCATCGCTTCATCAGGGTGATTTCCCAAAGCCTTTTCTCTCAAACGCACGATTTCAGCAATGCTTTTTTGATGTGTTTGGCATAATTCTAGCAATTCTTTAGCGCTACTAAAATCATAGGCAGTGCTTTCACTAGCGCTTTCTTTAGATAGATTTTTTAATTCTGTCTCCGTATAGACAAACCCCCCTCCAACAGAATAATAAGTCTCTTCTTTTAAAATCTCTCCCTTAGCATTAAAAGCTTGTAAAATGAGAGCGTTTTCATGCCTAGTTAAACGCTCATTATTAAAAATTAGATCTTTAGAATAGTCAAAATGAACGCCATGTTTATTGGCAAGTTTTAAAACTTTATTCTCAAGTGTTTCATGCAACAAGGTTTTTTTGGTTGTAATATCTAATTCGTTAGCATAAATCCCATGCAAGCCAATAAGCACCGCCTCATCGCTCAAATGCCCTTTTCCGGTCAAAGACAATGAGCCATGCAAAGTGATTTGAATGCGCTCTACTTGTTCTAAAACATCTTTTAACAATTCACAAAATCTAGCTCCAGCTTCCATAGGCCCTATGGTGTGTGAAGAGCTAGGCCCAACCCCGATTTTAAAAATGGATAAAATAGAAAAACTAGCCATTAGAATAATCCTAATAATACGCTAAGAGCCGTTAAGCTCCCTAAGACAAACACAAAAATATCCGCTTTTAAGTTTCTAAAACGCTTTAAACTAGGGATAGTGTAAAAAGCTATCATAGGCATGACAAAAAGAATGAGTGCGATGATAGGCCCGCCTAAATTTTCAATAAAATCTAAGATATTAGGGTTGATATAAGCTACAAGCGTGATAGTGAGCCATAAAAAAATCGTTACGCTTACTTTTAGGGCTTTAGAAGTTTTTTTCAGTTTCAAGCCTTGAATAATAATGCCTTCTAAACCTTCCTTAGCCCCATAATAATGCCCAAAAAAAGATGAAAAAATGGCTAAAAAAGCCACGATAGGTCCAGCATAATTGATTAAGGGATTGTTTAAAGTGTTAGCAAAATAGCTCAAAATGGGGATATTTTGTTCCTTTGCTTTGATAAAATCATCGGCATTCAAACACATAATACATGAAAGCACAAAAAACATCACAAATCCTAAAAGCATAAAAGATGCCCCTAATTCAATTTGATTGAGTTTGTATTCTTTAAAAGCACCATATTCTTTTTCTACATTTTGCGTAAAAGTAGAAATGATAGGGCTATGATTGAATGAAAATACAAGCACTGGTAAGGTTAGCCAAATGGCTAATATAAATTCTTTAAAATTTGGCATGACAAAAAGATTAGTTACTTGCCAGTAAGGGATAAGATACACAGAAAAAAGAAGTAAAATCAAGCACAAAGGATACACTAATGCGTTGCAAATGCGTGTAACAATCGTGGCATTAAAAGTCATTACAAACATCATCAAAGAAACAAGAACTAAAGCTAGTAAGCCACGATTAAAAGGCTCTAAATGTAATTGATTAGTAAAAAAATTATCAAAAACATTGGTAATGCCTACCCCATAAGCCAAGCAAATAGGATAAATCGCAAAGAAATAAAGCAAAGTAATAAGAAAACCCCATTTAGCACCAAAATGCGAGCGAGCCACCATAGTAATGTCTTCTTTATCTTTAGAGCCTATAAAATAGGCTAACGCTCTATGACCTAGATAAGTTAAAGGAAAGATAATCGCACACATCACTAAAATGGCCCATATTCCATGTCCACCAGCTCTAATAGGTAAAAATAAAATTCCAGCCCCAACGGCTGTGCCAAATAATGACGCCATCCAGCGCACATCAAACGCATTAAGTTTTTTAGGGTTTTTTAAGGTTTTATGCTCTTGCATGTTTGGTATTACCGCCCTTTAAGTGATATTGAAGAGTTGTTTTATTGTATCACAAAAGGTTTTTTAACCCTTTATCTTGTTGTAGGATTTTTAAGGCATTATTATAGACATATTTCTAAAGTCCACATTTAATAGAAACTCTTTCAAGCTATAATAGTGGTTTTGAAAAAATATATTTGAATAAGATTAGGTTTGAGATATGCCATACACAACAACTTGGTCGCCCAATTCGTGGCGCTCTTTTACTATAGAACAGCACCCCACTTACAAAGATAAGGAAGAATTAGAAAGAGTAGAAAAAGAATTACGCTCTTATCCGCCTTTAGTGTTTGCTGGAGAGGCTAGAAACTTGCAAGAAAGATTAGCCCAAGCGATTGACAATAAGGCGTTTTTATTGCAAGGGGGCGATTGTGCGGAGTCGTTTTCTCAATTTAGTGCTAATAGAATAAGAGATATGTTTAAAGTGATGATGCAAATGGCGATTACTCTTACTTTTGCAGGCTCTATGCCTATTGTTAAAGTGGGGCGCATTGCTGGACAATTTGCTAAGCCACGCTCTAGTGCAACTGAAATGCTAGACAATGAAGAAGTGCTAAGTTATAGGGGTGATATTATCAATGGGATTTTAAAAGATGAAAGAGAGCCAAAGGCTGAACGCATGCTTAAAGCCTATCATCAAAGTGTAGCGACTTTAAATCTTATTAGAGCCTTTGCTCAAGGCGGATTAGCTAATTTAGAGCAAGTGCATCGTTTCAATTTGGATTTTGTCAAAAATAACGACCAAAAATACCAACAAATTGCAGATAAAATCACGCAAGCTTTGGGGTTTATGCAAGCATGTGGGGTAGAGATAGAACGCACGCCTATTCTTAGGGAAGTAGAATTTTACACTAGCCATGAAGCGTTATTATTGCATTATGAAGAGCCTTTGGTGCGTAAGGATAGCTTAACCAACCAATTTTATGATTGCTCCGCACACATGCTTTGGATTGGCGAAAGAACTAGAAACCCCAAGGGGGCTCATGTAGAGTTTTTAAGGGGGGTTTGTAATCCTATTGGCGTAAAAATAGGGCCTAATGCGAGCGCGAGCGAAGTGTTAGAATTGTGTGATATTTTAAATCCGCATAATATTAAGGGGCGTTTGAATTTGATTGTGCGTATGGGTTCTAACATCATCAAAGAGCGTTTGCCTAAGCTTTTAAAAGAAGTGTTAAAAGAAAAACGCCATATTTTATGGAGCATTGACCCTATGCATGGCAATACGATTAAAACAAGCTCAGGGGTTAAAACAAGAGCTTTTGATTGTGTGCTTGATGAGGTGAAAAGCTTTTTTGAAATCCATAGGGCTGAAGGGAGTTTGGCATCAGGGGTGCATTTAGAAATGACAGGGGAAAATGTTACAGAATGTATCGGTGGCTCACAAGCGATTACTGAAGAGAGTTTGAGTTGTCATTATTATACGCAATGCGACCCAAGATTGAATGCCACTCAAGCCTTAGAGTTAGCCTTTTTGATTGCTGATATGCTCAAAAAACAGCGTGTTTAAATTAGGGTAGGCAAGCATAAATTAATGCTGACATTTCTAATTGAAACAAATTTAATTTTTTTTTAACTCTTTTAACTTTATAATATCGCTATAACTCTTTCAAGGAGCTTGTGATGAGAATTTCTTTTTTGGCTGTAGTTTTGGCGTTATTATTTGTAGCATGCCATGAGACTAAACAACAAATTTTACAGAATGAGGCTGATAGCACACCT
The DNA here is from genome assembly GCF_900198405.1 of Helicobacter cetorum. Taxonomy (GTDB): domain Bacteria; phylum Campylobacterota; class Campylobacteria; order Campylobacterales; family Helicobacteraceae; genus Helicobacter; species Helicobacter cetorum_C. The sequence goes on from NZ_FZMR01000019.1 coordinate 121,254, forward strand.
TCAGAAAAAACCATTTGGCAACCTGAGCAAAAATAGGATTTTGACTATTTGAATTAAATCTTTATAGCAGTTGTTTTATGTGGGGTAGTTTGAATTAAAAAGACTAATTTAAATAGACTCACTCCAAAAAACATTGAGTTAGAATTTTGCTTGACTTTTTGTTGCTTTTCTTGTGAGATTTTTTCAACTTTTTCTCTCTTTTTAGGTTGAATGGATTTAGCTTTGGCATAGTTGCATATTGACTTACTTTTTAATGGTGAGAGCTAATCAAATTTTCTTTTTAAGTTAGGTATTATTCTATTTTAAAATAATATCTCTTTAGTTTTACTCAGCTACTTTTAAAACAATATTATTGTATTCTGTGGGTGTTAAAAAAGCTTAAGGCTTGATTATGGAACATTTCTTGCTTTACTTTCTTTAAAATTAAAAGTAGGAAAATCCACATGGCAGTTTCTTCTATCAATCAGTTTGATTCTAATCTTTATGGGCTTTTAAATCCAAAAAATACGCCTACAAAGGAAAATGATAGCACTTCTCAAGCTACTTCTATTCAAAGCGTTGAGGCAGTAGAGAAAGAAAAACGAGACGCTTTAGTAGAAAATCTTCCCTTTAACCCTGATAAGCGAGAGACTTATGGCTTTTTGGTTTTAGAATTGATGAGCGATAGAGAGTATAACGCTTTTTTAAGAGCTACAGCTGGAATGGATGAGAGTCAAAAACGACTCGCCGCTCAATCGCTCTATAGTTTGACAGATTTTTATAATGGTAAATTTTCTAAAGAAGTAGAAAACGCCCCTAAGCAACCCATAAATGGCTTGCATAAAAAAGCCCTACAATCTTTTAATGCGACCAATAATAACAATAACGCTTTTTTGCAACGCTATCAAAATGCCTATAATAACACTTCTTCTATGGATGTAGTTCTTTAACCATTGAAGCTCTCTAATTTTAAAAATGTGAGAGAGCTCTCTTTATGGCTCTATGCTTTCAGCAAGAGTTCCTTTTTGAAACTAAAATCAAAATTTTTTCTAGGTGTTTATCAATAATAATTGAAATTCTAACAACAAGCATTATATTGAATAATCCTAGTTTGGCAAGAGCCATGCTTTAAAGTCTTAATAAGGGTTACTCATGCTCCTATCATTATAGAAACAGAATTTTTGATACAAATTAAGTTTTACGCTCTTAAAAGAAAACTATCAATAAATTAATATGAGAATAGGGCTAGAATGAGATTTTTCAAGTGCTTGAAAATTTTTATAGATATAGGAATTTGGCTCTATTGACAAACAATATTGATTAAGCAAAATATTTTATATCAAAAGACTTAAAAAATAAAAAAGAATAGGTTTTATAGGGTTTTTATAAAAAATGTAGAAAATGAATGTAAAAAGAATTTGTTTGAATGGCGATTAAAAACATGCTTTTGGTTTATTGCAAGCATTTTTAGTTGCGAATTTTATCATTAATGCTTGGTTTAAATAAAGCTAAGAATTTTTGCTAGATTTTAATGAGTTTCTTTTAAACTATTAAACACTTTGATTAAATCTATATGTTCATCAACATCATGCGCTCTTAAAATACTCGCTCCATTTTGTAACGCCATTAAATGCAAAGCTAAAGTGCCAGAAAGTCGCTTTTCAACTTCACGCCCTGTAATAAGACCGATAGTGTTTTTACGGCTTGCCCCAACTAATAAGGGCTTTTTAAATTTTAGAAAGTGGTTTAAGTGCTTGATTAAGGCTAGATTATGCTCTTTTAGTTTAGCAAATCCAAACCCTATATCTAAAATAATATCCTTAAGGGCATATTTTTCTAAAATCTCTAGCTTATTTTTAAAGAAAGTATCCATTTCATCAAATAAGTTGTGATAAAAGACATTTTCTTGCATGTCTTTGGGAGTTTTTTTGGCATGCATTAAAACACAAGTGGGCTTGTAGTCTTTTGCGACTTCTAGCATTTCAACGCTACTAAAACCGCTCACATCATTAAGGACAGAAAAATAATGCTCTAAAGCCATTTTGGCTGTGCTTGCATGATAGGTGTCTATACTAAATTTAGCATGTTCATTGAGTTTTTGAGATTTAATCTCATATAAAACTTCTTTTAAACGCTTCTGTTCTATCTTTGGGTCAATGATTTCACTTCCGGGTTTTGAGCTTGCTGCACCTATATCAATGAGAGCGATGCCTTTTTCAAGGAGTTGATAGATTTCTTCAATGGCCTTTTTATTATCAAAACGGCTCTTTTCATAGAAACTATCAGGTGTGAGATTTAAAATTGCCATAATTTGTGGGGCGTTAGGCTTAGGGGCTTTGAGATGATTTTTTAATTCTTGTGCTAAGGTTTTAAGCCCAAAGGGCTGGGAATAACACTTTGTAATCAAGCGTTCTAGTTGTTTGGCATTAACAATGAGAATACCATCATAAAAAGGCTTTTTAGCTAGAATGCAATCTTTTGGCGTGGCAAAATCACCCCCCACGCTTATTGCCTCTTGTTTTAAAATGAGCGTAGCGCTTAGGGGCAAATCTTTGATTTCAAAGACTAAACTAACGCCTTTTTTAAGCATATGAGCTTGAGCGATTTTTTCTGAGCCTATGTTGTGAAGGGCGGTTTTTAAGGCGTTAGGATTAAGGCATTTTAAAGTCATTGCTGTTTTTTCTTGTGTAGAAGGCTTAAGAGTAGGGGCAAGAGATTATAGCTAAGTTTGTAATAAGAGCTATTAGCCTTGATAGATAAATCAAAGGCTTGTAATTCTTGCTCGTTTAGTTTGATATTATACCTATTAACACTTTCTAATAGGCTTTCAATCTTTTCTCTCTGATTTTCTCTTGAATCAAAATTTTCTTTGTCTAATTCTTTTAAAAACGCATAAATATCTTTTAAATCCAGCCTAGATAAATCTAAATTTAAGGGCTTTAGGGGGATTTTTTGGCGTCTGTCTTCTTTGATTAAACGAGATTTAATAGTGGCTAAAACATGGTTTGGGCTTTTAGCAAACATGATGAAACAAACATTGTTTGGGGGTTCTTCTAAGATTTTTAAAAGAGCGTTTTGAGCCTCTATGCCATAACTTGGCGCTGCAATTAAAAAGGCGTTTAATTCGCTGTGCTTGAGATTAGCCTTTGAAATAACTTCTTTGGCATGCTCTATTTTAAAGTCCTTGTTAAAGGTTTTAATGACTTTTTTGTCTTTTTCAATGATTTCAGTATAGAATTTAGTGTGGCATTTAAAAAGGCTTGCCTCTTGTTCTAAACTTTCTTCAATGTCATTGGTATAAATCAAGCGGTTTAAGTTTTTCACTCTAAAACAACCTTATTATGCAACACGCAAAAAAGAGCGTTATCAAAGAGTTTGAAAAGTTGCAATAATTTATAGTCTAATAGGGGGTCATGCTCATTTAAAAGCAAACAATCTTCTTTAAGTTCATCAAACAGCCATAAAAGGCTTGGGCTTTTTCCTAAGAGTAGTTTTTCCATTTCTTTGTTTTCAATTTTGCCAATATGCCAAAACATAGGGTTTTGATAAGTAAGCTCTATAGTGGCTAAAGACATGTTGGCATCTTCTTTGGGGTAAAAAGAAGAAGAATTAAAATCAATGATAGGCAATAAAGGGCGGTTAGCAAGACCTTGAGGGTTAAGGCTAGAAAGAATGTATTTTCCAAACCAACGCCTAGAATAATCAGTGCTAACTAGCAATGAGCCACCATTAAGTAAATGCGAAATGGTTTGAGCGATTGAATTAGGGTCAAATGAACGCTCTAATTCTAGCCACCCACTTTCTTGGGCAATCATTTCGCCTTGGTCTCTCATAAAAGTGCTGAGCCAATTATAAAAATTTGTCATTTATCTAGCTCATACACAGAATGCAAGGTTCTAACGGCTAGTTCAGCGTATTTAATATTGATGAGCATAGAAATTTTAATCTCGCTTGTGGCAATCATCATAATGTTAATGTTTTCTTGTGCTAGGGCTTTAAAAGCAATGCTTGCTACCCCAGAATGTGATTTCATGCCCACACCTACTACTGAAACCTTAGCGATATTCTCATCATAATCAATAGAGGTGGTTTGGGTTAAAAAAGGTTCTAAGGCCTCTTTGGTTTCTTCTATTTGAGTTTGAGGAATGGTAAAATCAAGCTCAGTTTTACCATCTCTACCTATGGTTTGAACTATCATATCCACATTAATGCGGTATTTTGCTAGAGTGCTAAAAATTTCAGCTGCAATTCCCGGTCTATCTTCTACGCCCTCCATGCTCACACGAGCTTGATTTTTATCTAATGCAATCCCACTCACTACAGGTGCTTCCATATCTTTTCCTTTAAAATCTTTTTCAGCTACAATGAGCGTGCCTTCGCTATGATTAAACGAACTGCGAGTAACGAGCTTGACATTGAGTTTTTTAGCTAATTCCACAGAGCGGTTTAACAGAACTTTAGCCCCCATAGAAGCAAGCTCAAGCATTTCATCATAACTGATTTGAGCGATTTTTTGAGCCTTTTTTTCAATTCTAGGGTCAGTGGTATACACACCATCTACATCAGTATAGATTTCACACAAATCTGCCTTTAAAGCCCCAGCTAGTGCGACCGCACTTAAATCGCTCCCTCCACGCCCCAAAGTAGTGGTTTCGCCCTCTAAATTTGCCCCTTGAAAGCCGGCTATAACAACTATATACCCCTCTTTTAAAAGCTTGTTTATGCGTGCGGTGTCAATGGATTGGATTTGAGCGTTTTGAAAATGCGAGCTTGTTAGAATGCCTGCTTCTTTTCCGCTCAATGAAATAGCCTTATGCCCATATCTTTCTAAAGCCATGCACAAAGAGGCGCTTGAAATCAGCTCGCCGGTGCTTACGATTCTATCCATTTCTCGCTTGTTAGGGTTATGGCTAAAATTTTTACAAAATTCTAAAAGTTTGTCCGTTTCGCCACTCATAGCTGAGACTACCACTACAATTTGATGGTTTAATTCAACGCTTTCTAAAACCCTTTGGGCGACATTATGGATTCTTTCTACACTACCCATGCTTGTGCCGCCGTATTTTTGAACGATTAACACCCTAAATACCCTTTTGTTTTAAAATAAGAAATCACTTGACGATACACTTGACGCTTAAAGGGTGCCACTTTTTTTAATACATCTTTAAACTGAATGAATTGATAAGCTCTAAATTCTGGCGTGTGCGTGTTTAAATCAATGCTTTCTAAATGTTTTAAGCGCACTAAAAAATAGCGTTGTTTTTGCCCATCAAAAGGATAGAGTTTGCGCTCCATATGGCTTGGAAAATCATAAGCAATCCATCTAGGGTATTGCGCTAAAATCTCTACTTCATTGGTGCCAATCTCTTCTAGTAGCTCTCTATGTAACGCATCTAGGGGAGTTTCGCCATTATCAATGCCCCCTTGAGGAAACTGCCAAGCGCCTTGAATATCTATGCGTTCTGCGACAAACACTTCGCACTCATAAGGGTAGTTTGGCGATACAATAATAGCAGCAACATTAGGTCGGTAAGTCTTGCTTTTTATCATGCTTTATTCTCCCTTTTTTAGAGTGTGTTTGTTTTTACGAAAGGGTATTATAGTGCATGCTGGCTTTAAGTAGAGTTAAGAGCAAGATAAAGTTAAAATAAGAAAATAGAATTTAAAATTTTAAAAGGATTGAGAGATGGCATAGCCTATCAACCCTTTTTTGTAAGTTTTATTTGTATGGTTTAAGCGTAGGAATATATTCAGATAACGCTTTAATCTCTTCAACACTCAGTTTATCCACTTGCATTTTCATAAACGCATCTTTTTTCTTACCGGTCTTAAAATTCATTAAATTTGTTTCTAGCTCTTTGGCACTCAAAGTGTTTACAACCAACTTTTTTGCTCCAACAGGCTTTTCAAATTTCTTGCCATGGTAAGTGGTGCAACCCTTGTCTTTAGCGATTTCTTTAGCGCTTTTGGCTATCATTTCTGTTACTACAAACATGCTTAAAATTAAAATGATTTTTTTCATCTCTATCCTTGAATTAAGTTTAGTTATGCCTAAAATGATATAACCTTAGACTTAATTTTGGCTTATAAGAAAAGACAAAAAGAAAAGTTTTAACGATTTGAAAGGGTGGTTTCTTAAAAAGAAAGGTTAGTAAGATACAAAAAGCAACACCTAAGAAGGCATTGCTAATAACCTTACTTAAGAGTAGGAATGTATTTAGCTAGAGCTTTAATGTCTTGCTCGCTTAATTTCTTAGCTTGCATTTCCATTACAGGGCTTTTTTTCTTGCCGGTTTTAAAAGCCATAAGTTCTTCTTCAATTTCTTTTTCACTCATTGAATTAACAACTTTGCTTTTACCCATAGCTTTCTTTTCAAATTTAGCGCCATGGCAACCGATACAACCCTTAACTAAATCTTTAGCTTCTGCTGCCATCAATGAATTTGCAAGTGCTAAAGCACCAAAAACTAGAACAACCTTTTTCATAGTCTGTCTCCTTAAAATTATCAAAATGATTTTAAAATGATACAATTTCATTTTTTAAGCTTTGCTTAAAATGAAGTAAAAATGAGAGAATATTATATGATTTTATATATCCATATTCCTTTTTGTGATAATAAATGCGGATATTGTGCTTTCAACTCGTATGAAAATAAACACGAATTAAAAGAAGAATATGTAAAAGCGTTATGCCTAGATTTAAAGCATGCCTTAGGGTCAACAAACGAAAAAATTGAGAGTATTTTTATTGGTGGTGGCACGCCTAATACCTTGAATGTCAAATCTTTTGAGAGTATTTTTGAATGCGTTTATCACAATGCGAGCCTAATAACTGATTGTGAGATAACCACTGAAGCTAATCCTGAGTTGATTTCTAAAACTTGGTGTGAGGGTTTAAGAGATTTGGGAATCAATCGTATAAGCTTAGGGGTGCAAAGTTTTAGAGAAGATAAATTATTGTTTTTGGAACGCAAACACTCCAAAAATATTGCTCCTATCATAGAGATTATCGCAAAAAGTAAGATTGAAAATATTAGCATTGATTTGATTTATAATACCCCCTTAGACAACGAATTATCCTTAAAAGAAGAATTAAAACTTGCCAAAGAACTCCCTATTAATCATTTGAGTGCCTATGCTTTAAGCATTGAAAAAAACACGAATTTAGAAAAAAACGCTAAAAAATCATCTCATATTAATTATGATAAGGTGGTTAAAGCCACTTTAGAAAGTTTTTCTTTCAAGCAATATGAAGTGTCTAATTATGCTAGAGATTATCAAGTTAAGCATAATTTAGCTTACTGGGGGGCTAAAGATTATTTAGGGTGTGGGGCTGGAGCTGTAGGCTGTGTGAATAATGAGCGATTTTATGCTAAAAAAATCATAGAAAACTATATTAAAGACCCCCTAAAACGCCAAGTTGAGTTACTTAATACAGAAGATAAGCGATTAGAAAAGCTGTTTTTAGGCTTAAGGTGTGAGCTAGGAGTTGAATTGAGTTTATTAGATGAAAATAAAGCAAGGCTTTTAGTTAAAGAAAATAAGGCTTTTATTAAAAATAATCAATTAGTAGCGAGCGATTTTTTTATGGCTGATGAAATGGCTTTGTGGTTGCTTTAAAAGGCGTTTAAGCCTTTTTAAAAATTTCTTAATTGATACCTACAAAGTTTTTAGCCAAAAACCAGCCGATTGCCACACAAATTAGCCCTAAAATATTTGTGCCTAAGGCATAAGAAATGGCTTCAATATATTGAGATTTTTGCAAAAGCTTTAAAGTATCAAGCCCATAGGAAGAAAAGGTTGTAAAGCCCCCTAAAACTCCGGTTACAAAGAAAATCCCAAACTCATCACCAAAAACTTTTTTGGCCGCTAAATGTCCCATAAAGCCTATGACAAAGCACCCCACTAAATTCACCGTGAAAGTCCCCAAAGGAAAACTTTCAAACATTAAGAATTTGCTAGGCATCATTTTTCCTACAAAATACCTTAATGAACTCCCTATAGCCCCCCCTAAAGCAGCAAATAAAAAGACCAAATTCATGTGTAATCCTTTTAATAATAAATAAGAGTAGTGTAATAAGATTTTCTTAATATTCCTTAACTTTCAAGCTTAAAGCTAAGTCTAAACACGCTTCTAGTGAAGGTTTTTTGGCAGTGTAGCTTTCAATACCTTGTTCTAATAAAAACTCTCTAGTTGTGTTGCCGATACTTATGGCGGTGTAGCTTTCTAAAAATTCAAAATAATGCAAAAAGGCTTTTACATGGCTCATAGCTGTAAAAATGAGAATGCTATTGTCTTTAGGTTTTAGGGCGTTTTTTTCATTCAAGCTTAATGTTTTAAGTTTGTTTTCATAAACAATAGCTTGGGTAAGACTAATACCATGCTCTAAAAGTATGGTGTCTAAATGAGAGACAATTTCTTTAGCCCTTAGATACAAAACTTTTTTATCTTTTAATAAAGGCATAATTTCTTTAGCAAACTCTTTTCCATGAGCTTTTTGCCCCACAAACACCACTTTAAAACCATGAGCTTGTAAAATTTTAGCACTAGGCTCGCTCAAAGCATAACTAGGAATATTTTGTAAAATTTTGAGTCTAGGGCTATTTTTTAAAGTTTCTAGCAAAGAAAACACCGCATTTTTGGAAGTAAAAATTAGGGCGTTAAAAAAGTTTAGGTCTAATTCTAAAGGATAATAACAAAATTCATTGAGAATAAGAGTTTTATAGGGCGTAATCTCTTTAGAATGCACCCATACAATCTCTCTCATTATTATTTAACAGGGTTTGCCACTTAAAGAAGTGTCATTATAAACCATTTTAAAGCCATATTTTTCAAAGTCATAGACATTGCCTTCTAAATAATAGGGCTTATAGCCTAAGTCATGCATGCCTTTAGCCGCATTTAAAGCTCTCAAACCTGCCTTACAATGGAGTAATACCTTTTTGTCTTTGTGTTGCTCTAAAAAATGGGCGAGTTTTTCTTTGTCATTAACACTAATAAGTGTGGCATTAGGCAAATGCAACTCTGTATATTCGTCTAATTCACGCACATCTACCACTACAAAATCATCAAAATTGACTTCTTCTAAACTGATGGCATAATCTTCAAGCATGTATACACCTTGTATTTGTTGTTAAAAGGTTATGATACAATGATTTAATAAATAAATTTAGGGAGTGAAATTAAATGGAAGTGAATTACCATGCGTTTTTTGATGAGGCTAGAGAGTTTTTAAACGATAGGATTTTTAATGATTATTTACGCCGTTTTGCTTATGGTATTGATGCGTCATGTTATCGTTATATTCCTAAAATAGTAGCTTGGGTGAAAAATGAAGAAGAAGTTCAAAAACTCTGTGTTTTAGCTCATAAACACAGCGTAACCTTGACTTTTAGAGCTGCAGGAAGTTCTCTATCAGGACAAGCAAGTTGTGATGGGGTGCTAGTAATGGTTACACATTTTTTTAAAGATGCTAAAATCTTAGATAATGCTAAGAGTATTCGGCTTTCATGTGGGGTTATAGGGAGTAATGCAAATGCCTTATTAAAGCCCTATAGTAAAAAAATAGGCCCTGACCCTGCTACCATAAACACCGCTATGATAGGGGGGATTTTAGCTAATAATGCCAGTGGAATGTGTTGTGGTGTGGAGCAAAATAGCTATAAAACCTTAAAATCTCTAAGAGTGATTTTGAGCGATGGCACTCTTTTAGACACTTCAAATAAAGAGAGTGTTGAGAGTTTTAAAAACACGCACAAAGATTTGATTGAGGGCGTTTTAAATTTAAGAAAAGAAATCTTACAAGATGACAATTTACACGCTTTAATTAAGAAAAAATATGAAATCAAAAACACCACAGGCTATAGTTTAAACGCTCTCATTGACTTTGAAGACCCCATAGAGATTATTAGTCATTTATTCATAGGTTCTGAGGGGACTTTAGGCTTTATAACAAGTGCAGAGTTAGAATGCGTTAAAGATTATGCTTATAAAACTTGTGCGTTATTGTTTTATGAAAATTTAGAAGAATGCGCCAAAGCCGCTCAAATTCTAGCCACATTAAAAGCCAAGCACCCTAGCATGATTTCTTCAGCAGAACTTATGGATTATGCGTCTTTAAAGAGCGTGAAAGATTTAGAGGGAATGCCTAGTGTGATTAAAGAAATTAAAGAATCTAATGCATGCTTACTCATTCAAAGTGAGAGCGATGAAAAATCTATTTTAGAAAACAACATGCAAACGATTTTGAGAGCATTGAGTGTTATACCTGTGGCATTAGATTCTCAAATTAGTAGTGAGCCTAGTGTCTATAATTCATGGTGGAAGATTAGAAAGGGTATTTTTCCTATCGCAGCTTCAAAAAGAAAAAGCCAAAGCTCTGTGATTATTGAAGATGTGTGTTTTGATAAAGAGAATTTTGTTCAAGGTGCTAGTGCTATTGAAGAGCTTTTAAAAACGCATGGTTTTAAGGATAGCAGCATTATTTTTGGGCATGCCTTAAGCGGGAATTTACATTTTGTCGTTACGCCGATTTTAGAAAATGAAACAGAAAGAAAGGCGTTTGAAAATTTAGTCTCTGATATGGCTCTTATGGTGAGTAAAGTTCAAGGCTCTATTAAAGCAGAGCATGGCACAGGCAGAATGGTAGCTCCCTTTGTAGAAATGGAATGGGGAGAAAAAGCCTATAAAATCCATAGAAAAATCAAAGAATTGTTTGATAGTAACGAGATTTTAAACCCTGATGTGATTATCACTGATGATAAAGAAATCCATACTAAAAATTTAAAAAGCATTTATCCTATTGAAGAGCATTTGGATATGTGCATGGAATGTGGGTTTTGTGAAAGGATTTGCCCTAGCAAGGATTTATCTTTAACCCCACGACAACGCATTGTGGTTCATAGAGAGATTGAACGCTTAAAAGAAAGGGTAAAACTTGGGCATAATGAAGATAAAACTTTATTAGATGAGCTTTTAAAAGGGGCTGAATATTTAGCGTATGAGACTTGTGCGGTGTGTCATATGTGCTCTACTCTATGCCCTTTAAAAATTGATACCGGAAGCATTGCTTTAAATTATTATCAAACAAACCCTAAGGGCGAAAAGGTTGCTACAAGTATTTTAAATAATATGCAAACAATGACTAAGGGTGCTAAATTTTCTTTAAAAAGTGCCAGTGTGGCTCAAAATATCCTAGGCTCTAAAAACTTGGTGAGTTTGACTAAAGGGATTAAAAAATTCATCAAGCCCTTTCCTAAAGCCTTTAATTACATGCCTAAAAACAATACCTATGCTTTAGAAAGTAAAATGCATGGGAGTGAAGAAAAAGTCATTTACTTTAGCACTTGTATCAACCGCTCGTTTGCTCCATCAAAATTTATGGCTGATACTAGAAGCATTCAAGAAGTGTTTGAATCCTTATGTAAAAAGGCAAAAGTCTCTGTTTTTTATCCTAACGAATTAAGTTCGCTTTGTTGTGGGAAAGCTTTTATCAATTACACTAACTTAACCAAGCAAAATAACGAAAAAAACCATGCAATTTTCTTAAAATTGAGCGATAATGGAAAAATACCTATTGTTTTAGACCATAGTGCATGCTCAACGCATTTTATCAAGCAAATGAAAGAATACAAGGATTTAAAAATCTATGATTTGAGCGTGTATATAAAAGAAGTTTTAAGTTCTAAATTAGAATTTAAGGCTATTGATGAAGACATCGCATTATATACTATGTGTGCCTTAAAACTAGAAAATAAAGAAGAGTTATTGTTAAATTTAGCTAAAAAATGCACAACAGGGGAGATTATTATCCATGCAGATACAGGCTGTTGTGGGTTTGCTGGGAATAAGGGCTTTTTTACCCCTGAATTAAATGAGAGTGCTTTAAAAGGTTTTGAAAAATTTTATAAAGATTATAAGATTAAAAGGGGTTTTTCAACTTCTAGCACCTGTGAAATCGGCTTGAGTGAAAAAACACAATTTTCTTGGCAACATATCGCTTACTTAGTAGATGCTTGCACGCTTTGAAAATAATGTATAATTAAGGACTTTTCTTTAAAGGCTAAATAGAATTGAATAACACTCTCAAACATCTTGCCATTATTATGGATGGTAATGGTAGATGGGCTAGATTACAGAATAAGGCTAGGGCTTATGGGCATAAAAAAGGCGTAAAAACCCTTAAAGACATTACAATATATTGTGCAAATAAAAAGCTAGAATGCTTGACCTTATACGCCTTTTCTACTGAAAACTGGAAACGCCCCAAAAGTGAAGTAGATTTTTTAATGAAAATGCTTAAAAAGTATCTCAAAGATGAGCGGCCTACTTATTTGAATAACTCCATACGCTTTAAAGCGATAGGGGATTTAGAAGGCTTTTCTAAGGAATTAAAAGATACGATTTTACAGCTTGAAGAAGATACCAAGCATTTCAAGGATTTTACGCAAGTTCTAGCTCTCAATTATGGCTCTAAAAATGAACTCACTAGAGCGTTTAAAAGCTTATTAGAAACCCCCCCAAAAAACTTCAAAAATTTAGAAAGCTTAGAACAAGAAATTTCTAGGCGTTTAGATACGCATGATTTACCTGAAGTGGATTTATTACTACGCACAGGGGGGGAAATGCGTTTGTCTAATTTCTTATTGTGGCAATCTAGCTATGCGGAATTGTTTTTCACGCCGATTTTATGGCCTGATTTCACCTCTAAAGATTTAGAAAATATTATCAGCGATTTTTATAAAAGAGTGCGTAAGTTTGGGGAATTGAAATGCTAGTAGAAATAGAGAATTTAAGCAAATCCTATGGGAGTTTAAAAGCCTTAGACAATATCAGTCTCAAACTTCCTAAAAGGCAATTTATAGGGCTTTTAGGCCCTAATGGGGCAGGCAAGACCACTTTGTTAAAAATTTTAGCCGCATTGAACTTGAATTATCAAGGAAAAGTGAAAATTTTAGGCAAGAGTATCGGCATAGAGACTAAAAAAAGCGTGGCGTTTTTAAGCGATGGCGATTTTTTAGACCCTAAATTAACGCCTTTAAAAGCCATCGCTTTTTACAAGGACTTTTTTAACGATTTTGATGATTTAAAAGCCCTAGATTTACTCAAACGCTTTAATGTGCCTTTGAAAAGGGAATTTAAAGCCCTTTCAAAAGGCATGAGAGAAAAATTACAACTTATTTTAACTTTATCACGAAACGCTTCTTTATATCTCTTTGATGAACCGGTTGCTGGCATTGACCCCATTGCTAGAGAAGAGATTTTTGAATTAATCGCTAATGAATTTAGCAAAAATGCGAGCTTGTTAGTCTCTACGCATTTAGTGGTTGATGTGGAAAAGTATTTGGATAGTGCGATTTTTTTAAAAGAAGGGAAAATTATGGCATTTGGAAATATTGAAGAATTAAAAGGCGATTATTATAGCTTAGAAATGGCGTATAAAATGGCGTTGAGATAGGGGCATACAAGCCCTCTTACTCTAAAAAGCTCTCAAAGTATTTTTAGAGCGGTATTTTATAAAACATAAGAAACAAAGTTATTATTAAGATACTTTTAATTAAAAAATCTAGCCCCCATTTTTCTAGTCTTTAGTAAGTAATTATGTTTTTTGTGTTAGAATGTATTAAAAGAATCAAAAAAAAGAAAGGTATGGTAATGGAATTAAAAAATGCAAAAACTTTTATTGACTCATGCTTTAATCTCTCTTTTGTTAGTTCTACTTTATTAAAAGCCTCTCACTATCCTTCAACAGAGGGATTTAAGAAAGATTATAAAAATCTTTCTAACGACTTTAGAAAAATAGCTTTAGATTTTAATCATAATGTCAAGAAAAACAGAGATTCAAGCAAAATCAGATAGTCTTAAGCTGTCCCACACTCAAATAGATGCTCCACTTTTAGATATTCATGGCATAAAAGTGTTACATGAGTTGGGGCGTGAAAACGATATAAAATTTATTATAGAAGAAACACAAAATGAAGCTCAACACCGCAGAAGAATAGAAAATAAGACAGCAAATTTTGTTTTCATAGAAAAGCTCATTGCTTTCTTGATAGTTGTTTTTATTGTTATGGTAGGGGTTGGTGCTAGTATCTATTGTGCTATTAAAGGTTTTAAAGAACTTTCGCTCACTATTGCTGGAATCTGTTTAGGCTCTTTGGCAATAGCTGTCTTAAGAAGGGATAATCCTACTAAGAAATAAAATATCACTATGTTTTTTAGAAATCTAGCCACTTCTAAAAAGAAACGGTTCTTCATATGACTAAAGAACAAATTGTTTTTAAAAAGTGTTCTAATTTGTTTGTTGTCGAATTTACGACAGCATCAATGATATTTTTTAGTGAAATTTCTTTTTAACATTTCTACTTCTTTGTATTTTGATTATTTAGTTTTTCTAAATTAGAACAGAACTTTTTCACTGATGATTATAGTTATTTTCATAGAGAAAAAATATTTTTCATTTTTATTAATATATAATGGTTTTGGGTTAAAATTTTAACTATTATTAATGAATAATATTATTATAATATGTATTTTTTCATAACATCGAACAATTATAATAATTTTATAAAAAATACAAAAAAATATAATTCAAAATTATTTTAAAAAAATGATATTATTTAAAATAATTTAAACAAAAATTTGGATAGTGCAATTTTTTTAAAAGAAGGGAAAATGATGGCATTTGGAAATATTGAAGAATTAAAAGGCGATTATCATAGCTTAGAAATGGCGTATAAAATGGCGTTGAGATAGGGGGCTAAACTTTTAACAATAAACAGCATGTCGTGTATTTTTGTAATTTTACACATCTTTTAAAAATCTTAAATTTTGGTTTTAAATTAAGTTGCAAATTAACTTGTAAGTATTATAATTTCAAAGGTCAAATCTCAAAAAGGTAATGAAATGAAAAAAATGATAATTAGTATCAAAAATTCCGTTTCTCTCTCTCTCTCTCTCTCTTAGTAGAAGTTTCTGTAAATTATATTCGCATTTTTTCAGCCATTTTGGCTTAGTTAAGGACTAGACTATGAATGGCATTAATGCAGAATTGCTTGAATTTTATAATTTATTTAACAAGCAAGATAGTTTGTATCAAGTCCCTAAATACCAACGCCCTTATGTTTGGAAAGAAGAGCAACTCAATGTTTTAATAGAAGATTTGAGTAATGCTTATGAAAATGATAGGAGTGAATCTTATTTTTGTGGCTCTATAGTATTACATAAAAAAGAGGGGCGATTAGACATTATAGATGGTCAACAACGCCTTACAACTCTCATTATTTTAGCTTGCGTGCTTAACAAAATGCATGAGATTAAAGAGCTAGAGTTAGACCAAATAGCGTTAAAATACCTTAAAGATAGTATTTATAATCAATATAGTCCTAAAGAACCAATTCTTACTCTTTCTACGCATTTAAAAAAGGCTTCTGAGTTTGAAATTGAACTTCTTCAAAGTTTAGATTTTAAGGAAAAAGCTAAAAAAGACAACCGCTATTTAGAAAACGCCCATCATTTCAAAACCATTATTGATGAACTTAAAACTAGATTAGACATAAATGAATTTATAAAATTTATTTACGGCAGAGTAGTTTTTAGTGTAATTGTTTGTAGTAGCTTAGATAGTGCTATTAGGATTTTTAACACCTTAAATAGTAGGGGCTTGTCTTTGAGTTATGCAGATATTTTAAAATCAGAGCTTATGGGTAAATCTACTAGCATAGAAGAGCAAGAAAAATTTGATAATCTTTGGGAGGATATTAGGCAAGATTTAAATAATAATTCTAAAGATTTTGAATATTTTTTAACGCTTTATCTTTATTATGTTTTAGAAAAAAATCCTACAAGGACTTTAGATAAAGAGTTGTTAGAAATTTTTAAAAGAGACAATCGTTTTGATAAAGGGATTTTAAATATTGCAAATGAAATAAAGGATTTTTCTAAAAGCTATAAAAATCTTATAGTAAATCAAAAAACAAATTCTAATGCTGCTCTTTTGAGCTATCTTAAACACTCTGTTTACTATCAAAGTATTTTGTGTAGTGCGTATTTTACAAATTATGATGATACTAATGGGTTAGAAAAGTTACTCGTGCAATATTATTATCAAAATTGGCTTAAGGGAGGTAGTTTAAATACAATTAAGCAAACTAGCTTTAATATTATCAAAGACATTAAAAATAAAAGTTCTTTAAGTGATATTAAAAATAAAATAAAAGAAAATTTAAATATCACAAGCTCACAGCAACTGCATTTTTTAGAGGTTCTAAAATTAGAGAATAATTTCTACAAAAAACCTTATGCCAAGGCTCTTTTGCTATTGATAGAGTATGAAAGTTTGGATAATCCTAAGATATATTCTCTTAATGAGTGTCATATAGAGCATGTTCTGCCACAAAACCCCAAAGAAAATAGTCAATGGTGCAGTGATATTAATGAGCTTGATAGAGAAAATTATACTAATTCATTAGGTAATTGCACTCTATTAGCAGGCCGTAAAAATGTGCAAGCCTCAAATAAAGAGTTTCCAGAAAAATGTCAAACTTATACCAAAAAAGACAATAAAAATACAAGTTTCTTGATTACACAACTAATAGCGACAAATTATTCTAAATGGGATATTCAAAGCATTTTAAGTCGTAAAGAGGAGCTGTTAAAGATTATAGAAAAAGCACTTGTAATTTAAAGATAGGGTGGTTGGGGGATTTTAATTTGATGAACCCTATTTTTAAAAGTAGGGTTCACAAAATTGAAATAAAAGGATTGGCAATGGCAGATTTAAAAGTTAGAAGCAACATGAAAGTCAAAACTCTGAGGGCAGAGTTTAAGAAAGCGTTTGGTGCGACTTTAAGAGTGTATAAGGGCAGTCAGTTTGCAGATGATGAGGCAACTCTTGCGAGCATTAGAAAAGGTGATGTTAAAGGTGGAGATTTCTCTGTTGGCGGAAATACTAAGGTTGGAAATTTTGAAGATAAGATGCTAGAGCATTTTGGCATTAAAACCCAAGTGGCCAATAAAGATGATAGCAAACTTGCAGACAATAGTATAACTCTAACTCAAGCAGGCAAATAAGGAAATCTAATGGCAAACATTAAAATCACAGGAAACATGAAAGTCAAAACTCTAAGAACCGAATTTAAAAAGGCGTTTGGCTCTACTTTAAGAGTATATAACGGCTCTAAATTTGCAGATGATAATGCAACTCTATCTAGTCTTATTAAAGGCAATGATAAAAAGAGTGGCACTTTTGCTGTAGATGGTCATATGAAAGTAGGCAATTTTGAAAATGCTATGATGAATACTTGTGGAGTGAAAGTTCAAGTAGCAAGTAAAGATGATAGCAAGCTTGTAGATAATGATTTAACTTTAACTCAAAGTGGGAAATAAGAAATGGGAATTGGAACAAAAATCGCTAGCGCATTTGGTTTTGAAAAATTTAGCGTTACAGGAAATATGAAAGTTAAGACTTTAAAGGCAGATTTTAAAAAACATTTTGGAGCGAGTTTAAGGATTTATAAGGGCAATCAATTTGCCCCAGAAGATGCTACTTTGGCTAGTATCAAACAAACTAAAGCCAAAGTTGAGGGGAAGTTTTGGGCGCATTCTAGCGATAAAGTGGGCGAATTTGAAAAGAAAATGCTAGAAACCTTTGGTATTAAAGTTCAAGTAGCTAATAAGGCTGACACAAAACTTTCTAATAATAATTTAACGCTAGAGGCTGCTGGTAAAGAGTAGATGTCTAAAGGAGAGAGGGGGATAATTAAGCGAGTTTTTAAGGAGGAGTAATGAGTATAAGTATATTTTCTAGGTTTTTTAAAGATGAAGAAGAAAAAGAAACCGCGCCAATTAAAGAAATGCAAATACCACAAGAAAAGCTACAGAAAGAAGAAGTTTGCGAACAAAAAATATGTGTAAAAGGAGAGATAATGAAAGATAGCACTAATGCTAGTCATTGCTATTTAGGATTAACCGATGAGCCAATTACTTCCATTGAACATGAGAGTTTTGGCATACAAGATTATGTAGGAGCATTAAGCGAGTTTATAGAAGATTGTCAAACTCCTATGACAATATCCATTCAAGCTGATTGGGGTTCAGGCAAAACGAGCATGATGAATATGATAAAGCAAAAGCTTATCCATTCGCCTAAAATTGCCGATACGATTTGGTTTAACACTTGGCAATTCAGTCAGTTTAATACAAAAGATGATTTAAATATTTCGTTTTTAAGCCATATTGTTAAAGAGATAGGTGGGGGCGATGATAAAAGTGAAACCATGAAAATCTTAGGCAATGTAGCCAAAAGAGTGGCAGGGGCTGGAGTGCATATTTTAGGTGGTGCTTTGGGAGGAGGTGGAGAAAAAGCGGCCTCATTACTTTTAGAAGAAGTTGATAGTAGCGAGCAAATCAGTAAGCTTAAAAAGAAGTTAGAAGATATTGTGATTAAGAAAACGCAAGCTAACAGCTCGCGCATTATCGTGTTTATTGACGACTTAGACCGCTTAATGCCTAAAAAAGCTGTAGAGCTTTTAGAAGTGATGAAACTTTTCTTAGATGTGCCTAATTGTGTTTTTGTGCTTGCGGTGGATTATAATGTCGTTGTGAGCGGATTGAAAGAAAAATTTGGTAGCGGCATAAACGATGAAAAAGCTAAAAGCTTTTTTGATAAAATCATCCAGCTCCCGTTCAACTTACCAGTAGCGACTTATGATGTGCATAAATATTTTAAAAGCCTTTTAACCTCGCACAATAACACCACAGAATATAAAGAGGGCGATATTGAAAGTTTTGTGGACTTAGTCAATAATTCTGTAGGCTTTAACCCGCGCTCTATGAAACGCCTTTTTAACGCGCTTGAACTTTTAAAAATGGTTGCTAAAAGTAAAAATATGCTAGCCGGCGATGAAAACGCCAAAACGAACGAAAAAGAGCGCATTTTATTTGCGACTTTATGTTTACAAAGTGCTTATGATGGGGTGTATCGCTACTTTTTAACTAACCAAAACCATATTAATAGCGAATTTTTTGACATACTCACTAATGGCGATAAATTCAGCGAGAGCGATATGGCTAACGACTTTTTAAAGGCTTTAAAAGTTAAAAACACCGAAAGCGAAGAGTTTTTAAAATTTGTAGAATTTATTAACGCTTTAATGCAGGCCTTGCATTTAGAAAGCAACAAAAAAGACGCGCTAAGTGAAATAGAAATTAACACGTTTTTACAATTTTTAAATTTCTCTTCAATTACGACTAATAGCAACGCGCCAAAAGTGAGTGTGAACACACATGAAGATTGGCAAAAGGGTAATTTTGATTATTGGAGCAAATTTGTCAATGAAATTACCGCTTTAGGCTCTAAACTCTATGCTGGGCGCGCTATTTCTAAAGATAATTGGGCGAGTAGTAAAACCGTGATTTCTCACTGCTTGTTTGAAAGCGTTTTATTGCGTAAAAATAAAAAAGTCCATGGCGTTAATGTTAGGTTTTTAATGAAAAAGCCTGTAGAAGAGAATATTAAGCTATACGAGCATTTATTAGCGCATAAAGAAGAGCTTGAAAGCGCGATGGGTGGCGAATTAGATTTCTATTTTAATAATGGCAAAAGGAGTGCGGTGATTTTCTCTTTTAAAGATATTGAAAACTTAGACGAAGTGATTACTAAAAACGCTGAAATTGCTTATAAAATGGAGCAAGTTTTAGTGCCTTATTTAAAAGGCTTTAAGTAGGGGGTGTTTTTTGAATAGCAAAGTTAGAGAAACCTTAGCTTTTAGCGTTTTGTTTTTAACGCTAATTGTAATGGTATTTGTTTGGGTAAAAGATTATACACAAGGATTTTTTTACACTTTAGGCTTAGAATTTTTAGTTTTTTGTGCGGGATTTTTCTTAGTGCTTGTTATTTTTCCTAGTAATAATGAGAAAAAAGCCAAAAAACATAACGCACAACATTCAAAGCAAGCTCATAAATCTTATTTGAAAAAGGTGCATTGAATATGGGAAGTTTATTAGGGCTTGCAATCGCTGGTTTCACTTTTTATAAGATGTATGATATTTGGGATAAAAAAGAGAGTTTGTGGTATTTGTTGAGCTTGGAAGCTTTGCTATTTTTTATAGGTATGTTTTTATCGGGAGTATTTTTTTCTAATGGGCGCGAAAAATTGCAAGCAGGAGCAGGCTTTATTTTTTTTAGCACCATAGCTCTTGTGTGGTATTTTTGGCATAAAAATTATGTGTATGAAGGCTTATGGTACACTTTGGGATTTGCGGTATTGATTTATTTAGGTGGGCTTGTATTGAGTGTATTTTTGGGAGTATTGGGTAGTGATAATACGACAAAAAGCGTTGATGCAGAAACCATTAATTTAAAAGAGGGCGTTTCAGACGCTACGCTTAAAGAAACATCAAATAATGCCACGCTTAAAGAAATGGATAATTCTACTCTTAGAAAGGCTAGTTCTAATGCTACGCTTAAATTGGAAGAGAATATTCAAAAATTAGAAACAAACAATGTGCAAAAATTAAAAGTTGCGCCTAAAAATAACGCTATTTTAAAGGAAGTTTGATGAGGTCTAAATTACGCAAATGGACAAGTCCGCTCCTTTATTCTTTAATGACGCCCCTTGTGTTAGTGCTTTTTTGGCTTTGCATGTTAGCAGACCCAGAAAATGGATTTTATGCCGCGTTAAAAATCGTTGGTGCCCTCTTTTTATTAGATTTTGTCCTAACTTTTGCCTTGCCTTGCCGCATTAAAAACGGCAAATTTGTTAACGCTGGGCTTTTTGGCTTTAGTGTGCCTATGAATAAAGTGCAAAAAATCTATATAGGTCATGGCACAATCAACGAAAAAAGAGAAAGAAAAAATAAAACGAAAGAAAATACGAGCTATTATGTGAAAGTTAAAGCTTATAGCATAATCCTAGAGGGTTCTTTTGGGCTAAGACAGAGTATAAAAAGCACCAATAAAGACGATGTTTTAGATGTGATTTCTATGTGTAAAAAATATGCAAGCAATCATCATTTAAAAATTAGTATCAGTATGCATTGATGAAGTTAGTTTTTTTAGTCTTTTTCTTTAGCGTTCTTAGCGCAAGCATATTAGATAGCACCAAGAACGCATATCAAGCTTATAAAGACTTGTATTGCAAAATATATCCCTTAAAGGCAAAGTGCGTTTTTAAAAGAATGTTGCAAGAAAGAGATAATAAAAAGAATAAACAAAATGGCAATAAAAAATAAAAATTCTTGTTTGGTAAATTATAGATGTGAATATAAATGTTTCTTAATTTATGCTAGATTTTAGAAAATAAAGGTATTGAATACTCAATAAAGATTGAGTTAAAACTTTTAAGTTACAATCAAATCTTAAAAAGTGGGTGGTGGTGGTAATTCAAATATAAAGCGGTTTAAAATGATAGAAAGATTAGTTGAAAAAATTTTGTTTGCAACCCGTTGGTTACTAGCTCCTTTATGTATTGCATTATCGCTAGTTTTGGTTGTTTTGGGCTATGTGTTTATGAAAGAGTTATGGCATATGTTGAGCCATTTAAACACTATTGATGAGACTGAATTGGTGCTATCAGCTTTAGGGTTAGTGGATTTATTGTTTATGGCGGGGCTTGTTTTGATGGTGCTATTAGCGAGTTATGAAAGCTTTGTATCTAAATTAGATAAAGTAGATGCAAGTGAAATCACTTGGTTAGAGCATACAGATTTTAACGCTTTAAAATTAAAGGTTTCACTCTCTATTGTAGCTATTTCGGCGATTTTTTTACTCAAGCGTTATATGAGTTTAGATGATGTTTTAGCTAGTATTCCTAAAGACGCTCCCTTATCGCATAACCCCATTTTTTGGCAAGTGGTGATTCATTTAGTCTTTGTGTGTTCTGCACTTTTAGCAGCTGTTACGAACAAGATTGCTTTTTCACATAAAAAAGGGCATTAAACTGACTAATTAGCTATAATCTTAAGCATGGATTTTTTAAAAGTTTTAAAACATGATGCTTTAGAGCAGGTAGGCAATGTTGTTGTAACTAATTTTTTATTAACGCTCATTATTCTAGCGATTTGTTTTTTCTCTCAAAATACTGAAGAAACAACCATGCTTACTCTAAGCTACACGCTCTTTTTTGTCTTAGGAGCATTCTTATTGAGTGCGATGATTTTAGGGGCGATTAAAAATCTCAATGCCAAGCTTTTTTCTAAAAAGGGGGTTTTAAGCTTTTCTTTACCTATTAGCATTGATGTGTTATTATTGCCTAAGATTTTACTTCCTATAGGTTTTTTTATCTTAAGTTTGTTGTGGTTTATTCTAAGCGTGCGTTTGGGTTATTATCTCTTTATTAGTGCACAATCTAGCGTGTTGTTTATCTTGTATAGTGCGTTAAAAGTCTTTGTTTTAAATCCTGCTAAAATTATAGGCGTTATGCTGTTTTTAGGGCTTGTTTTAATGAAATTTTTATTTGTTTTGAGTGTGTTAAATGCGAATAAAATCAAAAAGGCTCGCTTTTTACTAGGGGGATTATTATTCATTCTTGTAGGCATTGTTTTAGAAATGGTATTTAATTCATTCTTGCCCTTAATGAGTTCAAATTTAAGCATAAATGATGGGTTTTATTATTTCTTGCAACAACAAAAGTTAGAAGAGAATAAATATTATCTTTTATGGGGCGTGGATTTTTTAAAAATCCTTTCATTGTATTGTATAAGCCGTTATTTACTCACACATAAATTAGAATTAGATTAAGAAAAGCGGTATTTAAAGTATTCATCAGTAAGCAAGCAATCTTTAGTTTTGAGTAAGCTAGGATAAAATCCGTGTTGATAGCCTAACTCAAAAAGCTTGTCTATAGCTAAAATTTGAGTTTCATTTAAGCGAGCTGAAGTCTCATTAGCATACAAGCTTAGATAGGTTTGCAATTGCTCTTTACTCACCCGAACTAAAGAGCGTTCTATGAGCATACTAGAGAGTAAATCTTGGTGTTTTAGGGCTACTTCAATGGCTTGAATTAAAGCCTTTTTAATCAAAATCGCCCGATATAGTGGGATGGAGCGCCTAATCGCCATGCCCCCTAAAGGCAAAGGTAAATCAACTTTAACAAATTCTTTCCAAATATCCCATAATTCTTTTTCCACTTCTAGCTCGTTATGAAAATCTAAGATATTTTCATGGATTAACACTCCTGCATGCACTTTTCCTTCAAGCACCGCTTTTTCAATGTCTAAGAAATTCATATAAGTAATGCGAGCATGCTTGTAATAGAGTTTGAATAATAGGGCGTTTGTGGTATGCTCTCCACTCAAAGCAACTCTAAAATCTTTTTTTAATCTCACGCCCTTTTTTTTCACTAATTTGGGTCCATAGCCATTTCCAAAGCTAGTCGCTGTAGGGAGCAAGGCATAATCATTGGCAATTTTAGGGTATAGCCCAAAGCTAATCGCACTCACATCATAAGTGTTTTTCAAAGCTTCTTGGTTTAGGGTTTGAATATCTAGGGCAGTATTTTGAAAACTTTTATGCTTAATGGGGCAATCTATCCAGCCAAACTTAATGGCATAATACATAAAAATATCATCAGCATCAGGGCTATGAGCGATACTAATCAAAGCGAGTTCCTTATAAGTAGGGTAAGTTCTCTTATTATAATAGATTTTAGGCTAGGATTTGATAGAATAAGCAAATCAAAATTAATTAAGGCGACTTTATGGCAATAGATGAAGACAAACAAAAAGCGATTTCTTTAGCGATTAAACAAATTGATAAGGTTTTTGGTAAGGGGGCGTTGGTGCGTCTTGGGGATAAGCAAGTAGAAAAAATTGATGCCATTTCTACCGGCTCATTAGGATTAGATTTAGCTTTAGGGATTGGGGGAATTCCGAAAGGTAGAATCATTGAAGTGTATGGGCCAGAATCAAGTGGAAAGACGACTTTAAGCTTACACATCATTGCAGAATGCCAAAAAAATGGGGGCGTGTGCGCGTTTATTGATGCTGAGCATGCCCTAGATGTGCATTATGCAAAGAGACTTGGCGTAGATACTGAAAATTTATTAGTCTCTCAACCAGATACAGGCGAGCAAGCCCTAGAAATTTTAGAGACTATCACTAGAAGTGGGGCGATTGATTTGGTGGTAGTGGATTCTGTAGCCGCACTCACGCCTAAAGCAGAGATTGATGGGGATATGGGAGACCAGCATGTGGGCTTACAAGCAAGGCTTATGAGTCATGCATTAAGAAAAATCACCGGCGTGTTACACAAAATGAATACCACACTAATTTTTATCAATCAAATTAGAATGAAAATTGGCATGATGGGTTATGGAAGCCCAGAGACCACAACAGGGGGGAATGCCTTAAAATTTTATGCGAGCGTGAGAATTGATATTAGAAGAATTGCCGCTCTTAAACAAAACGAACAGCATATCGGTAACAGAGCCAAAGCCAAAGTGGTAAAAAATAAAGTCGCTCCCCCTTTTAGAGAAGCGGAATTTGACATTATGTTTGGGGAAGGGATTTCTAAAGAAGGCGAAATCATTGATTATGGCGTGAAACTAGATATTGTGGATAAGAGTGGGGCATGGCTAAGTTATCAAGATAAAAAGCTAGGGCAGGGTAGAGAAAACGCTAAGGCTTTATTAAAAGAAGATAAAACTCTAGCGAATGAAATCATTCTTAAGATTAAAGAGAGTATTGGCACGACTGAAGAGATTATGCCCCTACCTGATGAACCTTTAGATGAAATGGAATAAATAAAAGTTAAAGGATTTTGAGTGATAAGTATTAAAGATGTTTCTGCTTTAGAAGTGATGGATAGTAGGGGTAATCCTACCATTCAAGCAACCATTACACTAAGTGATAATACCAAAGCTAGTGCGATTGTGCCTAGTGGGGCAAGCACAGGTAAAAGAGAAGCTTTAGAATTAAGAGACAATGATAAAACACGCTTTTTAGGTAAAGGTGTGTTAAAGGCATGTGAAAATGTCAATCGTGTGATTAAAGATAATTTAGTAGGGCTTGATGCGTTTAATCAAGCCTTAGTGGATAAGGTTTTAAAAGAATTAGACAACACGCCTAATTATTCTAACTTAGGGGCGAATGCCACTTTGGGCGTGTCTATGGCATTAGCAAGGGCTAGTGCGAAGTCTTTAAACATTCCTTTGTATCGCTATTTAGGGGGGGCTAACGCTTTGATTTTGCCTGTGCCTATGCTTAATATCATTAATGGTGGCTCGCATGCTAACAATTCTATAGACTTTCAAGAATACATGATTATGCCCTTAGGTTTTGAGAGTTTTAAAGAAGCCTTAAGAGCGAGTGCGGAAGTTTATCAGGTGCTTAAAAAACTCCTAGATGAGAAAAATCAGCTCACAAGCGTGGGCGATGAGGGGGGCTTTGCACCTAATTTTAAAAACAATGTAGAACCCTTAGAAGTCATTTCTCAAGCCATTGAAAAAGCCGGTTACAAACTAGGTGAAGAGATAGCCCTTGCTTTAGATGTGGCTAGTAGTGAATTAGTAGATGAAAATCTTAATTATCATTTAAAGGGCGAAAACAGAGTTTTAAATGCGTTTGAATTAGTCGCCTACTATGAAGAATTGGTTTCAAAATACCCCATTGTGTCTATTGAAGATGGTTTGAGCGAAGATGATTGGAAAGGGTGGGAATTTTTAAGCAAAGAATTAGGGCATAAGGTTCAATTAGTGGGCGATGATTTGTTTGTAACAAATGCGAGTATCTTAAAAAAAGGCATTGAAAAAAATATTGCGAATGCGATTTTGATTAAACCTAATCAAATTGGCACTATTAGTGAGACTTTAGAAACGATGAGATTAGCCAAACGAAATGCGTATAAATGCGTGATGAGCCATAGAAGTGGGGAGAGTGAAGATAGCTTTATTGCTGATTTTGCTGTGGCATTAAATACCGGAGAAATCAAAACCGGATCAACTTCAAGAAGTGAAAGAATCGCTAAATACAACCGCCTTTTAGAGATTGAGCATGAATTAAAAGAAGGCATTTATTTGGGTAAAGAGCTGTTTAAAAATGGCTGAGAGCCTTTTTGAAGATGATGTCTTAAAAGACAATAAAGCACGAGATTTTTTCTATAGTAATCGTTCACTTATTGTCTTTTTTCTCTTGTTGCTTTGGTTTGGGTATTATTTAGGGAAGTTGCTTTTTGGTAGTTCATCTTTAGAGACCTATTTGGATTTAAAAGACAAGCATGAGCGTTTGCAACAAGAAATCACAGAATTGCAAAGTAAGAATGTGCGGTTACAAAAGCGTTTGTTTGAGTTGAAAGAATTACGACCTAGAGATTACTAGAGATTTAAGGAAAATACCAGTGTTAAAAAAGATTATAGGTTTTGTTGCGATTTTAAGCATGTTGTTTGCTAGAGACAATCCTTTTGAGCCTGAAATTACTTCAAAGAATTTACAAGGAGGCTTTAGTGGGACTTATGAGAGCTATTTTAAAAAGCTTGATGTTGACTTACCTACGACTGCTAGAATTTTAAAAAATATCAGCATTACTTACCAAGATATTGATGGCTCTATCCATTCTAAGGTGGTGGATATTGATAAGGGAATTGATTGGCATTACCCTTTAACGCTCTCTCAAATCACTCTTAATCAATCAGAGTTTGGAAAGCGCTATAGAATCCAAGATTTTGAATTTGTTATTGAAAACAATATCCTAACTTTGCATTCCTCTCATAAATTATTACGCTCTTTTATATTAGTAGAGCCTTATCGCATTGTTTTAGATATGGAACGAGGCGTTTCTAAAATTCATGACACTTTAGCTTTGGAGCAGAAATTTTTTTCTCAAATTAAGTTAGGCACGCATGAAAATTATTATCGCATTAGCATTGTATTAGACGGAAAATACCGCTACACCTTAAAAGAAAAAAATGGGGCATACCAACTGCACCTAAAATAATGAGCGAACACATTGTATTAATCGGTTTTATGGGGAGTGGCAAAAGCTCTTTAGCCCAACATCTAGCCCTAGCCTTAAAGCGTGAGGTTTTAGACACCGATGCGTTAATTAGCGAAAAAGTGGGCTTGAGCGTGGCACAAATTTTTGAAAAATTCGGCGAAGATAGCTTTAGAATGCTTGAAAGAAATTTGATTGATGAGCTAAAAACCTTTAAAAATCCTTATGTGATTTCTACCGGTGGGGGCATTGTTATGCATGATAATTTTAGGGGTTTAGGGAAAGTATTTTATCTTAAAGCAGATTTTGAGACAATCACTCGGCGTTTGAATGCGAACGAACGCCAAAAACGCCCTCTTTTAGCCGATTTAAAAAAGGCTAACGAGCTTTATTGCGAGCGTCAAGTTTTGTATGAACAAAACGCTGATTTCATCATTAATGCTAATGGTGGTTTGCAGAAATCTTTAGAACAAGTGTTAGAATGTTGTATTCATAATTAAAAACGCTTTTGTTTTTAGGAGGCTCTTTTATGTTGAGTAGAGATATTATCCAGTATTCTAAGATTCGCACTGAGTTGTATGCGTATCTCACTTATTTATTTTCTCATAATTTACGCAACCATCTTCCAGAAATCACCTTGGATTACTTGGCTAAACAAATTGGTAAAGTCAGCTCTGAAGTCAAAATGGCAAAAAGCTTTTTTGTTTTAGATGCTAAGGGCATGCTTGTGCTTACGCCAAGCTATTTTAAAAGACAAGGATATAAAGGAGGGATTTTAGAGCATGATTTGCAAGAGGGTATTGAATTAGAAAAAAGCGAATCTGGTAACCACAACTTTAGCGATAAGTATTATTTCTATCAAGCTGTTTTAGAAAAACGCTGTGTTTTAACCAACCCCTATCCTAGTAAAAAGGGCAATCATTTAGTGATTACCGCCTCTTATCCTTTATACAACCAAGAAGATGAGCTTGTTTATGTCGTTTGCTTACAAATCCCTTTGAGAGTAGCGATTGCTATTAGCTCGCCCTCAAAATATTTTAAGAGTTTTAATGATGGGAGCATGATTATGTATTTGATGATTTCTACCATGCTCACTTTAGTGTCATTACTCTTATTTGTGAAATGTATTTCTAGTTTTTGGACAGCGATTGTGCATTTTAATAGCTTTGATATAAAAGAAGTCTTTCACCCTATTGTGCTTTTAACCTTAGCTTTAGCTACATTTGATTTGGTGAAAGCGATTTTTGAAGAAGAAGTGTTGGGTAAAAATAGTGGGGACAACCACTATGCCGTGCATCGCACGATGATTAGATTCTTAGGCTCTATCATTATTGCATTAGCGATTGAGGCTTTAATGCTCGTGTTTAAATTCAGTGTGAGTGAACCAGATAAAATCACTTATGCGGTGTATTTGGCTATAGGTGTGGCGGTGCTTTTAATTAGCTTAGCGATTTATGTGAAATTCGCTTATAGCGTTCTGCCTAAACGAGGGCGATAGGTTTAAATCTTCTTTTGTTGCAATCAAAAATTTTTTTGATTGCACTTTAAGCTTTTTAGTATTAAAATTCTGTCTCATCATTTTAAAATCTTAAATTAAAGGAATGTTATGCGTTGTTGTAATCAAGTTACCCC
>NZ_FZMR01000042.1 GCF_900198405.1 Helicobacter cetorum
AAAAATACAAGCTTACGGCACGAGTCTTTTTGTTAGAATCAGCTTTTGGTTTGCGTCCCAATTTACTTTTAGATTTTGTTTCCATAGAAACCATGTCATTTTGAGATGTCTCATCTCTGCGGGGGGGGGGGGTGCTTTTGTTGCGTAATCCTTTCATAATTAAATCCTTAAATATTATTCAAAAGCACAATAGCTTAAGTCTTATAACTCCGTGAGATTATCATAAAATATTAAACAATGTGAGAAATAATTGCTAGATTATCATAACATTATTAGTTAAAAAAAGTCTAGTTCAATGTGTTTAATCTCTATAATCTTTAAAAGTATATGCAAATACTGATTGAATGGCAAAAAATAAGTGTTTTAGTATCTTAAAACTTAATCATTAGGAATAAGTTGGCATTAAAAGATTGAGTGCCATAGTGCTTTGCTTATGGCTTATGATACAATAATTCATTGGCAAATAAAGATAAGCCATAAATTTATTAGATGTGATTGTTGTTTTTTAATGGTTCTAAAATTAGTTTTAAAAGGAGATTTTTTAATGAGACGGAGTTTTTTAAAAACGATTGGTTTGAGTGCGATAGCACTTTCTCTTGGATTATTAAATCCTTTGAGTTCTGCGAGCTATCCCCCTATAAAAAACGCTAAAGTGGGTTTAGCTCTTTCAAGTCATCCTTTAGCGAGTGAAATTGGTCAAAAAGTGTTAGAAGAGGGCGGTAATGCCATTGATGCGGCAGTAGCGATAGGCTTTGCTCTAGCGGTAGTGCATCCTGCAGCAGGTAATATTGGTGGTGGAGGCTTTGCAGTCATTCACTTAGTTAATGGCGAAAACATCACTTTAGATTTTAGAGAAAAAGCCCCCTTAAAAGCCACAAAAGACATGTATTTAGATAAGCAAGGCAATGTTATCCCTAAGCTTAGTGAAGATGGCTATTTAGCAGCTGGAGTTCCCGGAACGGTAGCAGGAATGGAGGCCATGCTTAAAAAATATGGCACTAAGAAATTGTCTAGGTTAATTGACCCAGCTATTAAATTGGCTGAACATGGCTATGTGATTTCTCAAAGGCAAGCTGAGACCTTAAAAGAAGCACATGAGCGTTTTAACAAATACGCCTCAAGCAGAAAATACTTCTTTAAAAAAGGGCATCATGATTATCAAGAGGGGGATTTATTTATCCAAAAAGATTTGGCAAAAACTCTAACCCAAATTAAGTTGCAAGGGGCTAAAGGGTTTTATCATGGGCATGTGGCAGAGCTTATTGAAAAAGACATGAAAAAAAATGGGGGGATTATCACTCAAGAAGATTTGGCCAATTACAAGGTTAAATGGCGTAAGCCTGTGGTAGGGACTTATAGAGGTTATAAAATCATCTCTATGTCGCCACCAAGCTCTGGCGGGACGCATTTAATTGAAATTTTAAATATTATGGAAAACGCTAGTTTGAATGAGGCGGGTTATGGCTCTTCTAAAAACATTCATATCTCAGCAGAGGCTATGCGCCAAGCGTATGCGGATAGGTCGGTTTATATGGGCGATCCTGATTTTGTGCAAGTGCCTGTAGAAAAGCTCACTAGCAAGCTGTATGCTAAGAAGATTTTTGAGAGCATTCAGCCTGATACGGTAACTCCTAGCGCTAAGATTAAACCCGGTTTTAACCAACTGCATGAGGGTAATAACACCACGCATTATTCAGTGGCTGATAAATGGGGTAATGCGGTGAGTGTTACCTATACTATCAATGCCTCTTATGGGAGTGCCGCTAGTATTGATGGGGCAGGATTTTTATTGAATAATGAAATGGATGATTTTTCTATCAAGCCCGGCAATCCTAATCTTTATGGTTTAGTGGGGGGTGATGCGAATGCGATTGAGGCTAGTAAGCGTCCTTTAAGCTCTATGTCACCTACAATTGTATTAAAAAATAATAAGGTTTTTATGGTTGTAGGAAGTCCTGGGGGAGCTAGAATTATCACTACGGTGTTACAAGTAATTTCCAATGTGATTGACTACAACATGAATATTTCTGAAGCCGTTTCAGCCCCAAGATTTCATATGCAATGGCTCCCTGATGAATTGAGGATTGAAAAATATGGCATGCCAGCTGATGTGAAAGACAATCTCACTAAAATGGGCTATCAAATCGTTACTAAACCTGTTATGGGTGATGTAAATGCGATTCATATTAAACCAAAAAGCCATGTTTTTTATGGAGCTACTGACCCAAGAAAAGAATTTTAATTTTTTTTAAAATTATGGGTTTTATAAAATAAGGTTGCTAATCTCTCTTTTTAATAGAGATTAGCAATTTCTTGTATCCTTAAGGCATGTTTTTAGAAATTTCTTAGATTTTTAGCTATTTTGATTTGGGTTGTTAATAAAAATATTATAAAATTCTCGTAAATAGACGATATATATGCACGCATAAGATTTTTTAGAGTTTGAATATTAAATCTCACCTAGAGATTATTATTATAATTATAAGATAAGAAAAGGAAAAACGATGAATGGTTTGTGCAAGGTAGTATTAAAAAGTTGCTTGGTTGGAGCATTGCTATATGGCACTCTTAGTGCAAAGCACCTTGCAGATAAGGGAACTTTTGTCTATAAGGGCGAGGAGGCTTACGATAATAGGGATTATATTCAAGCAGCTCAGTATTATGAAGAGGCTATAAAGCATGGAGAACCACTTGCTTATGTTCTTTTAGGCATTATGTATAAAAATGGTAGGGGCGTGCAAAAGAGCGATAAAAAAGCTGTAGAGTATTTCAAAAAAGCGATAGAAAACGATGTAGCTAGAGGCTATAATAATTTAGGTGTCATGTATAAAGAAGGTAGGGGCGTGCCTAAAGATGAAAAGAAAGCGGTAGAGTATTTTAAAATTGCTGTTGAAAAGGGCTATACTAACGCTTATATCAACTTAGGTATCATGTATATGGACGGAATGGGTGTTCAAAGCAACTATACTAAAGCATCAGAGTATTTTGGAAAGGCGATTTCTAAAGGGAGTGCTGAGGCCTATATCCTTTTAGGAGACATTTATTACTATGGGAATGAACAGCTTGGCGTAGAAGAAAACCAAGATAAGGCTATCATGTATTATAGAATGGCAGCAGATATGGGGTCTTCTCAAGCTTATGAGGGATTGGCTAAGTCATATCAATATGGCTTGGGCGTTCAAAAAGACAGCAAAAAAGCTGAAGAATACCGAAAGCGTGCATGTGAACTCAGCAACGATGCAGAGTGCAAGAAGAAGTTGAGTGCCTCAAGCCGTTAGGGCTTAGGTTTTTTAGCATTTGTTTTTTGCGTTTTTTTTGGAGGGACTTA
>NZ_FZMR01000017.1 GCF_900198405.1 Helicobacter cetorum
AAAAAAATCCTTTTGCAAGAGCCAACCCTAAAAAAGCTTTTAACTCAAAAAAGAAAGCAAAAAACAACCATATCAAATATCGTTCGTTTAGCTTTTTTGAAGTCTATTAGAGAGTATCAAAAGACCGACTTAGTCATTTATGGCAGGCTCAAAGAGTTTGAGAGTTTTTTAGAGTTTTTGGAAAAAAGAGAAAACAAGGGAAAGAAATAATAAGAGCTTGTTTATCAAACAAGCGATAACAAGAAAAAAGAGCTTGCTTTAGCAAGCCAAACCAACAAATAAGAGAGCTTAAACGCTTTTTAGCGTTTAAGCGATAACTTCTTAAGCGTTTTAGGGACTTTAAAAAGACTAAATGTCTTTTTAAAGCAAGGGGTTTCTTAAGGGGGGATAAGGGGGTATATCAGTGAGCGTTTTTAAAAGTGCTAAATGCACTTTTAGTAAAACAGCGAACAAGGCGTAAGCCTTTATTGACAACCCCTTCCCCACTTGAGAATGAATTAAAAGAAAGAGAATAAAAGAAAAGCCAAAAAGCTTTTTTTTAAGAGTGTGTGTAGCACTAAGAACTAAAAGAAATTTAAATATTGAAAGAAAGAGAGAAAGAAAAATGCAAAACTTAATTATGAATAGTTTCATCACTTACCCAAACGACATTGAAGAGTTTTTAGAAGAAATCAGCATCACTAGCTTTAGCCCCTTTAATCAAAGGGTTATCCAAGCCTTGCTAGAGATGAAGAATAAGAATCAAGTCATACAGCTAGAAACTATCAAGCTAAAAATTGGCGAACAAGCCTTTGAGAGTAAGGAATTTGAAGAGATACTAAATGCGGATAGCTACCCTAACTATTTAGACTTAAAGAGCGATTTTAAAACGCACTTAAGCCTTAAAATGCAAGAGTTTCTAGGGAATGAACTTATCAAAGCCACACGAAAAAGTGAAATTTTTGATTATGACTTTTTAGGCAAGCATATTAAGTTAGGGAGCAATAGAAATGGTAAATATTTTTGGGAGTGGGAAGAGTATTTTAAGAACTTGCCCGAGATTGAAAAGATAGAAACCGGCATGAAGTTTTTAGACCACTTAAGCGATGGCGGTTTAGAAGTAGGGCAAATGGTATTACTTAGCGGAGACCCAGAAGCGGGTAAAACCTTGTTAGCCGTGCAGTATTTAGCCCATGCGCAAAAGTTTCACAAGGTTACTTATTTTGGCTTTGAATTTAGCGTTAGAAAGCATGTAGAAACCTTAACTAGCAAAGGCTTTATTCTTAATAAAGAAAACTATTTTATAGATGATATGAGTTGTGAGATTAATGAATTAGTCGCACAAATCAAAGGATTATCTAAAGAAGGGCATAAACTTTTTATTATAGATAGCCAAATGAAAATCCAAGCCCCAATCATAGGCAGAACCATTGAAGAAGTAGAAACGATTAAATTCACCACCTTAGCCGACTTAGCCAAACGCTTACAAGTGGTTATTATTCTAATTATTCAAAATTCTAAAAACGACAGCTTTGCCCCTACAGGCTCACGCAAAGGTGCGCATGAAGCGCATGTGATGATTAGAATTGAGAAGTTGAAAAGCGGTGAATTAAGCCATATCAAAGATTATGGCCAAAGAGCCAAGCACAGAAAGGTTTTAATCTTAAAAAATAAGCAAACAGGCTTACAAGGTTATCAGTATCTCAAAATGGAAAATTACCGCTTTTTTGAAGTAGAAACTGATTTTAAAAAAGCTCAAGAAAATTATTTAGAGCAACAAAACGCCGTGAATATTATGAGTATTTAACTATAAGGGAATTTCGCATGATAAAAAATTTTGAACTCTTAAAAGCACAAGTTAATATCATAGAAGTAGTAGAGAGATACCTAGATTTACACAAAGCGGGCAGTTCTTTAAAAGCATGCTGTCCTTTTCATGATGAAAGAAGCGCTAGCTTTATGATTAGCGCTAGTAAAAATCTTTACAAATGCTTTGGGTGCGGTGCAAGCGGTGATGCTTTTAAATTCTTACAAGAATACAAAAAGATTAGTTTTAAAGATGCTATTGAAGAAGTCGCTAGTCTTTATAATTTCGCTTTAGAATATGAAAGCAATGAAAAATTTGAATACAATCAAAAGTTAATAGAGATTTTAAGCTATGCTAACGAGCTTTTTAAAAAACGCCTTTTAAACGAACCTATCGTTTTAAACTATCTTAACCATAAGCGAAATATTAGCCTTGAATACATACAAGCTTATGACTTAGGCTTTTGTATCAGTGAAGATTTAGAGAGTTTAAAGAATAGATTTAGTGAAAGCGAACTCTTAGATAGCGGTCTTTTTAATAACAATAACGATAAAAAAGAGTTAAAAAGCTATTGCAACTACCGAATCACCATACCCTTAAAAGACTCTAAAAGTAAAATTAGAAGTTTTTCAGCTAGAAGTTGTATTGCTAGAATGATTGCTTGTAAAGACGCTCCTAAATACATTAACGGCAGAGATTCTAAGATTTTTAAAAAATCCTACATTCTTTTTAACTACTCTAAAGCCTATGATGAGATTATCAAAAGAAAGCAAGTGATTATTTGTGAAGGCTTTTTTGATGTGATAGGTTATGATTTTTTTAACTATCCTAATGCGATTTGTTGCATAGGAACGGCTTTTACTAAAGAGCATTTAAACATGTTAGCTAAGCTTGGCGTTGAGTTGTGTTTTTCTTTGGATAATGATTTAGCGGGCTTACAAGCTAGTATAAGGGCCTTAGAATTATGCTTTGTTTCAGGGGTTACTAATGTGAGCGTGATTAAGATTAAAAATAGAGAGTTTAAAGATTTAGGCGAGTTTTTAGAACAAAACAAACGCCCTAATTTAGTCAAAATTTATGGGTTTAAATTCTATTGTGCGTTTTTATTAAGGAATGAATTAAGCCTTGAAGAAAAGGATTCTAATTACAAGAAAATCTTAAACACCATTAAGGGCTTAAGCCCCTTTATTAAGGGCGAATTTGAAGTGATTTTAAATTCCTTTTTACCTACTTCTTCTAAAAAGAAAACCACTCAAAAGCCCCCTATCTCTTTATTGGAAGCTAGAATTTATAAAACCATGATAGATAATGAAGAGTTTAGATACATTGCAAGCCGTCATTTAAGCCCTAGTGATGTAGAATACAAAGAGATTTTTAAAAAGATTCTTTTAAATGATTTCAGCTCCTTAGAGTTTTTAAACGATTATCAAGTTTTAAAAGAGATTCATTATGCAAGCTCCTTAGCAGAAATGAAAGTTAAAGGCTTAAATCTTAGTTTAAAAAAAGCCTTAGAGAATAAGGATTATGCCTTAGTTAGCGCCTTAAAAGAAAAGATAAAAGAATTGCAAATCCCTTTTTAATGCTATCTTTAGCTTTGAGTGCTAACAAACACTCTTTTAAGTTTTTTTAATCGCTTAATTTATTTTTATCTTTAAGGGGGTTGCAAGGGGGGTCAATAAAGGCTATCGCCTTGTTCGCTGTTTTACTAAAAGTGCGTTTAGCACTTTTAAAAACGCTCACTGATATACCCCCTATTCCCCTTAAAAATCCCATTTACCCCTATAACGCTTAAGGGGTTATCACTTTTAAGCGTTGCTTAAAAGCTCTTTTTTTGGGCTATCGCTTGTTTGTCAAACAAGCTCTTATTATTAGCTGGCTTGACCTTGTTAAGCTTTTTATTACTAGCTTTGTTTTTTACTAAGTTTTTATAATTTTTTTAAAATTAAATTTTTAGATAGAATACAAGTCTAGGGAAGTTAAAAGCCTAAAGAAGGTCACAACTTCTCTAGGCGGTTACTCTCTAAGATTATCTCAAAGGAGTAGCCATGTTTAAATTCGTGGTTATTATTATAGCGCTTTTAAGCACTATTTTACTAACGCCTTTACACTAAAGGCTAAAGCTAGAAAAGATTTTAAAATCTTTTCTAGTTAAACACGAATTTTTAACCCTTTAAACCCCCTATTAAACCCCCTAAAATACGCTTAAAAACAAGGAAAAACACATGGGCTTTTTTGATATAGGCATAGGTAGTGGTAGCGTTGGCAGTGGTCCTTATGTGCCATCATTTACCCCAATAGGCCCAAACAATGATGGCGTTAGTGGTAGTGGTGCAGGTAATGGCTTTATACCCAATTTCAACCCTAATGGTTCTTCTAGTCTTTCAAATCAAGCAGTCAATCAATTAGTCAATCTTAAAAACCAATTTGAGAACACACTCAAAACCATTAATAGCTACACCCATATTCTACAAGGCTTAAAAACAAGCTCTAGCAACTTAAATTCTTCAATCAGCGCTAACAATAAGAGCCTTACAAGTTTAAAACAAGATATACAAGATTCTAGCAAGCGTTTAAAAGAGCTAGTTAAAAAGCAAGCTATAGAGAACAAACGATTTGACAAAAAATTCAGCTTTGATTTTAATTTCAATCCTAGAGAGCAACAAGCCAACAATAAAATTTATGAAGGCTTATTTAATCAAGGGGTTTTAAGGGTGTTAGATGTGTTTTTAACTAATCCTTATGCCATATTCCCTAAGGGCGTTATTTATGAATACCATAAACCGGGAAGTTTGAATTACAACGCCCTAAACGCTTATAACCCAATGGATGGCATTAATAACCAATTTCATACAAGCGTATTAAGTGAGCTTAATAACAATACTTTTCATAGAAATCTAGCGGGCAATGCTCAATACAACTATTTTGTAAGGCTTAATTTTGCTAAGGCTATTAAGCCAGAATTTGTGGTATTTCATTTTTTAAACCCCTTAAAGCAAAAGCAAGCATGGGCGTTTTTAATGCAAAATAAAGAATATTCTAAGGGCGAGAGATTAAAAGTTTATAACCTAAGCTTTAAGAGTTCTTTTAAAGCTTTAGAGACTTTAAAAAATGAAATAGAAACAAAGACTAAAGAGCTTAAGGGCGATAACTCAAAATTAAAAGAATTAGAGAGTTTAAAAACTAAAGAGCAAGCAGAGATTAAAAAGCTAGAGAGTGAAATACAAGCTAAAGAGCACGAATTAGTAGGATTAAAAGACAAACTCACTTCTATTAGAAATTCAGCTAAAGAAGTTATTACTTCTAATGCTAAAGGACTTTCTAATAATCAGCTAGAAGAAGTCTTAAAGATTATAGGGTTTTAACCCTAAAAAGTGTTTTA
>NZ_FZMR01000020.1 GCF_900198405.1 Helicobacter cetorum
TAAGGGGGATAAGGGGGGTATTGTCGCAAAATACCACCCTGTCCCCCTTAAGAATAAGAAAAAAGCAATAAAACTTTTTTAATATAAATAACTATCAAAGAGAAAAACAATTAAAGCACTACTTCTAAAATGCAAGCTTAAAAGCTCTTCACTTATCAATAATCTTTAATGAAAAATTTTCTACGCCCTTATCCTTAATCAAGTTAAAAAACTCTCTTACAGCGTCCGTGCTTTTATAAATCATTCTATTATCAGCTTGTTTGCCTAAAAGAATGCATCCTAAAGTATCATGCGCGGTGTTTCCAATATGGATTAAAATTTTTCTATCGCTGAAACTTTTATCATTTGGGTTGTGTAATTGCAAAACCGCATGCCTAGCTCCGTGCTTGTTTTGGTATTCTTTAGGCACTGAACAGCTTGTATCACTCCAAGAAAGCGTATAAGTGCGTGCGATGATAGGCTTGTCTAAATTGCTTAAATCCGTAGGCTCTCCGCTATTTTCTAAACAATAGCAAGCAAACAAAGGGTCTAGTTTGTCGCATTCTTCTAAAAGCTCATCATCGCTTAAATTCTCGTTTAATTGCGTTTTATCAAACACTCTAAAACTCCCTAGCATACTGCTTTCAGTCTTATTGTTTTTTTCTACGCTTTCTAAATCTTTCAATCGTTTCATTAAAACAAGATACATTTTTTTAATCCTTTTGTTGTTAAAATGAAACTATTAAACCTAAAAATTCAAAGCGTTTTAAGGGTTAGAGCTTATTTTGATAGATAGTTTTTTAAAATCTCTTTTAACTCAATCTTAGAGAGATGATTAGACGCTACTTTGACTACAACTTCTTCTAGCTCTTTGGCGAAGTTTTCTATAGAATAGTCATTAATGCTTAAAAGGTGCATTCCTAAGTAAATAGCGCTGCGTTTATTGGCATCATTAAAAGGGTGGAATTTAATGCAAGCAAACATTAAATGCGTCAATTTGTCGCAAAAAGTAGGGTAATAAACATCATCTTTTATCTGTTCTAAAGCACTTGACAAATAGCCTATATTGACTTTATTATAGCCTTTTAATCCTTTGGTTTGTTCTAGGATTTCATCATGAATAATAATAGCGTCTTGAATGTTTAGATAAAACATCTCTACTTATTAGCTAAACGCTCAAAAACGGCTTTAACGCTTGGCTTTTGCAATTCTTTTAAGCAAAGCTTTCTAGCTTTTTTTAAGGCTTTTTCTCTTTCTGTTTTTTCTTGTTTCATTGTAAAACCTTTTGTTTTGGTATATTTGTATTTTAGCTTTTAGAAGTTTAAAAAAGAATTTAAGGCTATTATCTTAATCACAAGGGAGCTTTAAAAACTCCCTTGCTTGTCTTTAGTAAAGTCTTTCAGCTAAGACTAAGACAATTATTATTACAATAACAGCCACTTTAAGCATTTATACTCCTTTCAAAAGAACTCAAGTAAGAAGTAACCGCTAATTACCCTTACTTGTAGGAGTATTATAACTTTTTTAAACTTAGAAATTATTTAAAAGTGTATATAGCTATACGCTTATTTTAACATATTGTTATAATAGATTAAATTTTCTTAAAAAGAGTTTAAAATACAAATGCTTTTAAATTCTCTTAGCTCTTTGATTAAAAAAGGTTTTTTCAGTTGGATTTCTTTTTGGTAGTTCTTTATATTTAAAAAGTTTGTTATTGTTTTTTCTTATTCTTAAGGGGTTTCTTTCTTTTTGATTGTAAGTGCTTTTACTGATTGTTTTAAATTTCTTTCTTTTAAGGGGTAGGGGGTTGTCAATAAAGGCTTACGCCTTGTTCGCTGTTTTACTAAAAGTGCATTTAGCACTTTTTAAAACGCTCACTGATATACCCCCTATTCCCCTTAAAAATCCCCTTTACCCCTATAACGCTTAAGGGGTTATCACTTTTAAGCAAGCTTAAAAGCTCTTTTTTGGGCTATCGCTTGTTTGTCAAACAAGCTCTTTATTATTGGCTCTTGTTATTTTTCGTTAGAAGTGCAAAATTTTAAATCTTGTTCTAAGATTTCTGTATAGACTAACAACTGCTTTAAATACTCCAAGCTATCCAAACTCTTAAGCGGTCTTTCTGGCATGCTCACATCGCATTTGATAGGGACTTTCACTTGACTATAAATTATTTTCTTAGCGCACCCACAAAAAATCGTTAAAAAAAGCAAGCCAAAGCTAATTTTTAACACGCTCATAATGTTTTAAGCTCTTAAATGTTGGTTTTTATTCTTCTTCATCATCTTCTTCTAAGGCGTCCATTTCATTAAGCGTATATTCGGCTAAAAAATCTTCTTCATCATTTTTTAGTTCTTCTTCATATCTTGCTATACTTCTTAAAGCAAGTTCGCTATAGCCTTTAATATCTATAAAATTATCCTTGTGCATATAATCCCCATTAACCACCCTTGCGACTTTATGCAAAATCATTTCTAAAGAACATTTAATCTCATTAGGAAGGGCTATAAAGTTTGGGTGAGTTCTCAACGCTTCTTTAAGCTCTGTATCTAACATCGCCATTGTCTCATAGTCTCCGTATTTCTCTTCTCTTTCGTCTAAAATTTGATTAATAAATGGTTTCATCTTTTGTTTTCCCTTTTGTGTATTTTTCCGTTTACTACTTCCATAAAAGACGGCTCTTCATTTAGTTCTGTGAGTGTAAAATAGCCTTCTTCTAAAATGCTTGTAGTTATTAAAGAATCATAAGGGTTTAAAGCGCTTAGATTGGGGGGCGTTAGGTTAAAATCATAATAGCCATAATCTGTTGATTTTTTCTTGTATTGGTTAGGGCAAAATGTAACACCAAAAATCTTGCAACCCATAACCCCTAATTGAGTATAATCCTTAGTTGGCTTATAGATAAACTTCGCATAATAGTGAGAAAAAATATAAAATTTATTCCCACCGATAGCGTCCATAAAAACTTCAG
Source organism: Helicobacter cetorum (assembly GCF_900198405.1). Lineage (GTDB taxonomy): Bacteria > Campylobacterota > Campylobacteria > Campylobacterales > Helicobacteraceae > Helicobacter > Helicobacter cetorum_C. The sequence continues at coordinate 2,951 of NZ_FZMR01000020.1, forward strand.
AGTTTAAAAGAGTTCTTAAACTAGCGCTTAAAACTTGAATATCACTAGGAGAGTTACTGCTCGCTAGTATGATATAAGAATCATTGCCATTACTTGCCCTAAAACACAATGAATAAGGCAACCACACTTCTACAAGGTATTTTTTATTAGCCTCAAATAAAGGCGTTTCTAAATTTTGACTATCAGCTAAATAGAAAAGATGCTCAAAATCATCGCCAATATTATAATAACTTCTTTCTTGAAAATCAGAATTGATAACCCTACTTAAAACTTTGATTTGAGAGCTTTTGTCTATAGATTCAGCGCTCAACTTGGCTAATCTAGCTTGCTCTTTAGCCTCATTAGCGTTCCTTAAGGCGTTGTTAGCTTGATTTGTAGCGTTTTGAGCATCCGCTATAGCGTTATTAGATTTTTTTAAGGCATTCCCTGCGTTATCATTAGCTCTTTTAATGCTTTCTTTTGTGGTGGTTACTTCTCTTTCTAGTCTTTCTACTTTATCATTCAAACCACTATTAAGATGGTTTAATTCTGTTTTTGATTGCTCTAATTTTTCATTTAAAGCAAGTTTAGCGTTTTCTACTTCTTCAGTTAAACTTTGGCTTAATTCACTCTCTTTAAGTTCTAGCTCGCTTAAAACGCTTGCTTTATCTTGTGTAATCGCATTAATGGCATTCTCTTTATTAGAGTTAATCTCGCTTAAGGCGGTGCTTTGAGAGTTTTTTAAACTCTCTAAACTCTCGCTTGTTTTGTTTGTTAGCTCGTTTAGGGCGTTGGTTTTTTGGTCATTTAGTGCGTTGCTTAAAAGCTCTTTTAGGGAATTTAAAGCCTTTAAAATCTCTTGTTTGTGCGTGTTGATTTCAGTTTGCAATTCTTCTGTTTTATGCGTTTTAAGGTTTTCTAATTCAGCGTTTAAGGCGTTTTCCAAGCGTTGTCTTTCTTTTTCTAAATCGCTTTGAAGTTCGTTTATTTTTTCGCTCACTCCATTATAAGAGTTTTCTAAAACTTCTATATTAGGCCCTAAGCTCGCATTTAATTCCCTTAAATAGCTTTCATATTCTTTTATCTTTGCTTTTAAAGCGTTAAAATCAAGCGAGACATTTTGTGATGTCTTTTCAAGGTTTTTAAAAACTTCTATATGCTCAAACGCTTTTAAAATCGCATAGATTCCATCTAAACTTAAATAAACCTGCTCCTTAAAATCGCTATTATCCTTTAAAGACTTATCTAACTTTGCTAATAGCGTTTCATTATTAGAGACGCTAGAAACGCCTTGTTGTTTTAAAGAGCTTAAATCTATGTTTGGCTCTGGCATTGTAGGAATTTTCATTATACGCTATCCTTGAGTTGCTAAATAAATGATAATTTAGCGTTTTAAAAAAGGATTTAAAAGGGTTAGAATTTTATTTTGATAGATAGTTTTTAAAATCTCTTTTCTACTTATTAGCTAATCGCTCAAAAACGGCTTTAACGCTTGGCTTTTATAATTCTTTTAAGCAAAGCTTTCTAGCTTTTTTAAGGCTTTTTTGCTTTGTGGTTTTTTCTTGTTTCTATTCGTATTTTAGCTTTATTAAAAAAGAATTTTAGGCTATTATCTCAATCACAAGGGAGCTTAAAAACTCCCTTGCTTTGTCTTTTAGTAAAGCTTTTCAGCTAGAACTAAGACAATTAAAATTAAAATAAAAGCCTTATATAGCATAAGTTACTCCTTTCAATAGAACTCAACAAGCGATAAAGAGTTGGCGCTCTTGCTTGTTGGCTAGGAGTATTATAACTTTTTTAACCTTAGAAATTATTTAAAAGTGTATATAGCTATACGCTTATTTTAACATATTGTTATAATAGATTAAATTTTCTTAAAAAGAGTTTAAAATCAATAAAAATATAAAAGAGCTTGACAAAGTCAAGCGATAGTTCCTTAGACTAAAAGAAACAAACAAGAAAATGAATTAAAAACCAATCTTTTAAAACAAAAACTTCTTTTTAATCTTTTATATCCGCCATGTGCGTTTAGTAAAGATATTCCTTGAATTGCTGATTTTAGTTTCTCTTTTTATAGGAGCTACAACGCTTTCATGCGCTATAGCACTAGCCAAAGCGTCTATGCAATCATCTTGTCTAAAGGGTTTATCAGGGTTAAAGCTAAAAAGCTCTTTTTGGATTTGTTCCATATATTTACAACTATGACTAAAGACTAAAAAGCCCGTATTATAAAAGGGTCGCATGGCTTTTATCTTATCTATTTTGCTAATCTTTCTACTAGGGGTATAACAATAGATTTCATCGCTTAACATATCCTTTGCTTGTTCTTTGGCTCTTTGATTAAATTTAGCTAATTCCACCATTAAAAGCCTATGTAGCACTAAACCCCCGCCATCACTTTCTATATAAGTTTTAGCACTCTTATAAGTCTCTTTAGCTTGCAAAATGTAGTTAATCGTGTCTTCTTCACTCCATATCCCACAATAACAATCTAAAGCGATGTAACGCACGCTATTATGGTAATTTTCCACACCCACCACCACAATAGCCCTATTATCTGCCTTTTGGCTTAAACTTAAAGCATTATCTACAAAGATATACAAATTCATTTCGCCTAACTCATGCGTGAAAATTCTAGTTAAAAAGCTAGGGTCAAAATACCCCCCACTTGTAGTAATTGGCTCTTGCTGGTATTGGCTAGAAAATTCATCATTACCCATTTGTAATCTTAATTCTTCTAGTTGCTTTTTATCATGCTTTAAGGCAAATAGGGGGGTTTGTTTTTCTCTTATGTGTGTAAAATCCTTAATTTTGTAAACTTCTTCTTCTTCGTTTAAGGCTTTTAGTTTAATGTGTTTCCATTCTTTTATCGTGTCTATATCAAACTCTCTTTCATTTTGCAAAAACCCGCACAAATCGTTATTCCCTAAGCGTTGCATAAGAATTGTAATGTTGGAATTGACATCTTGCAAACGAGAGATAACACTTTCTTTAAAGTTGGTATTGACATTATTAACTTCTTTTTTAGAACTCATATCACTTACTTTGATAGGGTCATCTATTAGAATTTGGTCAGCGTGAAATCCTGTTAAAGCTGATTTTAAAGTGGTTACAAACAAACCCCCACCTTCTCTTAATACAAACCCCCTAGCCGTGTTGTTTAAAAATTCAAAGCTTTCATCATAAAAAACATTCTTGTAAAATTGACTTTGCATGAGCTCTCTTACTTGCTTACAAATCCTTTTACACAATTCATCGCTATAGCTCACATAAAAAATCTTTTTGCTTTTGTCATGCCCTAAACTCCACGCTATAAAGCACCTTGCAATAATTTCTGTTTTTCCATAGCTTGGAGGCATATTTAAAATCAAGCGTTTAATCAATTCTTCTTTTTTGCAAGTGTTAGGTTGCGTGCATTCTAAGACTTTACACAAATATTCTATATGCCAGCTTTCTAATAACAACTCGTTATTAAATCTTTCCCACTTGAGTTTTAAAAAATAGTAAAAATCACGCCTTGCTAACTCTCTTAAGGCTAATTCTTTTTTTAAATTCTGCATGCTTTCTCCTATTAGCAAGCATTCTATCTAAGAGTAGTTGATATTTTAAGGGTTATTTTAGATTTTTGTATAATATGGTTAAAAAATAAAAGGATTTTTAAGCATGTATGCTATCGCTTTTGATTTAAAAATTGAAATTTTAAAACAAGTTTATGGTGAGCCTTATAATAAGGCTTATGATGATTTAAGGCAGGAATTAGAGTTACTAGGCTTTGAATGGACTCAAGGAAGCGTTTATGTCAATTCAGCCAAAGAAAACACCCTTGCACAAGTCTATAAAGCTATCAACAAACTAAGTCAAATTGATTGGTTCAAGCAGTCTGTAAGAGATATTAGAGCTTTTAAAGTAGAAGATTGGAGCAATTTTACTGAAATTGTTAAATCATAAATTTTTAAGAGTTTTAAGGCTATTATCTTAAATCACAAGGGAGCTTAAAAACTCCCTTGCTTGTCTTTAGTAAAGCTTTTCAGCTAATACTAAGACAATTACTACTAAGATAATAATCTTATTTTGCATTTTATGCTCCTTTCATAAGTTAAAGAACTCAAGTAAGAAGTAATTGCCGTTACCCTTACTTGTAGGAGCATTATAACTTTTTAAAAAATCTTATTCTTTCTTTTTAGTTAATTGATTTGTTTATTTATCGTTTCTTAAAAGTGTGCAACGATTTTAAGAAACACAGCTAATAAACAAAAAGAGCTTAACGAAGTTAAGCGATAGTCTCTTAAAGCGTTGTTAGGGGGATTGGGGAGTTTTTAAAAACTAAATGTTTTTAAAAACCATAGGGGGCTAGGGGGCGAATGATTGTCGCAAAATACCACCCTGTCCCCCTTAAGAATAAGAAAAAGAAATTGAAATGTTAAAGTTTAAAAGAGTGGTTTTAACACTCAAAGCTAAATGCTAATTAAAGTAAAAAAAACATTTTTTAAATCCGTGTTTAATCAATTTCAGTAAAACATAAGAAACTATCGCTATAATACAAAACTTATTACTTGTTCGTGGCTTTAAACCTTTTTGGTCTTAAGCAACAAATTTTAAAAAGAACGAACACAAACACGAACAAGTAGTAGCATATAACTCTTAAGTTTTATCAACATTCCTTCACAAATTCTTTTAACTTAACCTAGTAGCTAAGATTTTGGCTACTAGGATATTTTTGCCATGTGGTTTTATCGCTTGTTTTTAAAGCCTTATTGTTGGCATTATTGGCATTATCAGTATTACCTTGTTGTAAGTCATTTATCGTAATGGCTTGGTTGATTTGCTCGCTTTCATTGGTAGTCTGTGCTAAGGCTCCTTGATTACTATATTTTTGCGCTTTAGCTTGTAATTCCATAATCTCAGCTTGCATTTTTTGTAATTGTAAAGCTTGTAATTGTTCGTTGTAAGGCGCTTGTGCTTGCGAATTTTGATTTTGCATTTCATTAGCTTGTTGTATCGCTTCTAAAACATCATTTGTAATGGGTGAATCCATGTCATTTAGCATTAAAGGCACTAAAGAAGGCACTAAATCAGGGCGAATGGGCGCTAAAATCTTTAAGAGTTCATTCCAGTTATACCACTTCTCATCTCTAGTTTCTGTTTTTAATTGGCTCTTTAAGATTAAATCAAACTTTAAGGGGCGTATCTTATTCTCTTGTTTAGAATTGATTTTAAAGTATCTATCGCCTACTTTCTTATCTACAATCTTAAAAACCTGCTCTTTGGTAAAATACTCACAAATAAAGCTAATCGCTAGTTTAAAAATCAAGCGGTCCATATCATCAGTATTTTTTAGAAATTGTTGCAAGCCCATTAAACCGCTTTCTTTCCTTTGAGCGATAGCAACCCCGCTTTGACGATTGATTGCCATACCTAAGCTTTCATCATTTAAGCCCGCTAGAATGCGTAATAATTGGCGTTTCTGCTCGGCTTTTTGGCTAAGCGCGCTTAAATCCGCTTGGTTATTCATAAATTGAATTTTATTATCTTTTAGGGCGTTTGGTCTCACTTTAGCTATAGCGTTATCTAAGCTCATCGTTTCTACAAATTCTTCTATATCTACAACGGCATCTTCTTCAAACATCGCTTTAAAACTTCCCATCATATTTCCCATGCGATTTTCTGCATAGTTAATAAAATCTTGCATAGGCTTTATATCTCTAAAAAGTCCGTAATAATTATTCAATTCATCAGTATAGAGTTTAGAGACAATAAACGGGCAAGCTCCGTTTTTAAAAGGCTTTTTTTCTACTTTATAAATGCCAGCGTTTCTACTCCATAAGTAACGATTCCATTCGTATTCTTTAGTCTCTGTGTTAAACTCTTTATACCAGCTTTCAATGATTTTAGCGATTTTTTCATTATTGACATAGCTATAATTGACTACTACTTCACTACCAAAAAGCATTAAACTTTCTTGTTCAGTGATTTCTAGCATTTTATGAAAACGCCTTGCATCAAGGGCGTTTTTATCCGTGCTGAAATAATCTATTACAAAGCTTTCAGGCTTTAAAGCTTTAATATCAATTTCAACATTTCTTTCTTTATCTTCTACTACCCATAATTGAATCACACCTAAACCGCCTATTAGCAAGTCCTTATCCCTTGCTATCATCGCTTTATCGTAGTTTTCTTGTTGGATAAACACTTGCAAAAGGCTATTTAATAAATCGCTCAAGGCTCTATCTTCTTGTTGCTTAGGACTTAGTCTAATCTCGCTAATACTTTCAATCTTATAGCCTAAAATCTTATTAACAATCACTTTAAACATATTCTCAACGATAGGCGTTTGGCCGCGCTCTTGTATGATTTTCAAAACATCAGGGGGGAGTTGGTTTCCGTTGTAGTATTTCTTAGCTTCTAAAAACTCGGTATTTTCTATTAAAGCCTTTTGATAGTCGTTTTTAAAGTTATCTTGCAAGGTAGTAAAATCTAGCATTCAATCAAACCTTTTTAAGTCAATTTAAGCGTATCATAGCTACTAATAAATGGTTTTTGTAGGGTTAGAAATCTCTTTAAAAAAATCTCATTCTTAAATTAAAATTTTTTATTTCAGTAAGTATATATTGAGTTTTTTATTGGTTTTAAATTTCTTTCTTTTAGGGGGCGAGGACACTATCCCTTAAGCCCCCAAACCCCCTATGGTTTTTAAAAACATTTAGTTTTTAAAGACTCCCCATTACCCGCAAGGCTTAGGGGTTATCACTTTTAAGCGTTGCTTAAAAGCTCTTTTTTCTTGTTATCGCTTGTTTGTCTTTCAATAAAGATTAAGAATACAAGCACTATAATAATGCCGATTTTCATATTTAATCACCCCCCTTCGCACTTTAAAGAGTGCTTTTACTCCCTTAAGCCAATACTGCTAATATTTACTTAATGGGAAGGGGTATTTTAACAAAAATCCTAAAAAATAAAAAAATCGTTTGCTTTTTTAAAATCTTGTTATAGGGTTTTTAATGTCGTAGTTTTTAGCGATATTATCTACGGCTTTATTATTAGCTAGTCTTTCTTGCTCTCTAGCATTATAGCGTTCATTTTCTAGCCTAAATTGCTCTCTAGCCATTCGCATGCTCTCTTTGGCATTTTTATTCTGCTCGCTTGAATTGATAGCTCCTGTGATTAAAGAGCCAATGCCTCCAATCGCTCCGCCTATCATACCCATTCCACCTAAACCACCCACGCTATTAACGAAGTTAGAAAAATTTGAGCTTTTAGGGTTTTCATTAGTAATAGGCTGTGAATTTAGATTATCTAAATAACTGCTATATCCGCTACTAAAAGGGGTTATACCTAAGAACTTCGGCTTTTGCCTGTCTTGTAAAAAATAGTTTTGAGTGTTTAAAGGGCCTGAAAAAAACATTTTTTATCCTTTTTGTTCGTTTGTTTATTATATCTTTAAAAGCCTTTAAAAATATACGCACAAGTTAGACAAGTGGATATAATCAAAAGAGAACACACAAAAACGATTTTTAAGCCTTTAGAGTGGCTATCTTTTAGCTTATATTTAGTGTATTCTTCTAGCATTTCCTTATTATCAATTTTTATTTCCACTTTATCGCCCTTATCTATGTTAAAGTTTTCTACAATATTGCGATTACGCACGCTTTTAAAAGCCTTTAAAAATATATGCACATGTCAAACTAGCCCCAAGAGTAACCACCAAAACGCATGCAAAAATAGCAATACACACTACAAGAGTTACAAACCTTTCATTTTTATAGTTTTGTTCTTCTGTCATCTTTTGCCTTTGTTTTCTAAAAAGCAATCTAAAATCAAATACACTTAAAAGCCTTTAAAAATATATGCGCATGTCAAACTCGCACACACTATCAAAAGAGACGCTACAAACACAAACGCAAAAATTTGCAATTTTTCTATTTTATAGTTTTGTTCTTCTGTCATCTTTCGCCTTTGTTTTCTAAAAAGCAATCTAAAATCAAACACACCTAAAAGCCTTTAAAAATGTATGCGCATGTTAGGCATGCCATAAAAAAACATGCTCCAATCAATATAAAGAAGTTTCTATTATTTTTATTCCTTTCTTTTGTGTAGCTCTCTAGTTTCTCAATCGTATCAATTTTAATTTCAATACTCACTTTCTCACCTTTGCTAAAAATAATAGAAAATCTTTCAACAAGATTTTTCATTCTAACCTTTTAAAAAACGATTTTTTATCAAAACACAAACCCCCTAAAATAAGGGGTTTTAAAAAGCGCAAAAAGAGTTTTTAATACTCTACTTCCATTTCACTAGGTAAGAAATAAAGCACCCTTAAAACGCCTTTGCAATCTTGTGCGTTTGCTGATTTAACTTCTGCTACCACGATTTTAGTATCAAGGCTAGTGTAGCATTTAGCGCTAGTGCTGTATTTTGTTGTGTTAGCATTCACATCAGCTAAAAAATAGTTTTTATGGCTCTCATCTTTGAAACCTACATTAATAGTCCCAGCAGTTGGAGTGCCGATGATTTCTAAATGGCACTGAATCACTTCAGCACCAATAGGCAAGGCTACTACATCATAAACGCCATTCTTAATCTCAAATTCTGCTTTAGCTAAATAGCTAACGGTTTTTACTTTTTGCTTCATTGTTTTTCCTTTCGTTTAAAAATTCATTTTGTTGTTTTAAGCAACGCTTTAAAATATCCTTAGCTTTCTTAGCTAAAAACTACTCTTGCTTAAAACGCATGGTTTTAAATTTCTTTCTTTTAAGGGGTAGGGGGTATTTGCGATATACCCCCTAAATCCCCTTAAAAATCCCCTTTACCCCTACAACGCTTAAGGGGCTATCACTTTTAAGCAAGCTTAAAAGCTCTTTTTTGGGTTATCGCTTGTTTGTCAAACAAGCTCTTTTATTTTGGGTTTTACTCCATGTTGCTCACAAGGCCAATAACGGCGAAGTCTTGGTTGTCATAAGGGGTTTTTTCACCATCGCTACTTTGGTATTTAGCTTTTGAAACGCCCATAATGCAATCTACGCCTACTACAGACTTTCTGCCTGCGTCTTTGGTCTCATCAATGTAGAAATTCGTTTTTTCACTACCAGCTAATAGCACGCTACTAGCTCCCATTAAACAACCAATAGAAATTTGCTTATCGCCTAACTTCTCTTTAACTCCTGCTACTTTTTTAATGATGTCTCTAAGTTGAGCGGGGCTTACAATGCTACTAGCATTGGCTTTATTGATATAGCGTGAAAACTCGCTATCACTAATGGTAGAATTTGGCATGCCTACATTTAGTTTATTCCACACGCCCGCATCTATGATTGGGCAATTATCTATCACACCTAAAAGCCCATGGTATAAAATGCCTTTGTCTTCATTAGCGAACGCATAAAGCTTTCTTAGCTCTTTGTAATCTTCATCTTTTTTAAGCTGGTTAGCTTGGTAGCTATCTAAAAAGATGATGTAGCTAGTATTTTGTACCATTACATCGCCCACACTTACCATATCCGCTCTAATGGGCTTAATAGGGAAGGCTTTATCCCCATTAGCTTTTAAACCATTTCTAGCTAAAAAGATAGCCTTTCTAATGGTTTCTACGCTCATAGTTTGGCTATAAAGATAGTTAGTGAAATCATTAGTTAAGCTTGCAACAATGCGCTTGTCTCTCTCTTCATTCATCCAAGACGCTAGACTATCGCATGCTTCTTTGATAAAATCAATTCTTTCTAATTCATCATACGCTTTAATTTGACTAGGCAACGAATTACCAAACACTTCAGGGTAAATGGTTTGACTTAAGATTTCTAGCTTGTCATAGTTGGCATCAAAATCAGTATTACCACTCACTCCACTTCCGCTTAGCTGTGATTTTAGCCTTGGTCTATAAGGCTGAACATTCTTAACTAAATAAGTGCGAATACCCCTATCACTAGAACGCCCCGTAATGCTTTTAAAAGGGCTTTTAACCCAGCTTGCATTTTGGATTTCATAACCTACTTCTACGCCAATATTGGGGTTACTAGCGATATTGCTAAAATTAATATTATTCAAGTTTTCTAACATGTTTTCTCCTTAAAATCGTGTCATTACATTTTGATTACTAGCGCTATTAACGCCGCTCACGCCATTACCTTGCACTTCTTTTGGTAATTCTTTTTCTTCTTCCTTAGCGATTTCTTCTTCTTCTTTAGCGATTTCTTCTTCTTCTTTAGCGACGCCTTCTTCTTGTTGCTTAGTTGCTTTTAAAAACTGATAAATCGCCTCAAAGAAATCTATGCCTTCTAACTTGTCTATTTCTCTTTGATATTTAGGGCTTAATTCTTCATTATAGAATCGCACTAGCTCGTTCATATCAATGTTTTCATCTTTGTGTTTTTCTAAAAACTCGCTTTGCGCTCTTTTAATTTCGCTTTGTTTTTTAGAAGATTCTATCTCATCGCTTAAGGCTAGGGCTTTGTCGGCTTTATCTAGCACATGCTCTTTAAGATAGTTGTTTTGAGCCGTTAGAATATATTTGTAAAAATCAACTTTGTTATTGAAAAACAAATCTTCTAACTTCTCGTCCGTGTGTTCTGCCATGTAATTGGCAAAATCATTTTCTAAACTCGCCTCACTTTGAGCGATTTCTCGCTTAAGCGTTTCTAGTTCAATCTCTTTGTCTTTTGTATCCATGCTCTTCCTTATAGAATAAGATGTTGTATTATGCAAAAATTTAAAATGCGTTTTAAGGGTTAGAAATTCTTAGTTAATAGCTTTTAAATATTAAAAAGCTCGCTTTTTAAAAGGAATAAGTTTTTTAATTGGGTTTTCTCTTTTTGTTATAAATGCTAAAAGCATTGTTTTTTTATTCTTAGCTATTGGGGCTAAAAAACTCTTAAAAAGCTTTTTGGCTTTTCTTTTATTCTCTTTCTTTTAATTCATTCTCAAGTGGGGAAGGGGGTATTTGCGATATACCCCCTTATCCCCCCTTAAGAAACCCCCCATAACCCCTATAACGCCTAAGAAGTTATCGCTTGCTAAAGCAAGCTCTTATATATTTTCTTAAAAACGCTTTTAGCGTTTTTAATTGGATTTCAATTTTTGTATAAAATTTCTAACCCTATTTTTCAAAAACTTCTTTTACTATAATTACAGCGTCTTAAAAGAAATTACTCCTTCTTTTAAGGCTATTTGTTGGTATATCCCCCTTAAAAGTCTCATTTAAGGGGGGCGTTTATCTCACACCCTTACTACTTTGCTAAAATGAATGTTTTTAGAATACATTGCGTTTAAATAGTTGGTTAGATTATCCTTAGCGAGTTTTAGAAGTTGCTTATAGCTTGCAATAAGATTTAAGTTATTATCGTTTGTAGGAATTTCTAAAAGATTACACACCACGCTATAAACCAAAACATCTAAGCTTATTTTGGGTAAATCTAGGCTTTCTAAAACATTGCTAACTTCTAGGCTCCTAAAATAGATAACTTCTAACTCGCCCGCTTTAAAAGGCGTTACGCTCAATCTATCGCCTAAAATCAGTAATTCTACTTCGCCCTTATCTTTAGGAATGCTTGTTCTATTTTCTAACTCTTTTTTATCCAATTTCGCGCTTTCTATGCCTAAAAGATTAGGAATGTTTAAAAAACGCTCTTCATCTTCTAATACCACTCTTGTAATCTCTTTATTAAGCCTAAATTCTAAAATCGTGTTTAAAACCGCTTGATTTAAGCTCTCTATTAAAACGCTATCTTTAAACATATAGCTTTCTATGTCATTGTCGTTTAATCTCGCTCTAACTTTGCTTAGAATTTCGCTCACTTCTAACATTTGGGTATCCTTTTAAAATTCATCTTTTTGTTTTTAAAAACGCTAAAAGCGTTTTTAAGATAAACAATAAAAGAGCTTAACGCAGTTAAGCGATAGCTCCTTAAAGCGTTGTTAGGGGGATAGGGGAGTTTAATAAAGACTAGATGTCTTTTTAAACCAAAGGGGGCTAGGGGGCGAATGATTATCGCAAAATACCCCCCTGTCCCCCTTAAGAAATGAATGTTTAGATAAAAAGAAATTAAATTTAAAAATTTCATTTTTTCAAGCTCTAGCTTTTTTAAACGCTTTTATCGCTTGCTTTTTGTCTCTATCGCTTAAGCTATTCACTCTTAAAAGCTCGCTTTCTTTCTCTTTAAAAAACCTTGGCACTAGGTAGTAGTAGCCTTTCTCTATATTCTTGTCATAAGTTTCTAAAAACTCGTTTAATAGCCTTTCTTGCTCGTTATCTTCTAGAATCTCTTGTGTGAGTAAATAGCGTTCTATTACACTAGCTTTGAGTTTAAAAAAATCTAAATTCTTAGGGTAGTCTAAAAAATCAAGCTCACCAATGCCCGCACACACCCCAAATTCTGTTTCATTAAACTTATAAGTGCAAGTAGGAGCGATAGCTAATTCTAAAGTTTTAGGCTCTTTAATCTCTCGTTGGACTATCAAATCCCCATGCTTATTAAACGCCCTTAAAACCCCGCTAGTTTTGAATGTAACTAATCTCTTAAATTTATCCATCATTTTAATCCTTTAATTCTAGCAAACACACGCACACCAAAATAAATCAAATACGCCTTAAACTTCATAAATGCTTTAGTTTCTAGCATGCTTTCTAAAAAGAGTTTATCGCAAGCTTTCCTAGAACTAATCATAAAATCCTTAGGTCTTTCTAGCTTGTTGTTTAATACATCACACATATAATCGTGTAAAATTGCGCATTTAAGCCCTTTACCATATTTAGGCACTATAAAGCTTAAGCCCATGTTCGTAAAGCCGTCAGTTTTAAAATTCGTAGGCACAATGATAGCTTTTGAATTATCACTTTTAAGGTAGTATCTAAAGCCTTCTAATAGCCTTAAACTTTTGCCGTCGTTAGAAAATTCCACTTTGATAGGTTCAGTAAAGTTTTGCATTTTAAATCTCTTTAATCTCAAAGTTTTGTAACTCTTCTAAGCTATCAATTTGGTATAGCCTTTCTTTTTCAGCTCCATAGAAGTTTAAAATCTCGCTTTTAAACCTTAAACCATCCGCAAAAACCTTTCTAATCTCTGCTTTGGTATGCTCTTTATAAGTCTTAGGGCCTAGCGTGTTATCTTCTAAGACTTTAGCGCACCTAAAAGGACTTCCTAAATTCGCGCTCGCTAGTGCGTTGATGTTTAATTGGTCTTCTAAACGCATATCATAATGATGTAAGCTCCCTAACGCATCGCTATTAAAGCCTTCTAAAATCTTAGTATCACAAATTTGATTGATAACTTTTTCTAATTCTTGCTTTTTATGAAAATAAAAGCATTCTTTGAGCTTGTTTATCATCTCTTCTTTAGAAGGAAGTTCTATATCATCGCTAAGTTCTAGTATAAGGTCATCATTTAGAGAACTTATGCTACCTTTTAAATGATAAAAGTTTACCATTTCGCCTAAACATTCTTTATACGCAATCATATTTTCTAAAACGATTTTTTGCATTTTTCAAACCTTTAGTTCATAAATTTACAAGGCATTTTAAAGCAAATTAAAACGCGTTTTAAGGGTTAGCTATCTTAATTGCCCGTTAATGACTTCTTGGATTTTTGGCTCTTGTTCTAATTCAGTGAGTGTAAAATAGCCTTCTTCTAAAATGCTTTGGTATTTTGTCCTATAAATTGATTCAAAATTGTTTAATTTTACTTTACGCAATGAATCAAGCGCATCACCGGAATATTGCATGGCATTTGTAGGGCAAAAAACAACTTCTACAATTCTACAACCCATAAGAGATAATGCCATGTAGTCCTTGCTAGGGCTATAAAGGAATTTCACATAATAGTGAGAGTAAACTCTATATCTTTTGTTTACCATTCTAGCAATTTCAGTATTTACAAGAGATTTTATGCTTGGATATAAAGCTTGTTTATCTGTTTCTGAATTTTTTGCTACAAGCATTATATGCGAATTATCCTTACTAATATAATCAATATAAGCTAATTCATAAGGTAGCCACACTTCTACAAGGTATTTTCTATTAGCTTTAAATAAAGGCTCATCTTGGCTATTGGCTAAATAAAAAAAATGTTGGAATTCATCGCTAGTGTTAATATATTTTACATCTTTTTGATAATCCACATTAACAAACCTACCAAATACCTTAATGACACCGCCTGAATTGGTTATCAATCTACTATTAAGGTTATTTAACTCCCTTATCTTTTCATTGGCTGTATTAGTAAAGCTCTCTAATTCTAAGCGTTTTTGAGCTTTCAAATTCTCTAAACTCTCGCTTGTTTTGTTTGTTAGCTCATTTAAGGCGTTGGTTTTATTGGAGTTAATCTCGCTTAAAACGCTTGCTTTATCTTGTGTAATCGCATTTATAGCATTCTCTTTATTAGAGTTAATCTCGCTTAAAACGCTTGCTTTATCTTGTGTAATCGCATTTATAGCATTCTCTTTATTAGAGTTAATCTCGCTTAAAACGCTTGCTTTATCTTGTGTAATCGCATTTATAGCATTCTCTTTATTAGAGTTAATCTCGCTTAAAACGCTTGCTTTATCTTGTGTAATCGCATTTATAGCATTCTCTTTATTAGAGTTAATCTCGCTTAAGGCGGTGCTTTGAGAGTTTTCTAAAAGTCTTAAACTCTCTTGTTGTCTGTTTTGTAATTGGTTTTTAAGCGTTTCTAAAAGCTCGTTTAAAGCGTTTAGGCTCTCTGTTTTAGCTTGATTTAAAGCGGTGTGTGCGTTTTTTAAAGCGGTGTTTAAAACGATTTTAAAACCTTCTAGTAATTCTGTGCTTTTAGAATTGATTTCATTTTCTAACCTTTCAAGCTCGCTTAATATCGTTTGTTTGTTGTTCTCTAGGGTTTGTTCTACTTCTATAGCGTTAGCTTGCATGCTAGTATTAAAGGCGTGAAAATAGCTTGTATATTCTTGCATTTTAGCTTTTAATTCTTGGCTAGATTCTTGTAACCATTCTATAGTGTGTCTTAAATTCTCATCAATTTCATTAGCGTTTTTAAAAAAATCTAAGCTTAAAAGGATTTCTAAAATTCTCACTATTCCCTTAAGGCTTAATTCAACTTGTTCTTTCCATAGCCCATTATGATTTAAAGAATTTTGCAAATCTTTTAAAAGCTTGTTAGTGAGTTCTTTTATCTCTGGTGCTTGTGTGATGTCTAAATTAGGGCTTGGTAAATTAGGGTAGTTCATTTATAAATCCTTTCATATTAAGCCTTTTAATGCGTATTGTTGCTTAAACTTTAGCTTAAAAACCAAGCTCTTAAAAGGGTTATAATTCTTTCTAACGCACCCGATAGTATAAAAACACACAAGAGAGCATAAACAACGCATTAAGCACACTCCCTATAGCCTTATCTAAATGATTGATAATTACAAGCAAGATTAAAATTAAATAACCAATGATAAAGCTCATTCCCGGATATTTGTTTATAAAGTCTTTGATTTTTTGCATGCCTTAAACCTTACAAAAACAATCTTTTAAAGGTTCATCATCAACAAATTCTAACTCTTGTTCTTTTTTAAATTTATTTTCCATATACTCCATACTACGATTTTTTAAAAACCACGATTTATTGATAGCGTTATCTTTGCACAAGCTTTCATATTCTTTCATTTTAGCCCACTCCTTAGGATAATACTTCCAAATTCTGTAAAAATCTCTTAAGGACTGATAAGGACAAAAAAAGCAACCCGTTCTTTCAAAATGCTTGTATAAAGGGTTTTCCATTTCTCTATCTTGTAAATACTTTTTACAATCAAGTTCGCTCATTTTATACTTATTCAATAAGGGGTATTCAAATTCCTTATTCATAAACTTCGCTCTGTGCGCTTCATCTGTAGTAATGCCTACTAAATAAACCACTCTATTAGCCTTAAGAGTTTTAACAAACCTTTCTAAGGGATAGACCTTGCTTTCTCTACGCCATCTGCAAAAAACATGCCCACTACTTAAAACGCCTTTAGTTCTACCCAAAAATATTCCCTTGCTTGTTTCTTTTAGAATCTGATTAGAAATAAAATCCCCATGCGGTTTAGTAATAACGATGTTAGCGTTGTATCTTTCTTTCCAATATTGACTAACCTTATCTATATAATCATACATAGCCTTAAATTCATTTAGAGTGTCATTAAAGACAATGTAATCTAGCTTTGCTTTATCTCTTAAAAGTAAGTCTATCATAGCCGTGCTATCTTTACCACCACTCCATAAAGCTATTTTAGTTTTCATTGGGGTTAGTCTCTCTTTTTATGGTATAATTCATTCGCTAGCCCACTCCTTAGGCTTACTCAAGCGTTCTAGCCTGCGGAATGAAAGAGTGGATAATGTCCGCCTTGTTTATCTCGCTTTTAATATAGCTATCACTTACTCTCAAACCCGTTCTTAA
>NZ_FZMR01000013.1 GCF_900198405.1 Helicobacter cetorum
GAAGAACCTCTTGTAGAAGCTCCTAAAAACTACGAAAATATTGAAGATATTCCTGAACCTGTTATGGCTAAAGCTATCGGAGAAGAATTACCCCTTACTAATGAGGACATTACAACACCAACCAAAGAGATTACTAAACAGGAGAGTGATGCACACACCCTAGAAACAACCAAAGAAACTACAAGCGATAATCTTTCTAACCCCCTTGAATTACACCTTAAACAAAGCTTACAAGACTTGTTTAAAAATCTCAATCAAGAATCTTTAGAAAGCCTTTTAGAAGGCAAGACCTTAAACATTAAAATCACTTTAGAGGATAAAAAATCTAATGAATAATGATTTTAATTTACTCATTCTATCAGGTCCTAGTGGAGCAGGTAAAAGCACCCTTACCAAGTATTTACAAGAGAATATTTCTCAAACCTATTTTTCTCTTTCTACAACCACTCGCAAACCTAGAGAAGGCGAGACTAATGGGTTGCATTACAACTTCGTAAGCGAAGAAGAATTTAAACTAGGCATAGAAAAAGGGCAATTTTTAGAATGGGCTATTGTGCATAATCATTACTATGGCACTTCTAAAATCCCTGTAGAAAAAGCCTTAAAAGAAGGACAAATCGTTATTTTTGATATTGATGTGCAAGGACATAGAGACATTAAAAAGTATTATCCTAACGCATGTTCAGTGTTTATTAACACTAAAAATCAAGAGATTTTAAAAGAACGTTTGCTTTTAAGGGGGACAGATTCTAAAGAAACTATAGAAAAGCGATTAGTCCATGCTTATAATGAAATGCAATGTTTAAAGGGCTTTGATTATCTCATTATTAACGACAATTTAGAAAAATCTAAAGAAGCTATATTAAGCATTGCTAGGACTTTAGCCTATCGCTTAAAAGCGTTTAATTTTGAAAAAGTATGTGAAGAATGGAAGAATTGATTGGGTATAAAACCTATCAATTACCTTTAAAAAGGTTATAATAAGAGAAAAGTAAAAATATAGAGATTAAGGAGTTAAATTATGGGTGGATTTACGAGCATATGGCACTGGGTTATTGTCTTATTAGTGATTGTTTTATTGTTTGGAGCTAAGAAGATTCCAGAGTTAGCTAAAGGTTTGGGTAGTGGGATTAAAAATTTTAAAAAAGCTGTGAAAGATGACGAAGAAGATTTAAACTCTTCTAACGCCTCTCAAAAGAGCCTTGATGAAAAAGTAAGCACTAACCAAAATATTAAAACCACTCAAAAACAAGAAAGTTAAAAATGCACACTCTCATTAAGAGCGTTTTAGAAGAAATTTTAGAAACTGAAGTGATTATTGAATACCCTAAAAACAGGGAGCATGGGCATTATGCCACGCCTGTTGCTTTTAGTTTGGCAAAAGTCTTTAAAAAATCACCTTTAGCTATCGCTGAAGAATTAGCCATTAAAATTAGCTCGCATTCAAAAGTTCAAGGATTTTTTGATGACGTAGTCGCTTGTAAGGGTTATGTTAATTTCACGCTTTCCTTAGGTTTTTTAGAGCGTTTTACCCAAAGTGCTTTAAAATTAAAAGAAAAATTTGGCTCTAAAGCTCCTAGTAAAAATTCTCAAAAAATCTTTTTAGAGTATGTGAGTGCTAACCCTACAGGACCTTTACATATAGGGCATGCAAGGGGGGCGGTATTTGGCGATAGCTTGGCAAGAATCGCTCGCTTTTTAGGGCATGAAGTCCTGTGTGAATATTATGTAAATGATATGGGAGCTCAAATTCGCTTGCTAGGACTTTCAGTATGGCTTGCTTATAAAGAGCATGTTTTAAAAGAGAGTGTAACTTACCCAGAAGTCTTTTACAAGGGCGAATACATCATAGAAATCGCAAAGCTTGCTAGTAAGGATTTAGAGTCCAGCCTTTTTGAGCAAAACGAAGAAGTGATTATTGAAGTCTTAAGCGATTATGCTAAGGATTTAATGCTTTTAGAAATCAAGGATAATTTAGATGCTTTAGGCATTCACTTTGATTCTTATGCGAGCGAAAAAGAAATTTTTAAGAATAAAGACAAAGTGTTTGAGTGTTTAGAAAAAAACAACGCTCTTTATGAAAAGGATTCTAAAATTTGGCTCAAATCTTCATTACACCAAGATGAAAGCGATAGAGTGCTTATCAAAGAAGATAAGAGCTACACTTATTTAGCTGGCGATATTGTCTATCATAATGAAAAATTTAAACAAAACTATACCAAGTTTATTAACATTTGGGGGGCAGACCACCATGGCTATATCGCTAGAGTGAAAGCTAGTCTTGAATTTTTAGGTTATGATTCCAACAAGCTTGAAGTCTTGCTCGCTCAAATGGTGCGTTTACTCAAAAATGGAGAACCTTACAAAATGAGTAAAAGAGCTGGCAATTTTATTTTGATAAAAGATGTCATTGATGATATAGGCAAAGACGCTTTAAGGTTTATTTTCTTATCTAAACGCCTTGATACCCACTTAGAATTTGATGTCAATAGCCTTAATAAACAAGATAGCTCAAACCCTATTTACTATATCCATTATGCTAATTCACGAATCCACACCATGCTAGAAAAATCACACTTTTCAAAAGAAGAGATTTTACAAACCCCTTTAACAAACTTAAACGCTGAAGAAAAATACTTGCTCTTTAGTGCCTTAAGCTTGCCTAAAGTTATTGAAACTTCTTTTGAAGAATACGGCTTGCAAAAAATGTGCGAATATTTAAAGACTTTAGCATCTGAATTTCACAGCTTCTATAATGCCTGTAAAATTTTAGACACTCCTAAACAAAAAGAGCTTTTAAAAATTTGTTTAGTGGTTAGCTTAAGCTTAACTAACGCCTTTAAACTTTTAGGCATAGAGATAAAAACCAAGTTTTCAACTCAAAATTAAGCTTAGAGTTAACCCTTTTATTGTAGTATTCTCACTTATATTAAAAAATAAGGATGAATTACTATGCTTACTCGTATTATAGAACACATGAACGCTCATCATGTAGAAGACATGAAGGGCTTGTTAAAAAAATTCGGACAAATCCATAACGCTGAGAATGTAAAGTTTCAAAGCGTGGATTCTCAAGGCATTGTGATTAGCTACAATGATAATCAAACCTTAAGAATTGAGTTTAATGAAGAGATTAAAGACCCTAAAGATTATAAAAACGCCATCATTGAATTGTGCCAAAGTGTAGAAAAAACCCATGATTTAAAAGGCGTTGAGGAAGAAATCAAAGCTTTTAGAGAGAGTTTTGATTCTATTTGTTTAGCAACCTTACACCCTAATGGGCATGTGGTATGCTCTTATGCGAGCCTTATGTCCGATAACAAGCAATACTATATTTATGTGAGTGAAGTAGCCGAACATTTTGCTAGTCTTAAGCACAATCCAAATAATGTAGAAGTGATGTTTTTAGAAGATGAGAGCAAAGCTAAATCAGCGATTTTAAGAAAGCGTTTGCGTTATAAAACTAAAGTGCGATTTATTGAAAGGGGAGCTGAGTTTGACAAGGCTTTTGATGCTTTCATTGAAAAAACAGGTGGTGCTGGGGGCATTAAAACCATACGCACCATGCAAGATTTCCATTTAATCGCATTAGATTTTGAAGAAGGTCGTTATGTAAAAGGCTTTGGTCAAGCCTATGATATTTTGGGTGATAAAATCACTTATGCCGGAGCTAAAGGCAATCCACACACTTTTGCTCATAAAAAATAAGTTTTTAGCCTTGTGGGTCATTCCACAAGGCGTTAATAGATAACAAATACTCTACATAATCCTCCCTAAAGAATTACTACAAAATAAAATCTAAGCGATAAAAATGTTTAAAAAACAAACCTTTTTAAAACTAAAAACTCTGTTAAAATATTTGTCTTGATAAAACTATTTTATTACTTAAAGCATGGTTAATTATTACAATAAGTAATATTTATATAAATATAAAAAAATATAATATTTTCTATCTTTAAGTTAAATTTCTATTATCTCATAGTTTTTTATTATCTATATTAATAAAGATATTTTAATATCAAAACTATGTTAAAATATAATCACACCAAAAACATCTTTCAAAAAGCTAAATTATTTTAATTTTTAAAATCTAAGAAATATATTTAATATTTCTATTTTATACTATAATTGTGTGATAAAACCTAAAATAAAGGCTTGTTGTTAATGCAATATAGAATGCACACTACAAATTCCAAAGTTACTATTGTTATGTATCATTATGTTAGAAATCTTGCTAGTAGTCGCTACCCTAATATCAAAGGACTAGAATTACATACCTTTAAAAAGCATTTAGAGTTTTTTGCCTCATATTATAAAGTAATTACTATGCAAGATTTTCTACTTGCTTTAAACGGCCAAAAAGATTTGCCTAAAAATGCCTTGCTTTTAACATTTGATGATGGACTTTTAGACCATTATTTGCATGTATTCCCTCTTCTAAAGGCTTATAATTTTCAAGGGAGTTTTTTCATAAATGCCAAGACACTTGATGAGTGTACTACCCCCCCCCCCCAACTCTCTCTATTAGATGTCCATAAAATCCACTTTATTTTGGCAAACCGCTCAAATACTGACAATTTACTAAAAGAACTTTATAATATGCTAGATTACGCTAGAGCCAATGGTTATTCTCTTCCTAGCAACAATGAATTGTTTTTCCAATATGCTAAAGCGAATCGTTGGGACAATAAAAAGATTATTTTTATCAAGCGTATCTTACAAAATGTGCTAGATAAAGATTTGAGACAAACCATTGCAAGCCAATTATTTAAGAAATATGTAGGTGTTTGTGAAAATATTTTTGCTAGAGAGCTGTATATGAATGCCGATCAGCTCAAACTAATGCAACAAGAGGGCATGTTTATAGGTGTGCATGGATATGACCATTTTTGGATGGATTGCATAGATAAGAAAGTATTTGAGAATGATTTAAATAAGGCTTTAGTGATTTTATCAGATTTTATTGATAAGAAAAATTTTGTGTATTGTTACCCCTATGGGGGTTACAATAATCATCTCATAGATTTTTTAAAATCAAAAAGATGTGCTACAGCCTTTAGCACAGAACCAAGAATAGCCAACTTACACACAGAAAACCCCTATCTTATCCCCAGAATTGATTGCAATGACATCACCCTATCACTAAGCACAACACCTAAGATTTTCAACAAAAAATCTAAAGTCTAAACTTTAGATTTTTCAAATCAATCCTACTTCTAAAAATACCCTACAAAAACGCCTCTAATTTATAAGCTTTATGCTCTTTTTTTAAGTCCATATAAGCGTTTAAAAGAGTGTATTCTTCAAAAGGTAAGGTCGCTAGACGCTCTTTGGCTAAATCATTCATCTCTAATTCTAATAACACAAATAAAAAGGCTTTTTGTGCTTGATCATCTTCTTCGCTCAAAAATTCAAAGAATTTAAACCACTTATCAGGGATTAAAAAATTCTGTGCGTTTTGAGCGAGCTTTAAATAATCGTTTTTATCATAATGTGCTTCAAGGCATAGTTGCGATATTTTTGAAACATCTAAAGCGATATTCTTTTCAAAAAAAGCGTTCAAAAGATGTCTCACGCATTCTTTATCTAACAAGCCTTGCATTAAATTAAGAGCTTTTATAACCTCTTTCTCACTCCCTTTTTGAGTGATTTCACAAAAAGCATAACGGCGTAATTCTAAAGGGATTTGCGTGTTTTTTAGGGTTTCTAAAGCATTTTTAAGGTCATGCTGGATTAAGGCTATCAAACGCTTAGGGAAATAAGCATGCTCATAAGAAAGGGTATGCTTAGAATGTTCTTTAGATTCTTTGAGTTCGCCATTTTCAAGGTTTTGATAATGCGAAAAGAGATTATCCACTTTTTCACACCCACTATTTGGCGTGTTTAAATCAGCTTTTAAATCATAGCGAGCTAGAATTTGAGAGAGATTCTCCATGTGCTTATTGGCAAATTTAGTTTTTAAAAAAGTTTTTTGAGTGTCTTGAGCCATAATTTGATTGAGTAATTTATCAAAATCCTTTTTTTCATGGTGCAAGCGGATTTTATGACTGATATTATGCTTGAATAAAAAAATCCATGAAAAAAGGGCAAAAGCCCCCAGAACCCCCATAAGCCACACTGCTATAGGCAGATTGATACTTGTAGTTCCAATATTTAAAACAAAAGAATGCGTATCTATGCTATAGATAAACACTCCAAAGCCTACAATAAACAAAAATGCAAACACAACATAATAGCGCATACACGCCTCCTATTTATGGTATGGGTGTTGGTGGATTATACTCAAAGCTCTATAAATCTGTTCACACAACACAATCTTAGCCACCTCATGGCTAAAAGTCATCTCACTCAAGCTCCATGCCTCACAATTTTTTAAAAACTCCTCCTCAAACCCATACGCCCCAGCGATAAAAAAATTAATATTAAGATGATTTTCTAACATTTTACTAAACATAAAGCTATCTCCCCCTTTAGCCCTAGGGTGTAAGGCGATGTTTTTTGCCTTAGAGTTTAGATACGGCTCAAAGGCTAAAGAGTAAGCTTTTTGGGCAAATTCTTTGGAAATTTTTTGAGCGTTCGCTATATTTTTAGGGAATAAATCTATTAATTCTAGCTCACAAGCAAACTGCTTGCATTGTTTTTGATAGACACTCACAAGCTCTAAAGGCGAACTCTTAGCGATAGAATACACCACACAACGCATAATATTATAAAACTCTTTTTTAAAAAACCTTTGAAGTCGTGTGCGTAGTCATAGCAATTAAATCACTCAAAGTCTTTTTCAAATCTTTTCTATGCACAATCATATCTATCAAACCATGCTCTAGCAAAAACTCCGCCGTTTGAAAGCCTTCGGGTAAATCAGTCCCTATAGTTTGCTTAATCACTCTAGCTCCTGCAAAACCTATCATTGCCCCCGGTTCAGCGATAATCAAATCCCCTAAAAAAGCAAAAGATGCACTAACCCCTCCAAAGGTAGGGTCACTTAGTAGTGAAATAAAAGGGAGCTTAGCCTCACTAAGTTTATTCAAAGCGGCACTAGTTTTTGCCATTTGCATAAGCGAATAAGTAGATTCTTGCATTCTAGCTCCCCCACTTGCTGAAACAATCAATAACGCCTCTTTTTTAGCTATAGCACGATTAATAGCCCTTACAATCTTTTCGCCCTCAACTGAGCCTAAACTCCCCCCCATAAAACCAAAATCAAACACCACAATTTGCAAAGGCATGCGATTGATTTTAGCCTCACCACTAATCACAGAGCTTGGACGATTGGTTTTATTCTCATATTTTTTAATGCGTTGCTTATAGCTCTCTTTATCCACGAAATTCAAAGGGTCATTAGGGCGTAAATGCCTATCAAACTCTTCAAAGCTCCCCGCATCACATAAAAAATCAATCCTCTCTGTGGCACTCATGCGAAAATGATAGTGGCATTTTAAACACACATTATTTTTAGAAAACACTTCTTTATAATACATTAATGCACAACATTTAGGACATTTAACCCAATGGCTTGGTTGCTCATTCTTGCTTGCTCGCAATTTATCTATTTTAAAATTTTTAAAGAAATCTGCAAATCCCATTCTTTTCCTTAATTTTGCAGTTTTATTGAGATTGTATCTAAGTTTTGCTTATAATAAAGAAAATTTTTTCCCAAGAGTAAAAATGCAAGGATTTCTTTTAAAAACACAAAGCATAAGGGATGAAGATTTAATCGTATGCATTTTAACCAAAACCGAATTAAAAACACTTTATCGTTTCTATGGCAAACGCCATAGCGTGCTAAATGTGGGGCGTAAAATTGATTTTGAAGAAGAAAATGACGAAAAATTTTTACCCAAACTAAGAAATATTTTGCATTTAGGCTATGTATGGGAGAGAGAATTAGAACGCTTGTTTTTTTGGCAACGCTTTTGTGCGTTATTATTCAAGCATTTAGAAGGGGTGCATTCTTTAGATAACATCTATTTTGACACTTTAGACAATGGGGCTAAAAGACTCTCTAAACAGCACCCTTTAAGAGTAATCTTAGAAATGTATGCAAAGCTTTTACATTTTGAAGGGCGTTTGCAAACTAAAGGCTCTTGTTTTTTATGCAATGAAAAATTAGAACATTCTGTATCCTTAGCTCAAGGATTTGTTCTAGCACACCCAAAATGCCTTAAAACTAAAAGCCTTAATTTAGAAAAAATTCAAGTTTTTTTTCACACCCAAAGCACTATTTATTTAGAAATAGAAGAAGTAGAAGAATTATGGCGAACGCTTAATCTAGGATTTTAAAAAGGTTAAAAATGAAATTTAAATTTTTGAATATGGATAATGAGAGCGGTTTTATTTTGATTGAAAATGAATTAAAACGACTGAGTATTCTAGCTCAAGTCAAAGAAGACTATATTGAATTAAAAGGCAAGAATTTATCTCAAGCTAGAGATTATATTCTAACGCTTTTTAACTCTAATATTTTGGAACTAGACGCCCACAATAAGGGGACAAACGCTCTAATAGAACGCCTGAAAGCTTTAGGCTTAAAAGTCGCTGTAGCTGAAAGCTGCTCTGGGGGGTTATTATCGCATGCATTCACTTCTATTAGTGGGGCTTCAAGCGTGTTTATGGGGGGAATTGTGTGTTATAGTGAAGAAGTTAAACAGCAATTATTAAAGGTCAATGCCACGACTTTAAAAGCCTTTGGGGTTTATAGTGAAGAATGCGTGAAAGAAATGTTAATGGGCGTATTTTTGAATTTTAAAGTTCATTTTGCTCTTGCAATAAGTGGGGTTGCTGGTCCTAATGGAGGGAGTAATGCTAATCCTGTAGGCACTGTTTATATCGGTGTTCAAAAAGTAGGGGCTAAAGCTTCAATTGAGCGTTGCTTTTTTGAAGGCGAGAGAGAGACTATCCAAGATAAAAGCGTAGAGCATGCCCTAGACATGCTTGCTAGAGCTTTATAGCCCTAATTTATTCCAACCCCTAAAACCCCCACAA
>NZ_FZMR01000008.1 GCF_900198405.1 Helicobacter cetorum
TTTAAGCAAACCTTAAGCTTTTAATGGTTATTATTTCACTTCCTTGTTTCAACAAGAGCTTTTAAAAAAGTCTTTTAAATACAAGGATAGCTTATTAAAGCAAACGATCTTTGAAAACTAAGCAAAATTTTAAGGAGTTCTTTTTAAAAGGAATATTCTAAATAAATTAAGAGAGATTTAATTCTTTCTTTTTGTTTTTACAATATTTTATTTGGGTTAGCATTTTGTTAAACCTTTAATTTTAAAAAGTTTCTTTCTTTTTTGTATTGTTGTAATACTTAAGAACACAACCCGTTTTATTTATAAAACGAGTTCTTGTGATACGCATTTAAAAAACGAAAGAGCTTTAGGACAAACACTTTTTTTATGGAGAGTTTGATCCTGGCTCAGAGTGAACGCTGGCGGCGTGCCTAATACATGCAAGTCGAACGATGAAGCTTCTAGCTTGCTAGAAGTGGATTAGTGGCGCACGGGTGAGTAACGCATAGGTTATGTGCCTCTTAGTTTGGGATAGCCATTGGAAACGATGATTAATACCAGATACTCCCTACGGGGGAAAGATTTATCGCTAAGAGATCAGCCTATGTCCTATCAGCTTGTTGGTAAGGTAATGGCTTACCAAGGCTATGACGGGTATCCGGCCTGAGAGGGTGAACGGACACACTGGAACTGAGACACGGTCCAGACTCCTACGGGAGGCAGCAGTAGGGAATATTGCTCAATGGGCGCAAGCCTGAAGCAGCAACGCCGCGTGGAGGATGAAGGTTTTAGGATTGTAAACTCCTTTTGTTAGAGAAGATAATGACGGTATCTAACGAATAAGCACCGGCTAACTCCGTGCCAGCAGCCGCGGTAATACGGAGGGTGCAAGCGTTACTCGGAATCACTGGGCGTAAAGAGCGCGTAGGCGGGATAGTAAGTCAGATGTGAAATCCTATGGCTTAACCATAGAACTGCATTTGAAACTGCTATTCTAGAGTGTGGGAGAGGTAGGTGGAATTCTTGGTGTAGGGGTAAAATCCGTAGAGATCAAGAGGAATACTCATTGCGAAGGCGACCTGCTGGAACATTACTGACGCTGATTGCGCGAAAGCGTGGGGAGCAAACAGGATTAGATACCCTGGTAGTCCACGCCCTAAACGATGGATGCTAGTTGTTGGGGAGCTTAGTCTCTCCAGTAATGCAGCTAACGCATTAAGCATCCCGCCTGGGGAGTACGGTCGCAAGATTAAAACTCAAAGGAATAGACGGGGACCCGCACAAGCGGTGGAGCATGTGGTTTAATTCGAAGATACACGAAGAACCTTACCTAGGCTTGACATTGAGAGAATCCGCTAGAAATAGTGGAGTGTCTAGCTTGCTAGACCTTGAAAACAGGTGCTGCACGGCTGTCGTCAGCTCGTGTCGTGAGATGTTGGGTTAAGTCCCGCAACGAGCGCAACCCCCTTTCTTAGTTGCTAACAGGTTATGCTGAGAACTCTAAGGATACTGCCTCCGTAAGGAGGAGGAAGGTGGGGACGACGTCAAGTCATCATGGCCCTTACGCCTAGGGCTACACACGTGCTACAATGGGGTGTACAAAGAGAAGCAATACTGCGAAGTGGAGCAAATCTCAAAAACATCTCTCAGTTCGGATTGCAGGCTGCAACTCGCCTGCATGAAGCTGGAATCGCTAGTAATCGTGAATCAGCCATGTCACGGTGAATACGTTCCCGGGTCTTGTACTCACCGCCCGTCACACCATGGGAGTTGTGTTTGCCTTAAGTCAGGATGCTAAACTAGCTACTGCCCACGGCACACACAGCGACTGGGGTGAAGTCGTAACAAGGTAACCGTAGGTGAACCTGCGGTTGGATCACCTCCTTTCTAGAGAAGAGCTTTTAATATTCGCTTATTAAAAGCCATTAGAGTATTATCTAAAAGAAGAACTTCTTTTTGCTTAGTTTTGAAGGATTGAGATTTATTGATTTTCTTAAATTTATTTCTCACACCTTAGCACTTAATAATTATTTTTTAGTCTTAAATTTTAATGCTTATCTTTAGATTTTTTGTAACTTTGCGAAGTTCTAGTGTTTTTAATGCTAGTTATTTTTAGTTTATCAATGGTGTTGGTTAAGTAATTGGTTGTTTTTTGGGGGGGGGTTTCAAAGAGCGGAATGAGATGTTTTGCTGCGATTTGGTATTTGGGTGTGTGGATTATATTGGTGTTTGCGACCTTCATTGTTAAGATTATTAAATATATTTTAATTAAAATATGGATTTTTCTTTTTAATATGTATTAATTTTTCAAGACTTATTAGAAAAAATAGAGTAAATTATGATATCCAGATAGTTATAGAGACTACAACGATAGAAGCAGATTAAGCTTGAAAATTTTTTAATTAAAAGATTAAATAAAAAGCATTTGTGTTGATTAAAATTTTCTAAAAATTTATTGTATCATTAGATATGTTTCAACTACTCGGTAAAATTTATTTTTAGACTTTTTTCAAAAATAATCTTAATTAATCTTCTAAGGGGAATAGCCATTAATTCTTGCTGTTTGAGCAGATAAAATAAAAAGTGATAAATTTTTTAGGTTATACCATCAATCATTTGTTTAGTAAATTTGTTAGGAGTTTTAGAAATTCAATCAGACTATATGAATGTAAAAAATTCATAAAAAACAAGCATGACAGTTAAATGGAATCTATCTTTGTTAAAAATTAAAGTTATATTTTAGCAAACACTCGCTATAATTAGAATTTGCTTAAAAAGCGTTCAAATTTTTAAGGAACAGAAATGTCATACGCAATATTTAAACATGGTGGTAAACAATACAAAGTCGTTGAGGGCGATATTGTTTTACTAGATAAAATGGATAAAGAGCCTAAGGCTCAAGTAGAATTGGCGGAAGTATTAGCCGTATCTAAAGAGGGTAATCTCTCTTGTGGGAAACCTTTTGTAGTGGGTGCTAAGGTTCATGCTGAAGTGATAAATGAGGGGCGTGCTAGAAAAGTGATTACCTTTAAGAAACGCCGTAGGAAAGATAGTAAGACTAAGCGTGGTTTTAGGAGAGACTTTACTCGTGTTAGAATCACTAAAATCGTAGCATAAATTAAGGAGTATTTAGACAATGGCACACAAGAAAGGTCAAGGTAGTACGCAGAACAATAGAGATTCTGCAGGGAGACGCTTAGGCGTGAAGAAATTTGGCTCAGAATTTGTTCGAGCAGGGAATATTATTGTGCGTCAAAGAGGCACAAAGGTGCATCCCGGTAGTAATGTAGGCATGGGTAAAGATCATACTTTATATGCACTTGTAGATGGTATTGTAAAATTTGAGCATAAAGATAGAAGTCGTAGAAAGGTTTCTGTCGTTGCTAATGAGAGTTGTGGGGAATAGAGTTTTCTTTTTATGGAATGACTTAAGCTTTTGATTTTTTGAAAAAATCCTAGTTGAAGTGCTTGTAAAAAGTCTCTACCCTTTTTAAGAAGTTGTCGTGGAGGCTTTTATGAATGGTGCTTTTTTAAAAGTTTTTAGCTTTTTTTTCTTTCTTATTTTTGGGGTTGTTTGGGGTGTTTTAGAAGCACTAGACACTTCAAATAATCTTTCTAATCAAACTAACCAAATTAGCTCACACTTACAAAAAGAGCGTTATGGAGGGACTCTTATTTATGCGCGAGCGAGCGATAGCCAGTCTTTAGACCCAGCTCTAGTTGCTGATGCAGAAAGCTATGGTGTAACAGGTAATATCTATGAAACTTTAGTGCGTTTTAAATATGGCACAACTGAATTAGAGCCGGGGTTGGCTGAGCGTTGGGAGATTTCTCAAGATGCCCTAGTTTATACTTTCTATTTAAGAAAGGGCGTGTATTTTCATACGACGAAGTATTGGGATAGACAAGTAGAAATGAAAGCTAAAGATGTTGTGTTTTCATTTGAGAGACAAATGAAAAATGCCAAGCCTTATTATAGGGCTTCTAAGAGTTATAAGTATTGGCAAGGCATGAATATGGATAATTTAATTGAAAGCATAAAAGCCCTAGATGATTATACGATTCAAATTACTCTTAAGCAAAAAGAGGCCCCTTTTTTGGCTGATTTAGGCATGGATTTTTTAAGTGTTTTGAGTAAGGACTATGCGGATTATTTAAAAGCTAATAATCGTGAAGATGAATTAGCTAAAAAGCCAATAGGCACTGGTCCTTTCAAGCTCGCTTTATGGATGAAAGATGAGAAAGTTGTGCTTTTAAGGAATGAGAACTATTGGAATAAAAGAGCGTATTTAGATAGAGTGGTGTTTCGTGTCGTGCCTAATGCCTCTATTAGAGCTTTGGCATTACGCACAGGCGAAGTTTCTATGATTTCAGCTCCTAACCCTAATGAAGTGGCTCAGTTAGAGCGATTTCCTAATATTGTTGTGGATAAAGCCACAGCCCTTTTTGTCGCATGGCTTACAATCAATCTTAAAAAACCCCCTTTTGATAAGCGATTAGTGCGTTTAGCATTAAATCATGCTATTGATGTGAACGCTTATATTAAAGTGGTTTATGAGGGTTATGCAAAAGAGGCTATTAATCCTATTCCACTAGGCATGTGGAGTTATAATGAAAAAATCAAACCTTATGAATATAGTATTCAAAAAGCCAAAGATTTATTAAAACAAGCAGGATTCAACAACGGCTTTTCTACCACACTTTATACGGCATCTAAATATAATAAAAAAGGTGCGGAGTTTATTCAAGCAAGTTTGGCTAAGATTGGCATAAAGGTTAAAATTGAATTTTTAGAATGGGGGGCTTATCTTAAAAAAGTTTCTATGGGGGAATACAACATGGGGTTTTATGGTTGGATGGCAGACACTCCAGACCCTGATAATTTCTTATATTTATTATGGAGCACGCAATCTGCTAAAGAATTACCCACACAAAATAGCGCTTTTTATGAAAGCGAAGAGTTTTCTAAATTGGTTACAAAAGCTAAAGAGGTGATTGACAAACAAGAACGCACCAAGTTGTATCAAAAAGCCCAAGAAGTATTTCATAAAGATGCCCCATGGGTGGGACTAGCTTATCCTTATACGATTGTTCCGCATTTAAAGACGATAAAAGGTTATAAGGCATCTGGTGTGAGTCTTAATCGTTTTTATGAAGTGTATTTAGAAAAATAAAGGATAAAGGAATGCTAAGTTTTATATTAAAGCGTCTTTTATGGGCTATTCCTACGCTTTTTGGGGTTTCTGTAATTGTTTTTTCTATGGTGCATTTGGTTCCGGGAGACCCTGCATTAGTGATTTTAGGCGAGCATGCCAATAAGGAGGCTATAGAAGCCTTAAGAGAACAAATGGGTTTGAATAAGCCTCTAATAGAGCAGTATTTTTTCTTTATCAATAATCTTTTGCATGGAGATTTTGGAGTTTCTTTAGTATCTGGAGAAAAAGTGGCTGAAGAATTTTTGCAACGTTTTCCAGCAACGATTGAATTGGCTTTGAGCGCACTATTAATTTCTGTTGTTTTAGGGGTTTTAGTGGGGGTTTTAGCAGGAACTAAACGCTATAGTTTTTTAGATTATACGAGCATGACTTTTGCATTAGCTGGGGTTTCAATGCCGGTGTTTTGGCTAGGGCTTGTGATGATTTATCTTTTTAGTGTGGAGTTAGGTTGGTTGCCTGTGTTTGGACGCTTAAGCGATGCCTACTATTTAGATGGACCTAGTGGTTTTTATTTGATAGATAGCTTGATTGCAAGAGATTATAAGGCGTTTATAGATACAATTAAACATTTGATTTTGCCTAGCATTGCTCTAGCTACTATACCTACGGCTATTATTGCTAGAATGACACGAGCAAGCATTATTGAAGTTTCCAAAGAAGAGTATGTTCGCACCGCTAAAGCTAAGGGGTGTTCTCCTTTTAGAGTGGTGTTTGTGCATATTTTGCGTAACGCTCTCATTCCTGTAACAACTATTGTAGGGTTAATGCTTGCAGGACTTTTAGGGGGGAGCATTTTAACAGAAACCACTTTTTCATGGCCGGGTGTGGGTAAGTGGATAGTCAATGCCTTAAATCAGCGGGATTTTCCTGTGATTCAGTCTATGAGTTTGATTATAGCAGTGTTTTATATTGGAGCGAATTTGCTAGTAGATGTTTTATACGCCTTGATTAACCCACGCATAAGGTTATCTTAAATGAATAGTTTTAAGGAATTTTACAAGCAGTTTAAAAAGAATAAAAGTGCGTTAGTTGGGGCTTATATCGTTATTTTTTTAATGCTTAGCGCTTTGTTTGCTCCCTTATTGATTAAGCATGATCCTTATACACAAAATGCACAAATACGATTGCAAAAACCTTTTTGGAGTAAAAATGGGAGCTTAGATTATGTTCTTGGCACTGATGATTTGGGGCGTGATGTTTTTGCTAGATTAATGCATGGAGCTAGGATTTCTTTAACTATTGGCATTGTAGCAATGGGTATTTCGGTGTTGTTTGGGGTTATTTTTGGGCTAATTTCAGGTTATTTTGGGGGCAAAATAGACATGCTCATTATGCGTTTTATGGATATTATGCTTGCCTTACCTTCCATTTTACTCATTATTATTGTAGTGGCTATTTTAGGACCTTCACTTTTTAACGCCATGCTTGCTATTGGGTTTGTGGGAATCCCGGGTTTTGCACGCTTAGTGAGAGGTTCTGTTATGGCAGAAAAAGAAAAAGAGTATGTCTCTGCCTCTAGGCTTAATGGCTCTAGCTCTATGCGTTTAATGTTTAAGGTGATTCTACCTAATTGCTCTGTGCCTTTAATCGTGCAAACCACTATGGGTTTTGCCTCTTGTGTGTTAGAGGCGGCTGGACTTAGCTTTTTAGGACTTGGAGCTCAACCACCCACACCTGAATGGGGGGCTATGCTTATGGATGCAATGACCTACATTACTACAGCCCCTCAATTATTAGTGTTTCCGGGAGTAATGATATTTTTAACGGTTATGGGCTTTAATCTCGTTGGCGATGGCATTATGGATGCATTAGATCCTAAGGCTTAAAGGACAAAAATGCTATTAGAGGTAAAAGACTTAAAAACTTATTTTTTTACTGATAGGGGTGTGAATAGGGCGGTTGAAAGCGTGAGTTTTGAATTAAAAAAATCTCAAACGCTCTGTATTGTAGGGGAGAGTGGGAGTGGTAAAAGTATTACTTCGCTTTCTATTTTAGGGCTGATTGAAAAACCCGGTCAAATTGTAGGGGGGAGTATTAATTTTTTGGGACAGGATTTATTGCAATTCAAAGAAAAACAGATGCAAAAAGAAATTAGGGGTAAAAAAATTGGTATGATTTTTCAAGAACCTATGACTAGTCTTAACCCTTCTTATACCATAGGTTTTCAAATTGATGAAGTTTTAAAGATTCATAACCCCCATTTAAATAAAAAAGAGTGCTTTAATTTAGCCATAGAGGCGTTAGAAAAAGTGGGTATCCCACAACCTAGAGACAAGTATTTTGAATACCCTTTTAAATTAAGCGGAGGGCAACGCCAAAGAGTGATGATTGCTATGGCTATGGTGTGTGAGCCTGAAATTTTAATCGCTGATGAGCCAACCACCGCATTAGATGTAACCATACAAGCACAAATTTTAGAGCTTATGAAAGAATTACAAGCCAAAAAAGGCACTTCTATTATTTTTATTACCCATGATTTAGGCGTGGTGGCTCAAATTGCTGATGAAGTGGTGGTAATGTATAGAGGGCATGTCGTAGAAAAAGCAAGCGCTAAAGAATTGTTTGATAATCCAAAACACCCTTATACACAAGCCCTTTTAAATGCAATCCCAAAATCAGGCAAAGAATTTCGCAAAAAGCGTTTAGTAAGCGTAGATGAAAATATAGATTATTTAAGTTTTCCTAAGGAAATTAGATGAATCTTTTAGAAGTTAGAAACTTAAAAAAGACTTATAGTATTGATAGGGGGTGGTTTAAGCCAAAAAGTCAAATCCAAGCTTTAAGGGGTGTGAGTTTTGAAATTAAGCCTAAAGAAGTTTTAAGTATTGTTGGCGAGAGTGGTTGTGGTAAAAGCACTACGGCTAAAATTTTAGTGGGTATGGAAAAGCTAGATAGTGGGGAAGTGCTGTTTAATCATCATAATTTATTAAAAAACTTGAATGATTTTAAGCCAAACGAATGGCTAGACTATAGAAAAAAGGTGCAAATGATTTTTCAAGACCCCTATTCTAGCTTAAACCCAAGGTGGAAAGTAGGTGAAATTATCGCTGAACCCTTGCTTTTAAATTCTAGGCTTTCAAAAGATGAAATTAGAGAAAAAGTTCTAGAGATGATGCAAAAAGTAGGCTTGAAACTAGAATGGATTAATCGCTACCCCCATGAATTTTCAGGTGGGCAAAGACAAAGAATAGGTATTGCTAGGGCGTTAGTTTTAAACCCTAGCATTGTAGTGTGTGATGAGCCGGTATCGGCTTTAGATGTATCCATTCAAGCGCAAGTGTTAAATCTTTTGTTAGATTTGCAACAAGAAATGGGGCTTACTTATGTGTTTATTAGCCATGATTTAGGGGTTGTGGAGCATATTAGTGATAGAATTATTGTAATGAATAAGGGTGAGATTGTGGAATTTGGCGATGTGGATAGCATTATTGAAAGCCCAAAACATGCATACACTAAAAAATTATTAAGCGCTGTGCCAAGTGTAGAAAAAATTAAAGAGAGATTTAAGGATTAAGATGTTTGTAGATAGTGTAGAAATTATTATAGCCTCTGGTAAAGGTGGGGCTGGAATGGTGAGCTTTAGAAGAGAAAAGTTTGTTATTAAAGGCGGGCCTGATGGGGGCGATGGGGGCGATGGGGGCGATGTGTATTTTGAAGTGGATAATAACACCGATACTCTAGCAAGCTTTAGAGGCACTAAACATCATAAGGCTAAAAATGGAGCTATGGGGGGGACAAGAAATTGTGCGGGTAAAAAAGGTGAAGATAAGATTATTATTGTGCCACCGGGAACGCAAGTTTTTGTAGATGATGAATTATGGCTTGATTTAGTTACACCAAAAGTTAGGGTATTAGCCTTAAAAGGGGGTAAGGGGGGCTTAGGAAACGCACATTTTAAAAGCGCTACTAAACAACACCCCACTTACGCACAAAAAGGCTTACCGGGTATTGAAAAATGCGTGCGTTTGGAATTAAAGCTCATTGCGGATATAGGCTTAGTGGGCTTTCCAAATGCGGGTAAATCCACGCTCATTTCTACCCTCTCTAACGCTAAACCTAAAATTGCTAATTATGAATTTACTACACTAGTGCCCAATTTAGGGGTAGTGAGCGTAGATGAAAAAAGCGAATTTTTAATGGCTGATATTCCGGGTATTATTGAAGGGGCTAGTGAGGGAAAAGGCTTAGGCATTAGCTTTTTAAAGCACATTGAACGCACCAAAGTTTTAGCCTTTATCTTGGATACTTCTAGGCTAGATTTGGATATTAAAGAGCAATATAAACGCTTAAGGTTAGAATTAGAAAAATTTTCGCCCACTTTGGCTAATAAGCCTTTTGGTATATTATTGAATAAATGCGATATTTTAGAGGATATTGACGCCACTATGAAGGAATTTTGTGAATTTTTAAACTTAAAAGCTGAAAGATTAAAGGCGTTTGACTTGGAGTCTTATTTAGGGTTTTTGCACCCCATTTTAATCAATGAATTTGAGAATAAAGAAAAATCAGCACTCTTTGTATTGCCCCTTTCGGCGGTTAGTGCTTTAAATTCGCATGCGCTTAAATTTGTGTTGTCAAAAACTCTCAGTTGTAATTAAATATATTTTATTTTAAAGGATAAAAAGTTGCATATTTATCATCAGTTACATCAAGAATTAGTGGATTTAGGGGTTTGTTCGCAAGATATAGAGGTATTTTTTTCAAAAAAAAATAAAAATATCGATGTGCTTAGATGCAAGAAATCAGGGGTTTTATTTTTATCTCAAATTGAACATATGGGTTTTGAATTTTATGAAAAACAGCAAGATTTTAACTATTGGGGTGTTGAATTTATAGCTTGTGGTGAAACTGCGGGGGGGGGGGGTATATAATAGCTTAGATAGCTCTTTTGAAATGCGTAAGATAGCGATTAATACACAGTTAGATTTAGAAGATATAAAAAGGCGTGTAAAATGTTTTACGCCCATTATTGCAAATAAAAAATATTTAGATGTTGGGGCTGGGAATGGGGCAATGTTGGAAAGTTTTAGGGATATTGCTTTGGAGGTAAGTGGCGTGGAGCCACAAAATAAAGTTTTAGAGGTATTGCAAAAAAGTGGCTATGAGATGTTTAAAAGCATTGATAGTGTTCCAAATGATACCTTTGAAGTAGTAAGTTTGTTTCATGTTTTTGGGCAACTTAGCACACCTCTAGATGATTTAAAGACCTTGTATTCAAAGATAAAAAAAGATGGGCGCATTATTATAGAAGTCCCTCATGCAAAAGATTTTTTATTGCAATTTTTAAAGATAGAGGCTTTTTTTGACTTTACTTTTAGAAATGTAGAGCAACTAATCGTTCATACCAGAGAAAGCCTAGTAAAATACTTAAGTTTTTGTGGATTTAAAGATATTGTAGTGCAATCTATACAGCGTTATCCCCTAGCTAATCATCTTTATTGGCTAAACAAAAAGGCTCCAAAAGGGCATGTAATCTGGAATTTTTTACGAACTCAAGAACTAGATAGTGCTTATGCTGATTTGCTAAAGAGTATGGACATGAGCGATACTTTGATTGTATATGCAACTAAGTGAGATATATTTTAAATTGTTTTATTACAATTAGTTGATTATAATTTTAGCATCAAAAAAGTGGGGGATTAATTTGTATTTTGTATTAAATTTTGTAAAAGGATTGAATGGTGTTAAGAAGTTGGGCAGAAAGGGGTGCGAGTATGCTCTCGTATTTTCCGTTTATGCAAAAGTATTATGCGGGATTAGGGGCAATTTTTATGCTCCATAATGTTTTAAAAACGCAAGAAAAAATAAAATTTGGTGATAATATGAATGTCTCACAAAAATTTTTAGAAAGTTTTATCAAGCGTTTGCAAATTAAGGGGTTTAGCTTTTTGGGTATTGATGAGTTATGTGAGAATTTAATCAAAGAAAAGAGAATGAAAAAAGCGGTAGTGTTTAGCTTAGATGATGGGTATAAAAACACTTATACGAACGCTTATCCCTTATTTAAGGCGTATAATGTGCCTTTTGTGGTGTTTGTAGCGACTAAGTTTATAGGCACAGAAAATCATATGAGCATGCAAGAATTAAAAGCGTTACATAAGGATAAGCTTTGCACGCTTGGAGGGCATACACATAGCCATTATTCTTTAGCGACACTTGAAAATAAAGAGAGTGTTATAGAAGAAATCAGTTTAGCTAATCGCATTTTAGAAGAAAATATCGGTGCAAAAATCAAGCATATTGCTTATCCTTATGGCTGTAAGAATAGCACGCAATTAAGAGAAGTAGAAGTGGTTAAGGAGTTAGGTTTAATAAGTGCTTGTAGCACAAGGCGTGGGGCGATTTATAAAGAGCATAAGGATTACCTTTCATGTTTGCCTAGAATTATTTTGAGAGAAAATTCTTCTTATAGGGCTATAGGGCGTTTAAGAAAAGCTCGTATTGTAAAATTTGGGGGGGGGGGGGCAGTTATTTGCCTAGAAATAATTATAATAAAGCCAAGTATAAAAAGGCGGTCATAAATTTTTGAAAATCTTACATATCAATGCCACAGAAAGTGGCGGAGCAGCAAAAGCATGTTTGAGATTGTATGAAGCTTTATTAAAAGCAAATATAAAAAGCGAAGTTTTAGTTCAAGAAAAAACAAGCGATAATGCTTTAGTACATAGCGCTAATTCTAAATTAAAAAGGATATTCAATAAAATCCGCCCTTATTTAGACAAAGCCCCCATTCTACTCTATCCTAATCGCACCAAAGCCCCTTTTAATCTCGCATGGCTACCCTTTACTCAGTGTTAAAAGAAATTGATAGAATAAACCCTAATATTGTGCATTTGCATTGGATTGGGCGTGGAATGCTACCCATAAGAGATTTAGCTAAAATCAAACAACCTATCGTATGGAGTTTGCATGATATGTGGGCTTTTAGTGTTGGAGAACACTATATACAAGATGGATTAAAAACAACTTTATTAAATCAATATTGCTATAGCTCTAAGCAAAAGGCGTATCAAAAAATCCCTAACATGCATATTATAGGCTTAAGCCAGTGGCTTAGTTCTTGCGCTAAAGAAAGCGCACTTTTAAAAGATAAATTCCATTATTGTTTGCCTAATTGTGTGGATATAGATTTATTCAAACCTTTAGATAAAACATTTTGTAAAAAGCTTTTAAATATTTCTTCTACTAAAAAGCTTGTAGGTTTTGGAGCGATTAATGCGACAAATGATAAGAGAAAAGGCATAGATTTATTATTAGAAGCCTTAAAACTTTTAGATAAGAATTTAGACATTGAGTTAGTTATTTTTGGAGCTAATGAACCTAAAAACCCTATTGATTTAGGTTTTAAAACGCATTTTTTGGGGCATTTAAATGATGATTTTAGTTTGGTTGCTTTATATAATCTTTTAGATTGTGTGATTGTGCCAAGTCGCCAAGAAAATTTAAGCAATGTAATAATGGAAAGTTTAGCGTGTAAAACACCTGTTATAGGCTTTGATATAGGGGGTAATAGCGATTTAATAGAGCATCAAAAAAATGGTTATTTAGCAAAACCTTTTGAAATACAAGATTTAAAAAATGGCATTGAATGGGCAATAAATACCCCTAATTATGAAGAATTGTGTCAAAACGCTAGGATTAAGGTGTTAGAAAATTTTAGCGATGAGGTAGTGGCGCAAGAATATATTAAGTTGTATGAAAATATATTGAAAACATGCTAGATTATGTAGTTGTTACGCATTTGCCGACTTTTTATAAAATCAATTTGTATAATGAGCTGGCGAAAAATTTAAAGATTTTTGTGGTGTTTTTAGCCTTAGATACGAATGAAAAAAGAGCTAGTGATTTTTCACATTTAGAAAATATTTCTTTTGAATACTTGCTTTTAAGCAAAGATTGCTTACAAAATCGCCCTGTGTTAAAAAATATTTTAAAGTTAAAAACCCTTTTAAAAAACCGCCCTACTAAAAAGGTGCTTATAAGTGGGTGGGATTGTTTGGAATTTTGGGCTTTGAGATTTTTAAATTCTAAGGATAAAAACGCCATTGTAGTGGAATCTAGCATTTATGAGAGCGAGATTAAAGGCTTAAAAGCATGGCTAAAAAAATTCTTTCTAAAAAAAATGAGCCTAGCTTTTGTGTGTGCTAAGGCTCATAGAGAGCTTTTAAAGACTTTAAATTTTAAAGGCGAAATCAGAGAAACTTTAGGCGTGGGTATCATTAATAAAATAAATTTTGAGCCTAAGCCTAGAAAATATTCTCAAAAATTCTTGTTTGTAGGGCGTTTGATTAAAGTTAAGAATTTAGAATTATTGATAGAAGTTTTTAAGGAATTACAAGATTATCATTTAAGTATAGTAGGGGTAGGGGAATTAGAAGAGAGCTTGAAAGAGCTTGCAAAAGGTGCTGTAAACATTCAGTTTTTAGGGGCTGTAGCTAATTCAAAATTGCCCTTTATTTATTTAGAGCATGACATGCTGATTTTAGCGAGTTTGAAAGAAACATGGGGGCTAGTTATAGAAGAAGCTTTGTATTACCAAAGACCTGTTATAGTGAGTGAGAATTGTGGAGCGAGCGCATTAATTCAACATGGTGTTAATGGTTTTATTTTTAACCCTACTCATAAAGCTTTATTAAAAGAGATTATGCTTAATTTAAATGATGAAGCTTATCAGTTATTATTAGAAGGTGTAGAAAAATTTAGCATAGATAAAAAGGATAAAAAACAAGTGGCTGTGTATAGCTGTGATAGGGATTAAAGTAATTTTAAGAATGCAAATAAGGATTAAAATTTGTTATTTTGAGTGATTGTAGCTATAAGCATGCTTTTTTACACTACAATAACAAGTGCCTTTAAGAGAAAATTACAAAGGATTTAAGATGAAAAAATTAATGTTAGTATCTTTATGTTTAGCAGGATTTTTACAAGCTGTGAATTTGGATATGTCTTCGGCTAAGATGACATGGACGGCTTTTAAAACTAAGGCTAAAACGCCAGTGAGTGGGAGCTTTGATAATATTACTTATAAATTAGGTAAATCTCAAAATAACTTGAAAACCCTTTTAGAAGGGGCAACTGCGAGCATGGATAGCTTGAAAGTCAATTTGGGCGATGAAACTAAAAACAAGAATGTTAAAGAAGCCTTTTTTGCTCTTTTTAAAAACGCTAATATTAAAGTAACTTTTAGAAATGTCATAGAAGGCGAAAAATTAGGCTCTCTTACTGCCTATGTGAAAATGAATGAAAAGCTGGTGAAAGTCCCTATGCAATACACTATCACAGATAATAAGCTTGTGATTAAGGGGGTCTTGGATTTATTGAGTTTTAGTTTGAAAAATGAATTAGCGAGTTTGGCTAAAAAATGCGAAAGCCAGCATGAAGGCTTGACTTGGTCGCAAGTTGAGATTCAATTTGAAAGTTTAATTAAGGAATAAATGAGAATTATGGAGTTATTGCATAGTATTAATGATTTCAATGAAGCTAAGCAAGTGATTGCTGGGGGGGTTAATTCACCTGTAAGGGCGTTTAAGAGTGTTAAAGGCACTCCACCCTTTATCTTAAAAGGTAAGGGGGCGTATCTTTATGATGTAGATGGCAATCACTATATAGATTTTGTGCAGAGCTGGGGGCCTTTGATTTTTGGGCATGCCAACGAAGAGATTGAAGAAAGTATCATCAATGCCTTAAAAAAAGGCACTTCTTTTGGAGCCCCTACAGAGTTAGAAACCACTTTAGCTAAGGAAATCATTACAAGTTATGATGGCTTAGATAAGGTGCGTTTAGTCAATAGTGGCACAGAAGCGACTATGAGTGCGATACGCCTTGCTAGAGCTTATAGCCAAAAAGATGATTTGATTAAATTTGAAGGGTGCTATCATGGGCATAGCGATTCATTGTTAGTTAAAGCAGGCAGTGGGTGTGCGACTTTTAGCACGCCATCATCTTTAGGCGTGCCAAGTGATTTTAGCAAACACACTTTAGTGGCTCGCTATAATGATTTGAACTCTGTAGAAGAATGCTTTAAAAAAGGCAATGTAGGTTGTGTCATTATTGAGCCTATTGCGGGGAATATGGGATTAGTGCCAGCTAAAAAAGAGTTTTTGCTTGGCTTAAAAGCCTTATGTGAAAAATATCAAGCGGTGTTGATTTTAGATGAAGTGATGAGCGGGTTTAGGGCTAGTCTTAGTGGTTCGC
Organism: Helicobacter cetorum; assembly: GCF_900198405.1. Classification (GTDB taxonomy): domain Bacteria; phylum Campylobacterota; class Campylobacteria; order Campylobacterales; family Helicobacteraceae; genus Helicobacter; species Helicobacter cetorum_C. The sequence continues at coordinate 15,390 of NZ_FZMR01000008.1, forward strand.
AAGAATTTTATAATATTGTGCCGGATTTAGTAACCTTTGGTAAGGTAATAGGTGCAGGACTTCCTTTAGCGTGTTTTGGAGGGCGTGCTGAGATTATGGACTTGCTCTCACCTGTTGGGGGCGTGTATCAGGCTGGCACTTTAAGTGGTAACCCCCTAGCGGTGAGTGCGGGACTAAGCGCGCTTTATAAACTTAAAAGAGACAAAACTCTTTATGCTCGCTTAAACGCTTTAGCGATTCGTTTGACTCAAGGCTTAAAAGAGAGCGCTCAAAATTACAATATCGCTTTACAAACGCTTAATAGGGGGAGCATGTTTGGCTTTTTCTTTAACGAAAGCGAAGTATGCAATTTTGATGACGCTTTAAAAAGTGATACGGAGATGTTTATAAAGTTCCATCAAAAAATGCTTAAAAAAGGCGTGTATTTAGCATGTTCAAGCTTTGAAACCGGCTTTATTTGTGAGCCTATGACTGAAGAGATGATTGATTTGGTTATTTTAAAAGCTAGTGAGAGTTTTGATGAGATTATCAAGGGCGTGTGAATTTTTGTGAAAAAGCCAAAATATTACAAGCTTATAGAAGGGGCGAATTATTTAAGCCTTGGATTGTCTATGGTCGTGGCAATTCTTATTGGCGTGGCGATTGGTTATGGGCTTAAAAAACTTACGGGTATTTCATGGCTTTTTTGGCTTGGGGTTGTTTGGGGCGTTTTAGCAAGTTTTTTGAATGTCTATAAGGCTTATAAAAACATGCAAAAAGACTATGAAGAATTAGCCAAAGACCCTAAATACACCCATAAAACAAACATATGATAGATGCAAAAAAACCCATGTGTCAAATCAAATGCTTGTTGATTTTACTAGCTATCAATATTATTAGTGTCATAATCATTGGTTATTTCAAAATATTTCAAGGGGTTTTGAATTTTGAAGGGGGTTTTTTAGGGTTTTTTATCGTAGTGTTGTCTTCGTATTATGGTATTAAAAAGCAGTTAAGAGAAAAAAATTTAGAAAATCCACAAGAGAAAGAAAATAACCCTACAAAGTTTCAAAAATTCGCCCTAGGTTTGGAAATGTCTTTTAATTTATGGCGTTTAGGGGGGTATATCGTTTTATTAGGTATTTTAGGTTTGCTTTTGTATTTTCATCTTTTTAATGGGCTGATGTTTCTTGTGGGCGTGTTTGTTGGTTCGCTTTCTAGTGCGTTACTAAGATTTTTGAAAAATAGGTAGGCTTTTTGGAATACTTGCTTGTAGGGGTTTTAGGGCATATTGACCATGGAAAAAGCTCGCTAATAAGAGCGATGAATGGGTTTTGGGGGGATAGTTCTAAAGAAGAAATGAGACGCTCTATTACGATTGAGCCTAGCTTTTCGCATTTAGAGTTGGAAAATAGAATGATTGCCTTTGTGGATACGCCAGGGCATGAGAGCTTGATTTCTAAAACGATTAATGCGAGCTTGAGTTTGGATTTGAGCTTGTTAGTTGTGGATATTAATGAAGGGATAATGCCTCAAACTAACGAGCATTTGCTTGTATTGAACGCTTTAAACATTCCTTTTTTATTAGTGTTGAATAAATGCGATTTGTGCAAAGATTTAGAGAGTAAAAAAGCTCAAATTTTAAAAAATCTTCCTCAAAGTGTGGGGGTTATAGAAACAAGCATTTATGATAGCCAAAGCATAGAGAATTTAAAACAAGCCCTTTTGAATTATGCAATAACGAATAAAAATGGAAAAAAAGACGGCTTTTTTAGAATGTATGTAGATAATGTGTTGCATAAACATGGCTATGGCACGATTATTTTAGGCACCATTTATCAAGGCATTATCCATAAGGGTGATAAGATTTTCATTAATGATTTGAAAAAAGAAAGTGTAATCAGAGCCTTACAGGTTCATAAAGTTGAAGTAACAAATGCACAAGCTCATAGCAGAGTGGCACTCAATCTTAAAAATATAGAGACTAAAGAGCTTAAAAATGGCATGTGCATAAGCCCTAAAGCCAAAATGCGTGGGTTTGATAAAATAGATATTTTTACTCGCACCCCTTTAAAACACTTGCAATGCGTGAATATTCAAATTGGTGCTAAAAAATCTCTTGCTAGAGCGCTAAGTTTGGGCGAGAATTTTTATACTTTAGAATTAGAAGAGCCTTTTTTTGTGTGTTTTAAGGATTTGGGGGTAGTTAGTGTGGCTAATAGGGTGGTGGGGGGTTTAGAAGTTTTAAGCCCGATTACTGACCCCTTAAACAAAGCGTTAAAATTAGAGCTTTTAAAAGCCCTTAAAATTGATGGTTTTAAAAAAGCCTTTGAATTGCTAGCCTTAGGGCATTTAAAAGGCTTTGGGCTAGGGTGTGTGGAGCAACGCTTTAATCTCAAATTAGATGAAGCTTTAGAAATTGCCAAAGAAACGAATTTACTTTTAGATGAAGAAAATGTAACCTTGTATTCTTTGAAAGCCTTAGAAAGACGCATTAAATTCTATCGTTCTAAACTCTCTTCAAGCACTCTTTTTGGAGCGAGTGATTTTTTAAGCCTTCAAGCTTTAGAAACTTTAAGAGAACTAGGCGAATTAGACAAAAAAGATGGTTTGTATCTCAAAAAGGGCTTAAAGATAGATAATATTAAAAATAAGCTTAGCCAAAGCATGCTTGAATTTTTAGAAAATCCTACGCCCCTAGCCCCCTATAATCTCTATGAGACTTTAGACTTAGATAGAGTAACGGGCGATAATTTATTAAAAGGCTTGACTAAGGCTAAAAAAGTGGTGCGATTGAATAAGAATGTGTTTGTGGGAGCCATAACGCTTAGCAAAATTTTAGCTCAAATGCGTTCTATCATTCTTAAAGATGGTTTTATAGATGTGAGTAATTTTAAAAAGCATTTAGAAATCTCTCGTAAATATTTAATCAACTACTTAGAATACTTGGATAGTTTTAAGGATATTAAGCGTGAAAAGGACAGGCGGTATTTAGGGTAAGAGCATAAAAACTAATCTCCTACTTTTTTGGTATCGGTTTGAATTTTGATAGGAAAAAGAACCACAAAACTTAAAACCAAACAAACACTATAGAATAGCAAAAACCAAAAAATAGCCCAAATACCCTAAGAACACGCTAAAGATATACGAAAAAAGTGCTTGAAAAATACCAAAAGAAAATGTAAGCCAAGAAGAAGCTCTAGCAAAATGTTGTGTGCCGACAATATTTAAAGCCATCATGTTAGTTAGATTGACATTGGCGGTTGTGGTTGCTCCCATCATAAATATGCTTTTACAGAGAGACTTGGTGGAAAAAAATGGGTAAAAAACATGCTATAGATTTTAGAATAAGTAAAAATATATGTGCTTTTTTAATCCCTAGAATGTGAGCGATTGAGCCACTTAGCAAAGAGCCAAGTGTTGCTAAGAAAACAAAAAAACGCCCATGAAGTTCCATCAATAGTGGGAGAGATATTTAAATTACGAATTAAATAATCAACCCAAAAAAGTGTGTGTGGCAAAAAACCAATTGCATTAAGGGCGTAAGAGATAATGAGTAGCCATAAAAAAGGGGGTAGTTTAAACTTGTTTTCTTCTTGTTTGTTTGGCTTATTCACAAAAGAAAGATTTTTTAACCAAATCAATGCACAAACAAATGCTATAAAGCAACTACTTCCTAGAAAAATCCATGTCAACTTGATATTGTAGGAACTAATAAGGGGCAGAATAAACTAACTCAAAGATAGCACCAATGCCTATACCACTAAAAATAAACCCACCTATTTTGGCTCTTTGATTTTCCTTGATGTATGGTAAAGATAGTGGGGCGGCTAAAATCATCAAAGCGCTACTAGCCACGCCCTTACAAAATAAGTGGTGGGATTAAGACAACATAGCCAAAACGAGCTAGACCGTTAGATACAAAGGTTCCTAAAAAGCAGACAAATACACGCATTTTTTAGTCCTTAACAGAAACTACAAATAATAAAAACAAGATTTATTTTTGTGTTATATTGAAACTTGTAGGTCTATGGTGTATAATGCGAGCGAGATAGAATTAAAATTAAGGAGTGTTTATGCCATTTGTTAATGTCCGTATCACAAAAGAACAAGGTTGCCCTACAACTGAACAGAAAAAGGAGCTTATTGTGGGAATTACAGAGCTTTTATCAAAAGTGCTTAATAAGAACAAGGCTTCTGTGGTTGTTATTATTGATGAAATAGACACTGATAACTATGGGTTAGGTGGAAAGAGTATTACTGAAGTGAGAAAACATTAAAATTATAGTTATTGATGGTAATTTCATGGTTAGTTATTCTTTTTAGTGGGTTAATCATAGGATCTGGTGAGGTTTGTGTTATATTCCTACAGCGAAAATGGTTGAATTGGTGTTTGTGTGCTAAGATAAAAAACTCATTATAAAAAGGATAGTATGTTTATCTCAATCGTTTTTTTCTTGGTTTTATGTGTGCTAAACTACGCTACTTTTAGACTTTTAAGAGCGTTTTTAACCTTAAAGAAAATATCTCAATACGCTTATTTAGGGTTTTTTATTCTTTTATGTGTGGGGGAAGGGGTTTTTGCTTTTTATAAAAATGCCATGTCTAGCCATCTATTTGTTTTAACTTCAGCTTGTTCGTTTATTACCTTTATCTTATTTGTTTTTGCCCTAAGCTTTTATGGCTTTTCCTATTCTATAGAAAAAATAGATTTTTTAAATTCAAGGCGTAAAAGCTTAAAAAATTTTTTGAAATTAGGATTTTATCTAGCGTTACTAGGGTATTTTTGGCGTGGGTTTTATGAAGGGCTTGCTCGCCCAAAAATCAAAGAAACCCCTATTTATTTAGATAAATTAGACAAAGAATTAAAGGTTATTTTACTAACAGATATGCATGTAGGACGCTTATTGCAAAGTGAATTTGTAACCTACATTGTAGAAGAAGTCAATCAAAAAGAAGTGGATATGGTTTTAATTGGAGGGGATTTAGTAGATGATAATATTGAAAAAGTCAAATCTTTTTTACTACCCTTAAACAATCTCAAAAGCACTTATGGCACTTTTTATGTGCCAGGAAACCATGAGTATTATCATGGTATAGAGCCGATTTTATCGTTTCTTAAAACTCTTAATATAACGATTTTAGGCAATGAGTGCGTGGATTTGAATGGAATTAATTTGTGTGGGGTGTATGATTATTATGCACGAAAGCATAAAAATTTTGCCCCAAATATTGATAAAGCCTTGCAAAAGCGTGATATCAATAAGCCTACCATTCTTTTAGCTCATCAGCCTAAACAAATTAAAAGCATAAAAGAAACCCACTCTATAGATTTAATGCTTTCAGGGCATACGCATGCAGGCCAAATCTTTCCGTTTAGTCTTTTAGTTAAATTAGCTCAAACTTATTTGTATGGTTTATATAAGCATAGCAACACGACACAAATTTATGTGAGTAGTGGGGCGGGATATTGGGGAGTTCCTTTAAGGTTTTTAGCCCCTAGTGAGATTGCCTATCTTAGGCTTTTGCCTAAAAAAGCTTAGATTAGGGACTAATTAACAAACTTTTTAATAAGTTTGTTGCAGAAAGCCTTTTTTGTTAGGACTTAACAACATTACCTTTTACAATAAAACAATGTTTAATCACAAGAAAACGCCATGACCAAGTGTGGGAGACGGACACATTTACTAGAGTGTGTCTAGCATTACCTAATTGCTCTAGGGCGTTTGCTATAGCTCTTTCTAAAGCATTCTCACTTTCAGAGCCTATGGGGATTTCACGATAGGCAAAAGGAATAAAATTATCCTTATAATAACATGCCTTACCTACAACGAACTCTGAACTTTGGTTTTTAATGCCGTTGCTATTGAGAGAAATCATACCTAAATTACCTAGTTGTTGCGAACAACCCGTAATTAAAAGCACGCCTAAGCCTAGCGTTACTTTAGCTATTTTATTTTTCATAAAAACTCCTTATTTAAATTTTAAAAAATAGCGGAGCTGTATTTTCAAAAAAAAAAAAAACAAATAGTAAACAAACTTTTAAAAATTAAATTTTTAAAAATGATAAACATGGCTTGCATTCCAAGTTACATACCCTCCCCATATTCCAGAAGCGCTAATAACTTGATGGTTTTTTAGGTATCTTTGAATAATATATGTATATTTTTTATAGTTTATAATTTGTAAAAATATTAAAATATAATAATTACTTTTTATAAAATATTATAAAAGAAATAAAAAATTAAAAAAAAATTAAATAAAAACGAAATATAGTCAAGCAACTTATATAATGTAAAAGTAAAATCGTTGAAAGATTTATAAAACCCAACACCTTGTAAAAATATCCAAAATTGGAGTTTATATAAAAAATAGAAGAGCATAAAAACAACTATTGGGAAGAAGAGAAAGGAGGGGGAGATGACTCTTCTACACCAATAGTGCCAACCAAACCTTGCGGAATGGTTGGATTTGGTTATTATACAATAGAATTATGATTTTAGGTAAAAATTTTTGATTTTTATTCAATCTAAGAAAAATATTTTCAAAAAAAAGAAGAATTTAAAAAATTTAAGTTTTTTTTAAACTAACTTAAAATTATGATATAATCAGCGTTAAAATACTCTTAAAAAATGTAGGGGTCAATACACCATGCGTGTTTTACTTATTGAAAACAATTCTGTTTTAGGCAAAGAAATTGGGGAGTGCTTGAATGAGCGTGGCTTTATGGCTGATGTAGCCGAGAGTTTAGAAGATGGGGAATATCTTATTGGTATTAGGAATTATGACTTAGTTATGGTTAGCGATAAGAATGCTTTTAGCCTAGTTTCTAAAATCAAAGAGAGGCATGCCTCTATTGTGGTTTTGGTCTCTTCTAATAACCCTACAAGCGAGGAAGAAATCAATGCGTTTGAACAAGGGGCTGATGATTATATCGCTAAGCCTTATCGTAGTATTAAGGCTCTTGTAGCAAGGATTGAGGCTCGTTTGAGATTTTGGGGGTCTAATGTCATTGAAATTGAAGATTTAATTATTAGCCCTGATGAAGAAAAGATTATTTACAAGGGGCGTGAAATTGAAGTGAAAGGTAAGCCTTTTGAAGTGCTTACGCATTTAGCAAGGCACAGAGACCAAATTGTGTCAAAAGAACAGCTTTTAGACGCTATTTGGGAAGAGCCTGAGCTAGTTACCCCTAATGTAATTGAAGTCGCTATCAATCAAATCCGCCAAAAAATGGATAAACCCCTTAATATTTCCACCGTGGAGACTGTAAGGCGTAGGGGTTATCGCTTTTGCTACCCTAAGGGAGGGTGTGAGGAATAGTTTTTAGCTATGAGCTAGATTTTCTTCTACTTGCTCTTTAATGTCTGTATAACTAAAACTCTCTTTAAAGCCATCAATCTTACCCCCACTAGCATTTTTGTGTCCGCCCCCATTAAAGCAAATTTTACTCAATTCACTCACATCGCAATTTCCATTAGCCCTTAGACTTACATTCCCTTTGGCATTCACATCTATATAGAAATCAAATTCCGGATTTTGTGTTAAAAAGAGATTGGCTAACACACTAATTCCCCCCATAGAATAACTTAAAAACCCTTTTTTATCTTGGTAATAAACGCAACAATCTTCTTTTTTTAAAGAGAGTAAATTCACTTGTGCGTTTGAAGAGATATTATCCATTGTTTCTGTAATAGGATTACCCCCTAAAGCGATTTTTTTAAGCTTAAAAAGGTCGTTATCATAAGCTACAGCGGCATTTTCTAAGAATAAGTAGTTTTTAACTTCTTCTAAAAGTTTTAATTTATAGTTACGATTTTCATCATCAAACATAAAGCGGTTTAATTCTGTGCTTTGACTAATCATGCGCATGCACACTTTGCCTAATTCAAAGCCATAACCTTGTGTGTCCCAAATATCTACAGAATTGACCATTTCTACGAGTAAATCTAGCCAAGCAATATGGCTAGGCTCCAAGATAGCATAATGCGTTTTTAAAAACTCATAAACAATTTTAGTAGCACAGTGCTTAGTGTCTAAAAAATACCAATGAAAACTCTCAGCCACTTCTTTACCGCTAATGTGGTGGTCTAGGAGTTGGATTTGAATGTCTTTGTTTTGCAAGCGGTATTCTTGGGCTTTATCTTGCAAATATTGTGCCTCGCCTAAACTCAAATTTAAATCACTAATAAGAATAAGAAACCTTGTCTCACTAGATTGAGCGATTGCATTTAAAATTTCATAAATTCGTGCTAAGACTTCACGCCCGTAATTAGCATTATAGCATTGAATGTTGGTAAAAAATTGTCTTGAAATAAATTGGCATGCATAACCATCTAAATCAATGTGCGAAAGGTGATAAACTTGCATTATTCTCCTTATTTTATAAATTAAAAGTTGATGTGTATTGTGTCTAAAGCCTCAAAGTTAGAGTTAGGGTCTAATTCAGCATGACTTAAAACAACCACATCAATTCTAGCTTGTTCCATTTGACTAGAAAGGGCTTTTCTTAAATTGGGTTCTACAATCAAAATAACTGGAGCAATACCTTTTTGTAGGACTTTCATAGATTCTTCAGAAATAACTTCAATGAGTTTTTGTAATTCGCTTACATTTAGTAATAAGCTTTTAGAAGTGCCATTTTCTCGCAATTTATTGAGTAAAAATTGTTCGCTATCTGTAGAAAAAGTCAAAAATTTCAAACGTCCATCTTCAGACTTAAAGGCGTTGGTAATCACCCTAGAAAGTCTTGCTCTCACTTGTTCAGTTAAGATATTCACATCATTTTGAACCAGTGGAGCGACATCGGTAATGGTTTCTAAGATAGTAAGCATATCTTTAATAGGAATTTTTTCATGCAATAAGGCTTGCAAGACTGAGCGAATCGCACCGGTGGGGATTTTTTTACTTTCTTCTACAATAGTAGGATAGTCTTTAGCTAGGCGTTCTAAAAGAGATTTAACTTCATCTTTAGTGATAAAATCTTCAGCGTATTTTTTCACTAATTCACTCGTGTGTGTAGCAATCACCGTGCTAGGGTCAATGATAGTATAGCCTTGAATAATGGCTTCTTCTTTATCCTTAGTATCAATCCATAAAGCATCCATGCCAAAGGCTGGCTCTTTAGTGGGAATGCCTTCAACTTCTTTGCTTACAAATCCGGTATTCATAGCTAAAAACTTATCAGGCATAACAGCTCCATCGCCTATCACTATGCCCTTAAGCTTGATTTCATAATGCGTTGGGGGAAGTTGTAAATTATCTCTAATTCTAATTTGGGGCATTAAGAAACCATAATCGCTTGCTATTTTTTTTCTAATACCCCTAATTCTTTCTAGTAAATCACCCCCTTGTTTCATATCAGCCAAACTAATGAGCTGATAACCTAAAGCAAGCTCTAAAAATTCAATTTTTAACACTTCATCAATCGCTTGTTCTTCTTCTCTTTTAATATCCTCTTGGCTTTTGGTTTTGCTAGTTGTAGGGGCATGGGCTTGTGTTTTAGTGCTAGGAGATTTTGCGTTAATGTCAACGCCTAATTTTTTACCTAAATAATTTTCAAACTTAGTGAGTAGTCCGTCTTTTCCTTCTCTACTAATAAGCCATGCAATAAATAAAAAGAGTGTTCCTACAAACGCTAAAGAAAAGCTAGGAAGACCGGGAATTGTCGCAAAAAGTAATAATATTGCTCCTACAATTACTAAAGTTTTACTTTTATTAGTGAGCTGAGTGATAAGTTTAGAAGCAAAGTCTTCTTCTTCATTTTGTGTGGTGCGAGTAGCCACAATACCGGTAGCTGTGGCAATGATTAAAGCAGGAATTTGTCCGACTAGCCCATCGCCAATAGTTAGAATGGTAAAAGTGCTAGCACTAAAACTCATGCTCATATCTCTTTGAAACACGCCTACTAAAAATCCCCCAATAATGTTGATAAGCGTAATGACAATAGAAGCAATCGCATCACCTTTAACAAATTTGCTCGCACCATCCATTGCACCATAAAAATCCGCCTCTTGACTTAGAGCAGAACGGCGTTTTTTAGCCTCCTTATCATCAATTAACCCTGAATTTAAATCTGCATCAATAGCCATTTGCTTTCCAGGCATGGCATCTAGGGCAAACCTAGCCCTTACTTCAGTAACCCTAGTAGAACCATTAGTAACGACTAATAAATTCACTAGCACCAAAATACTAAAAATAATGGCTCCAATGACATAATTCCCACTAACGCTAAATTCGCCAAAGGCTGTGATAATATCACTTACCGCACTAGGTCCTTTATAGCCTTGTGTTAAAATCATTCTAGTGGTAGCGACATTTAAGGCTAGGCGATATAGGGTTACAATGAGTAGTAAAGTAGGAAAAGCACTAAAATCCGTAGGCTTATCAATATAAAGCCCAATTAAGATAATTAATACTGATAGAGCAATAGAAATGGTGAGTAAAAAATCCAATAAAAAAGGCGGTAATGGCACGATAATGATGGCTAAAATTGCAATTACAAAAACGACTACTGCTAGGTCTTTGGATTGCAAAAAGCGTTTAAAGACAGGAAAAGTCTTTTTAAAAGCTAGTTTTGAGCGTTCATTTGCCATTTTTAGTGTTGATTACCTTATTGTTAGTTTAGCATTTTTGTTTGATAGTGTATTATAGTATAAAGTTATCTCAAGGCTTGAATAAAAAAGTTAATTTTACGATATAATCACTTTTTTTAATTTTAATTACCAATTAGGAGGTCATTATGGCTTTAAATCTGGAGAAAAAACAAGAAATCATTAAGGCGTTTGCCATTAAAGAAAATGATACCGGTTCTTGTGAAGTGCAAGTGGCGTTATTAAGTGAAAGAATTAAATCGTTAACAGAGCATTTAAAAGCTAACCCAAAAGACCATTCAAGTCGCTTAGGGCTTTTGAAATTAGTCGCTCAAAGACGCAATTTGCTAAAATACATTAAACGCACTGAACATGCACGCTACATGGTTTTGATTGAAAAGCTAGGCATTAAAGACAGATAGTTTTTATCAGTTTAGGATTAGGATATGGTGAGTCTGTGTTGAAAGGGCGTTTAAGGGCATTTTTCAATACAGACCTTTTTTTCACTCTTATTTTTGCTCTTTTTTTTCTAACTTCATTCAAAAAACCTTCAGCACAAATTTTAATAGTTGTGTTAGTGGGCGGTGCTATTTTTTATTTTTTAAAATTTAAAATTAAGCCTTTTTTAAATTCTTTGGTATTTTTAGAGGCTAGACATGTTTTTATCGCCTCAATCTTAATGTTTTTGAGCGTGTTGCCTAACATGTTTTTTGATAATGGGTTTTTATTCAGCTTGCGTTCGCTTAACATGCCTTTGGTGTATGTGCTTGGGGCGTTGAGTATCTTTTGCTTGCTCAATACACAAAGGAAAATATCTTTAGATTTTCAATGGCTTTTTAAGTCTATGTTAGCCACCACTTTTCTAAACGCTATTATTGCATGCTCGCAAGTAGCTTACTATAAAATACACCATAGTATGTCCTATCGTGCCGATGGTTTAAGCACGATTGTAGGGTTTTCTACTTTGAGTTCTATTGCTGGATTTGGGTGTTTAGCCTATGCTTTAGGGCAAGACAATCTTCAAGAGCGTTATAAATATTCTTGTGGGGTTGTTTTAGCCTTTTTAATTGTTTTATTGAATGATACACGAAGCGCGTTGCTTGCATTTGTGGTTACTTTTATAGCATTAATGGCTTGGGCTTTTATAGCTGATAAAAATAAAAAGCGTTTGTTAGTGCATACGCTTATTTTATTGGGCGCTTTTTTGGGTGTTTTTTTTGCTAATAAAACGCTTTTATATCATCAAAATATGAGTGAAAAAACCCAATTTCAAAAAGATATTGAATTATATAGCCAAAAAAATGACCCCAATACTAGCATAGGCATGCGTTTAGCGAGATGGAAAGAGGCGATAGAGATTTTTAAAATGTCTCCATTAGTTGGAATGAGCATTAAAACTCGTTGTGATAAACAAGCTGAAATCATTGAGCGGGCTAAGTCTTATAGAGACCCTAGCACAGTGGATTGCAAAGAAAAGTATGACAATGAGTTTTTTAATACCCTTTCTAGTCAAGGGATAGTGGGTATTATTGTGCTAATTTATTTTTTAGGAAGTATAGGTGTGTTTTTTTATAAACGCTTGAAACACTGCCTACTTGATTATCAAAAAGGACAAGATTTTTCTTGTGTAGCTCTTAATTTAATGCTTTTAAGTATGCTAGTCTATTATATTGTGTTATGCGTAGGATTTGACCCATTCCATTTCTTTATTGAGGGGAGTTTTTTTGTTGGAATGGTTGTTATGGGTATTCTTTTAAAAGCGAATTCCGAGTCTTTTGGCACTCGTATATTAAAGGTTAAAAACTAGAACTTATGATATAATGCACTCCTATTACTATCAAGGAGAGATTTATGAAGATTTTAGTTATTCAAGGACCTAATCTTAACATGCTAGGACACAGAGACCCTAGACTTTATGGCATGGTAACCTTAGACCAAATCCATGAAATCATGCAAACTTTCGTTAAGCAAAGCAATTTAGATGTGGAATTAGAGTTTTTTCAAACAAATTTTGAAGGCGAAATTATTGATAAAATCCAAGAGAGTGTAGGCAGTGATTATGAGGGCATTATCATTAATCCCGGAGCGTTTAGCCACACTTCTATTGCGATTGCTGATGCGATTATGTTGGCAGGTAAGCCTGTGATTGAAGTGCATTTGACTAACATTCAAGCGAGAGAAGAATTTAGAAAAAATTCTTACACCGGAGCGGCTTGTGGAGGCGTGATTATGGGATTTGGTCCGCTTGGTTATAACATGGCTTTAATGGGAATGGTTAATATTTTAGCAGAGATGAAAGCTTTCCAAGAGGCACAACAAAACAATCCTAATGGTCCAGTAAATAACTAATAAGGCCTAAAATAAGATGAAAGAAGATAGCTTGCAAACGCATTTTACCACTGATGAAAATGCGATGTATTTTGAATGCGCGTATAGTTGCGATAACGCCTTGTTTTTGCAATTAGAGAGTCGTGCGTTCTTTATCACTGACTCTCGCTATACTCAAGAGGCTAGAGAGAATATCCAATCTAAAAATGGCATTCTAGCTGAAGTGGTAGAAACAAGCGATTTAGTGCAAAAAGCTATTGAATTGATTCAAAAAAATCCGGTTCAAAAACTCTTTTTTGACCCAAACCAAGTGAATTTGCAAACTTATAATCGTTTAGCTACAGCAATAAGTGCTAAAACGGCCTTAGAAGGTGTGCCTAGTTATCATCGTCAAAAACGCATTGTTAAAAGCGAGCATGAAGTCAAACTTCTCAAAAAATCTCAAGCGTTGAATGTTGAGGCTTTTGAGAATTTTGCTGAGTATGTGAAAACGATTTTTAATGAAAAAAGTTCGCTTAATGAGCGGTTTTTACAACATAAGGTTAAGGACTTTTTGACTAGAGAAGGAACTTATAATCTTAGTTTTGAGCCTATTTTAGCCTTGAATGCAAATGCAAGCAAGCCCCATGCTTTACCTAGTTCTAAAGACTTTTTAAAAGCGGCTGATAGCGTTCTTTTAGATATGGGAATAAAGTATGAGCGTTATTGCTCTGATAGAACTAGAACGGCTTTTTTTGACTCTAAAGACTTTTCTTTCAAAAAAGAACAGAGTTTTAAGGATAAAGAGCATCAAAAGATTTATGATGTTGTTAAAGAGGCACAAGAAAAGGCTATTTCTAATATTAGAGCAGGCATGACGGGCAAAGAGGCGGATAGTTTAGCTAGACAAGTGATAGAAAAGCATGGCTATGGGGAGTATTTTACTCATAGCACAGGGCATGGCATTGGTTTGGATATTCATGAGCTCCCTTATATTTCGCCACGAAGTGAAACGATACTAGAAGAGGGTATGGTTTTTTCTGTAGAACCCGGAATCTATATTCCTAATTTTTTTGGGGTGCGTATTGAAGATTTGGTTGTAATTAGAAATTCTAAGGCTGAACTTCTTTAATGCGAGAGATTCTTTTGACTCGTTTTTTTCCAAGTGTTTCTAAAGCTAGAATAAGTTTTCCTAATAGGGTTGTGCTAGGACTTGGAGGGAATATCAAAAACCCTTTAAAGACATTAGAAAAATGCTATCTATGGCTCAAAAATCATCAAGCTATAGGAAAGCTTTCAACTTCGCCTATTTATTTAAATCCTCCCTTTGGCTATGTTAAGCAGTCTTATTTTTATAATGCTACTCTTGTGCTTAGGACAAGTTTGAGTTTGCGTAAGTTTTTTGCTCTAGTGTTTTATATAGAGAGGCGTTTTGGGCGTAAAAGAAAGCGTGATTTTAAGGATGCTCCAAGGACTTTAGATATTGATATTATTGCCTTTAATAAAGTGGTTTTAAATCAAGTTTATTTAACCTTACCACATCCTAAATGGAATGAAAGAGATTCCGTATTAGTGCCTTTAGCCTTGCAACAAATTTTTTTTAAAAGAGGGGAATTAGAGTGAAATTCTACACTTATAGCGGAGAAACAGCAGCTGAGGCTCTAAAAATAGCGCAAAGCCACCATGGCGTAGACGCCTTAGTGTTTAAAACTCAAGAAATCCGTAAAAAAACGCTCACTTCTTCAGGACTTTATGAAATCGTTGTAGCTGTTGAAGAAGAAAAGGAAAGTGAGGAGCAACCCAAAGAACCCTTAATCCCAGAAAGTCTATATGATGAGAATGCTAGTGAAGAAGATGTGGTTGTGCAGCTTTCAAACACTGTGGAAGAAATGCGTAAGATTGCTGGCGTTGTAGAAGGTTTGCCAAGCTCCAAAAATCAAACAAAAAAATCTCAAACTCAAGAAAATTCATTAGACGACATACTTTTAGATACACCTAGAGTGGAGGGTAGTTTTTTAAAGCCCTTAAAAAATAATGATAATAGACAAGAGATAAATAAACAACAAGAAGAAATTAAAGGCATTCAAAATCAGCTCAATAAAATTGTAGATAGTATTAAACTTATTGAGAACATGTTTTGGGACGAGAAAAATCCCGGTGGTAGTCTTGTTAATATTCCTCAAGAGTTTGCTGAAATTTATAAATTAGCCAAACAAAGCGGCATGAAAACAGACCATTTAGATAAAATCATGCAGTTAAGCTTGGAGCTTATGCCTTTAAGAATGCGAGAAAATTCAGTAACGGTTAAACGCTATTTTAGAGAGCTTTTAAGAAAAATGATATTGTGTCGCCCTGAAGATTTGAGTTTGAGAGAAAAGCGTATTTTAATGCTTGTAGGACCTACAGGCGTGGGAAAAACAACCACTCTAGCCAAATTAGCTGCACGCTATTCTAAGATGTTAGATAAAAAATATAAAGTAGGCATTATTACCTTAGATAATTATCGTATTGGAGCTTTAGAGCAATTAAGCTGGTATGCTAATAAAATGAAAATGAGTATAGAAACCGTGATTGATGCAAAGGATTTTGCTAAGGAAATTGAATCTTTGGAATATTGTGATTTTATTTTAGTGGACACTACAGGGCATTCACAATATGACAAAGAAAAAATTGCTAGTTTAAAAGAATTTGTAGATGGAGGTTATAATATTGATGTGTCTTTAGTGCTTTCAGTTACGACTAAGTATGAAGACATGAAAGATATTTATGATTCTTTTGGGGTTTTGGGGATTGATACTTTGATTTTTACTAAATTAGATGAGAGTAGGGGGCTAGGGAATTTGTTCTCGCTTGTGCATGAGAGTCAAAAACCTATTAGTTATCTTTCTGTCGGGCAAGAAGTGCCTATGGATTTGAGAGTAGCCACTAATGAGTATTTAGCAGATTGTATGCTAGATGGTTTTACTAATCCTAATAAGGAACGAGTATGAGCAATCAAGCAAGCCACCTAGATAGTTTTATTGGCACTAAAACCTCAAAGAGTTTTTTTAAAAATAGGGGAAACACTAAGTTTATCGCTATAACAAGCGGTAAAGGAGGAGTAGGAAAATCTAATATTAGTGCTAACTTGGCTTATTCTTTATACAAGAAAGGTTATAAAGTAGGAGTGTTTGATGCAGATATTGGGTTAGCGAATTTAGATGTTATTTTTGGAGTGAAAACTCATAAAAATATTTTGCATGCCTTAAAAGGCGAGGCTAAGCTAAAAGAAATCATTTGTGAAATTGAGCCGGGGCTTTGTCTCATTCCCGGAGATAGTGGCGAAGAGATTTTAAAATATGTTAGTGGGGCAGATGGATTAGATAAGTTTGTAGATGATGAGGGAGTTTTAAGCTCTTTAGATTATATCATTATTGATACAGGAGCTGGGATTGGGGCGACCACTCAAGCGTTTTTGAATGCGAGTGATTGTGTGGTAGTGGTTACTACGCCTGATCCATCAGCCATTACTGATGCGTATGCGTGCATGAAGATTAATTCTAAAAATAAAGATGAATTGTTTCTAATTACAAATATGGTGTCTCAGCCTAAAGAGGGTAAAGCAACTTATGATAAATTAGCTAGAGTGGCTAAGAATAATATTCCTGCGTTGAGATTGAATTATTTAGGAGCTTTAGAAAATAGCCCGCTTTTAAAGCGTTGTATTAGAGAGCGTAAGGTTTTAAGAAAGATTGCCCCCAACGATTTGTTTTCGCAATCCATTGACCAAGTAGCATTTATTTTAACTTCTAAATTAGAAAAAGGTTCTTTGGAAACTCCAAAAGAAGATTTTAAGAGTTTCTTTAAGCGGTTTTTAAGATATTTGGGATAGCTTATGAGAATACAGAACTTCATACATTTTTCCATTGTGGTAGGGTTTTTCTTAGGGTTGGCGTTTGCTATGTTGAAATTCAGTCAGCCAGAGACTATCTTGCTTTGGACCATTATTTCTACGCTTGGTTTTTATCTAATGGCACTTTTGTTTGCCTCTATTTTTATTGCTTGCACGGACTTGGATACTTGCTTATTTGATAAAAAAGGCACTGAAGAGCGTTTAACGCATTTTAATCATGAGTTCAAAAACAGAGAAAAAGAAGTTTCAAGTATTTTGAACTATATTAGAAGTTATAATTTTGATGATGGGCAATAGAATGCAAGATTTTGAAAATTTTGAAAATAACGAAAGTTTAGAAAAGTCTGCGAGCATGGGAAAAGTCCTTAATGCTTATGATAAACAGCAACATCTCAATCAAGATGAATTAGCTTTGCAATATTTACCGGCGGTGCGTGCTATGGCGTTTCGCTTAAAAGAGCGCTTGCCTAGTTCTATTGATTTTAACGACCTTGTTTCTATTGGCACTGAAGAGTTGATTAAATTAGCTAGGCGTTATGAAAGTGCGTTAAATGACTCTTTTTGGGGCTATGCTAGAATGCGTGTTAATGGAGCGATGTTAGATTATTTACGCTCTTTAGATGTGGTTTCTCGCTCCAATAGAAAGCTTATAAAAAGCATTGATAGTGAAGTAACTAAATATCTCAATGAGCATGGCGAAGAGCCTAGCGATGAGTATTTAGCGCAAGCTTTAGGTGAAGGGATTGAAAAGATTAGAGAGGCTAAAGTAGCATCTGATGTGTATGCTTTAGTGCCTATAGATGAGCAATTCAATGCGATTGAGCAAGACCAAATCACTAAAAAGATTGAAACTGAAGAGTTATTAGAGCATATTCAAAAAGTGCTAAGCCAAATGGGCGAAAGAGAACAGACTCTTATCCAACTCTATTATTTTGAAGAATTGAATTTGAGCGAGATTAGAGAAATCTTAGGCATTACAGAATCACGCATTTCTCAAATTATTAAAGAAGTGATTAAAAAAGTGCGTAAATCTTTAGGGGTTAAGAATGGCTGATATTTTAAGCCAAGAAGAAATTGATGCGCTTTTAGAAGTCGTTGATGAAAATGTAGACATTCAAAATGTCCAAAAACAAGATATTGCTCCCCCACGCAGTGTAACTCTCTATGATTTTAAGCGTCCTAATCGTGTGAGTAAGGAGCAACTACGCTCTTTTAGAAGTATCCATGACAAAATGGCTAGAAATCTCTCTAGTCAAATTTCTTCTATCATGCGTTCTATTGTAGAAATTCAGCTTCATAGTGTTGATCAAATGACTTATGGCGAATTTTTAATGAGTTTGCCTAGTCCTACAAGCTTTAATGTCTTTTCTATGAAGCCAATGGGTGGAACGGGAGTTTTAGAGATTAATCCTAGCATTGCTTTTCCTATGATTGATAGATTATTAGGGGGCAAGGGAAGTGCGTATGAGCAAAATAGAGAGTTTAGCGATATTGAATTGAATTTGCTAGATACGATTTTACGCCAAGTGATGCAGATTTTAAAAGAAGTTTGGGCACCGGTGGTAGAGATGTTTCCTACTATTGACGCTAAAGAATCTAGTGCGAATGTGGTTCAAATTGTGGCGCAAAATGAAATTGCTATTATGGTGGTTTTAGAAATTATTATTGGGCATAGTCGTGGCATGATGAATATTTGTTATCCGGTCATTTCCATTGAAAGCATTCTTTCTAAAATGGGGAGTAGGGATTTAATGCTTTCAGAAACTAATTCTAAAAAGAGTCGCAATAAAGAATTGCAAGCCCTACTAAGTGGGGTAAGTGTGGATATGATGGTCTTTTTAGGCTCAGTAGAATTGAGTTTAAAAGAAGTGCTAGATTTAGATGTGGGGGATACCATTCGTTTAAATAAGGTAGCCAATGATGAAGTGAGTGTGTATATCCATAGAAAAAAGCGCTATTTGGCGAGTGTTGGGTTTCAAGGGTATAGAAAGACTATTCAAATCAAAGAAATTGCTTATAGTGAAAAAGAGCATACCAAAGAAATTTTAGAAATGCTAGAAGAACAGCGTAAAAATAAAGTGGGCAATATTATTAAGGCAGAAGAAGAGTAAAAAATGCAGGATTTTATAAAACTTTTTATTCAAGAGATTATTTCTACTTTAGAGGGGCTAGTTGGTAAAGCTCCAAGCGTAGAAGTAAAGGCAGAAATAGATAACACGCAAGAGGCATGGGCAAGTTTGATTAGCGTGCCTTATGCAAGAGTTGTAGTGAGTGTTTCTGGGGGGAGTGAGAGCAATATTGAATTATTGGCTCCGGTAAGTCTAGTTACTTCATTAAGCGATTTAATGCTAGGAGGTGAGGGGACTAGCAAAGAAGAAATGGATAATGATGATTTAGATGCGTTTAAAGAAATGGCGTCTAATATCTTTGGAGCGGTTGCTACAAGCTTGAAATCTCAAGAGTTGCTCCCTAAGTTGAATTTTACTACCGCTAGCGCAGAAATCGCTAATGAACTTCCTAAGCAAGAGGCTTATGATAAAGCTATTGTGCTTTCTTTTAACATGGACGCCCTTGAAGAGAGTCAAATGATTTTATTAAGCACTCAAGCCTTTAGCGCTCAATTTGGCTCTGCAGACACCACTACAGAAAACTCTGCTAATCAAGAGGGAGGGCATGAAGAATCACAAGGTCATGAATCGCATGTTTTAGAGGGTTCTGAAATCCGTAATATCGGCATGCTTTTAGATGTGAAATTGAATGTTAAGGTGCGTATCGGTCAAAAAAAGATGATTTTAAAAGATGTGGTTTCTATGGATATTGGAAGTGTGGTAGAGCTTGATCAATTAGTCAATGACCCCTTAGAAATTCTAGTAGATGATAAAATTATTGCTAAAGGAGAAGTGGTGATTGTAGATGGGAACTTTGGTATACAAATCACAGATATTGGAACCAAAAAAGAACGCTTAGAGCAATTAAAGGATTAATAAGCTATGGCAATTTTTGGAGAATTATGCTCGTTAGGGCATTTGTTTAAGAAAACGCAAGAATTAGAAGTCTTGCATGGGTATTTAAAAGATGCTCTAAATGCAGAACATGCTATTTATCAACGCATTTTAAAACTGCCTTTAGATACAGAGCATAAGTTTGATTTAGGATTTGGTATGTTTGCTATAGAACAAAGCTATTATTTAGAACATGCTAGAGAGAGTGCGAAAGGTTTTTTTGAAAGCCATCAAAAATATGTGGATTTTCAGCTGATTGTAAAAGGTGTTGAAGGGGCTAAGGTTTTAGATGTAAATAAGGCTATTATTAAAACCTCTTATGATGGAAAGAAAGATTTAATCGTTTATGAGTCAGTTTGTGAAACTTCATTTTTGTGCTTGAAAGAGGGGGTGTTAGCAATATTTTTTGAAAATGATGCGCATGCGTTGAAGTTCTATGAAGAGTCTTTTAAGCGTTATACTACAGAGACCATTTTTAAAGTGGTTGTTAAAGTGCCTAAAGAATTAATTAAGTTAAAGTTATAAAAATGAGTGTACTGAGTGTTTTATTAGGAGTTTTTTTTAGTATTTTAGGGGCAACGGATGCTTTAGAGCTTCCCGGAGTTTATAAAACCCAAGCTTTTTTATACATGAAAAGTTCTTATGTGGAATTTTTTGAATATAAAGGAAAGTTTTATGCTTATGGTATTCAAAATTCTGATGGTTCTAGCGCTAAAAAAGATAAGAATAATCCTAACCCTAAATTGAGAAATCGCAGTGATAAGGGCGTGGTTTTTTTGAGTGATTTAGAGCAAGTGGGACACAGATACTACAAGGGGGGGAAAGCGTATAATTTTTATGATGGAAAAACCTATTATGTGAAAGTGGTGCAAAATTCAAACGGCGATTTAGAGTTTACGCCAAGCTATGATAAATGGGGGTATGTAGGTAAGACTTTCACATGGAAACGCCTAAACCATCAAGAAATTGAGGCCTTAAAAATCAAGCGTTTCAATTTGGGCGAAGTCATTCGCACTATCCCCTAAGCCTACCCCCCTTCTTTTAAGCTTAGAGTTTAATCTTTAAGAAAGTCTCTCTTCATCTTGGCAGTCTTTGCACCAAACAAATAATTTCATATCATGGCTAATGAGTTTGGCTTCATATTTTCTAGCGACTTCGTTTTGGCGCTCTTCAATCTCTTGGTCAGCAAACTCAATAATCTTACCACAATGCAAGCAAATGATATGGTCATGGTGTTCTTTAGCGGCAATTTCATAGCGCCTTCCACTTTTTGAAGTCTCTAAAGTGCAGATAAAATTTTCTTTTTCTAAGAAATTTAAAATGCGATAGACTGAAGAAATGCTTGTGTTTTTATCTTTTTGACGGATACAATGTGTGATTTCTTCAGGGCTTAGGTGCGTGCCACTACGATATAGCACGCTTACTACCTCTTCTCGTTGTTTAGAGTTTTTCAATCCATTTTTTTTGATTGACATTCTCAAACGCTCTAAAATAGATTCCAAAGTTTCTAATCGTTTCATGGCTAAAATGGTTCCTTTTTAAGATGTATTGTTTTTACTAAAATGCTATTTGCAATGACAATATTATAACATATAACAATGAGATGATATCTTAATAAAACTCATTATTATTTCAATGGGTCTTTAGAATACTGCAGAATGTGAAATATTTTCTTGTGATTAGAGCTTTTAGGTAAGAAAAAATTAGCCTTTAATATTCATTAACTACAGCATAGTTTAATTAATCGCCTTAAATTTTAAGAATAAGAAATCAAAGAAGGGAGTTTTTATGAAAGCAATGGGTTATCAGAATTTTTTTGTGTCATTAATAGTTCTCTTATTGGGAGCTTGCTCTAATCCTAAGGTAAGCAAACAAGGTTTTTTTAGGAATGTTCCTAGCTGGCTAGTAGAAGATAGGAGTTCTTACATTCTTCAAGCGGTTGGCACTTGGAATGTTACACCCAATGTCAATGAGGCTCAAGCGATTGATAGATCCACTTTGCGTGCTGAGGAGCGTGTCGCTTATCAAATTACAGAAAAAGTCCATACCGTTTATGTGAAATCTAAAGATGAGCAACACAAAAAGCATAGTTTTACAGCCATAAGAGAGATTGAGGGGGCGATTTTAAAGGGTATAAAGGGGCAAACCGAAAGGATTCAAGAATGGACTAATCCTTATAATAACGAAGTGTTTGTTATGGTAAGAGCTAAGTCGTATAACGCAGATATTTTGCGTAAAAGTTTGGAAAGAATCCCCTCTTTAGATGAAAAAACGATAGCAAAAATTTTAGAGGCTATCGCTCAAATCTTTAAAGAATCTTTTAGTTATGATGAGGCAGATATTCCTAGAGAAATGTAGGGTTTTAACCCTTAATTTTTTCTAACCATTCTTTTAGGGTTTTTTCAAACCCTATCCCTTGAGAATACACAAACTTTAGAGGTTTTTCTAAATAATCTTGTTTAACATAGCCATTATAATCATGTGGGTAGAGGTAGTCTTTTGCATGGGGGAGTAAATGTTTTGGCACCGGATAAATCACCCCTGATTTAATCGCATCTAATGCACTATTAATCGCATTATAAGCCGTATTAGACTTGGGCGAACAAGCTAAATAAATCACGCATTGGCTTAAAATAATCCTAGCTTCAGGATAGCCGATTTGTTTGACTGAAAATAAGCATGAAGTAGCTAAATTAAGGGCGTTTGGATTAGCATTGCCTATGTCTTCGCTCGCAAAAATAACAAGTCTTCTTGCGATAAATTCAGGATTTTCTCCGCCAGCAATTAGGCGTGCTAGATAATATAAAGAAGCGTTTTCATCACTTCCCCTTAAAGACTTGATTAACGCACTGATGAGATTATAATGGGTATCATCACTGCAAGCTCCATCATTTAAACTATGGGGGCGTAAGGATTTTAGAGTTTCTAAAGTGATAGGATTTTCTATTTTAGCACTCAAATCTAAGAGATTTAATAACGCTCTAGCATCACCGGCACTATTATTCAAAAGATAAGCTTTAGCACTAGGTTCTATTTGTTTGTCTAGCAATTTTAAGGCTTTAGAGCAAAGTTTTTCTAATTCGCTATTTTTTAGGGGGGTTAGTTCAAAAATGAAACTTCTTGAACGAATGGCATGAGTTAGGCTATAGCGTGGGTCTTGCGTGCTAGCCCCTAAGACTAGTGCATGGTCTTTTTCCATAATGGGGAGTAAAAATTCTTGCTGGGTTTTATTCAATCTGTGGGTTTCATCAATAAAAACAATCGGTCTTAAAAGGGTGTTTTGGTAATTTTTGAGCTTAAGACGCAAATCATCAAGCTTAAAATCCGTCGCATTAAACGATAGAATAGGGCGCTCTAAAGTATGAGCGATGATTTGAGCTAAGCTTGTTTTACCCACACCAGGGGGGCCATAGAAAAAGGCATGCGGAAAGTGTTTGGAGCATAAGGCTTTAAATAAGGGGGTATCTTTTCCTATTAAATGCTCTTGCCCTAAAAAATCTTCTAGGCTTTTTGGGTTTAAAAGAGAAGTTAAGCTCATTTTTTAAATAAAATTAATTCATAAGAATCAGTAGGGGTCTTTAAATTTTTCGTTAAGATCGTGTTATCTTTAGAGTGTTTGTGAAGAGCGTTTTGTAATTCTCTATTTAAGCTATCTAATTCGTCTAATTTTTCTTTCAAGCGTAAAATAATATCTACGCCCGCTAGATTAACCCCCATATCTCTTGTAAGGCGTAAAATAGTCTTAATTTTATCAATATCTCGTTGAGAATACAGACGCATTTTTCCGTCGGTTCTACTAGGCTCTATCAAGCCTTCTTTTTCATATTGCCGCAAGGTTTGAGGATGCACATCTAGGATTTTAGCTACAACGCTAATTAAATAAAGCGGTTCATCATAATCACACATGACATATCCCTTATAATTCTTTTTCTAATAACGCTTTTAATTCACTAGATAATTCTTCAACTTTAGGCAAGATTAAACGAGCCTGTAAATACAAATCTCCTGTATGCGAAGTTTTTCTATTTTTAACCCCTTGGGCTTTAATACGGAATTTTTGCATAGCTTTTGTGTTAGGTGGAATGGTTAAGGTTAGGGTTTTATGCCAAGCCACGATTTCAATTTTACCCCCAAAAAGAGCCGTTTTTAAGGGTAAATCAAAGATTTGAATAATATCATCTTTTTCACGCCTATAAATTTCATCTTCTTCAATATGGATTTGTAAGAGCAAATCACCCCTAGTCATTCGCCCCATTTTCCCCTTATTACGCACCCTAATTTTTTCGCCTTCTTCTACGCCGATAGGGATTTTGATACTAAAGGTCTCATTATTGATGGTTACTTGTTTTTTATTACCCAAAATCGTATCTAGCACAGAAACATTGAGATGAGTAACCATATCTAAATTTTCAGCCTCAAAGTTAGAAAAACCAAAATTAGAGAACCCTTGAGAAGTGCCAAAGCCTTGTGAAAAGCCTCCCCTTCCAAAAATAGAGCTTAAAATATCGTCTAAATTTTCGCTAGAACCACGACTTCTAGCAAAATCGCTAAAGTGTTGTCCGCCAAACATATTGTCTCCAAATTGGTCGTATTGACGGCGTTTTTCTTCATCGCTTAAAATTTCATAAGCGGCGTTGATTTCTTTAAATTTTTCTTCGGCTTCTTTAGTCTTATTCAAATCAGGATGGTATTGTCTAGCCAAACGGCGATAGGATTTTTTGATTTCATCTTGACTGGCGTTTTCGCTCACATTTAAAGTTTGGTATAAACTCTTACTCATGGATACTTACCTTTAAAATAGTTTTATTGGAGTGAATGCTATCATAAATCTTTAGTGTTAGTCAATCAAGTTAGTTGATAATTATTGCTAATTTATCTTTAATTGAAAGGTTTTTCAAGGTTTCAGCACGATTAAATCTAATTTTTATTACAATATTGAATTTTAAGATAGTAGAGGCTATCCAATCTTACTTGCTAAAACAGAGACTAACTTTTAATGAAATATAAAAGAAAGCGTTATTATTTTTTATGGTGTGGATTATTTTTAGGACTATTACCTTTAAAAGCTTTAGATATTAAGGTTAGTCCCTTTGGTCATTTAGGACTTTTATACAATCAAGGGGCACAGAAAAATCCGCATAGTTATGTGGGGTTTTTGGCACGCCTTGGAGTGGATTTTTCTCTAAGTAATGGGTGGTCGTTTGGCATTGGAGCTATTGGGGCTTGGAATGCTTATAACAAACAGCGTTTAGCAAATGTTTATATTAGTTTGGGTAATCTCTTTGGTAGCGTTCATAATGTGCAACCATATTTGAGCGCAGGGGATTTATCTGATATTTATGCTAAGTATTTTTCTAAGCATTTGAAAATTGCTGGGGGGCGTTACAATACGGATTTTGTGGATTTTGATTGGATTGGGGGCAATATTCAAGGGGCATCTATTGCTATAGAGCAGAGTCAATCGGTGCGTTATTTTGGTATCTTTATGGATAGCATGCTTTATAATGGGCATCAAGTCAATAAAGAACAAGGCAATCGTATCGCCACTACTTTAAACACTCTAGCCTCTTATGACCCTGTTTCAAAAGGTCTTTATGTTGGAGGGGAAGTGTTTGCACTAGGTGCAGAATATCAAAAAAAGGGTTTTAAGGCTGTTCCTTTTGTTTTGATAGATACTCGCTTACCTATGCCTTCAAAGACGGCTTTAGTGCAAGTAGGGGGTAAAATGGAATATACCACTTCTATCGCTAAAGGTCTTACTTCACATACTCTTGTGCAAGGCATGTATCAATATGGCAATACTGATGCAAGCACTAATGCTAGAAACGCCGGCTTGTTTATGATAGACCAAACCTTTAAATACAAGATTTTTAATTTTGGCATGGGTTTTTATATTGTTCCAGCACCAAATAATAAGGGCTATTTATGGACTTTTAGTGATAGGACAAAGTTCTATGGTCGTGGGATTAATGCCCCTGGTGTGCCAGCCATTTATTTTGCTAACTCCACGATTTCAGGCTATGTGTTTGGGGGGTTGAAGACTAAAAGGGTGCGTTTAGATGCCATGATAGCTTTTGGAGATTACCAAGAATATTCTTTAATGAGTAGCTATAGGATTTGGACTTATAAAAGTTTGGCTTTTGATGCGGGTGGAGGGTATGTGTATGCTTATAATTCTAAAGCGACACGAAAGAGTATAGGGAGCAGTTCTTTTGTGTTTTTTGGAAAATTTTCATTTTAGAAAATTTAGGGCTTATGCTTGCGAAAATAGGGTTTTTTATGCTTGAAGTGAGGTTCCCAAAGCTTGATTATGCCATGCTGAATCATTTGATGCATATTCACTAAGCGCATGTTTAACAAAGCCTTTTTTGTTGCCTCTTCATCGCTTAATTTTTCTTTAGTTTTAAAGGCTTGAATGGTTTGTCTCCATAATTCAGCCTCATCGGCTTGGTCGTTTAAAAAATCTTTATAATTGACTTCTCCAATTCCTTTAACCCCTCTAATATTATCCCCTTTATCTCCTACCACACACTGATAGTAGGCAAAAAAACATGCCTCTTTTTTACTGACATTTAAAAAGGTTTCTGTTTTGAGATTGAAATGAGAGCCTCTGTTAGAATATAAAACATCTTTATCCATGCTTGCTATGATGTAGTGGTTAGGGTTTTTCTTTTTATAATAAGAGATGATGTCATCAGCCTCATACTCAAAACAATGCTCGCCTTGAATTTTAGCCCCTTTTTTTAAGGGGTATTTTTCAATTAAAGCGATTTTAAGGGCTTTTAAGAGCGCTCTAAAATCATCATCAAATTTGCGTCGTTTTTGCTTGTAGTAATCGCATAGTTGGTAGCGAAAACTCTCTCTGCCTCTAGTGATAAAAAAAAGAGTTTTAGAGCAATTAGTCTTACGCATGATAGATAGGATTTGAGTGGTAAGAAAGATTACGCCCACTTCTTGCAAGCTACAAGTTGCAAATTTTTTAGGGAGTGTTTTATTAGAAAGCAAGCGTCTTACAATATTAGGAATCACGCAATCAATGTCCAAAAGCAAGGTTTGGTTTTGCTTGGGGTGCTTTCTTTTTTGGGACGCTTGTTTAATGATAAATCCTTAATATAATCAATTTTTAATTTTACAAATTATGAAAAAAGCATTCGGTATTATAACAAGATATTTTAATTCTTTGTTGTTTTAAAAGGCTTATTTTGGGGTTATCTAAGTAAGCCTATAAGGGCTTAGAAAGAGTTTATTTGCGTGGTAAATTATATTTGCGACGCTTTTCCCAAAGACTCTTGCGACTAATGCCAAGCTTACTAGCTAATTCTGTATCAGTGCATGTAGAAGAGAAATGTCTGATTGCCTCTTTTTCATATTCTTGTAGAGAGAGAAATTGTGAAGCATTAAATAAGGCTAGGGGTTTGCTTTCACTTTCTATTTTGACAATGTGTGGAAAATCTATAGGGTCTTTATGGGTATAGGATAAAACAATAGGGCAAGAGAGAGCTAATTCTAAGAGTCTTAATTGCTCATCTTTTTTAAGCTCTTCTAAATGAGTGATGTAAAAAGGTCTATCTAGCTTGTCTTTATTCTTGTGTAGTTCTTTTAAGGTGGCATTTTTTAAAGAAAAGAATGCAAATTCCATTTGCTTTGTTTTAGCGTATTGCAATAAATAAGCATCGGCAAGATTCTGCGAAAGGGTGTGGATTAAAAAAGGTGGTTTATGGGGAAAATAATCCGGTAGGGGCAATTCAGCATGGATAAAATCCAAATAACTTTCATAAAAACCAATGCGAGAAGTCATTTCTTGATAGGCTTTATGGTATTGGATTTTGCGTAATAGCTCATCCATTTTAAAAGGCTTTAAGATATAATCTCTAGCACCTGCTTGTATAGGTTTACTCACGCCATCTTCATTGACATGTGAGGCCATCATAATAATGATTTGCTTAGAATTATAACGCACAAAATGTTCACAACGCCCTTGAGTGCAAACCTTAGAAGAAACCAAAATCACATCATAAGATTCTTTGTTTTCTTCTGAAATACTAGAAATAATCTCGCAAACATGCCCTAAATCATGCAAATTGTGAGAGATACTCCTTGCAAGAGCTAAATTATCTTCAATAATTAAAATTTTCATTGATATTCCTTTATACTATTTAAATTTTCAAAATTTTGTTGGTAACGCATGCTTACATGTGCTTGGACTAATAAGCCCTCTTTATTTCCAATAAAGCCCATTTTTTCCATAGTGCTTGCCTTTAAGCTGATTTGAGATTTTTCTAAGCCTAGAATTTGGCTTAAACTCTCTAAAATCATGGGTTTATAAGGAGTGATTTTAGGGATTTCACTCAGTATAGTAGCTCCCATTTCAAACAATTCAAACCCAATGCTTTGAGCGAAATTTAGCACAATTTTTAAAAGTTCTGTAGAATGAGCGTTTTTGTAATGGGGGTCATTATCAGGAAACCACTCGCCAATATCCCCTCCTTTAATCGCTCCTAAAATCGCATCAGTAATCGCATGTAAAAGAGCATCACCATCGCTATGGGCTTTTAATCCAAAATCACAATCTAAAGTAACTCCTCCTAAAACCATAGGCTTATCTTTAGTGAATGCATGAGTGTCTATGCCAATTCCTATGAAAGTGTCCCTAGAGGGGTTAAAAAAAGGCCTAAAATGCCTTAAATCATCGCTTGTAGTGAGCTTGTGTAATTTACTACTGCCTTGAATATAACTTACCATTTCAGGGTATTTTTTTAAAATGGCTGTGCTTTCGTCTTTGAACTCCCCTTGTTTAAGAGCCATTTTAAGGGTATCAGTATGGCTTAGCTGTGGGGTTTGAATGAGTTTAATCGCTTCTCTGTCTAAAGTCTCGTTATAATAGATAGCTGTATCATAGCAAGGTAAATAGGGAGCTATGCAATAATGATTGGTTTCTTTAAGGGTTAAAAACAAGTTGTTTAGCACTTCTATATCTATAAATCCCCTAGCTACATCGCTTGTTAGCACATAGGGAGTGTGAATAATTTTAAGGGCGTTATTTACGGATTCTTGTCGTGTTTGTCCGCCGATTACAAGCTTGATTTCTGGGTAATGGCGTTTGATATAAATGTAATCTAACTTGCTAACTACTAAGATAATTTCATTGAAATCTAGGGCTTGTTGAAAATCTTTATAAACCTTTAGCCATAAAGGAGTGTGATTGGAGCGTAGCCATTGTTTTTTTAGTCGATAAGAAAAGCGCCTAGACTCTCCTGCACAAAGCAAGATAACGCTTGTTTGTTGGATAAGAACTTGAGGCGTGTTTTCTAAATCTGTTTGAGTTAGGGGTTCTTCTAGGGTTTCTAAAGAAATCTTAAAATCTTCCCCATTAACACGAATTAATGCCATAATACTAGCAACTCGTTTTGAGTGGTTTTAAAAAAGGTGTGTTTTCTTTGTATAGCTTTCATTGAAATCACTTAACCAAAATAGTGCGATAACCTTGATTCAAATCAAAGATTAAGAAACGCTTGGGTTTGCCTTTATATTTGTCTAGGGCATGGTTGAAATTAGCGACATTCTTAATCTCTACATCTTCAATTCTAGTGATGATATTACCTTGTCTAAAGCCGACTTGTTCTGCTGGAGAGTTCTCTTTCACTTGATTGATGATTACCCCTTGAATTTCATCAGGTAAGCGCATGGATTTTTTAGCTTTTGGGGTTAAATCTTCTACTTTAAGCCCACTCACTTGACCTTGTCCATTACCTTGAGTAGAGGTTGTTTCTTTTTTGTTGGGGTTTTTTCTCTCTGCTAGGGTGAGTGTGAAAGTGCGTTCTTTTTTGTCTCTAATGACCTTTAAAGTAACCCTTTGGTTAGGTAGCATAGAGCCGATGAGGTTTTTTAGTTCGTTAGAATTTTTAACTTTTTTGCCATTCACTTCAGTGATTAAATCCCACACTAAAATTCCTGCTCTTTTAGCTGGAGAGTCTTTTTCTACGCTAATAACTACAGCTCCTTCTTTGCCATCATAAGAGCTTTGTAAATCATTGTTAGCATCTTGTAAGCCTACGCCTAAATAGCCTCTTTCAATTTTTCCGGTTTTAATGAGTTGAGAAACAATATTTTTAACCATGTTAGAAGGGATAGCAAAGCCAATGCCATGGTTGCCTCCGGTTTTTGAAATAATAGCAGTGTTAATTCCAATAAGTCCCCCACGACTATCAATTAAAGCACCTCCAGAATTGCCCGGATTGATAGAGGCGTCAGTTTGGATATAATTTTCGTAATTATTGAGATTGATTCCGCTTTTATTTAGTGCCGAAACAATACCTTGAGTAACCGTTTCGCCTACACCAAAAGGATTACCAATAGCAAAAACTAAATCGCCTACTAAAATATCATTAGAATCAGAAAATTTGATTGTAGGTAGATTGTCTTTTGTAATGCGAATTACGGCTAAATCACTATCTGCATCGGTGCCAACAAGTGAGGCAGAGTATTCTTTGGTGCTACCGGGTATGGTAACTGTGATTTTATCCGCCTCATTAATTACATGGTTATTGGTAACAATATAGCCATCTTTAGAGATAATCACTCCACTACCTAAAGCTCTTTCTATTCTGTCCTTAGGCACTGCACCACCTAAATCCCCAAAAAATTGTTGGAAGAATGGGTCGCTAAACATACCCCCACCCATAAAATTATTTTTAATCTTCTTTTCAGTGGAGATGTTAACGACTGCTTTAATAGAGTCTTTAATAGAGTCGTGGTAAGAATAAATCGTATCATCTTTAGAGGGAACGCTCACTCGCTCTTTGACTTTTGGCATGTCTTGGATTTCAATATTATGAGCGTTTAGGTTTAAAGCTAGGGCTAATGAAATAAAAAAGGCTTTTTTCATCATGGTCATTTTCCTTCAGTGCTAAATAATAGATTTCAAAATAAAATTAAAAGAGATTATATCAAATCTCTTTGCATTTTCTTGTTTTGCTTGGTTTTTTGTGTGAAATGGTAGCCAATATAACAAATTAAAGCAAAAATAAGCGTTAAAATCATGCCAATGCGTTGTTCTTTATCCATTGCTGAACCAATCACGCCTATAACACAGCCTGTAATGCCTACAATTTGTAAGAAAGGCAAGAAAGGAGCCTTATAGGGCAAATCATCTAAAGAGTTTCCTGCTTTTAGGTATTGCCTACGGAATGCGTATTGTGAAACAGATACGCTCACCCACACAATAATCACCGTGAAACTAATCACATTAATAAAAGCCTCTACAATGCTTTCTTTGGCATAAATTTGAGTTAGAAGCCCTATAAGAGAGAAAGCGATAGAAAAATACATGGCGTTTATGGGTGTGCCTTGTTTATTGAGTTTAGAAAACACGCTAAAAAACATTTTTTGTTGAGAAAGTCCATAAATCATACGACTTGCTCCATAAAGCCCTGAATTAGCAGTAGAAAACATCGCTGTAATAATAACGGCGTTCATAATATCCGCTACATAAGGGATTCCAACCCCTACAAAAGGCAAATTAATGCGTTCTAAAACACTTACAAAAGGGCTTTGTGTAATAGAAGAATCATTCATGGGTAAAAAAACTGAAATCACAAACACAGAGCCTAAAAAGAAAAATACAATCCGCCATAAAGTTGCTTTAATCGCTTTTGGCATAACTTCGCTTGCATTTTTAGTCTCGCCTACAGCTACGCCAATGACTTCTGTGCCAGTGAAAGCAAAAATAACAGCGAGCATAGCGCTAAAAACAGCTGTGCTACCATTAGGAAAAAAGCCTTTATCGCCAAAATGAAAGTTGGCAAAAATAGAACTAAACCCATTTAAATAGATTTGATAGATAATGCCAATAACTCCAATGCCTATAAAAGCGATAACAGCTAGGACTTTAATGAGGCTAAAAACAAATTCGCCTTCGGCAAAAATTTTAACCGAAAAAAAATTTAATAAAAACACCAAAAGAATACAAGTAATGACCCAATAATGAATAGGGATAGTAGGAAACCAGCGCTGCATAAGCATGCCAATAGCGATATATTCTAATGCAACTGTAATCACCCAACCAAGCCAATACATCCAAAAAACCATGTAGCCTGTGCTAGGTCCTATGAATTTAGCCGCATAGTCGCCAAAACTTCCTGTAGTAGGATAAAAACTCGCTAATTCGCCCAAAGAGAGCATGATACAATAGACCACAAGCCCCCCAAAACAATAAGCTATTAATGTCCCTAAGGGGCCTGCACTTGCGATATTCCCCCCAGTGCCTACAAAAAGACCTGTGCCAATAGCTCCCCCAAAGGCAATCATTAAGAGATGACGCATTTTCATGTCTCTTTTAAGCCCGCCTTGCTCTTCTTTTTCCATGCGACACCTCCTAAAAAATAAAAATATGAAAAGAGATTATAACAAAATCTTAAACTATAACTAAAATGAGACCAAAAAGCTAGAGAGAGTTTTTAATTATTGTTCTTTATAATACTTAATAGCGTAGTCTAGCCCTGAATATAGGGTTGCAAAAACAGCGATAGCTACAAAAACATGAGCATAAGTAAAATTAGCTAGTAGAGAGGATATGGCTAAGACTTGAAACACGGTCTTATATTTGCCTAATTTGCTTACAGCAATATCTCTTTGTTCATTAGCAGCTAAGACTCTAAGCCCTGAAATAAAAAATTCACGCCCTAAAATGATAAAGGGAATCCATGCATCCACACGCCCTAAATGCACCAATCCTAAAAAAGCAGATAGAATAAGCATTTTGTCTGCTAGAGGGTCAAAGACCTCTCCAAAGCGCGATTTCGCCTTATAACTTCTAGCAATATAGCCATCTAACAAATCCGTGAGTGCCGCAAATAGAAAAATAAAAGTAGCAAGCGCATTGATTTTTTCAAGGGTAAAACTAGCAAAATAAGTATGCGTATTTAAAAGCAAGAATAAAAGAAATAGCGCTAAAAGTATGCGTGAAATCGTTAAGAAATTAGGTAAAAGTTTTAAGAATCTCATTGTTTTAAATAAACTTGTGAAAAATGCAAAAAAGAACGCCCTAGTAAGATTAAGGCGATACTCATCAAAACCATAGCAATAGCCAAAAGAGCCATGCTAAGAAACTGCCCTACTAAAACGCCTACTAATGCCAACATCATAGAAAAAAGTAATAATCTAAACCCTACAAAAAAATTTTTCTCTTTGGTGCAGAAACTAAGTTCTCTATAAAGTCTGTATAAATAAAAAATAGAAAGGGCATTGCCTATTAGCGAGAGAGTATTTTTTTGACTAGGGAGCAAGTAGCCTAGTAAGGAGCATAGAGCCACAACCACAAAACTAAAAGTAAAACATTCAAATATGTATAAGTTACGGCTTAGCTTAGAAAGTTGATAAAAACCAATCGCTCCAGCAATAAAACCTAAAGCACATAGCAAGAAAGCGAGCAAAAAGAGATAGGCAAAGGGGTGTTGACTGACAAATAATGAGGTAACTTGCGAGGCTTTCATTCCGCTAAATGCGATGAAAAGAATACAAAAAATAACTGCACTTAAGGGTGCAAAGAAATAATAGAGTAGGCACTTTTTAATGAATTGCAACTCTTTGCTGTGGTTGATATGGATAGTATTTTGCAAAAAAAGTCTTTACTTAAAGGTGGTTCCACCATCTACGACAATGGTTTGTCCAGTAAGCCAAGCGCTTTGCTTTTCATCACATAGAAAATACGCTGCTCCGGCTAAATCATCAGGATTACCCATGCGTTTTAGAGGGGATTGCTCTTCTACTTTTTCCTTAATTTCAGCATAATCAGGGAATGCCTTTAGGGCGTCTGTATCAATAGGCCCTCCGCTAACAGCATTCACTCTAATATTAAATTCGCCTAAGTCTGTGGCAGCGTATTTAATCATGGTTTCTACAGCGTTTTTGGAGTTACCATGTCCAGCATAGTTTGGCATATAGACAAGATTTCCTGTAGAACTTAAGCTCACAATCGCCCCACCACCAATTTTTTGCATGCGTTTAGCTGCTTCTTGAGCTCCTACAACAAAGGCTAAGACGGTTGCAGTATAAATATTATTTAACCCCTTAGGTTTTAGGCGCATAAAAGGAGCAAACCCTCCTACAACCGAACGCCCATAAATAATAGCATTAGAAATAAAAAAATCCACTCTATCAAAATCAGCATCAATTTGCTTAAAAAGTTCCGTGTATTGCTCTGGCTCTAAGACATTAAGGGGGTATGCTTTGGCTTTAATGGAATACTTTTTTTCTACATCTTCTATAATTTTATTAGCCTCTTCAATATTTTTATTATAAGTGAAAGCAATATTCACGCCATTTTGAGCAAAGCGGTATAATATAGCCTTGCCAATGCCTCTTGTAGCACCACTAATAACAAGCGTTCTGCCTTTCATGTGAAGGGGTTGATTGTAATGGTCTTGATTCATAAAATAACCTCATATTGTCGTAAAGTTTTTTCTAAGATTTGCAAACTCTCTTTGCTTGGAGAGACTAGGGGCAATCTATAGCTTGGAGAATGGATTAAGCCCGCAAGATACATGGCGGTTTTTATAGGGATAGGGTTAGTTTCTATAAAAAGGGCTTGGTGCAAATCAAAAAGTTTGTTTTGAATTTCTAGGGTTTTTTGATATTCGTGCTTGAGTGCGTAATCTACCATTTGTGAAACTAAATTAGGCATTAGATTACCTGTTACTGAAATTACTCCACTGCCACCTGAAAACATAATGGAGTGATTGAGTAAATCTTCCCCACTAAAAATTTTAAAATCCTTTTCATGGTGGTGTATTTCTACTATTCTTCTTAGAGAGCCAGAGGCCTCCTTGATAGCTTTAATGTTAGAGACTTCTCTAAAAAGCTTTAAAGCAGTTGGCACTTCAATAGATACACCCGTGCGGCTTGGAACATCATAGAGCATGATAGGAATTTCTATAGATTGTGCAATAGCTTTATAATGCTCAAATAAGCCTTGTTGAGTGGGGCGGTTGTAGTAGGGGCTTACGCACAAAATAGCGTCTGCACCTATTTTTTGAGCGAACTTAGCTAAGGTTAGAGATTCGCTAGTGGCATTACTGCCTACTCCAGCTAAGACTTTCATGCGTGAATTTGAGAGTGTGGGGGTATTTTTGCAAGTTTCTACAGCAATTTCAATACATTTCATATGCTCTTTATGAGTGAGTGTAGCGGATTCTCCGGTAGTGCCTACAGGAACGCATGCATCCATGCCTTGTTTGATTTGTCTTTTGATGAGATTTTCATAGGCGACTTCATCAACGCTTAAATCTTCTTTAAAAGGCGTGATTAATGCACTAGATGAGCTAAACTGCATATAAACTCTTCTTAAGGTTTTAAAAACACAGTCGTTGACTGAGCGTCTTTAAAATATGTATTAGCCACGCGCACTAAATCGCTGATTTTTAGGTTAAAAAATTGTTGCTGATAGGTTGTTAAGCCTTGAATATCATTTTGCACTAAATAGTCTGCAAAAAGCCCGGCAACATCACTAGAATTTTCTAAATTGGAAATGAAGTTAACCTTTTGATTGATTTTTAGTTTGTCTAACTCAGTTTGAGTGATTTGACCTTTTTTAAGCTTTTCTAAAAGAGCTACAATTTCCTTCTTAAGAACTTCAGCTTTAACATTAGGATTACCCCCAGCAATGAATAAAAACACGCTTTCATCTTGCAATTGCATGTTATTAGAAAATGCTTGAGAGGCTATGCGTTTTTTATCTACTAATTCCTTTTGTAGCCAACTACTATTCCCACCGCTTAAGAGCATGCTAATAGCATCTAAAGCTACTTGGTCTTCGTGCTTGAAAGCTGGCACTTTGTAACCAAGTGCTACCCATTCTAATTGCACGCCATCTTTATGCACGACTGCCATTCTAGCTCCGTCTTGCTTAGGCTCTTGCATATGGGGGCTAGGAATAGCTTTTTCATCAAGGTTTTTTAAGGGTTCAAAATGTTTTTTAGCTAATTCAAAAACTTTTTTAGAATCAACATCGCCTACAACTAAAATAATGGCGTTTTTAGGTTGGTAATAAAGGGCGTGGAATTTTCTAATATCTTCTATAGTCCAATTTTGAATGTCTCCCATAAAGCCAATAGGTGTCCAATGGTAAGGGTGATAGACATAAGCGGTGTTAAAGAAACGAAAATAAAGCATGCCTATAGGGGAATTATCAGTGCGCCACAATCTTTCTTCTGCTACCACTTGTCGTTCAGGCAAGAACTCATCTTCTTTTAGATTTAAAGAACCCATAGTCTCAGCAAATAGCTCTAAGGATTTATCTAAGTTAGCTTGACTAGTTTTAATAAAATAGCGTGTGATGTCAAAGCTCGTAGAGGCATTACTCACACCTCCAAAACGCTTAACAATCTTATCAAATTCGCCGGCTTTGAGATTTTTAGTGCTTTTAAAGTTTAAATGCTCTAGCATGTGAGCGATACCGCTCTTCCCCATGATTTCGTTTCTAGAACCTACTTTATAAAGCACATCTACTTCTATAACTCCACTCTTATTAGCTAAAGGAACGCTCACGACTTGCAACCCATTTTTTAGGGTAACGCTCTCATGTTTTGGTAAATAAGATTTTGCGTGCATGCTCGCTCCTAAAGCCAATAATAAGACAGAACAAAGCCTCAAAAGTTTTTTATAAGAACCTAAAAACCCAAAATTATTCATCGCAAATTTGCTCCTATAGCCTCTTTGACGCTAGAAAATCCATCTTTTTGAAGTAATTTTACCAAATCTTTAAGGATATTTTGGCATAAATTTGGCCCCTCATAGATAAAAGCGCTATAAATTTGCAATAAACTCGCTCCCATTTTAATCCTTTCATAAGCCTCTTTAGAATCGCTAATACCCCCAACAGAAATTAAAATGGTCTCTTTAAAAA
Source organism: Helicobacter cetorum (assembly GCF_900198405.1). GTDB lineage: Bacteria > Campylobacterota > Campylobacteria > Campylobacterales > Helicobacteraceae > Helicobacter > Helicobacter cetorum_C. The sequence goes on from NZ_FZMR01000008.1 coordinate 52,062, forward strand.
AGGCTTTAGCTAACTCTTTAAAGACCTCACGACTTTTTTTAGTCAAACATTTTCCACTTAAGCCTCCCACTTCTTTAGGAGCATAAACAAGGCTTTTATCAATAGTGGTGTTAGTGGCGATAATCCCACTTGCTCCTGCTTTAATCGCACTATTAACAATTTCTAGCATGTCATCTGTCTTTAAATCGGGGGCGATTTTTAAAAATAAAGGCTTATTAGTATGATCCCTAGCCATATTAAAAAGTTCGCTCACAAAAGTTGTGTTTTGTAAATCTCTTAAATTAGGAGTGTTTGGCGAAGAAAGGTTGAAGGTATAGTAATCGCCAATATTGAGACATTTTTCTAAAACCGCCTTATAATCTTCTAGGGCGTTAGCTTGTTCTATATGTTTGTTTTTTCCAAGGTTTATGCCAATAGGGACTTTATAGGGGACAAAGCGGTTGAAATTACGCACGCCCAAAATCGCCCCATAATTATTAAAACCCATAGCATTTTGCAAAGACTCTTCTTCAACATGTCTAAAAAGCCTTGGTTTTTCATTCCCACTTTGAGCCTCATTAGTGAGAGTGCCAGCCTCTATATGCCCAAACCCAAAAGTTTCTAATGCTTTGAGTAGTTGGGCGTTTTTGTCAAAACCTGCGGCTAATCCTAGGGGGTTAGGAAAATTTAAGCCTAAAATTTCATTTTTTAATCTAGGGTTTGCATAGCCAAACTTAGCATGCGTTAAAGCACACCAAAAGGGCATTCTAGAAAGCACCCTTAAAGTGTTGCAAGCTCTATCATGCACTACTTCTGCATCAAGGCTAAAAAAATACTTTTTCAATAATGAATAAAACATGTTGAAAGTCCTTTATTTAAACATAAGCACTATTAACTCCCTAAACTTATAGGGTGGTTTTCAAAGTAATCTTGTGAATTTAAGGGAGAGTTTTGGTTTGAAATCTTTTTATAGTTCCCTTTAAAATCCAATTCATAGCGTTTTGTCGTGTCTTGTAATTGAATTTCTAAAATGCGTAATAATTTATTAGCAATAGCATTGTTTGTAGCTGGCACTAATAATTCCACGCGCCTTTCTAAATTTCGTGGCATCAAATCTGCACTAGAAAAGTATATATTATCATGTTTGAAATAATAAATGCGTGCATGTTCTAAATATTTTCCTACAATAGAATACACTCTAATATTCTCGCTTAAGCCTTTGACTTGGGGTTTTAAACAACAAATTCCCCTAATTATCAAATCAACTTTAACGCCTTTTTGAGATGCTCTATAAAGCCATTCAATGATTTCGCTATCCACTAAAGCGTTAGCTTTTAAAATGATATGACCTTCTTTTGAATGTTTGATTTCTTTTTGAATGAATTCAATCATCTTGGCCTTGATTTGTTTAGGAGCCATGCTTAAAGTGTTTAATGTGCTTTCTGTTGCACTACTAGTGAGTAATGAATGGAAAAGTTTAATAATGTCGTTAGCGATTTCTTTTTGAGCGCTAAAAAAACTCACATCAGTATAAATTCTTGCGCTTAAAGGGTTGTAATTACCGGTGCTTAAATGGGTAAAATGGCGTAATTGCCCATCAATTTGCTTAGTAATAACAAGCATTTTAGCATGCACTTTAAGCTTAGAAATACCATAAACAACCAAAGCCCCAGCTCTTTCTAAAGCCTTTGCCCAATGCAAATTGCTCTCTTCATCAAAGCGGGCTTTTAATTCTACTAAAACACTCACTTGTTTTTTACTTGCTGCCTCAATCAAGGCTTTGACAATAGGGGAGTGTTTGCCCACACGATAGAGAGTCATTTTAATTGAGAGGGTTTGAGGGTCATTAGAGGCTTGTTCTATCAAATCAATCACAGGCTCAAAGCTTTCATAAGGGTGAAACAGCAATAAATCTTGTTTTTCTATAGCCTTAAATAAATCTTCTTCATTTAGGGGGGGCAAAATTTTGGGCGTGAAATTAGGCGATTTAAGCGTTTTGAAATTGCTATGATTGACTAACTCCCACAAATCCCCTAAGCCTAGCATGACAGCACTTTTATACACATGGGTGCCAGAGAGTTTAAGTCTGTCATGGGAGTGGGTTTGAAAACTTCGTAAAGAAGTTAAAAGAGTGCTTAAAAGCTCTTCATTCCCTCTTTGAGTTTGCAAACGCACGATTTCGCCTTGATTTCTTTTTCTCAAGCTTTCACTCATCAAATCCCCATAATCATGTGCCTCATCTTCAGCGATTTCAATATCTGCATCGCAAGTTACCCTAAAAACCATGCATTCTAAAATTTCATGCCCTAAGAACAATTCCTCTAAATGCGCCTCTATAATCTCTTCAGCTAATACAAATAGCCCCTCTTCTAATTCTATAAAACGAGCTGTGAAAGTGGGTAATTTGATGAGTGCATAAGAGACATTTTGAGTTTTTTTCTCTTTGATTTTGGCAAAAAGTGCGAAAGTCAAGTTGGATAAAGGCGGAAAAGTGTGTGCTGAATCAATCTTAATGGGTAAGACTAAGGGGTATAGTTGCTCTAAGAAATAGGTTCTAGCTTTAGCTTTTTGTTCAAATTGGAGTTTGTTATAAGGGGTTATGCAAAGCCCTTTTTTAGACAGCAAAGCTTGAATTTTTTGAAATTCTAATTCCATTTCTTCAATTTCAAGCACTAAATAGCGTTCAATCTTTTCTAGTTGTTCTTCAGGACTTGCACCATCAGTGCCTTTAGAGACGATTTTGTGTTCATAGAGTTGTTTAAGTCCAGCTACTCTTATCATGTAAAATTCATCTAAATTAGTGCCATAAATGGCTAAAAATTTCAAGCGTTCTAATAGGGGTAAACTCTCATCTTTAGCCTCATTTAAAACACGAGTGTTAAAGCCTAACCATGAGAGTTCTCGGTTGAAGAATTTATTCAATAGAAATCCTTTTTAATGGCAATGTTTAATATAAAAGTTTGTTTAGTGTGATTATATAATGAAAATTTTAATAACCTTAATGGCAAGCGAGTAAAGTTAGTGGATAATGGTCGGAGTAGCGGGATTCAAACCCACGACCTCACCCACCCCAAGGGTGCGCGCTAATCAGGCTGCGCCATACTCCGCAATAAAAGGCGAGTATTATAATGTAAGTTTGCTTAGTTATTGCTTATTTAGTTGGATATTCCATAAAATTAAAAAACAACTTTGATGTAAAAAGTCTTTTAAAATCTCTTTTGTTTGTGTGATAAAGAATGGAATATTTTTTTCTTCAATGTGTAATAAAATAATTAAAACACTCTGTAAGATATGAGCGATACTCCCTTCAAATAAAATGCCTAGTGCTGGGTTTTTAGCACTTGTTGTTTGATTCAATGCATTTAAATAATCTACCCATTCAAACACTTCTTTTTTAGTTTTACATGGCGTATCTAGATGCTTAGAAAAATCGTTTTTAAAATCAAGAAGATTTTTTTGCCAAGTTTTTAAATCGTTAAAGGGATTATTTGGGGGGCTAAAGGCATTTTTAAGATTTTTTATGGCTTGGTTTTTATCAAAATTTTTAGGTTTAAAATCATTATGTTTTAAACTTTGAGCGTTTTTGATTTTAGCTCCATAGCTTAAATTATAGACTTTTTTAGGCTTATAATAATTAAGGGCTTCTTCAATCCTTTCTTTAGAGAGTAAAAAGAGTGAATCACTAAAGCTCTCATAATCTTTGAAATTACTTTCTATACGCATTAAATGTGTCGTAGTGATTTCTTTTTCATTTTTATAATAGGAATTTTTAGCGTGTTTTTTAAACCCTTTAATATAAGCGCAATCTAAAGCGCACAAATAGATTTCATCACTTAATAAAGAAGCTAGGGCTACTCCAGCATTACCCACAAAGGGTGCAGCGAACTCTATATTTAAAGGGCTTACATACGCACACGCACTCCCCCCACGCATAAACAAAAATGCTTCTTTGGCTAAATTAAAGGCGTTAGGATTGAGCATGTTAGCCCCAATTAGGGGGGTGTCTTTTAAGGGGGCAAGTTCCAAAACTTCTTTGAGATAATCTATGCGTTCTACTTCTATTTGAAAATCCACTTTGATGCCATGCTTTTTTAAGGGCTTTAAAGCGGTTCCGCATGAAAAAATGATGAAATTTTGTTGATTTTCTTTTAAAAAATCTAAGAGCAAATCTAGGCTTGGCCCATTACCTACCACGCAAATTGGGGCGTTAATCTTTTTAGGTTTAGTCTTTAGGGTTTTGTATAGGGGTAGGTTTTTAAGCGTGTGATTAAATCCTAGCATTTCATCTTCAAAACTTCCCCACCCCCTTAAGGCTTGTTTATAATAGCTTTGAATGCTTTCTTTCATATGAATGTTAAAAGCGCTTTTATAGGGCATGATTTCTAGTTTCAAAAAAGAATGCGTAACAGGGCGTTTCAAAAAATCCATTTTTAATTCATTAGGATTAAAAAACCCTTGAATAAAGAGTTTAGCCCCATGCTCAATCAATTTTTTATAACCCACAAAATAGCAACTGATTTTAAACAAATCTAAATTTTCTTCAAACAAATAAAGCGCATGAAACGTATAACCTTTAGCTTGTAAAATCGCTAAAAACAAACCATCTAATATACCATAAATCATCGTAGGGGGCAAAAATTTTTGTCCTAAAGAGCAGTGTTTATGGGTATGATTTGTTTGTAAAAAGCTTAAGATTTTATGCGTAGCTTTAAGAGTTAAAGGAAGTTTATCGCTATTTTGATTTTGCAAGTAATTTAAAGAAAGGTTATTATTATCTAACGAGTATCTAGGATTATTTAAGGGGTTATGAGCCATGTTAAAAGCGATTTCTATCATTTGGTTTTTAGGGTAGCTTAAAGCATTAGTAGGCGTGTGTAAAAGATTAAAGCTATTATTTTCAAATAACAATTGATAGTTTTTAAAAGGCGTATTAAGAGCGTTAAAAAGACTAGGGTTATAGGATTTAAAAAAGAGTAAATTATCCCTAAAACGCTTGGAAATTTCTTTTTCTAAAAACGCTGTATCAAAAGATTTTAAAGCTTGCAAAAAATCCACTTCTAACCCTCTTAAATTTTTTAATTTTAGGAATAATAGCGAACATGTTACTATAAAACTAGTTTTCAAATTTTTTAAGTTGTTTCAACATGGTATTGTAAAACAGATATTTTTTTATATGCAACTAAGTATGAAATTTTTAATTGGAAGTTGAATGATAGAATATGCAAGTTTTTATATGATAAAATATGAGTAAAATATAATAGTTTTATTGAATGATAGCACAGATATTAGTTATCATTATAATACTATATAAAATAATCTATATTTATCTAATATTAGCCTTAATGGAATAAAAACTAAAGCACAAAAAGGAGCAAAGCTCACTGATTATACTCTTTATACAATTCTATTAAGTGTTTGGTAGAGCTATCAAAATAAGCGTTGCTTTTATGCCCTTCTAGTTCTTGTAAAATCGGCACGGCTAATTCTTTGCCTAGCTCTACACCCCACTGGTCAAAGCTATTGATATCCCAAATAACCCCTTGCACAAAGACTTTATGCTCATAAAGAGCCACTAATGCCCCCATATTGCTTGGTGAAATCTCTTCTAATAAAAGGACATTAGATGGGCGATTGCCAAAGAACACTCTGTGTTTAGCTAAGTCTTGTGCTTCATCTTTTTCTAAACCTTTTGAAAGCAATTCGCCAAGGGCTTCTTCATAACTCTTGCCTTTCATAAAGGCTTGAGCTTGAGCTAAAACATTGCTGAATAAAATCTCATGATGCCCTTTAGCGTTGCCCTTTTTATTCAATGAAGCGATAAAATCAATGGGCGTTAGATGCGTGCCTTGGTGTAAGAGCTGGAAAAAGGCATGTTGAGCGTTAATTCCTATATCGCCCCAAACAATAGGGCAAGTGTCATAATGGATAATTTCGCCTTTTTTGCTAATGCGTTTGCCATTGCTCTCCATATCAAGTTGTTGGATAAATTTAGGAAAATGCCTTAAATACTGGTCATATGGGGCGATTAAATGGCTCTTTGATTTAAAAAAATTGACATACCACACGCCGATTAAGCCCATTAAAACAGGCAAATTGCTTTTTAAAGGGGCGTTTCTAAAATGTTCGTCCATTAAATACGCTCCTTTTAAAAGGGCGTTAAAATTTTTCTTCCCCAAATAAATCATAATAGACAATCCTATAGCAGACCATAGGCTATAACGCCCCCCTACAAAATCCCAAAATTCAAACATGTTATGCTCATCAATGCCAAATTGTTGCACCGCTTCTTTATTCGTAGAGACCGCTACAAAGTGTTTAGCGATATGTTTTTCATCGCCACTTCTTTCTACAAACCATTTTCTAGCTGTTAGGGCGTTGGTTAAGGTCTCTTGGGTAGAAAAAGTCTTAGAAGCCACAATAAAAAGCGTGCTTGCCGGATTAAGCTTGTCTAAAACATCTAAAATCTGTGTGCCATCTACATTAGAAACAAAATGCATGTTTAATCGTGGGTGGGCGTAGCGTTTTAGGGCGGTGCAAATCATTAGCGCGCCTAAATCTGACCCCCCTATACCGATGTTGACAATATCGGTAATCACTTGGTTGGTATAGCCTAGTTTCTTACCACTTCGCACGCTGTCACTAAAGGCTCGCATGCGTTTTAAAACATTTCTAACACTCTTTAATACTTCCATATCATCTAGTAAAATTTCTGTGTCATTCAAACTTCTTAAGGCAGTGTGTAAAACGGCTCTCTTTTCGGTGGTGTTGATTTTTTTGCCCTTAAACATCTCTTCAATTTTTTCTTTCAATAAGCAATCATTAGCTAGTTCAAAGAGAAGTTTTAAGGTGGTATCATTCAAGCGGTTTTTGGAATAATCTAAACTTAAGCCTTCAAATTGTAAAAAATAGCGATTCGCTCGCTCTTTATCTTTGAAAAACAAATCACGCATATGCACTTCTTTAATTTCTTCATAGTGCTTGAGTAATTTTGGATAAGTCTTTAATTGTGTCAGCATCAAATACCCCTTCATTTAAAAAGATATAAACTATTATAAGCTAGTTTTAATTATAATTTTCATATGGAAACTCTAAGAAAAAACATTTTAGCTTTTTGTGGGGCGAATTTTCTCTTAACTATCGCACAAGGCTTGCCCCATGCGATTTTAACCCCTTTGTTGCTTTCTAAGGGACTAAGTTTAAGTGAAATTTTGCTCATGCAGTCCTTTTTTAGCTTTTGCGTGTTAGTGGCTGAATATCCAAGTGGCGTTCTAGCAGATTTGATGAGTAGGAAAAATTTATTTCTTATCTCTAATGTCTTTTTAATCGCTAGTTTTTCTTTTGTGCTATTCTTTGATAGTTTTACGCTCATGCTTTTAGCATGGGGGCTGTATGGTTTGTATAGTGCATGTTCTAGTGGCACCATTGAAGCTACGCTCATTACGGATATTAAAGAAAATAAGAAAGATTTGTCTAAGTTTTTAGCTAGAAACAATCAAATCGTTTATCTAAGCATGATTATAGGGAGTTCTGTTGGCTCATTCTTGTATGCAAAGGTTCATGCAATGATGTATGTGGTGGCGATTTTTTTAGTGCTACTATGCATGTTAGCGGTCATCTTTTATTTTAAAGAAAGCAAGATGGCTTCTAAAAGTCAAAAGAGTCTAAAATTACTCAAAGAACAGGTCAAAGGCAGTCTTAAGGAGCTTAGAGACAACCCCAAGCTTAAAATTTTGTTGGTAGGGCATTTGATTGTGCCACTCTTTTTTATGAGCCATTTTAACATGTGGCAAGCGTATTTTTTAGCTCAAGGCATCAAAGAGCAATATCTTTTTATATTTTACATCGCTTTTCAAGTGATTTCTATATTGATTCATTTTCTCAAAGCATCTAGCTATAGTCAAAAAATCACTTTGAGTTTTCTTGTGGTGTTATTGAGCGTTAGCCCAATATTACTCACAAACATACCCTATCTATTCATAGGGGTGTATGCGTTAATGGTGGCGTTTTTCACTTACATGAGCTATTGTTTGGGCTATCAATTTTCAAGCTTTGTTTCCAAAAACAATATTTCATCGCTCTCATCACTGATGTCAAGCTGTGTGCGTGTGGTCTCTGTGCTAATCTTATCGCTAAGTAGTTTAGAATTGCACTACTTTTCGCCCCTAAGCATTATCACTACCCACTTTGCTATTACGCTACTAATACTCTTTTTCTTTTTGTATAAAGCTAAGCCGTTTTCAGCTTAGCAAATAATTCTCTAACGCAATGCCTGCTCCATCAAGTCCGGGAGTTTTTTTCAACACGACATGCACAGGAATAGAAGCTAGAAACGCCCCCATACGCCCTTTAGTCTCAAAACGCACTCTAAAAGGCGAAGTTTTAAAATAATCAATAAATCGTGGAATGATTCCCCCACACAAATACACGCCCCCCCTAGCACCTAAGGTAAGAGCCACATCAGAGGCTAGTGTGCCTAGCATCGCACAAAAAGTGTCTAGCGTCAATCTGCATAAAGGATAATCCCCATTCAAAGCCCGTTCGCTAATGATTTGTGGGGTCAGCTCAGCCTTGCTTAACTTGGCCGCTTTTTGAAAGCCTTTGCGTTTGGATAGAGCTTCATAAATCAGCACCAAGCCACTCCCACTCAAAAACCTTTCCGCACTCACATGATTGAATTTAGAGCGAGCGTATTGCCACACTAAAATTTCCAAATCGTCAAAAGGGGCAAAGCTCACATGCCCCCCTTCGCCGGGCAATACTTTTAAAGAACCATCACTATTTTGAATAAGAGTGCTTACCCCTAGTCCAGTTCCAGGCCCCAAAATGGCCTTAGGGGCGTTGATTTCACATTTGATTCCACCCACTTGAGCTAAATCGCTTTCTTGCATCGCACTAATAGCATAGGCTTGTGCTTCAAAGTCGTTTATCACAAGCAATTTTTCTAAGCCCAAACATTGTCTTGTGGTCTCTATAGAAAAAGTCCAGTGGTTGTTAGTCATTTGGACAAAATCGCCCATAATAGGCGTAGCCACAGCAAAAGAGCCATAAATAGGGCGTAACTCAAGGCATTCTTTACATTTAGAGAGATAGAAACGCACCGCATCGCTTAAACTCTCAAAATCTTTACATTGTAAAACTTCAACATGCTCAATTTGTTGTGGGGCGACTTCTAAGCCAAAGCGTGCGTTTGTGCCACCGATATCGGCTAATAGTCGTGGGTAAGTTTTAGTCTTTGGCATAATATATCTCCGTAGTAACTTTTTTAGAGTGTAAAATTCTAGCAATCGGCAGAGAGTAGGGGGCATTTTCTTGCAAAGCTTTTTCTAAAACTTCTCTTTTTTCAGTTCCACTAATGCTTAAAAAAAGTTTTTCGCAATTTTCTAAGGCATTAATGGACATGCTGAGTCGCTCATAAGGGGCGTTTGTAGGTTTTGTAAAGACAATATTTTCTTTTTCTTCATTTAAAAAGGCATTCGTTTCAGGAAAGAGACTAGCCGTATGCCCATCAGTTCCCATGCCTAAAATGGCTAAATGGGGCTGTTTGAAATGCTTGTTAGCGAAGTTAAAAAGTGCATTTTTATCGCCCAAATTATCGCCTAAAAGGGGGATAAAGCGTGCGTTTTTGGCGTTATTTTGTAATAAATAATCGTGCAATAACTTGGTGTTGCTATCATTAGAACTTGGTGTTACTATGCGTTCATCTACCAAACTCACTAAGCAATGTCGGTATTCTAAATCTAAAACGCTCAATTTTTGCAATAAGCTAATGGGCGAACGACCTCCAGAAAAAGCGATAGCAACTTCGCTGTGTTCTCTTAAAGTGGCATTAAAAAATTCCTTAAAATTTTCTATTAAAGCCTTGTGGCAACTTTCTAAACTCTCAAATTCAAATAATTGATAACCCATGAAATTCCTTTTATTGATAGAGTGGTTTTAAAAATTCTAATTCGTTTAGATTATGGCTTTCATAGAAATGTAAGGGCGTGGTATTGTTTATAAAACTCTCTATAAGCGTGTCAATAAAAACCCATGACGCTTCTAATTCCAGCTGGTGGGCGAAATTGTTTTGGTTATTTTGTATTGCATCATAGAGCAATTTGGCATAGGGTTGTAAAGATTCATGTGTGTTATGAGTCTCTAAAATAAGGGGGTTTTGATTGTCTTTTAGAGTGAGAGTGATTTTATTTTGAGAGAGAGAAAATTCTAGTGTGTTAATTGAATTGAAATGGATTTTCACACTCGCTTGATTATGGGGCATTTTTTTAGCGGTTTTGAGATAGAAAGGCACATTTTTAAATTTAGGTGTGTCTAAAAAGGCTTTAATGGCGACAAAAGTCTCTGTTTGGCTCTCTTTGTTGACATTATTTTCATCTCTATAACCTTGATATTGAGCTCGTATAACTTGTTTTTTAAAATCTTTAGGGGGTTGTAAGGTCTTTAAAACCTTGATTTTTTCTTTTCGTAAATCTTTTAAATCGCTGGGTAAATCTGTAGCAATGAGGGACAAAATTTGTAAAATATGGTTTTGAACCATATCCCTTAAAGCCCCGACTTTATCGTAAAATTCGCCCCTTTCTTCTACCCCCAAAGTTTCATACAAGCAAATTTCAACCGAACTGATTTGCTCCCATAACGAGTTGAAAATAGGGTTATTCAAGCGTAACTCAAGGATATTTTGAACGCCTTTTTTTCCTAAATAATGGTCAATTCTAAAAATTTGTTCTTCCTTAAAATAGGCACTGATAGTTTGAGCGATTTTTTTACAAGTATTCAAATCATGCCCTAAGGGCTTTTCTAAAATCAGGCGAGCGTTAGGGTGGTTGAGCGAGTTTTTGGCTAAATTTTGAGCGGTAGTTGCGAAGAAACTTGGAGCGATAGAAAAATAAAAAATCAAAGGTTTATTTTTTGTAACGATTTTACTCAAGCTTTCAAAGTCTTTAGAGTTATCCAAACGCACACAAAAATAGCTAAGATGGGCTAAAAATTCTTTGCCCTTTTGTCTTGTGTCTAATTGTGTTTTTTCACAAAGAAGCGTTAAAAACTCTTTGCTAGACAAGTTTTTACGCCCAGATGCGATAATTTTAGTGCTTTCTTTAAACCCATAATGGATATAAATTTCATAAAGCGAAATAAAGAGTTTTCGCATGGCTAAATCGCCTGTTGCCCCAAAAAGAACCAAATCAAAATCTAACATAAGCACCCTTAATTGTAAGTGTTTTTGAGTTATTATATAAAATCTTATTTTAAAAGGAACGCCATGCCTAAGCATTCTTTAAAACAAATCAAAGAAAAAATTACAGAGCGTAGCAAAAAAACAAGAGATTTTTATTTAGAAAATACCTTTAACCCTAAGAATAAGCCACAAGTTGAGAGCTTAGGTTGTGCGAATTTAGCCCATGCCTATGCGAGCGTGCCAGAGCATTTGAAAATGCCTTTAAGCTCGCATAAAAAAAAGCATTTTGCTATCATTACCGCTTATAATGACATGCTTTCAGCCCACCAGCCTTTTAAAAACTACCCTGATTTGATTAAAAAAGAGTTGCAAGAGCATAATGCCTATGCGAGCGTAGCTAGTGGCGTGCCAGCAATGTGTGATGGTATCACGCAAGGATACGCTGGCATGGAATTGAGCCTATTTAGTAGAGATACCATCGCTTTAAGCACAGCTATAGGATTAAGCCATAATGTTTTTGATGGGGCGTTTTTTTTGGGTGTGTGTGATAAAATTGTGCCGGGTTTGCTTATAGGGGCGTTAAGCTTTGGAAATTTAGCGAGTATTTTTGTGCCAAGTGGTCCTATGAGTAGTGGGATAGAAAATTATAAAAAAGCCAAAGCACGCCAAGATTTTGCAACCGGAAAAATTAGCAGAGAAGAATTACTAAAAGTGGAAATGCAAAGCTATCATAGCGTAGGCACTTGCACTTTTTATGGCACCGCTAATTCTAACCAAATGATGATGGAATTTATGGGTTTACATGTGGCAAATTCTAGTTTTATCAATCCTAACAACCCCTTACGCCCTGTTTTAGTAGAAGAAAGTGCTAGAAAATTAGCTAGTGGCAAGGTTCTACCCTTAGCCAAACTCATAGATGAAAGAAATATCCTTAACGCTCTTATAGGCTTAATGGCAACAGGGGGTTCTACAAACCATACTTTACATTTAATTGCTATCGCTAGGGCTTGTGGGATTATTCTTAACTGGGATGATTTTGACGCTATTTCAAATCTCACGCCCCTTTTAGCTAAAGTTTATCCTAATGGCTCAGCTGATGTGAATGCTTTTGAAGCGAGTGGGGGATTGGCTTTTGTCATTAAGGAATTGTTAAAAAACGGACTTTTATTTGAAGACGCTCACACCATTATGGATACAGAAAAAGAAAAAGGCATGCAACATTATACTAAAAACCCCTTTTTAGAAGACAATCATTTGGTGTATAAAAATGCCATAGAAAATAGCCTAAATACGGAGATTTTACGCCCATTCTATGAGCCTTTTGCTACTAATGGGGGGCTTAAAATTTTAAAGGGTAATTTAGGGCGAGCCGTGATTAAAATCTCAGCTATTAAAGAAGAACATAGAAAAATCAAAGCACAAGCGATTGTTTTTAGAACTCAAAGCGAGTTTTTAGAACGCTTTAAAAATAAAGAATTAGAGAGAGATTTTATTGCTATTCTACCTTTCCAAGGGCCTAAATCTAATGGCATGCCAGAGTTACACAAACTCACCACACCTTTAGGGGCATTACAAGATATGGGTTACAAGGTCGCACTCATTACTGATGGGCGTATGAGCGGGGCGAGTGGAAAAGTGCCAAGTGCCATTCATTTAAGCCCTGAAGGGGCATTAAATGGAGCGATACTTAAGATTAAAGATGGTGATTTAATAGAATTAGACGCTCCTAATAACGCTTTGAATGTGCTTGAAAAGGATTTTGAGAATAGAGAAATCAACCCCTTGTTTTTAGAAACTTTAAGAGATTTAGAAAAGCCAAGTTTTGGTGTGGGTAGAGAGCTATTTACTAGCTTAAGACTGAATGTTAATAGTGCCGAAGAAGGTGCAATGAGTTTTGGTATAAAAATATAATATGAAGGAGTTAAAATGCAAAAGAAAATAAGAGAGTTTTTACAAATTAGCCCTATTGTTCCTGTGGTTGTGATTGAGAGTTTAGAAGACGCTGCGCCACTCGCACAAAGCCTAATAGAAGGGGGTATTAAAATTATAGAAGTAACTTTGCGTTCAAGCTGTGCTTTAGAAAGTATAGAGCTTATTATTAAGAGTGTGCCAGATATGTGTGTGGGTGCTGGCACGATTTTAAATACCACTCAATTAGAGCAAGCTAGAAGTAGGGGGGCGGAGTTTTTTATTAGCCCAGGTCTTACGCCCACTCTTTTAGAATATGCAAAGAAAAAAGATATCCCCCTAATACCCGGAGTTTCTAGTAGTAGTGAAGTCATGCAAGCCTTAGAATTTGATTATAACACCTTAAAATTTTTTCCAGCAGAAAATTGCGGTGGCACTAAACTTTTAAATGCCTTTAATGGTCCTTTTAAAGAAGTGAAATTTTGCCCCACTGGTGGTATTAGTTTGAATAACATGCAAAATTATTTGAATTTAGAAAATGTTTTATGTATAGGGGGGAGCTGGCTTACGCCTAAAGACTTAGTTAAAAACAAAGAGTGGGATAAAATCACTAATTTAGTTAAAGAGAGCTTGACCCAAGCTAAAAATATTGTGTAATCCTTTAAGCTTAGTCTAACTCATAGCTATATTTTGTTATCTTTTTAAGACAATCTAAAAATAATTACTAGCTCAAAATTAAAATTTTGAGCTTTTCTAAGATTTTAATCAGTAATTAATGTTCTTATGCTTAAAAACTTAAAATGGTTTTTAAAAAACTCAATGTATGTTTTTAGTTTTTATTGTTGTTTTTAGCTCTCTAACTTCCTTAATGGATTAACCCCCACTACACACCATCTCTAAAATATAGATTTAAGTTTTTAACATCTTTTTAACCATTTAACCCCTAAAACCCCCACAAATACCCTACATAATCTGTCACTTATACACATTTCCGAGCCCACGAGACCAGAGAGGTACTCGTATGCCGTCTTACTCTTGAAAAAATAAATCAAAAAAACAAACACAATGACCTAATAACGGTCACGTTACTGACTTTTGTACATGACTCTTATCAAAA
>NZ_FZMR01000031.1 GCF_900198405.1 Helicobacter cetorum
GGGGGGGGGGGGGTATAATTCTCCCCTAAAAGATAAACAACCTAAAAATTTCAACCCAAAACACAATCAAGACCATACATCTCATGCTGAAAATAATCCAAATGATAATCAAAAATCTAAAACAACTAACCCTAAACAAAATCCTTTAGATAATGGGGAAACAAACAACCCAAAACACAATCAAGACCATACATCTCATGCTGAAAATAATCCAAATGATAATCAAAAATCTAAAACAACTAACCCTAAACAAAATCCTTTAGATAATGGGGAAACAAACAACTCTAATAAAATAAAAGCCATAAAGTCTCTACTAACAGAATACAAAAATCCTAATGGTAATAATGGTCTATCAGGTATTTTTAATGGGAGTTTTAATAGCACAGATAATAGCAATACTGAAATTGTAAAAGTCCTTGAAAAAGGTGTCAATACTATTCTTAAAGAGTTAAACGCCCCTAATGGTTTAACAACTAATAAAGATAAGATTATTACCCAACTAGATAATCTTATTTCTTCTATTCAAAACAATACTTATGGTTCAAGTTCTCAAACTTGCACCTATCCAAATTGCATGAACACTTCTAATGGAGTTTTGAGCCAAGCCTTTTTTACAATGATAAAAGACGCTATTGAAAATAATGGAGAGATTAATCCTACTTATGCCAAGCTTTATGGGGTGTATAATATTGTTCAAAATGTTTCCTCCATTGGTGAGATTTGCATACAAGGAAGTGGCAAAGATACAATCCTTTCATGTAATAATGTGCCACATATGACTGAAGCTATCAAAGATATAATAGGGGTAAATGGTTCATTATACCATCTATATCCAGCTACTCAAGAGTTTACAGACAAAATTAAAGAAATCCAACCCCTTTTAGAAACCTTACTTTCACAAAATAGCGATAATCAAGCAATCAAACAAAAGATAGAAAACGCTCTTGCTAGCATTGATAGCTATAACGCTATGCTTAAATCAACGAATAAGAATTTTGTAAGCTTTCTTTATAATATGGAAAATTTAATTCAAGCTCCACTAATTGGGATTAAATCTTTTCCTAGTTTAAATGAGCCAGAAAAATACAGACCAACAGCCCCCACAAAAAAAAAACAAGAACAAGCCTACCAACTCACGCAAAAATTATGGAATGAAGTTTCTAACATTGCTATGAATATCCATAACTCCATACAACTAGGACAAGATTTAAAAACACTTGCCAATACCTTAAACGCCAATCATGTAGAGTTGCTTAATAATGCCATAGGCAGTCTAACACAATTGGCTTGTAACAATAAAACAAATTTTTGTATCTCTAATCTAAAAACTAGTATGCAAGATTTAATGCCTCAAGACGAACACTTACCCACATGGTCTTTTATATCCCTACCCCCCAAACTCAACACTTATAACGAATTACAATCTTCTAAACCCATAGCCTTAGCAAGTCTAGGCACTTTAGCTAGTATGTTCAATCAAATGAATTATTTAAG
>NZ_FZMR01000018.1 GCF_900198405.1 Helicobacter cetorum
TATCGCTTGACTTTGTCAAGCTCTTTATTATTTGTTTTTAAAACGCTTTTAAAAGCGTTTTTATTGTTTAACCACTAAACAAATTAAAAAACAAGATTTCTTAAAAGTCTTATGCGTTTAAAAAAGGTCTTTTAGCGTTTTTTATGTTTTTTAAACCCTAATCTTAGCACTCATTAAATCGTTGTTTAAAGATTTTTTGATGTTTTGATTTTATTTTTAAGGCTTGTGATTTCATTATCCAAATTACTTAAAATTTTAGCGATAGCAATTTGTTCGTTTAGGGGGGGTAGAGAAACTAATTGATTTGTAACGCTTATCTTACTTAATCCAAGTTGTGCTGACCCACATGCTTTTAGTCTTAGTTCACTATTGACTTCATTAGAATTAATGCGGTATTTTAAAAATAAGGCATCACACTTTTTACTTATTTTTATTTGCAATTTAAAGACATGGTCGCCCAATATATACTTGTAGTCAGTATCAATATATGCAACTTTACCGATAATATTACCTCCACCTATATCATCTTTTGGCATAACCAAGTCGTCTTTTGACAAAAAATCTTGCTTTAAACTCGTTCTTTTATGTGCTATTAAATCTCCATTGATTGATATAGCCCCCATGTCTACAATGTAGTTTTCTCCATAATTATCAATAGATTTACTCTTTGAATATCCTGTTGTGATTTCGCATATATCCCCAAGCCTTACCACTTCCCACTCTTTAGGGCAATCATAGAATGCTGTTAATGCGTTCATAAAGTTCCTATGCTTTTAATCGTTTAATCTTTTCTATCAAATCTAGGGGTGTTAAAGCGTAGTTATTTTTAAACTCTAAGCTCGCTATAGAATGGGCTAAACTTGCACAAATTGTGGCATCTAGGGGCGTATAATTTTGAGCTAGTAAGCTAACAATTAGTCCGGCTAACACATCGCCACTCCCTGCTTTTGCTAGAGCAACACTCCCTAAATTGTTAATAAAAACCTGCCCTTGGTGAGCGATGATAGTATTAGCCCCCTTTAAAAGCAACACCATTTTTTTATAACGCTTTGAAAAATCTCTTGCTATTTCTAGCTTATTATCTAGTAATTCTTGCATATTTATCTTTATGCCCACTAATTCTAAAAGCGATAAAAATTCTTTAGGGTGTGGGGTAAGCACGACTTCATAATCTAGGGCTTGTAAAATTTCTTTGTGATAAAAAGCCCCAGCATCTAAAACGCATGGCACAAGTTCAAGCCACTTCTTAAAATCCTTTGGCATAACTTCTAGCCCCATCCCTAGTGCAAACGCACTAAGCTTGTTAGGAAAATTCTCATAAAAAACTAATTCTAAAGGCTTATTGCTAGGATTTATCTCGCATTCTAAGGCTTGGATACTCACAATTCCTGCTCCAAAACTTAACGCACTCATCGCACTGAGTAGTCCTGCCCCACTATGCTTACCTAAAAGCACATGCACATGCCCATAATCGCCTTTATGAGCGTTTTTGTTATCTCTTAGGGGTAATTTCAGGTCGCTTTTTTCTAATAAAAAAGTGTCTGTTTCTATCTCATAAGCACCGCTAAAAACCCCTAAATTACCCACTTCTAAAGTCCCTATATAGTCCTTAACCCTATCATTCAATAAGCAAGTTTTTAAAGCTCCCATGCTGATAGTCATAGTTGCTTTAAACGCCCCTTGAGAGACTCTGCCTTTTAAATCTATCCCACTAGGAATATCACAGGCGATTTTAAATTTTGCTTTTTTAGAGAGATTTTCAAAACAATCCCTTAAAAACGGCTCTAACTCGCCCTTAAAATGACTTCCTACTACGCAATCTATTAACACATCGCATTCTAAATCATCTAATGGATTATATTTTTTAATTTCTACCCCTATTTTTAATGCCCTTTCTTTTTGGAGTTTGCACATAGGGCTTTTTGGGGGTTTCATTTCAAAAACTAGCACTCTAAAATGCCCTTTTAAGCGTCTTGCTAAAGTATAGCCATCGCCCCCATTATCCCCACTCCCACATAGAATAATGACTTTAGAATTTAAGGGGGTGTTTTTAAAAACCGCTTTTTCTAAAGATATAGCGGCATTTTCCATTAGAATATCTTCGCTTAAATGTAATTTTTCAACAGCCCTTTTGTCTAAGAAATCCACTTTTTCATACACTGCACGCATTATCTAGTCCTAGCGATAAAATTATCAAACGATTTTACTTGAATTTGGCTTTTTTCCCCTTTAAGTTTCTGCACCAAATCTTTCAAAAATTACCCTAACTATAGTTAAAATAAGGTCAAATCAATAGAGGTATCTAGTCGCTATGCTTGGTTGGGTTTTCAAAAAAACCCTCTGCTCTTTCAAAAAAGGGGAAAAGCGATGGATTTTGATTGTGTCTAGCTCTTGGAGGTCTTTTAATTAAGGTGTTAGCACATTTTGAAAAATCTATTAAATCCATCGTTGTTTTGATATAGTTAGGCAAATTCAATAAGCATATTTCAAAGAGTTTGTAACTCGCTAGAGCGTCTGCATAAGCTCTATGGCTAATTTCTATATCAAACCCTAAAAGCTCTTTTAAAAAGCTCAAAGAATAACGCATAGATAAAATTGCACGCCTTGATAAATCTAGAGTGCAAAGCTTTAAATTCAATAAGGGGCAATGCAATTTTTCCACAAAATAACGCCCTAAAAAAGCGTAATCAAAATTAGCGTTATGGGCCACAAACACGCTATTACCTAAAAAAAGGCGTAATTCTTGTAACGCTTCTTTGACATTTGGAGCATTCAAGGTATCTTCATAGGTAATGCCTGTAAGCTCAGTGATATAATCTGGCACGCTTTTAACCTTAATAAAAGTTTCAAAACGATTGATGATTTGCCCCCCTTTAACCTGCACGGCACCGATTTCTAAAATCTCATGTTTTAGGGGGTCAGATCCGGTTGTCTCTAAATCAATAAAGGAAAAAACTTCATCTTTAAAGGGGGTTTTAAGATTTTTGAGCGTGATTAAATCGTTATGAGTTTCTATGAAATTTAGTCCACACGCTTTTAAATACTCTAAATTGATTTCATCATCAATGAGACGAGAGAGCGAATTTTCTAATGTGCTTAAGCTTAAATCTTGGTGCTTTAAGCGAGCGATTAAGACTTGAATATCTTTATGCAAGAGATTTTCTAACATTCTGTAAGCCTTCAATGGCAAGCTTACGATTTTTTGCTTTAAAAATATAGCTCCCTGAGACTACAATATCCACGCCCACTTCTTCAAGCTCAAGGATATTTTTGTCATTCACACCCCCATCCACTTCCAAAAAACAGCTAGGGTTATATTTTTTAATCAATTCTTTAACCTTAAAAGCTTTTTCTAACACCAAGTCTAAAAACTTTTGCCCGCCAAAGCCCGGATTGACACTCATCAAAAGCACTAAGCCAACACTTTCTAATAAGTATTTAATGCTCTCTTCATGCGTGTGGGGGTTTAGCACAATTCCAGGGGTTATGCCTAAATTTTTGATAAGTTGTAATACTCTGTGGGGGTGCTTTTCATTTTCTGCATGAATGCTTATAATTTGTGGTTTTAAAGGGGCAAATAACTCTATAAAAAAACTCGCATTTTCTACCATTAAATGCACATCTAAAGGCACTTTACACATTTTGGCGGCATTCTCTAAAATCACAGGACCCATGGTTAAATTAGGCACATAATGCCCATCCATCACATCAACATGCAAAAAATCAGCGTTACTCACGCTCTCTATCTCTTGTGCTAAATACA
Source organism: Helicobacter cetorum (assembly GCF_900198405.1). Taxonomy (GTDB): domain Bacteria; phylum Campylobacterota; class Campylobacteria; order Campylobacterales; family Helicobacteraceae; genus Helicobacter; species Helicobacter cetorum_C. Next base: position 3,764 of record NZ_FZMR01000018.1, read on the forward strand.
TAAAATTAGCACTCAAAAGGCTTGGGGCTACTTTCAAAATACTTCCCTAATTTCAATGTTTTAAAGTAAAATGTTAGCATTTTTAATCAAATCATAAAAGGGTTTTTATGGATTACAAACATTTTAAAGGCATGCATGCAGACATTGTGATAGAAATTATAAGTCTTTTAGAAAAAGGGGCTAAAAAAGCTCAAGAGATTTTAAGTAAGCCTGATGCAGGGAGCTACACGAAGTTAGAAAATAGTAGTGGGGACACCCCTATTAAGGCAGATTTAGCCCTAGACAAATTCCTAGAAAAAAATCTTTTAAGCTTAGAAAATATCAAAAGTGTCTTTAGCGAAGAAAAAGAAACACCCATTACTAAAGAAAATGGCTCTTATTGTATCGCCTATGACCCATTAGATGGGAGTTCGGTTATGGAAGCGAATTTCTTAGTTGGCACAATTATGGGAATTTATGAAAACGATTTCAAGGCTCAAAATTTGGTCGCTAGTCTATATCTTGTTTTTGGGCATAAAATGGAATTAGTCATAGCCCTAGATAAAGTTTATCGCTATGCTTTTTATGAAAACAAGTTCCATTTCATAGAAACAATCACTTTGGAAAATAAGGGTAAAATCATCGCTAGTGGGGGCAATCAAAAGGACTTTTCTCTAGGACTAAAAAAAGCTTTAAACACACTTTTTGAAGAAAATTATCGCTTACGCTATTCGGGGTCAATGGTCGCTGATGTGCATCACTTATTGATTAAAAAAGGCGGAATGTTTTCTTATCCCCAAAAGAAATTACGCAAGCTTTTTGAAGTCTTTCCACTAGCTTTTATGATTGAAAAAGCTAAGGGGGAAGCGTTTTATTTTGACAAAGGAATTAAAAAGCGTTTGTTAGAACAAAGTGTTGAAAGTTATCACCAAAAGTGTGAATGCTATCTAACAAGCCACTATGAAGCTCAAATTTTAGAAGAGCATTTAAAGGGGGAATAATGCAAGATAGTGCTAAAAAATTAGAATATGAAGAGCGTTTTAATGATGCTCTTTTAAAATTACAAGCTTGTCAAAAGGAAAAGCAAGTGATGAGTTGCTTGAAATGCGAACAAGTCTTAAATTGTGAAACTCGTAATCTTTATGTGAACGCCACTTATGAAAGCATGAGTTTAGGCGAAGTGGGTGGGTTTGATTTTAACTAAGCCCTTAATCTGGTTAGACATTTTAGACCCTAAATACGCTCTATTTTTTCAAGCGTTTTTGCCTTATTTTCAAGAAATGGGCGAACTTCTAATCACCACAAGAAAAGACACCCACTATAATGAATGCGTGAATATCTTAGAAATGTTTAACACGCCCTATATAGCTATTAATGCTCCTTATAGCGCTAGTTTAAAAGATAAATATTTGGCAAGACTAGAGAGAGAAAAAGCGTTTTTAAAGCTGTTTGAAACACGCCCTAAGCCTAGCGTGTTAATCACAGGGGTAAGTGTAGAGGCGGTGAGTGTAGCGTATGCCTTAAATATTCCTATAGCACATTTTAGCGATACACCCATGTTTAGCGATACTTTTAATAGGGAATTTTACACCAAACAAGCTCGCTTAAGCCTGCCCTTAAGTTCGCTTATCATCTATCCTTTTGTTGTGCCTAAAAAGTGTTACACGCATTTAGGTATTCCTAAAGATAGGCTTATCAAACAAGATTTTTTAGACGCTAGTTTGTGTATAGAATATGCTAAAAAAAATCCAACCAATCTTTTAAAAGAAAGTTTAGGGTTAAAAAACAATGCCCCTATTATCTTAGCTAGAGAAGAAGAATATAAAGCTAGTTATGTCAATAAAAAACATTCTCTTTTTTATGAAACAATGGAGTTTTTAGGCTCAAAAGATTGTGAAGTTTTAATTGTACCTCGTTATGATAAAGAAGAGTTAAAAAAGCGTTTTAAAAATTTCAAAAATATTTGCGTTTTAGAAAAAACTTATAACGCTTTTAGCTTGTATGCTCTAGCAGATATTTTTATAGGGGCTGGTGGCACAATGACTTTAGAGAGTTGCTATTTGGGTATTCCTACGCTCTCCTTACGCTCTATTTCACTCTTTCATGACAAGTTTTTAATAAACCATAATTTATTAAAGCATGCTGATGGTTTAAAAGAGGCTCAAAATATTTTAGAAAATTTCTTATCCATTAAGGACTATTCAAGTTGCAAAAAACAAACGCATTTAAAAGCACAAAAACACTATAAAGCCAAAAATTTAGAATCAAAAATCGCACAAATTTGTAAAAAGATTAGCACACTCATTAAATGAGATATTTTTAGAATGAGCCTCTTAGAGCACTAATTCTAAAAACATAACGCCAACCAAAAACTTGGTTAAGGCAAAATTTCTAAGTTATTAAAAATCCCTCTAACAAACCTTAGCCTACAATATCTAGCAAATGCTCTTCATGCCATAATTCAATTTCTTCTTCTTCTAATTCAAACGCCTTAGACCTTTGCTGGCTTTGATAGTGGTTTGGAGAGCCTTCTTTAGGGTTTTTATCGCTAATGGCTTGCAGATTTTCTAACGCCCTTGTTTCTTGAGCTAATTCAAGCTTGTTTTGAAAACTTTGTGCTAAGTCTAGCATATCACTTCTAGCACCTTGTTGGATAGCAGAATTTAAGGGAGCGTTTTGGTTGATATAAGTTACATTACCTAAAGCTGAAACACCCATGCTAACCTCCTTGAATGTTTAAGTGTCCTTTAGGCTAATAGTTCGGTATTTTGAGTAAATAACATTAGCTCCCTTGATAATTTTGACAAATTTTCGCTGTGTATAATCAATTTCGTAACTACTAAACACATCTTTTTGCATTTTAATTAACATTTTGGCTAATTCTAAGATGATTTCATCTTTGGGGGTGTTTTTTTGGCAAAAAACGATTAAATGCGAGCTAGGAATATCTCTAATATGCATCCACAAATCATTCGCCCTTGCGTCTTGCAAGAGTTTAATATTCTCTTTTTGGTTTTTTCCTAAGCCGATTTTAAAATCCTTGTAATATAACACTTCATACCCACTCATAGGGCGTTTAATCTTAGCATTTTTCATCGGCATAAACATCTCTAACACGCTTTCTTTTAAAGCTTGTTTAACATAATTGATTTGGTGTTCTTTAAAGGCGATTTTTTCCTTTAAATTCTCTTCTTCTAAATACAGAAATTGTGATTTTTGTTTCTTTTTCTTGCTAAGAGTAAATTTTTTGTTGATAAAGGCGTTTAAAGGCATGCTATTATCAATTTCAATCACGCATTCCTTATTTTCAAAATCTTTTAAAGTAACGCTATTTTGATGTTTGTTGATTAAATGCTGATAAGTCAATAATAACGACGCCTGAGTTTGCAATTCTTTAGCTTCTAGCTGTAATTTTTGGGGTTTTTCTAGTTTTTCTAATTTTTCACTCAAGCGTTCTTTTTGGGTGTTTAATCGTTTGATGATTTGATTTTTTTTGTGTTCTAATTCTTTATGCTGATAAAGCAAAAAATCTTTTTCTAAAATTCCTAACAAGCCCTTAAAATCCAAACACTCTTCTTTATGGGCGTATGTGTTAGGGGGCAATGCGCCTAAAATATCGTTTTTGGCTACCCTATCATTAAAACGCAAGGCTTCTATGACGTATTTTTCTTTATCCAAAATAATGAGATTCGCTCTTTTGGGAATGAGTTCTAAACGCACGATAAAACTTTCACTCTTATAAGCTAAATCTTTAGAGCCTTTGATTTCTAAAATTCTGTCATTATCAATGATGTTAGCTTCTAAAATTTTGGCGTTCTTAGCGAATTTATTCAAGCAAGAATCTAAGGCTAGAGTGTTTTTCAAAACGCTTTCTAGTGGTTTTTGAGACAAGCCGATATAAGGCACACTAAAATCTAAAACAAAGGCGTATTTTTCTTTAGAAAAAGTCTCTAATAAAAAACAAGATGCACTCAAGCGTTTGAGAGTAAAGCTTGTTTGAGTGTTTAAAAATTCGCTGAACTTTTTTAGAAGAAAAAATTTCATTCTTGCACCTTTAATTTTTCCTTAGCAAAAGAGATGGCACTCTCTATATTTTCGCTCCCCCCTATCATGCGTGCGATTTCTAAAATCCTTTCTTCGTTATTAAGCGTTTTTGCAACGCTTTTTTGATTTTCTTTGAAGACTAGAATATGGTTTTTAGCAACGGCTGGAATATGGACTTGGTGCGAAATAGCTAAGATTTGTGAATGGCTACTCAAAGTTTCAAGAGCTTTAGAAACGGCTAAACTCTCTTCGCCACTTAGATTTGAATCCATTTCATCTAAAACTAACACGCCTTTAAAATCCTTTAAAAACTCCATTTCTAAAAGCATAAAAGCTAATCTTAAACGGCTGTATTCTCCAGAGCTTATTGTCTCTAACTTAGAATTTTGTAAATTTAAGATAAGTTTTTGAGTGCCTTTTTCACTCATAGGGGCTTCTTCTAAGCTCAAACTAGGGCTTTTTAAAAGCAACTCTTTAGCCTTAGTGCTTAAAAGGGCGTTAAAATGAGATAAAGACTCTTTTCTAAAAGCACCCACTTCTTCGCATAGTTTCAAGCATTCTGTTTTTAAATTTTCTATTTCTTTGTGGTAGGTTTTGCAATTACTATCAATTTCTTTTAAGCTATGAAGTTCGTTTTTAACATCATCTAAACGCTCTTTAGCTTGTGTAATGCTCCCATAATCCTTGATTATCCCACTCACTATGCTTAATCTCTCTAGCACTTTTTCAATATCCAAATGCTCGCATTCTTCTAATTTAGCTTGCTCTTTTTCTAATAAAGCACTCGCTTCCATTAAGGCACTTTCCAAAAATTCAGCATCTTGTCCTATGCTCTCTAAAGCATGCGTAATTTTATGGGTGTTGTCTAAAACCTGTAAAGCTAGAGTGATTTTATCACTCATTTTTTCCTTACTAGAGAGCAACTTTTTCTGTTCTAAAAGGCGTTCGTATTCATCTTCTTTTAAATCCAAGCGTTCTAATTTCATTTTTTCAAAACTCAATCGCTCTTCTAAGTCCTTAACAAAGCGTTTTTTATCTTCTAAAAGATGCATTTCTTTTTCTAATTTTTCTAAGCTTATAAACTTATTTTCAAGCTCGTTTAAAAGGGGGCTAAACGCCTGATTTTTATGCATAATATAGCCATCTAGTAAGGATAGCATTAAATTTTCATTGAGTTCATTTTGACTAAACCTGTCGTTTGATAGGCGTTTGATTAAGCCTTTTAATAACTCTTTAAGCGTGTTTTTAGACAGGCTTGTTTGGTTTAAAAAGTAGCGTGTTTTTTCTTTTTTAATCACACTTATGACTAAAGGCTCGTTATTGTCTTCTCTAAAAATGCCGTATTCTTCAGTGTCTAAAAAGGGGGCGATAAATTCCACTTCAATATTTAAAGCATTACTTTCTTTCAGCCCAAAAGCCCCTAAAAGGCTTGTAATAAGAACGCTTTTACCCACTCCACTAGCCCCACTAATCGCACTTAAGCCATCTTTTAATTCCAAATCCAGCTTTTCAAACACGGTGTTTTGACACACTTTTAAACGCTTAATTAGCATTAAAACCCTCTATGCTATTTTCTTGTGTCTCTTGTCTTTCTCCCCATAATAGCTTTTCTTTAAGCACCTTAAAATAATCTCTATCGGCCTTATGCAACAATACAGAAGAATGCTCGCTCGCTTTAACCCAAAGCTTTTGGTGGGCTTTTAATTCAAAGATGACTTGCCCATCTACAACCACAAGCGCCTCTTTTTGCACCTTAAAACTCAAGCAAAATTCCGCCCCTAAAACTAAGGGGCGTTGCGTTAAAGAATGATCGCATAAAGGCGTTAAAATATAGCTTTGACTTAGTGCATGCACAATAGGCCCACTAGCACTCAAATTATAAGCGGTTGAACCTAGTGGCGTAGCAATGATAAGCCCATCGCCCATATAAGTGTTAAAAACCACGCCACTCACACATGCCTCTATGCCTAAAACCCCAAGTGCCTCTTTTTTAGTGATTAGAATTTCATTCACTGCATAAAAAGACTCTTTTTCTATACCGCCTTTTAATGCCAAGTGTTTTTCTACTTTCACTTGCTTAAGCTTTAAGGCTTGCAAAAAGGCTTGCAGTTCATGCAGTTCAATAGCGGTCAAAAACCCTAAATTCCCCATTCTCACCCCAAAACAAGGCTTATGATACCCATGCACCGCTCTTAAAGCTCCAAGCATCGTGCCATCACCCCCTAAGCACAAAAAAGCATGTGCTTTTTCAATAGCTCCTTTGTCTTCTAAATTATCAATCACAAAGCTTTCAAACCCATCATTTTTCAAAAGCTTTAAAACAAGCTCCTTAGCTTGATTAAGCGCTTTTAAACGAGTGCTATCTCTATGGGGGGGTCGCACAAACACACCTATGGTTTTACTCAAATCTTTCATGCGTATATTGTAGCTTAAAACTTTAAAATGCACCTTTTAAAATCAAACCATTATATCAATTATAAGATTATATAATTTATTATTATGATACTAATAAAATTAAAAAATATGTTTTATAAAAACCATAAAAAACCCCAAAATAGCACAATTTGAAAAAATAACGGAGACTAAGGATTAATTTTTCTTTTTATTTACCTTTTAAATACTTTTTTAATTAATAATTCAAGGATACCTAATGGGTTAATTTTATTTTTAATTTAAGGAATATTCTTTATGAAAACTTTTAGAACTCTAGCTTTAAGCACTCTTTTAACTTCTATGCTATCTCTTCCGGCTATGGCAGAAAATAGTGGCGTATATACAAGCATTGGCTTTCAATATTCACAATTAAAAGTAACCAACACAACTGCTGGTCCTGAAGGCAGAACACCTATAAAAGCTCTTGGCACTGCTGGGGGGCAAACTATCATTGGTAACATGTATGGCTTGGGAATCAATGTGGGCTATAAACATTTCTTTGGTAAAACCAAGCGTAATGGCTTACGCTATTATGGCTTTTATGACTATGCGTATTCAAACCCTCTTTATGCAGGTGCCGGAAGGTCTAATAACAATGTCTATGGTGTAGGGATTGACTATCTTTTCAACTTTGTGGATAAGGATAATATTCAAGCGGGCTTATTCTTTGGTGTAGCGATTGCTGGTTCTTCATGGAGCAATACAGGTCAGGCTAGTGCTAGGTCTTTTTGTAAAGATAGTGCATATTGCCGTGATAACTTCACTTATGTGCAAGTTCCATTAGAATGGGGTATAAGAACCAATATCAACAAGCACAACGGCTTTGAAATTGGCATGAAAGTGCCTTTGGTGCAAAACTATTGGGTGGCAGAATACAACAATACTAAAGGCACAGGTCCTGTGAGAGGTGGAATCACTTATAAGCGTTCTGTAGTGTTCTATGTGAACTATGTTTATAATTTCTAATTAACCATTTTTATGCACCACTTGTTCAAAAAATGCTTTTTTTAGGCGTTTTTTGACGCCCCCTCTTTATTTTTAATTTTTTCATTTTAAGACTTTTTTAATATTTTTTAGATAATCTAATATAGTTTTTATATTTAAACTTTATTAAGGATTTTTATGAAAAAGATTTTTTCCAAACATTTATTGACCCTTATTGCCTTTATTGGCGTGTCATTTGGCATGGATAGTAATGGCGTTTTTATAGGAGCAGGATACCAACAAGGTGTTGCTCAAATGCAATCTAACATCAACAAAATTAAAGAACGCACCAACACTGAAATCCAAGGTTTTGGAGTAATGCTTGGGTATCAGTTTTTCTTTGGAAAATACTTAGGTTTAAGGGCTTATGGATTTTTTGACTATGCGCATGCGGACTCTGTCAAGCTGAAAAATCCCAAATATAAAGCTATCCCTCAAGTAGCTCAAAAAGCCGGCTTATCTAGTCTGTCTAATAAGCTCAACCCCCCTACTTTTGAGCCTAACATGCTCACTTATGGTGGGGCAGCAGATTTAATGCTCAATTTTATCAACAATGGCATCATGAGTCTTGGTGTTTTTGGTGGTGTTCAGTTTGCGGGTAATTCATGGATTATGGCAAACCCTAGCTTTGAGGGCATTATTAATGCGCAAACACGCTTGAGTAAAAAGGCTACTTCGTTTCAATTCTTATTTAATGTGGGGGCAAGATTACGCATATTAAAACACTCTAGCATTGAGGGGGGCGTAAAATTCCCCATGCTTAAAAACCCTTTTATTACAGCTAAGAACATGGACTTAAGCTTTAGGCGTGTGTATTCATGGTATGTGAATTATGTCTTCACTTTCTAAAAACCTTTTAGGTGCTATCTCTTAAAAATAGCACCTTATTTTTAGACTTATTTTTCAAACATTTCTTTTAAAACTCGTTCAATCTTTAACTCATTGTGTTTGTAGCATAGAATTTGACTAGCCTTAAAAGAATGCTTCTTAAAATCCTGTATTTCACAAACCCTTAAGGCATTGATAGTTTGGGCTAGACTTTCTGGCGAACTGCTTTTACTTGCTATGCCATTTTTAAAAAACCTTAACATTCTTTGCATTTCAAGATTTGGCACAACAACTAAGGCTAGAAGGCTTTGAATGTATTCAAAAAACTTGTTAGGCATAGCGTTGATAATATTAAGATTAGTGGGGGCGTTTGCATACAATCCTATATCATAAGCATTGCTAAAAGGAATTAAATTTTCAAAGCTCACCGGCTCTATCACACGCACCCTAACGCCCTTTTTTTGCAACGCTTTAGCCCGCTCTTTTAAAAAAGCGATGTTATTTTTATCCCCTACTAGCATTAAATCTAAAAAAAAGCGTTTTTCTAAAAATTGTGCCATTTCCAATAAACGCTCCAAGCCCCTATTGACACTTGCAGATCCATGATAGAGAATGCCAATATTATTTTCATCTGTAGGACTTATAGAAAGATTATGTCTTAAGGGCAAGGAATATAGCACGCTTGTTTTTAAAGCATAATGTTTGAAATAAAGCTTTTTTAATCCATAAGAAACGCTCCATACTTTATCGCATTCTTTGGCATAAGTCTTAGTAAGATAGCTAAAAAAAGGGCTAAAAAGCATTCTAAAACGAAAATTTTGCACATCAGTGGCGCTATAAAATTCCCTTAAATCCAAAATAACCTTAGCTTGTTTTTTATACTTTAATACGATAGGTAAAAGCACTAAATCATGGCAAACAATAACTTCAAAAGCATGTTCTTGTAAAATTTCAACGATTTTAAGGCGGTTTTTAGTCAATATCATGGGTTTATAGTTTCTTATTAAAGCGTTAAACACTAAAAGCATTTCTTGCAAAAACGAGCGCTTTTGATAAGGAGGATAAATAAAGGTTTTTACCCCCTCTATAGCGCATTCTTTAAGGTTTGTGCCAATACCCATAGCACTCACTTGATGGTGCTGTTTTAAAAAAGAAATGAGCCTAGAAGGGCGAGGGTTAGTTTTAGGATTACTAGCGCATAAGACTAAAATACGCATTTTTAAAAACGCTTTAAAAAATTTAAAAAATCTTTTACGCCTTTTTGGGAGTGAAAATCCAATAAAACTTGGCGCAAATAATAACGCCTTTCTTTTAGAATCTCTTTTTCTTTAAAATCTAAACGCAATAAATCAAGCGCTTTTTTAACATAATCTTTAGAATCAAAGGCGATAAAAGTGTTTGTTTCTTCTTCGTATAAGGACACTATCAATTCTTTAGAAATCTTTTCTTGTTCTAAATAACTTATAAAAGCTTGAGAGTTAAGAAACGCCTCTATGCGTGAATTTCTTTTAGCGTGAGTTTCTAAACTCATTACCACCAACAAGCCTTTTTTAGCGCTAAATTCTGCTTGACTTTCGCCTTGAACCATAGGAAAAGTCCCACACCACAAATCTAATACATGCCCATAAATCGCACTATTCACATAGCCTATAAAATGGCAACGCTCTAAAAGATTAGGGTTGATTGAAAGAAGTTTTTTGTGAATGCCTTGAGTATTTCCTATGCCACAAAAAAGAAATTCAGCGCTTTTCTCTTGCTCTAAAATCTCTGCAATACATTTTAAATACTCTAAACTATCGCATTTAATCAAGCGAGAAATCACGCCTATTAATTGGCTATCTTTTTGGTATCTAGCCCTTTCTGCTTCAATCAATTCTTTAGGAATATAAGGGGCATGGAATTTTTCTAACATTTTAAAAGAGATTTTTTCAAAACCCTCTAAATCAATATGACTGATTTTAGCATCAATATTAGGCACATTATAAACGCTATTAGAATGGCTATAAAAAATTTGAATAGGACAAGCACGAATAGAAAGCAAGCAATCGCTAATCCCATAGCCATTATTAGGGCTGATTAAAATATCCACTTCTTCTAAAGCGGTGTATAAATCTAAGACTTTTTGATAGTGCGAGTTATAGTAATTAAGAGAGTTATCTACAGGGCATAGCACTTCTATGCCTAAATTTTCGCATTCTTGAATGAGCGTTTCTTCACTAGGAGATTTTTCTATCAATTCCATAAGATAAATTTTAATTTCATAATTTTGTAAAAAATCTTTATTTTTTAACAAGCTTGCAAAAAAGCTTAACTCCACTTTAGTGGGCGAATTTTCTACCAAGCGGTCTTTTAAAATCCCTATGCGTTTTTTACTTTTTGTAGTTTTTAATTTTCTTTGGGGCAAAAACTTAAAATGCTCTTCATAAGCCTTGCAAGCTTTTAACGAAACTTCTTTGTTAAACAGCTCCCAATCGCTTGCACAAGTAAAGCCATTACCCCCAATATGATAGAGCAAAAAATGTATATAAAGCAATTCCTCTATACGCTTTTGCTGTAATAAAATGTCAAAAATCTTTAAATACGCTTGATAGATTTCTTTCCATAAAGCATGGTTGCAATACCCTTTAACATTCCAAAACACATGCAAATGCCAATTTAAAATGCTCCTTTGTTCTTTTAAAGGGAGTGCGAAATAAAAATCCGTTTCTATGCTTTTTAATAAAATATTTTTTGTTAATTCAAAAGGGATTTCTAGCTTTTCTAATAAATGAGTGAGTGCAACGCTCCTCTCTCTAGGAAAACGCTCATCTAAAGGTAATTGGCATGCCCCTATAATAAAAGCCTCTAGAGCTTTTTCTTTTTCACCCATTAACAATAAATTAGTTGCTTGCAAGTCTAATAGCATGGAGTTTTGAGCGCTATCTTTTGTTTGAAACACATGCTTATTAGCTAAATCATAGTAAAGAAAAAAACGCTCATCTTTATTAATATCTTTAGGCATAAAAAGCATTAAAGCCAGCCATTTAGTCTCTAAAATATGCCCTTGCTTAAGGATATGCTCTAAAATTTTATCTCTAAAAAGCTGAAAAATTAACGCCTTTTCTTCTTCTTGCAACACACCTTGATAAGCTATCAAAGCCTCTAAAATTGATTCTAAAGAAAAACTATCGCTAACTTGTTTTAATTTCTCAATCAAAGGGGCTAATTCAAAGCTCATGGCATGCTCAAAAATACATGGCGTAAGAAAGTGGCGCTACTAATAAAGGCATTTTTAAGCACCGCACTCTTATAAGTGTAATGCTCCTCAATCTTAGCCACTTCGCCCACATACACCCCAGCACCAAAAATCCCATCTAGTCCGCTTGTCATTACTTTATCGCCTACTTTAATAGACGCGCTTGGGGCGATAAACTCCACGACTAATTCTTGCTTAGCGTTAGCCTTAGTAAAGCCTAACACTTCATTTTCCCCTACCACAACGCTATAGGCACAACGCTTATGCGCATTCAAATAGCCCTTTAAACGCCCTTGTTCTAAAAGGGCTATGCCTATAGCTTGCTTATGCGAAACAAGTCCATAGATTTTATCTTCCTCTAAAGATAAAGAATGGCTTAAATAAATGCTGTTGGTGTTCTCAAAAGAGGCGAATGAAGTCATAAAAATGGGAAAATAATGCACAGAAAGTGAATTTTCATAAGAGCTATCAAAAGCTTTTAGCCGTTCTTTCAAATCAGCATTTTCTAATTTTAAAGCCTCAAACTCTAAATGCTCTTTTTGAAACTCTTTAATGCTTTTAGCTTGAAAAAAATATGCTTGAAAACCGCTAGAAATAGCGTTCTTAGTGCCAACTAATACGCCCTTAAGCGCATCGCTTACATACGAAGAACTGCCTTTAATATCTAAAAAATAGAAAAGGAAAAAAATCCCTAAAAATCCAATTAGCTTGGCATAAAAACGCATTTTAGGTTATTCTTGAAACCCCACACGACTAAGCAAATCTAAATCTTCTATCGCCTTGCCTGTGCCTTTAGCCACCGCTAGTAGTGGTTCTTCGCCCACATATACAGGAAGCTTAACTGCCTCGCTTAAATATTTATCTAAACCCTTAATAAGCGCTCCACCACCGGTTAGCACAATGCCATTTTGCACGATGTCTCCGGCTAAATCAGGTTTAACTTCCTCTAACACACTTCTTAAAGCGCTAGAAATTTCTTTAATCTGGTCTTTAATCGCCTCAAAAACATCATCAGAAGTCAATTCAACAGTGTGCAATAGTCCGCTCACTTGGTCTCTTCCAGAAACTTCCATAGTGAGTGCTGGCTCTAGTTTCACCGCACAACCAATTTCAATTTTAATCTCTTCACCGGTGCGCTCGCCTATAAATAAATTAAATTTTTTGCGGATATATTCCACTATGCTTTGGTCTAGTTTATCTCCAGCTACTCTAATGCTTTTAGACAACACCAAGCCACCCAAACTAATCACGCCAATTTCAGTTGTGCCTCCGCCTATATCTACAATCAAACTGCCTTGCGGTTCTTTAACCGGTAAGCCCGCTCCAATAGCAGCTGCCATAGGCTCTTCAATCAAAAAGACTTCTCTAGCTCCCGCACTTAAAGCACTCTCTTTAACTGCATTTCTCTCTACGCTTGTGAGACCATAAGGCACGCACACCATAATGCGTGGGCGAATCCAAGATTTGCGCTTATGAGCTTTTTCAATAAAATAGCGAATCATTTTAGCTGTAATATCATAATCTGCAATCACGCCATCTTTCATGGGGCGAATCGCTCTAATACCATTAGGGGTTTTACCAAGCATTTCCTTAGCATCGCTACCTACAGCTAGAATGTCATATGCCTTAGAATCAAACAAACCTACACGCACTGCCACAATAGATGGCTCATTGATAATAATACCTTGTCCTTTGACTAATACAATCGTATTGGCTGTGCCTAAATCTATAGCAATGTCATGTGAAAACAAACCAATTAGCTTGCTAAAAATCATGCCTTTTTGTCCTTTTTGATAAAAATTTTAAACCCTACATCTCAGTTAAGGGAGGGTTTTTGAATGACCTTTTTTGATGATAAGAGGCTCTGCTTGTTTTAAAACACAATCTTTAGTGATATGCACCTCACAACCCTTAAGCTTAGGCAAATCAAACATAATATCCAAACAAAAATCTTCAATAATCGCTCTTAGTCCCCTAGCCCCCGTCTTTCTCTCTAAAGCGAGCTTAGCAATCTCTTTAATCGCATCTTCTTCAAAAATCAAATTGGCTTCGTCCATTTTAAAAAGCTGTTGGTATTGCTTAATCAATGCGTTTTTAGGCTTTTGTAAAATCTCTACCATAGCCTCTAAGCTAATGCTATCTAGCGTGCTTAGAACATGCAAGCGACCAATAAGCTCAGGGATTAGCCCATAATTGACTAGGTCATGGGTTTCAGCTAAATGCAAGATTTCTTCTTGCTCTTTTTTACTCATTTTTTCATGGGTAAAGCCAAGCACATTTTGTGTTGTGCGCTTCTTAATGATTTCTGCTAGTCCATCAAACGCTCCCGCACAAATGAATAGTATATCGCTTGTATCAATTTGAATGAAGTTTCCATCAGGGTGCTTGCGCCCTCCTTTTGGAGGGATATTCACTATAGAGCCTTCAATAATCTTTAACAATGCTTGTTGCACGCCCTCACCTGAAACATCTCTTGTAATGGAGCGGTTTTCTGATAAACGGCTAATTTTATCAATTTCATCAATAAAAACAATGCCTTTTTGGGCTTTTTGCACATCCCAATCGCTCGCTTGTAATAACCTTGTAAGGATATTTTCCACATCTTCGCCCACATACCCAGCCTCAGTAAGACTAGTCGCATCGCTAATGGCTATAGGAATATCTAAATGTTTGGCTAAAGTTTGTGCCATTAAAGTTTTGCCTGAGCCTGTAGGGCCAATCAATAAAATATTAGACTTAGATAATTCTACTTCTTCAAAATGCTCTAACACACTCGCACTATCTAAATCTTCAGTTTGTCTTTGTAGTTTTTCTTTAAATGCTAGGCGCTTGTAGTGGTTATATACTGCTACAGAAAAGACTTTTTTAGCCTGTTCTTGTCCAATCACATAATTATCCAAAACCGCCTTAAGCTCTTTAGGGGCTGGAATATGAGAGAAAAAAACTTCATTATCAAATGGCTGAGTGTCTTCATGTAAAATATCTTTTTTAGATAAAAATGAAGACTCATGTTTATGTAGTTCTTCATACATCACATTGATACAATATTCACACACGCACACATCTTTAGTTAAATTACTAGAAAAAATAATTCTGCGTCTTTCTGCACCGCTTGATTCTGGCTTTTGGCAAAAACTACAATAAAGCGTTTCGTTCATTTCAATCCTTGCATATACTTAAAATTACTCTGCACTAGAGTTATGGGCGTATTCGCTTGTCTTATACGCCATGCCTCTAGAACTTTCTAAAATAAAAGTGCAAATCTCTTGCACAATAGGGTTATTAGAATGCTCCTCTAATTCAATTTTAGCGCTTTCTCTTATAGAGGGAACAGGCCTAAACAATCTCTTATAGAGCGAACTAATAAAATCAATCTCTTTGCTTTCTAAAAGTTGGCGCATTCTATGACGATTCAACCCTCTAATGAATGCACGATTACCCTCAACAATACAATAAGGTGGCACATCTTTTCCTAAAGCACTCTTACCAGCTATCATAGAGCCTTTGGCAATACGAGTGAATTGATGAATAGCTGTAAGCCCACCAATATTGACATAATCACCTACTTCAACATGCCCTGCTAAAGTTACACCATTAGCCAAGATACAATGATTTCCAATCACGCAATCATGGGCTACATGCACATATGCCATAAGCAAGTTTTTATCCCCAATAATCGTTTTTTTAATCCCCCCCTCAGTGCCGGGATTTATCATACAAAATTCACGAATTAGATTATCTTCGCCAATAATAAGTTCGCTATATTCGCCTTTATATTTTAAATCTTGAGGTTGCGTGCCAAGCACCGCACAAGGAAAAATTTCAGTATTTTTACCAATAAAAGTATGCCCTTGCAAAGTTACATTATTATGAAGTTTCACTCCATCACCAAGTTTCACCCCATCATGAATAACACAAAACTCTCCAATCTCTACACCTTTTCCAATCTCAGCCTTAGGAGAAACAACGGCTGATTTGGCGATTTTAACACCACTCATGCTTGCTCTCTCTCTGCAATCATAGCCTTTAATTCTGCCTCAGCGACTACCTTGCCATCTACTCTAGCCGTCCCTCCTACTTGCCAAATCATGCCTTTATATTTCAACACCTCTAAATGGTATTCTAATCTATCGCCAGGCACTACAGGAACACGAAATTTAACCTTATCAATCGTCATAAAATACACGATTTTTCTTCGTGCCATTTCAGGGTCAAATCCCCATAAGCTAGTGAATGCTAAAAACCCACCGGTTTGTGCCATACCCTCCACGATTAAAACGCCCGGAAAAATAGGCTTATTAGGAAAATGCCCATTGAAAACATCTTCATTAAAAGTGATATTCTTATACGCTACAATATTTTTATTGACTTGTAAATCCACTACTCTATCCACTAAAAGCATGGGGTAGCGATGGGGCAAAATCTGTAAAATATCTTCAATAGAAAAGCTAGAGGCTAGGGTTTGTTGTGAATGTTGTGATTCCATGATAAAAAGCAAAACTCCTTTATTTGATTAAAAAGCACACTTAAAATTTTGGTTTAACTAAGCTAGAATTATAACATAAAAACCCATGAGTGCTATGCTACATGCATTGAGACTTAATTTTTAAGCTATAAGTTCTGCTAGAGTCTTTAAACTATGTCTCTTAAAGTACCAAGGAACATTGAATGCTAAAATATACATTTTTTAATTCTAAAACATAAGACTAGAATGTTTTAAAATATATCAAATTCTTTTAAGAAAATCATAAAACTTCTATAAAAATTTCTATTGTGAGCTATTTTTAGTCTTTTTGATGGCTTAAGATATTCTCTCTTAGATGATAGTGGGGGTATTTATTAGAATCTAGCACCACCTGCCCCATAAGTTGCTTATCAAAGTTGAAAACTAAAGGGGCTAGGTAATTCACCGTGGAAAGCTCAATGGGGGTTTGAACCACCATAATATTGGCAATAAATACATTTTTAGCACCTTCTAATTCTAGGAGAATTTTTAAAGGCACAGGCACTTCAAATTCATATTTTCTTAACACAAAAGGATTTACAAGTGTAAAAGAAGGAATGGCATCATTTTCTGCATTACTCAAACGCAAAAAAATCTCATCAATTTTTTGCAATTCCATTTTGCGAATAGACTCAAAACCTAAAATAGGCACTTTCACATCAAAAAGCATGCGATTTGCATTCCCCTTAAAAACGCACTAGCCTCTCCTAATAGGACTAAAACAAGACAAGTGCCTATGGACTGAAATTTAAAGCTCTCATTATATCAAAAAACCACTTGTAAAATCAATTTATGCAAGTTTTAGGGTATACTCACAGAAGTGGTTTAATCCAAATTTTAATCTTTGAAGATAGGTGGCATGCACTTAAAACATTGGAAACAATTTCTTTTAGTTACTATAGCAATCTTGGCTATTCTTGGGGGTTGTTCTAAAAAGAAGAAAGAAGAATATAATAAACCCGCTATATTTTGGTATCAGGGGATTTTGCGCGAAATTCTGTTTGCTAACTTACAGACCGCAGATAATTATTACTCTTCCTTGCAAAGCGAGCATATTAACTCCCCTCTTGTCCCAGAGGCAATGTTAGCTTTAGGGCAAGCTCATATGAAAAAGAAAGAATATATCCTAGCAGCGTTTTATTTTGATGAATATATCAAACGCTTTGGGACTGAAAAAAATGTGGATTATTTAACCTTTTTAAAATTGCAATCGCATTATTATGCCTTTAAAAATCATTCTAAAGACCAAGAATTTATTTCTAATACCATTGTAAATATGGGCGAATTTATAGAAAAATACCCTAATAGCCGTTATCGCCCTTATGTAGAATACATGCAAATCAAATTTATTTTAGGGCAGAATGAACTCAATCGTGCGATTGCGAATGTCTATAAAAAGCGCCATAAACCTGAGGGCGTAAAACGCTACTTAGAAAGGGTAGATGAAACCCTAGAAAAAGAGACTAATCCTAAACCATCATACTTGCCTTGGTATGTGTTTATTTTTGATTGGTAGGCTAAAATATGCCATTATACTTGTAATTGAAATACCAATAATAAAAAAGATAAGTGAGATAAAATGACTAAAGATTTTCCTAAAATTCTACCTCTAATAGTGGAGGAAGACACTTTTTTATATCCTTTTATGATAGCCCCCATTTTTTTGCAAAATGATGCAAGCATTAGGACGGCAACTTATGCCAAAGACAATAACTCTCTTGTGTTTATTGCTTGTCAAAAAGATGGGCACAACAATACCACCCCTCCTTATTATGATGTAGGGGTTATTGGTTCTATCATGCGTAAAACTAACATGCCTAATGGTAGGGTCAAGCTCCTTCTTAATGGCATTGCTAAGGGGCGTATTTTAGCTCCCGCTAAAGAAAATGCTGATGGGATTTTAGAAACTCAAGTTGACTTGATTGAATACCTTAACTATGATATTGAAAAAATTCAAGCTATCGTAGAAGTTCTAAAAGAGAAAGTTACCACTTTGGCTAATGTTGGCTCTTTTTTCCCACCGGACTTAATCAAAGCTTTAGAAGATAATGATGACCCTAATCGTGTGGTAGATTTAATAGCCTCAGCTTTACACCTTAAAAAAGAACAAGCCTATAAACTCTTCAAAAGCAATGATACTGAGCAACGCTTATTAGATTTGATTGATATTGTCATAGAAGAGACTAAAACCCAGAAACTCCAAAAAGAGATAAAATCCAAAGTCCATCAAAAAATGGAACAAGTTAATAAAGAGTATTTTCTTAAAGAGCAACTCAAGCAAATCCAAAAAGAACTTGGCACAGACAAACAAAAAGACGAAGATTTAGCCCAATACTATCAAAAACTAGAAAGCATTAAGCCTTTTTTAAAAGAAGAAGCCTTTAAAGAAATCAAAAAACAAATTGATAGATTGAGTAGAACCCATGTGGATAGCTCTGATAGTGCGACTTTACAAAATTATATAGAGACTATGCTAGATGTGCCTTTTGGACAATACGAAAAAAAGTCTCTTAATATCAAACATGTTAAAGAGCAATTAGATAGTGATCATTATTCCTTAAAAAGACCTAAAGAGCGTATTGTTGAATATTTTGCCACCATGCAGCTTTTAGAAATGCGCCAAAATCAAGAAAAAGATAAAAAAAATACAAAAGAAAAAAAAGACAAGACCAAAGGCACGATTCTATGCTTTTATGGACCACCAGGTGTAGGTAAAACAAGTTTGGCTAACTCTATCGCTAAAGCCATAGCTCGCCCTTTAGTAAGGATTGCTTTAGGGGGCTTAGAAGATGTGAATGAATTAAGGGGGCATAGGCGCACCTATTTAGGCTCAATGCCCGGACGCATAGTCCAAGGGCTTATTGAAGCTAAAAAGATGAATCCGGTTATGGTTTTAGATGAAATTGATAAAGTGGATAGAAGTGTTAGGGGTGATCCAGCTAGCGCTTTATTAGAGATTTTAGACCCTGAACAAAATATCGCTTTTAGAGATAATTATGCGAATTTTAGCATTGATTTATCGCAAGTGATTTTTATCGCCACGGCTAATGATATTTATAATATTCCAGCTCCCTTAAGAGACAGAATGGAGTTTATCAGCGTATCAAGCTACACCCCTAATGAAAAAGAAGAAATCGCTAGAAACTATCTCATTCCCCAAGAATTAGAAAAGCATGCCTTAAAGCCTAGTGAAGTGAATATTACTAAAGAGTGTTTAAAACTCATTATTGAAAAATACACTAGAGAAGCGGGGGTTAGGGATTTACGCAGACAAATCGCTGCAATTATGCGTAAAGTGGCGTTAAGATATCTAGAAAATAACCAAAATACCCTAAAAAAAGGACGGAAAAAAGAAAATAAAAAAGAAAATAAAGAATGTGAAAAGATAGACGAGAGCAAAAACAAAGATTTTTGCATCTCTATTACACCAAGCAACCTTAAAGAGTATTTAGAACGCATGGTGTTTGAAATTGACCCCATAGATGAAGAAAATAAAATCGGCATAGTCAATGGCCTAGCATGGACTCCGGTAGGTGGTGATGTGCTTAAAATTGAGGCGATTAAAATTAGGGGTAAGGGTGAATTAAAACTTACCGGAAGTTTAGGCGATGTGATGAAAGAATCCGCCCTTATTGCCTTTTCTGTTGTGAAAGTCTTGCTTGATGAAGAAAAATTAAAAGCCCCAAAAATCCCTAGCGAGACCTTTAAAGACGAAAAAGGCAAGAAAAAGAAAAAATCGCTTAAAGTGTATAACGCTTATGATTTGCATTTGCATGTCCCAGAAGGGGCTACGCCTAAAGATGGTCCAAGTGCAGGAATTGCTATGGCAAGTGTTATTGCAAGTATTTTATGCGATAGGAAAATAAGAAGTGATATTGCTATGACAGGCGAATTAACTTTAAGTGGAGAAGTTTTACCCATAGGGGGATTAAAAGAAAAGTTGATTGCCGCTTTTAAAGCCGGCATTAAAACTGCTTTAATCCCTATCAAAAATTATGAAAGAGATTTAGATGAAATCCCTGCTGAAGTGCGTAATAACCTAGAAATTATCGCTGTTAAAAATGTCATGGAAGTATTAGAAAAAACCTTACTTTAAAGAAAAGAGAATGCAAGCAGGAATTATTGGCTTAGGACTTATGGGTGGAAGCTTAGGCTTAGATTTACAAGTATTAGGCTATTTTAAAAATATTTTAGGCTATGATTCTAATGCCTTACACGCCCAGCAAGCCTTGACATTAGGGCTTGTAGATGAATGTGTAGAATTTGAAAAAATCCTAGAATGCGATGTGATTTTTTTAGCCATTCCGGTTGAAGGCATTATTGATTGCCTACAAAAAATGACTTCTGTTAAAGAAAATGCGACCATTATTGATTTGGGCGGAGCCAAGCATAATATCGTTAAAAGCGTTCCACAGATTATTCGTAAGAATTTCATCGCTGCACACCCCATGTGCGGAACAGAATTTTATGGGCCTAAAGCGAGTGTTAAGGGATTGTATGAAAACGCTCTTGTCATCTTATGCGATTTAGAAGATTCGGGTGCTTATCAAGTTAAACTCGCCAAAGAAATTTTTCTAGGCATAAAAGCCCGCTTAGTTAAAATGACCTCTAGCGAACATGACGCTCACACCGCTTATATTAGCCATTTACCCCATGTCTTAAGCTATGCTTTAGCCAATAGCGTTCTCAAACAAAAAAACCCAGAGACCATTCTCTCTCTAGCTGGTGGAGGCTTTAGAGATATGAGTAGAATCTCTAAAAGCTCACCTTTAATGTGGAAAGATATTTTCAAGCAAAACAGAGACAACATCTTAGAAGCTATTGAAAAATGCGAAGCAGAAATCACTCAAGCTAAGATTTGGATAGAAAATAATGATGATGAAAGCCTTGCACAATGGATGGCACAAGCTAATAAGCTCCAAGAATTTATGTAGTTTTGTTTTAAGAGTGCCAGAGTAACGGAATTTGGCTCGTCCTCTCACAAGGGCTTTGAAATGTTATTAGCAAAAAAACTATACAAAAAAGCGATTGAGCTTGAGACAGATTACCATTTAAAAGGTGGTATCGTCCATAGAAGTTTAGATTTTTTGGCAGAGTATGCTTTAGGTAATTATAGCGATGACGCTTACAATAGCGAAGTAGTAGAGCGGTTGCTTTTTAAGCATTATGTGATGCTGTGTAATGTAGCGTTTGTGAGTATGCTTAAAGAATATAATCAGTTATACAAGACAAGGTGGAAAATTCACAATATGATAATAGCGGGCGCTAATGTCTATTATCATTTGAGAAGTGGAAAATTCATTGTCTATCATTGTAACTTTAGAAAGCATAACAAAAAAGATGAAATGCGAAATTTACACAGATTATTGGGTCAATTTAAAGGAAAGAAAGGAAAGAGATGAAAGAAAGGAACAAAAAAGGCAAAAAAAAATAAAAGAAATGTGTTTTTATTAAAACAGACAAAAATAGACTAAAGAAAGATTTTTGTCTCTCTTTAGCTTTAAAAACCTTAATAAGCTTATATCTTATTTACAGCTAATACCCTTAAAAACAGAGCCTTAAAACTTAGGAACACCAAAATCTAGCCGAATATTTTATGGCCATTCTTGGCAAAATACCTCATCAAAAAAGCTTTAATCTCGCATAGACTCAATGATTAAACGCAACACTTCTAGCACCCCTTTTTCTTCATCATTAGCACTTTCACGCACTAAAGGGTTGTATTCTGTAAGCTCGGCTACTGCTAGTCTGTCTTTAAAGGTTTTTAAAAGCAATCCTACAAGCTCTTTTAACTCCTCTAAGCTTACCCCATTATTCTCACGCACCCCAGTGGAAGTGAAAAGCTTGCCATCCATAATATCTACATCTAAACTGAGATAAATAATATCTACTTCACTTAATAGCTCTTTAGCCTTTTGCACCACTTCTTGCATGTTGTCTCTAATATGAGCCACGCTAAACAAAGGAATTTGCAATTCTTTAATCACATCTCTTTCGCTTTGCTCGGTGCTTCTTACCCCAAAATACACGATATTTTTAGGATTAATCTCTAGCCCCCCTTTTTCTAAACCCAAGGAACAAAGATTTTGCCATGCCTTTTCTTCGCTCTTATTCATGCTGTTAAACCCACTATGCACACGATTTAAGACCATTCCTAAAGGCATGCCATGGATATTTCCTGAATCGCTATCATAAGCCGTATGAATATCTGCATGAGCATCCAAATATAAAATCCCTATCTTTTTATCCTTATGAACGCTCCTAAAAGCTTGAAAAATCCCAAACATGTTCGCATGCTCTGAGCTTAAAACAACGCTAAATTCTTTCTTCTTAAACGCCTCTTTCATTTGAGGAATCAAAATATTCTTGCAAAAGTTGTAATAATCTTCAAAATGTTTAGCGAATCTAAAAGGTGCATTCAATGTGCATTGAGCTTGAGCGATAATTGGCATGTTTTCTGTCATTTGAGGATACCACACACTCAGTCCTTGTCTCAAACGCCTAACCCCCTCATTGGTGCCGGTTTTTGAGGCTCCTAACTCTGCTTCTAATCCTACTAAAATCATCGTTTGCTCCTTTTTATTCTTTTAGCTCTCTTTTGAAGTTTAATACCTAAAGACAAATATAAAACACAAGTTCTTTAGTCTACATTTAAAATAAAGACATTTTATTTTGCTTGATACCAAATGACAAACTTTGCTGTTTTTGATTGTTCCAAACAAGTCATTTTATGATGTTATAATCATTAGACTAAGGGTAAAAACGATTCAAGGAGTCATAAGATGAATATTGGATTAGTCAAAGAAAGCATGGATTTAGAATCACGAGTGGCGTTGGTGCCAGATGATGTGGCATTACTCACTCAAAAGGGTGTGGGTGTTTTAGTAGAAGATAATGCTGGGGCTAATAGTGGCTATAGTAACGCTATGTATGAAAGCGTAGGGGCAACAATTGTAAATTCTAAGGTTGCGTGGGGGCAGGACTTGGTTGTTAAATGTAAAGAGCCTTTAGAGCATGAATATGATTTATTGAAAGAAAAAGCCACTTTATTTAGCTACCTAGACTTAGCGTATCAAAAGAGCTTGTGCGAAATGTTTATAGATAAAAAAATCACTTCCATTTGCACTGAAACTATTGCTGGGCCTAAAAATGACTACCCCATTTTGGTGCCTATGAGTGTGGTCGCTGGAAGATTAGCTGCTCATTTAGTCCAACACTATTTATTAGCCTTAGAGCATGTTAAGGGGTTTTTAGGTAAGGGGGTCATGCTAGGGGGACTTTCTGGAGCCCAAAGGGCTAAGGTCGTAGTAGTTGGGGGTGGCGTGGTTGGCATGGAGAGTGCGAAAGTGTTGAGCCAAATGGGGGCTAAAGTAACTATCTTAGAATTAGACTACGCTAAATTACAAAACCACCCTTACTACCACCTGTATGATTTAGAAGTTTTGAGCGTAAATGATGCGAATATCATTTCTGCTTTAGAAGGGGCTGTGGGGTTAGTGGGAGCGGTGCTACTCACTGCAACTAAAACCCCTAAAGTGATTTTAAGAAGGCATTTAAAGCACATGCAAAAACAAGGGGTAGTGATAGATGTGGCTTGCGATTTAGGGGGTTGCATAGAGACCATACGCCAAACAAGCCATTCTAATCCAGTGTTCGTAGAAGAAGGTTTGTTGCATTATGGTGTGCCAAATATGCCAGGAATTGTGGCAAAAACTAGCTCTATGGCCTATAGCCATGCGAGTGTGCCTTATTTATTATATTATTTAGAGCATGGCTTAAAGGGCTTTTTAGAAGCTAATACTAAAATGGTAGCCAACACACTTGGGGGCTTGAGCGCTTATAATGGCTATATCACTCAAGAAGGCATCGCCAAAGCTTTCAATGTGGCATTCAAATCGCCTTTAGAAATTTTAAAAGAGCTTTAAAAAGCGCTTTTTAATCTTTAATAAGTGGCGTGAAGAGTTTAAGCAACTTTTCATTGCCTAATTCTTGAGATTTAAGAAGATATTCTCCAAAACCTAGCAGTTTCTCTGCCCCCTCACAATCTAAGGCTATCTTAGACTTGTATCTATCGGTTACTTGAAAAACAGCCCTTGTAGGAATATTGCTCTTTAAAATAGAACTAAACATTTCTGAGCTAGGGTTTTGTGTAGCAAGGATTAAAAAAATATTAGCACTACGCGCTTTTTGGGCTAATCTTTCTAAAGGCTCTTTGACTTCTTTATAACCCATTATTAAATCCGCTAGTTCTTCTATCACAACAACTAAGGGAGTTTTTTCTTCTAAATCACTGAAACGATTTTGCATTCTCTCTACTACTTCTTCTAAGATTGCACCACTTTCGCTCATATCCGTAATCACATCACAATTTGATTTATTCTCGTATTTTCCAAAATCTTGCCCGTTCTTTGGGTCAATCAATAAAAACTCTATTTTTTGATGGACATTTAAACGCTCTATTGATTGGATTAAAACATGCAAGAAATTGCTTTTCCCACTGCCGGTTTGTCCTGCTACAAAAAGATGAGGTGCTTTTTTCAAATCTAAAAAATAAGGCTCGTTAGTCGCACTACGCCCCGCATAAAAAATGATTTTCTCTAAACTAGCGCTAGATTTTTTTAAATCGCTCTCAAAATCTGCTTGATATAATTGTATCCATGTGTCTTTAACTCTAGGAATAAACAAATTAAAACGCATAACTTCTCCTTTAATCTGCTCTATTCTAGGCTCTCCATGCAACCCAAGCTGACTAGAAAAGGTATGCAAATTCTTATTGAGCTTACTAATATCCTCTTGAGAATTAAGCTTAAGTTTATAAATATCTTCTCTCAAACATTTCTCTTTATTAATAAACTCATACGAGATTTTTAATTGCTTAAGATAGTTTTCCACTTCATAAGAATGAGCTTTTTGTGAGCTGTTATTCAGTTTTATGTCAATATTTTGAGTCTGATTTAATTTAAAGCTATCAATCAGCACTTGATAGAAATTATCCCTATTAGAATTATAAGTGTTATTCAATTCATAAAGCCCCCTTTTAATATACTTTTGAAGCGCTTTAGTAAAAATTTCTTCGTTGTTAAAATCCACTTTTTCTTCTTCATGCCTTATAAAAAACATGAGTTTTAAGAGTGTTTCATAATTTTCTTCAATATCTTTATGCTGTCCTATGACCTGCTCTAAATTATATTCACTGCCCTTAAATTCAGCATGGGGATCTAGAGCGTGCTTTTTATAAAAACTCTCATCACTCAAGGGGATAACCTCAAGTTGCAAACTTAAATTAATCGCCACTCTTAGAACAAAATATTTAGGAGGAATGGAACCATTTAAGCTAGTAGAAAATCCTAAACTCTCAATAATACCTTTAATCAGTCTTTCTTCATTGCCATTAGTAAAAATCTTAGCCATTAAAAACCTCCTTGCAACCCTAAAATCTCTTTAATGTCTTTTTTCATAAAACTTGCCCTATCTCTATCGCCATGATTTTGAATCTCAAAAGTCTGTGCGATAGCGCTTTGTGATCTTTCATATTCATTGAGACCAAATTCTGTATCTTGGGGCAAAACAATAATTTGATGTGAAGCCTTTAGAAAATAGTTTTCTACAATACTCTGTCTGTTAATGCTGTCTATACGGCCTAAGGGCGTATCAATCACTAAGGGGAGTTGCTTTTTTGAAATCATAGCTAACGCCCAAAAAATACTAATCGTTGCGATTTGCTTTTGCCCTGCGGATTGACTAGAAATAGAAATTTCTTCACCAGAAGAATTGATAAAACTCAAAGCAAATTTTTCATTAATATCCACACGCTCTACATTATCCTTAGGTAAAATCTGCTTGTAATTTTCTAAGACTTGCTTTCTTAAATCTTTCAATAATTTTCTAATTAAAGATTCTTTATAGGTTTCAACCCCAAACTTTAAGCTTTTATAAAGCTCTAGTTGCTTATGCATGCGTTCATCTTGCTTGGTTTGATTCCCCAGCTTGTCTTTTTCTTCTTTGAGCTTGATTAGCTCATCATCTAAGTTTTTTAAACAATCTCTTTCTTGCCTAAGTTTTTCTTGTAATTCTTTGGCATCACTCTCTAATTGTTCAATTTCTTCTTTAATATCCTTAAAATACTCCGCATTTAAACTTTCATCTTTAAGTTCAGCTAAACGACTGCTGATTTCCTTAATCTCTCTTGGCAATTTAGCAAGCTCTAAAATACAGCCTTTCAATTCTTTAGCATTTTCTATATAAGGCAAACGATTAAAATCTATAACACCAAGTTGACTAATAGGGTCTTTATAGGTGGTATCATTTTGTAAATTCTCATAAGTTTGCTTAATCAAGTTTTCTATGTTCTTATCGAGTTCATCTTTAAAACAAAGGGCTATTTTATCTTGCAAATAGCTTGCAATACCCTCACTTAAAGTCAAGCTAAATTGCTTGATAAAGCTTTCGCTCAAATAACTCTTCTCTTGCTCAATTTGCACCTTTTTCAAACGCTCTTCAATGTTTTCTAACTTTTTTTCTTGATTGAGTAATAGCACGCTATTGCACACTTTAATAAATCTATTTTTATACTCCTCTTGCCTTTTTTCTAAAAGCTCTTTTTGCGTTTGAACACTCCCTAATTCCTTATTAGAATCAGCAATCAGTGTCTTTTCACTCTCTTTTTTATCTTTTAATTCCTCTTGTTTGGTCTTAAGGTATTCTTCGCAAATCTTAATCCTATCTTGTGTTGTAACCCTTTTTTCTTCCTTAGTTTCAATGCCTCTTTCTATCTCTCTATAAAGGTTGCGTATTTCAGTATTTTGGATAGATTTTGCTTGAATTTCTTTGCGAATGCTTTCAATTTCTTTGATAGCCTTATCAAGGGGCGTAATATTGAGAATATTTTGGATTTTATCTTTCAATTCACTTTTCATTTTTTCTGCCATTTGCTCAATCTCTTCGCCATCAAAAATGAAAAAAGGAACTAAAGAGGAGGGCAAAAGCTGGTCTATGTGCTGTTGGGCTATCTTATTTTCATAAACCTTATGGTGTGTTTTATAGCTCAAACTCTCTTTAATGTCTTTTTTAAAATCAATGTTCCAACTTCTAGTAATTGTGATTAATTCATGGTCTTTTTCGCATTCCAAAGACACAAAAAATTCATGCTTATTGATTGGATTTTGCTCATTTTCTCTTTTTGCCCTAAGATTTAAAATACCACTCCAATCTCCATACCCACAAACCAAATTTTCTGGTTTTGAAGTGTTGAAAAATTTAGAACCCAACGGAACTTCATGTCCTAATAACCCACTCCCCAAAAAGAGTAATTTTAAAGAACGCAAGAAACTCGTTTTTCCAAACCCATTACGACCATAAATTAAGTAAAGATTTTTATCTTTCTCTTTTTCAAGCAACAATTCTTGCTTTCCATAATACGCAAACAAATTACAGATAACAATGCGTTTAAAAAATAGCATTAAAACTCCTCTACTTTATTAGTATGATTATCTATCATCGCCTCAATTACCCCCCTTAAATGACCTAATTCAGCACTATGACCCAACCTTATAGTCCCCTTAATAATCTCTTTTACCAAATGGGCGTTTTTAATCTCTTCTTCTTCAAAAATCTCTTCATGCAATAATTCAATTTTCTCTTCTTTGTGATTTAACATGCGATTAAACTCCTTTGTGATGTCTATAAACTCCCTTTTGGTGCCAAACTCTTTTTGCCATATTTTTGCAATCATCTCTAATTCGCTATCACTAATTAGTGGGTGCGAAGTCTTAGAGCGTATTTGATATTCTCTCTCACACTCCAATAAACGCCTTAAAATCAGCATGCGAGCCTTTTTAGTAAAAGGACCGGGTGCATAATTACCATCTTTTTTAAAATCACTACGATATTCTTGTTGCTCTCTAATTTCTTTAATAAAGTTTCTAAAATCATTTAAAGGTTGCAAATGCGTTGCGCCATTTTTGATAAACCCTTGCAAAGACTTATCCTCATTCACTAGCGTGCAAACCCAACACCCAAAACGACTCCCCCCACAAGACTTCGTATTAGTATCTAGGATAAATTGGCATTCATCATTGCTTGCTTTAGAATAAAGGCTGAATAATTCTTCATGCGATTTTTTCCACTTAGGCATATTAAAATGGCTCAAATACCCCCACACATCATCTAATGACCAATCCACAATAGGGCGATAAATCAAAGTATTAGGATAATAATCATGCTTACTGAAACCCTCTTCGCTCACCACACGCTTTTCTACGCTCTTTTTACGCAAACTGCTCTCATTGCTACGAACGCCTAAAAGCAAAATACATGAACCATGTTT
This sequence comes from Helicobacter cetorum, assembly GCF_900198405.1. Classification (GTDB taxonomy): domain Bacteria; phylum Campylobacterota; class Campylobacteria; order Campylobacterales; family Helicobacteraceae; genus Helicobacter; species Helicobacter cetorum_C. The sequence continues at coordinate 32,096 of NZ_FZMR01000018.1, forward strand.
GGCAATAATTTGTTCTACTACTCGTTGAGTGGGGCGGATTTTTAATCTGTCTGTGCACCACCTAAAAAAGCGTGTAGGGCTTGGATACCCCTTACCAATAAGATTAGAAAAAAATTGCTCCTTAGTATTAGGCTCTACTAGCTTGATTTCAAAGGGTAACCCCCTAGCATTCGCATCTTTTTGAATAGAATCAATCAAATTAAGCAAATATTTTTCTACAATAGGCGATTCCACTAAAGTGTTAGAAACAATGGCATAAGTAGGATTAAGCATGTCTTTTGGCAATTCGCATATCAAATCATAGAGTAGTTGCAACACACATGAGCTATCCTTACCCCCACTAAAAGCCACAACCCATGCCTTTTTATGCTCTAAATAGCGTTGTTTTAGCGCATCTTTAGTGGTCCTAATCTGTGTTAAAAGACTCTCATCTAAGCGTTCAAAAAGAGTGTAATCTCTAAGTTCTAAAAGCGAACTATCCAAATAGCCAATATCAAGGTTTTTAAATTCTTTTTCTAATTGGATAGCCATTTCTCTAGCCCTAAAACTAGAAAAACACACTAAAAGAAATTCAAGGTTTTGTTTGCAATTATTGGGGGGGGGGGGGGTAACTTGACTTATGCGCTCAGCAATAAAATCACGCATTTCTTCAAAAGTCTGTAAATTGACGCTCCCCTGAATATGTTCGTTCAAATAAGCTTGTTTGGAGCGAATATCAATCACATAATAAGATGAGTGATAAGTTTTTGGGCTAACCCTGTGTAACAATTTATATGCCTCGTGTAAAGTTTAATGAATAAGGTAGTTTATCTAAAAAACTTTAATTTTAAAGTCCCAAGCCACCTAAAAGCCCCTTTAATATCCTTTGAAGTTTTTCTAGCAAATTCTAAAAAACTGGCTCTATTTTCATTTTAGTATCGCTCATTTTCTAATGCTATAAAAACTTATTTACCAAAAAAGTTCTTTTTTTTTGTAAGCATTATAGGAGACTTTGCTCTTATAATCACTTTTTACATTTTATTATGATAATTTAAGTCTTTTTAAGTTCATCGCCTATTTAATACAAGGCTAAAACCATTTTATAGCTCTTTTAACAAGTCTTTTAAATGCTCTCTGTATTTTTTCTCATCATAATCTTTTTTACGCCCCACACCGTCTTTAATTGCCGCACTAGCTACCGCACTAGCGACTTCTACTAACGCTCTTTCATCAAAGGGCTTAGGGATAATATAATCTTTTGAAAAACTAAGCGTTTTAAGATTGTAGGCTTTCAACACTTTTTGGCTCACTTCTTGTTTGGCCAAGTTAGCAAGGGCTTGTGCGGCGGCTAATTTCATATTCTCTGTAATCTTAGTGGCATGCACATCTAAAGCCCCCCTAAAGATATAAGGAAACCCTAAAACATTATTAATCTGATTAGGATAATCGCTCCTTCCTGTGCCAATAATCGCATCATCTCTCACTTCATTGATTTCTTCTGGTAGAATTTCTGGCGTAGGATTAGCTAAGGCAAAAATAATGGGGTCTTTTGCCATAGATTTAATCATCTCTTTACTAACTAGCCCAGCTAAAGAAAGCCCCAAAAACACATCAGCCCCTTTCAAGGCATCACTTAGTGTCCTATCTTTTGTTTCTACTTCAAATTCCTTTTTTTCTTTACTCAAATTGCTCCGTCCACAATACACCACTCCCTTAGAATCACACAATACAATATGTTTAACCCCAAGTTTTCTATACATCTTAGAGCATGCAATAGCAGCCGCTCCTGCTCCACTCACTACCACTTTAATTTCATCAATCTTTTTACCATTAATTTCTAAGGCATTTAATAGCCCCGCACTAGAAATCACCGCCGTGCCATGCTGGTCATCATGCATCACAGGGATTTGAACCTTTTCTTGGAGTTTTTGCTCTATATAAAAGCAATCAGGAGCTTTAATATCTTCTAAATTAATCCCCCCAAAGCTAGGGGCTAACGCCCTACAAATCTCTACAATTTCATCTCTATCTTTGGTATCAAGCTCCAAATCCACCACATCAATATTACTGAATTTCTTAAACAATAGCCCCTTGCCTTCCATAACAGGCTTAGCCGCACTCGCCCCAATATCACCTAGCCCTAAAACCGCCGTGCCGTTAGAAATCACGGCAATGGTATTTGCCTTATTAGTATAAGTATAAGCTAGCATTTCATCTTTAGCGATTTCTAAACATGGCTCAGCCACTCCCGGACTATAGGCTAAAGACAAGTCTTTAGCACTCTCACAAGCCTTAGTGATACTCATGCCAACCTTACCGCCGATATGATACTCAAGCGCTTCTTTTTTAGTGTATTTTTTATTAATCATTTGATACTCCTTGGTCTTGTTGTATATTTTCTAAGGATTATACAAATAAATTTTTAAGTTTAGAAAAATCAATAATAAGTGAGACATAAAAATTTCATTTTTTTAACAATGTGTTTAGCAAGTAAATATTTTAATCTCAAACACTCTTACAATAAAAAGAATTTTTAGGAAAATGAAATCTTAAATCTTTGAAGAAACCAAACGCTTGAAAGGGTAAAATGCCACCCTTAGCTAAACGACTGCCTTAAAAGTATCTGATTATTTGTTTTATACAACTATCTAAAGATAGTCGTATAAAACGACCAAAACATGCCTTTTAGTTTGCTGGAGTGCCCTCAACAAGAACGCAAGTTGTCCCTGCTGGCACTGCCATCCACCACAAAACAGGCACATGATCTACTACCATAGTCATATTTGCAAGCTTAGTAGCATCGGGCTTATAGTGTGCTAACGCTTTATCTACAGCTTGTTGCTCAAGTGCTGAAAGCTTTGATTTGTCTTTCACATAATCCTCAAAATGCCAAGACCAATCTAGTTTACAAGCATTCGCTGAAACTTTATCGCCATTTTGCACTACAGGCTTAGCATCAGTATTGAATGGACCCAAATTAGCACTACACCCCACCAACAACGAAAACAAGGCTACAGCCCCTAATTTCAACAACAACTTACATGTCTTCATGACAAAACTCCTTTAAAGGAATAAAAAGTATTGGTTATTATAGTGGTTTTAAGCTAATTGTTGTATAGCCAAGCTAAAATATTATTTATAACAAAAATTTTATTACTATTTAGAACATTTAGAGCATAGTTAAGTTTTTATCTCTGCTTAAGCATATTGAGTTTTTCTTCTTGTAATTTTCTTTGCATATAATTGTAAGCCATTTGAGAATAACGCCCTACTCCAACTTGTTTTGGCTTGAAATTTTCTAAATAAGAATGGTATTTTGTGTTATCAAAAGCTTTAAAAATGCCACTTATTTTTGTAGCCTTAAAAGTCTTAGGCAAAATTTCAGTAGCACAAAAAGCTAAATTGTGTAATTGAGAATAATTGACTAAAAATTCTTTTAAGCTTACTTCATCTGTCGTCTCTTTTATAGCTAGGCTTTTAATATCATCAAAACGCTTTAAGCATTCCTTTAATCCTAAGTTATGAGCCAAACTAATTTCTTTATTTTCATTGCATAAAGGGTTATTTGAAATGCTTTTAATGTTTTGCTTAAAGCTTCCTTTTGAAATAAAGGGCGAAGAGTTAATCACTTTATAATTTCTTATTTGCCAAGTTTTATCCCCTTTAATACTCTTATTCAAACCACTAGAATAAATAATGCTATCTTGCTCGAATTCAAACGCCACCATAAGCAAAAACGCATAAAAATGAAAGTTGCGACAAGCGTTATCAAATACCATATAATAACGCTCTTTGTGAGATTCTAGCTCTGTGTTGGCAATCCCTTCTATAAGCACATAATTAATAGGGGAATTTTTGAGCTTATTTCTTAAGCATTTGTCTCTTAATTCTTGCTCATCTATACTTAAACAATAATATTTTTGCAAAAAATCTCGCACTAAAGTTTCTTTTTGAATATCTTGGTATAAGAATTTGATTTTTTCAAAAAGCTCTTTGTTGGTTGTTTTTAGACTTGCTTGATTGTATAAGGCATTTTGCAAGCTTTGTTGCTCTATCAAGTCAAAATGCGTATAAAAACACTCCTTAAACTCCCTAAATGCACTTATTATTCCTACCGCACTTGTTGAATGAAGTTCATTGCTGATTTGCCTGATTAATGCCATTGTTTTTCTCTTAATTGACTGATTGAGTTTTTTAAATCTAAGACTTGTTGCTCGTTAAT
>NZ_FZMR01000015.1 GCF_900198405.1 Helicobacter cetorum
TTCTGTGTTAAGATTTTGTAAATCATTAGCAACACTAGAGCTATTTTGAGCAAGAGTTTTATCGTTAGCTTGTGCTGTAATGTTAGCTGATTTATCAGTGTTTGCTGTGTCTAAGTCTTTTTGAGCACTAGAGTAGTCTTCTTTGTAGGTTTGAGTGTTGGCTTGTTTAAGGGCTTGTTCTTTTTCTTTAGCCTTTTGTTCCTCTTTTGCCGTTGTTACATCATCTTCTAATGTAGTTTGTTCATTAGAGAATGTTTGTTCAGCATTAGCTAGAGCTTTTTCATCGCCTGCAATCTTATTGTGGTATGTATCAAAGCTACTTGTGCCTATTGCTTGTTGCTCGTTATTTAAATCTTGTTGTAGAGTGTTTTGAGCATTAATGATGTTTTGAGTGTCTTTAGCTAGTTGTGTTAAATCTTTTCTTACTACAGGGTTAAAAAGACCAAGGAACAAATTATCAACATGTGCTGTATAGTTAGCTTGTATATCCTTTCCTGCTATTTTAAAGTCTGCTTGAGCGCTAGAATAATCTTTGTTGTAAATAGGTTCATGGGCCTTCTTTACTTGCTCTTTTTGTTCCTCTTTTGCTATCTTTACATCATTTTGTAATGTGTTTTGTTCATTAGAGAATTGTTTTTCAGCTTTAGCTAGTTTTTGTTCATCGCTTGCAATCTTATTGTGGTATGTATCAAAGTTACTTGTGCCTATTGCTTGTTGCTCGTTATTTAAATCTTGTTGTAATGCTTGTTGAGCTTTAGTGATACTTTGAGAGTCTGTGTTAAGATTTTGTAAATCTTTGGCAACACTAGAGCTATTTTGAGCAAGAGTTTTATCGTTAGCTTGTGCTGTAGTGTTAGCTGATTTATCAGTGTTTGCTGCGTTTAAGTCTTTTTGGGCGCTAGAGTAGTCTTGGTTGTAGGTAGTGGTGTTTATTTGCTTGGGGCTAAGTTTAGTGATTTTTTCAACACTAACGCTAATGGAATTACTAGTAAAAGTTTCTTGCAAGGTAATGTCTTCACCATTAACATTATCATAAACTACATCATAGGTTTTATAGGTTTTATCAATAGAATTAGCTTTGGCTAGTGTAGCATTGTTGTTGAGAGTGTTAGAGACAATCTTATCTAAACTACCTTTAATGCCATCAATTTCTATAAGTTTGTATAAGTCATTTAAGTTGCCATAGTTAATAGTTCCGCTTGTATCAATAATACTATAAAATGCATTATTGGTTAAAGCATAATTTAGACTTAAAACACTATTACCAGCAAAGTCAATATTATCTGTGTTTTGGTTATTGCCGTTTTGATTGCCAAAAGGTGAATTACCAGAATTTAGAGTATCAATGCCTTGAAGGGTTATAGTGCCATTATTAAAATTAAAGTTTCCGCTACCATCCAAGCCAGCACTTAAGGTGGCGTTATTGAAAATAACATTACCACTAAACACATTGCTACCACCATTAAATGTAACGCCATTAGTGAAAGTGTTGGTGCCATTAAACACATTGCTACCACCATTAAATGTGACACTATTAGTGAAAGTATTATTACCATTGAAAGTTAGGCAAGCAATAGTGTTGCCATTATAATCTTGGCAATTACTATTGTTATTAAAAGTAACATCATTGAAAGTATTTTGACTATTTAAAGTGCCAAAGGTAATGCTGTTATTAGGGCTACCATTTTGCTGACCATTATTAAAAATAGCATTATTAAATTGGTTATTATTGCCATTGAAAGTTAGATTAGAGCCATTGTAGTTATTGATAGTGTTTTTTGCATTACCATTAAAAATTGCATTACCATTAAAAATTACATTGCTATCATTAAATGTAACACCATTAGTGAAAGTATTATTACCATTGAAAGTTAGAGTGTTGTTGCAAGGAGTAATGTTGTCATTAAAGTAGCAATTGTTTCCACTAGCATTATTGAAAGTAACATCATTAAAAGTATTATGACTATTACCATTTGAAATACCAAAGGTAATGCTATTGTTGTAATAACCATTTTGTTTGCCATTATTAAAAGTAGTGTTATTAAATTGGTTATTAGCACCCTTGAAAGTTAGGCTAGAGCCATTGTAGTTATTGATAGTGTTTTTGGCAGAACCATTGAAAGTGATTGAATTATTAAAAGTAGAACTACCACCATTAAATGTAACACCATTAGTGAAAGTGTTAGTGCCATTGAAAGTTAAGAAACCATTATTGTTATTAAATGTAACATCATTAAAAGTATTCTTGCTATTTGAAGTGCCAAAGGTAATGCTGTTATTGTAGCTATCTTTTTTCTTACCATTATTAAAGGTAACATTACTAAATTGGTTAGCTCCCCTAAAAATTATAGTAGAACCATTAGAATTATTGATGGTAATTCCATTAAAATCAACATTGGTGTTAAAAATGCCTCTACCGTCTCTAAAGCTTATATCGCTACCATTAAAGCTAACCCCACCAATAAAACTATTAGCTCCACTAAAAGTTATAGTGTTGCTACAAGCAATAGTGTTGCCATTAGAATCTTGACAATTGTTTCCACTAACATTATTGAATTTGGCATTACTAAAAGTACTGTTACCATTAAAATCAATACTATTGCTTCCATTACCATTCTCCTTGCCATTATTAAAGGTAGTATTATTAAATTGATTGTTAGCTCCATTGAAAGTTAGAGTAGAACCACCATAATTATTGATAGTGTTTTGTTTGGAACCATTAAAGATTGCATTGCCATTAAAAGTTGAACTACCACCACTAAAACTAACTCCATTAGTGAAAGTATTAGCGCCATTAAACACATTGCTACCACCATTAAATGTAACACTATTAGTGAAAGTGTTAGTGCCATTGAAAGTTAGTGTATTGTTGCAAGCAATAGTCTCGGCACTATAATTTTGACAATTGTTTCCACTAACACTATTAAAAGTAACATCATTAAAAGTATTTTTGCTATTTGAAGCTCCAAAGGTAATGCTGTTATTTTGGTGGCCATCCCATTGCCAACCATTATTAAAGACAATATTATTAAATTGGTTATCATTGCCATTGAAAGTTAGAGTAGAGCCACCATAATTATTGATAGTATCTTTGGCAGAACCATTAAAAGTGATTGAGCTATTGAATGAGCTATTAAAAGTAGAACTGCCACCATTAAAGGCAATACGACTCTTATTAAAAGTAACACCATTGCTAAAAGTATTATTACCACTAAAAATTATATTGCAAGTAATAGTGTTACTATAAATATCTACACAATCATTTCCACTACGATTATTAAAATTAACATTACTAAAAGTATTGTTGCCTCCGAAATCTATAGTGTTGTTGCAAGGAATAGGGTTGCCATAAGAATCCTGGCAATTATTTCCACTAACATTATTAAAATTAACATTATTAAAAGTGCTATAACCATTAAAAATAATGCTGTTCCCCTCATTATCATTTTGTTTGCCATTATTAAAGGTAGTATTATCAAAATTGTTAGTTCCATAAAAATTTAGAGTAGAACCACCATAATTATTGATAACATTTTGTTTTGAACCATTGAAAGTGATTGAGTTATTAAAAGTAGAATTACCGCCATTAAATGTAACACCATTAGTAAAAGTGTTGGTGCCATTAAACACATTGCTACCACCATTAAAAGTAACTTCATTATCGAAAGTATTAGTGCCATTGAAAGTTAGGGTGTTGCTGTTGTCGATAGCACCATTAAAAACAACATTATTAAAAGCATTTTTACTCTTTGAAATGCCAAAGGTTATACTGCTATTGTAACCACTATTAAAAGTAGCATTGTTAAATTGATTATCCTCGCCCTTGAAAGTTAGGCTAGAGCCACCATAATTATTGATAGCGTTTTTGGCAGAGCCATTGAAAGTGATTGAGTTATTAAAAGTAGAATTACCGCCATTAAATGTAACACCATTAGTGAAAGTGTTGGTGCCATTGAAAGTTAAAGTGTTGCAAGGAGTAGTCATACCATAAGAATTTAAGCAATTATCACCACTACTAACATTACTAAAAGCAACATCATTAAAAGTATTATGGCTCTTTGAAGTGCCGAAGGTAATATTGTTGGCATAACCATTACCATTTTGCTGACCACTATTAAAAGTGACATTGTTAAATTGATTATCCCTGCCATTGAAAGTTAGACTAGAGCCATCATAATTATTAATAGTGTTTTTTGTAGCATTGTCAAGTATGACATTGCCACTAAAGGTTGAACTACCACCATTAAAAGTAATTCCATTAGTAAAAGTATTATTACCATTGAAAGTTAGGGTGTTGCAAGGAATACTCCAGCCATTAGTGTCTTGGCAATTATTCCTACCATCATTAGCATTATTAAAAGTAACATCACTAAAAGTATTTTTACTATTTGAAGTGCCAAAGGTAATACTGTTTTTGTAACCACCATTTTGCTGACCATTATTAAAGATGGCATCATTGAATTGGTTATCATTGCCTTTAAAAATTATAGTAGAACCATCATAGTTATTAAAACTAGTGCCATTAGTAAAAGTGTTAGTACCATTGAAAGTTAGGGTATTGTTGCAAATATAATTGCCACAATTATTGTTTGGATCATTATTGTAGTTATTGTTAAAAGTAATATCATTAAAAGTGTTTTGACTATTTGAAGTGCCAAAGGTAATCTTACTATTAAAGTGGCCATTATTAAAAGTAATGTTCTCAAATTGATTACTAGTGCCATTGAAATCCATGGTAAAAGGGCCAGTATTTTTACAGTCAGAGAAAAAATACATGTTGCAGTTATAGATAGTCCCATTAGCTAAATTAACAGAATTGCTAAAAATTCTACCACCATATTCAACATTCTGCCCATTAAGATTCTCAAGAGGAGTGCTAGTAGCAAACTGATTGTTGCTATCAAGCATTAAAAAAGATTTTGGTTTAAACAAGATAGATTTTATATCTTTACTTGTTTTATTGCAAAAGATTGTAGAGCAATCTTTTGCTAACACTTCCTTTCCAGCCAACAACAAACTTACCATGAGTGAAAGTTTTAAAAATCTTTTATTAAAAATTATGTTTTTATTTATTTTTATTTTCACTCATTGTTCCTTTTGCCTTACCATTTAAATAAGTGATGAAAAACTCTCGCATATCACTTATAGATGCTAAAATTTGTTCGGTCAATTCTTTTTGATTTTTGCTCTTTTTCTCTATAGAATCAGCCTCTGGGTGCGCTAAAACATTTCTTAAATAATGCGATAGACACCTATAATATTTTTCATCTTTCTTTTTGCCCTTACCCTCAATTAGTCTAATAATATTGGGGTTAAACTCTTTTTGTCTTTTTTCTTGAAAATCTTTAAAATCTTTTAAAGTATTGTCTATGCTTTTACTTTCTGGATTATTCTCTTCTAATAGGTGAACCATTTGTCCATATAAGGCTTGATGATAATCTATACATGCTAAGTAATTAGGATTTGAATTATTATCATTTTCTATCTTATCAAAGATTAAAAATAAAATTTCGCTCATATTAGCCCCACTGCTCTCGCATAGTAAAAGCGTGTTTTCTTTGTTTTTTTCATTAAGGTTATTAATGTAGGATTGATGATTTTTAGAGTAAACCAAATTTAATGCCCTAAAAGTGGTGTAACCTTTAGAATTATCCAAGCTCAAAGACCTAACAATATGTGGACTATGTGTGGTTATTATCACTTGATGATTTTTATCAATTAAGTAATCTAGCAACGCCTTTAATTTGATTTGATTAGTGATGTGCTGAGCGCTTTCAATCTCTTCAAAAGCAAAAATTACTTTTTGATTTTCTTTGGCTTGGCTTAAAGCATTGTTAATAAAAAATCCTAGTAAAATAAGGCGTTTAATCCCACTCCCCTTTTTATTTAAGGGCAATTCAGTTTGTTCTTCTTGTAAAATGATTTGCTTAAAAGCATTAGACCAATTAATTTTTTCAATATTTGGCATTAAATTTTTATCAACATTAAAAGAAAAATTCTCAGAATTAAGAAGTTTTAAAGTTTCATCTATCTTTGTTTGTAACGCCTTTTTAACTTCATTTTCAATGCCTTTAATCTTTTCTTCTTGCTCGTTTAGACCTCTTTGAATTGCCTCAAAAAATGGGTCTTGAACCTCTTCATTGCTATCATCGCTATTTCTATCACTCACAAAAAGACAATATAATGGCAAATATTCTTTAATCTCTTTATAAGCATTAGTCTTAATATTTTGTTGCTGTTTTCCAATAAAATACTCTGTGCTTGACCTCTTTGTTTCTTCATTAAACTTCCATTTTTGAGAAATCTTTAAAAAATCGCCATCTAAAGAATCTTTAATATTTTTTGTTATTAAAACTTCTTTGAATTCATTGGGTATCTCTTTAAAAGTTACACTGATTTCTGCTTGGGCTTCTTTATCTTCTTGCACTGCTAAAACATTAATATCCTTAGAGCTAAATTTAACAACCTCTTCTCCAAAGAAAATATCTAGTGCTTCTAAAATACTAGATTTCCCCTCATTATTTTTCCCTACAAAAGCACTCAGACTATCAAAACTGATGCTAACATCTCTAAAACCTCTAAAGTTTTTTAAAGCCACACTTATAATTTTCATAAAAAATCCTTAAAAAAATATTAAAAAATAAATCAAAACTAAAACCAATAATCACAAACTAAAAACTATAAAGTTTTTAAGAATAACGAGATTTATATTGGGGGATAAGGCGAATTAAATATCTTGAGCGTATATCTATTAAGAGAGAGAGAGAGAGTTGGAATTTTTGAGATTAATAATCATTTCTTGTATTGCCTTGCATTCATTGTTTTGCATTGTGTTGCCTTGATTTGAGATTTTACAGAAAGGCATTATAGTATACTTTTTACTAAAAAAGGATTTTTTTGAGTTGTTTATATCTATTTGCAGGGGTAAATGGTGCGGGTAAGTCCATATTCTACTACAACGCTTTAGAAAATGGGTTTGGGTATAGTTTTGAATTAGAATTATCGCATTAAGAAGTTTAATTTTGTGTTTAAAAGTAGCGTTTTAGCTCTAGTGTAAAAAATGCTAGGCGTTTCAAAAAAAAGAGCGTTTAACTTTCAAAATTATCTAATCTTTAATGATTTTAAATACTTTTTAAAGTAAAGAATAAACTCTCTGTTAAAATTAACTATATTAAAATTACCACTCTTTTAACGCCATTTTTATGGCTTCTATCACACAATCAATTCCGCCTGCCAAACTAAAGAGCCAGTATTTATGAGCGTAAATATATTCTAATTGCTTAGCCCTTAACTCATCTTCATTGTTTGTTTTTTTACACACAATTTCTGCGATATGTAATTCTTGATGAAAAATATATGATTGTATTGCGTCCATAAAATACGCATTAAATCGTCTGTCATCAAAAAGCTCTTTAATGTTATCAATTTCAGCGCTTAAATTTTCTAATTCTTTAAAATCTAATTCTTCTAACTTGCTTTCATCATTAAGCTTTTCTATTTCTTCTAAAAATTTTGCCACCTTTAAAAACACTTCTTCAATTTGTTTCTTTTGCCTATTAGCATATTCAATGATTTCTTCGCATTTTTCTTTAGCCATTTTTAAATTTTTAGCTTGCTCTTTTTTAGTGGGGTAGATAAGGTTGATAGGGGGCTTTGGCTTAGTTTTATCAATTCTTTTACACACTTCTTTAAAGGGTATTTCTTTAGTGCCTTTAATTCTAGCCCCCCCTTCAGTAGCATTAATGACTTCTAATTTATAAGGCGTGTTAAAAATATCTTTTTCAAAAAATTCTAAGAAAAGTTTCCACACTAAAGTGGTCTCTACTTGCCCGTTACCGCCATATTTTTCTATAAAAATCTTGTCTTTATCGCTTTTGGGTTTAATCTCATTATCGCCATAAATAGCCCCATTTGCATGGCTATTGCCACTTTTAGAAAAGCTCAAATCTTGCCCAATAAACACGCATTTTTTAAAGCGTGAATGCACCACTAATTCATACGCCATATTCGCCGCACTCATGCCTATACCCACATAACCATATTGATGCAAGTTAAAAAGATTTGTGTATCCAAAGGGGCGAAAGCTAAATTGCTTGACCCCCGTTTTAATAGCATTACTCAGGCGTTTATGCACAATGGAAGTAAGGGCAAAAATAACGCCCTCTTGAAAAACTAGGGGCGTTTCTTCGTAGAATTTCGCCGTTAAATCCACCCTTTCTAAAGACACTACAATATCAGGCTTAATGCCAGCTTTGGCTAGAATAGGAAAAGATGCGTCTATACAAAAGAGTGTTGCATAAGGGGCGATTTCTTTTAAAAGAGGGAGTTGCTTGTTGAGACTTGGTCCAGTTGAAACAATAATAGCGACATCTCTATTTTTTAAAGCATTGACAAAATGCACTAAACTAGGGCTTTGAATCACTTCAGGCAAATTAGCAACATGTTGTTTAATGCCTATAAGAGCGTCTTTAGCGTCATTTCCTACACTAATAGCACTATGCTCTAAAGCATGAGTAAAATGCTGATTAATTTCTATAATTTGTTTTAAATAGCGCTCATAATAAGAATTAAAAAGTTTTAAATCATACATTCTTGCATATAAACGAGACTTTTTATCCATATCAAATAAGGACGCTATCATGTTGTAGCTACAAAAACCACTATGTAAGAGTATAAGGCGATTTTCTAAAATCTCCATTGAAAAATCTAAGAGATTTAATACAATAAAAATAATCTCTATTTCAGGCTCAATAACCACTAAGCGTTTTAAATTTTCATTACCTAAAAGCAAGCGATAAAATACGCCATTACCCAAGCCAAAATAATATAAATAAGGATAGAGCATGTAAGGCTCAAAATTTTTGTATTGCTCTAAGCTGGTTTCTAAGGGGCTTTTTTCAAATAAGGGTGTGTGCGTTTCTTTATCTATAAGATTGAAATTCGCACTATCCTTTCCTAAAAACACTTCGTATTTTTTGTTTTCTTTAATGGCATTGAGCTGTTTATATAAAAGGGGGTCTTTTTTTGATAAAACTTGTAAGTTTTTTTGATAAATATCCATTATTGACTAACTTGTTAATATAGTAGTATAGTAGGGCTAACGCCCCTTTAATAAAAGGTGCTGTTATTGTAAAAGTCTTAAAACATTTTGTTGCACCGCATTAGCTTGTGCCATAGCAAAGCTTCCGCTTTGTGCCAAAATATTGTATTTAGAAAAGCTTGCACTCTCTTCAGCAAAGTCTACATCTCTAATTTGAGATTCAGCCGCTTTAACATTGACTTGAGTTACAGAAATGTTATTAATGGTTGTTACTAATTCCATTTGCACTGAACCCATATCGGAGCGGATTTTATCTAATTGAATGCGAGCAGAATCTGCCATATCCATAACAATCATCGCACCTTTAAGGCTTGTTACACCAGCCCCTATGCCATCAGAGTTTGTTTCAGCTTGAGCTCCATTAGCGTTCGCACCAGCTGCTGAGGCTACATTGGCATCAAATACGCCTCTAACCGCCCTTAAATTCACGGTGTATTCTGCCACCCCTTGAGCTGAATGCAAGCCCACATGGCTAAAATTCACCCCACTCACAATAATATCTCTAGCATCCGTTCTTGTAAGAGTTAAGCGTCCAATAACGGCGTGATTATACCCAGAAATCCCCGCAAAACTACCCCCTCCAAAGACTTGACCGGTCGCACTATTAGTATGCACAGAGATTGCACGCCCATCAATAGAGCGTAAATTGATGCGCCCTGCAATATCTAAGCTCGCCTCTACGCCGGTGCGCTCTTTGACAGAGTTAATCGCATTAGTCAAACGCCCATCAGCATCGTTTTTACGCACATCATTAACCGTTCCAATTTCAACGCCATTAATCATTAAGCCCTTAACGGTCCCTGATTGCACGGGTGTGCCACCGGTTGCCATGACATTATAAGAGGCTCTAACCCCTAGAGTGTTAGAAAAGCGATTGATAATCTCACTTAAGGCTCCAACCCCAGTGCCTGCACTTGTAGAAATACGCACAGTTTCAATTTTAAAATCATTCACGCCATTAGTTTGCTTGAAGTTCAAGCCCACTTCAGTCAAGTTTGACCCAGCAGCACTAGCCAACATGCCATCGCCATCATAAGAAGAAGTTTCTATACGCACATGACCGATTTTATCAGAGCTAGTTGAACCAATAGAAGCCTTAACGGTTGTATTAGAATACGCACCAATTTGAAACTCTTTATTAGAGAAACTTCCTGAAAGCATTTGTTGCCCATTAAAGCTTGTAGTATTAGCGATATTGTCTAATTCTTCTAATAATCTTTGAATATCGCTTTGTAACGCTCTTCTACTTTCTAAAGTCTGCCCATCTTGAGCAGCTTGAACCGCTTTAGTCTTAATAGTATCTAAGATTTTGATTTGCTCATCCATCGCTTTATCAGCAGTCTGCACCATACCAATGGCATCATTAGCGTTACGAATCGCTTGACCTAAATTCGCACTTTGACTTCTTAGGCTATCTGCAATCGCCATTCCACTAGCGTCATCAGCGGCTTTATTGATTCTAAGCCCTGAGCTTAACTTTTCAAGCGAACTTGAAAGGTCTCTATTGTTTTGAACCCCTACCGCATGAGAAGTTAAAGCGGCGATATTGGTATTAATCCTAAAACTCATGTTTTGCATCCTTTGCGTTATGATTTATGGAGTAGTAAGCAAAGGGTGTTCCAATTTTTATAACCGCATTAAATAGCTTAAAAATAAAACAAGTTTTTGTTTTACTCAAAATTATGTGATAAAATCAGCCATATTTATTTAGGTATACACAAACTTTAATCAAAAAGGGTGCTCAATGAAACATCTCATTATTGTAGAATCCCCCGCAAAAGCCAAAACCATAAAGAATTTTTTAGACAAAAATTATGAAGTCATCGCTTCTAAAGGGCATGTGAGAGATTTATCCAAATTTGCTCTAGGAATCAAAATTGATGAAAAAGGCTTTACCCCTAATTACATCGTGGATAAAGACCATAAAGAGCTTGTCAAACACATTATAGAGCTTTCCAAGAAAGCAACAGCCACTTATATCGCCACCGATGAAGATAGAGAAGGTGAAGCCATAGGCTATCATATAGCCTGTTTAATCGGAGGCGAATTAGAGAGTTATCCTAGAATTGTCTTTCATGAAATTACTAAAAATGCGATTTTAAACGCCCTAAAAACCCCACGTCAAATTGATATGGATAAAGTTAATGCCCAACAAGCCAGACGCCTTTTAGATAGAATCGTAGGCTTTAAACTCAGCTCATTGATTGCATCAAAAATTAGCAAGGGTTTGAGTGCTGGAAGAGTTCAAAGTGCAGCCTTAAAGCTTGTGATTGACAGAGAGAGAGAAATTAATGCCTTTAAGCCTTTAACCTATTTTACGCTAGACGCTTTGTTTGAGTCTAATTTGGAAGCCCAGCTTATTAGCTATAAGGGCAAGAAACTCAAAGCCCAAGAACTCACAGACAAAGAGCAAGCCAAAGAAATTAAAAACGAACTAGAAAAAGAAAATTATATTATTTCTAGCATTGTTAAAAAACCTAAAAAATCTTCTACCCCACCCCCCTTTATGACTTCTACTTTACAACAAAGTGCCTCAAGCCTTTTAGGCTTTTCGCCTACAAGAACGATGAGTATCGCTCAAAAACTCTATGAAGGTGTAGCAACCCCACAAGGTGTTATGGGTGTGATTACTTATATGAGAACCGATAGCTTAAACATCGCTAAAGAAGCTTTAGAAGAGGCTAGAGCTAAAATTCTCAAAGACTATGGCAAGGACTACTTACCTTCTAAAGCCAAAGTCTATACGAGCAAAAATAAAAGCGCTCAAGAAGCCCATGAGGCGATTAGACCCACTTGTATTTCCTTAGAACCAAACGCCTTAAAAGACTATCTCAAACCCGAAGAATTAAAGCTCTATACGCTCATTTACAAACGCTTTTTAGCCTCTCAAATGCAAGATGCAGAGTTTGAAAGCCAAAGCGTAGTTTTAACTTGTGAAAAAGGCGAGTTTAAGGCTAATGGCAGAAAGCTCCTTTTTGATGGCTATTATAAAATCTTAGGCAATGACGATAAGGACAAATTGCTCCCTAATTTAAAAGAAAATGACCCTATTAAATTAGAAAAATTAGACAACAACACGCATGTTACAGAACCGCCTGCTCGCTATTCAGAAGCGAGTTTAATTAAGGTTTTAGAAAGCTTAGGCATAGGTAGACCTAGCACTTATGCACCTACCATTGCACTTTTGCAGAATAGAGATTACATCAAAGTAGAAAAAAAACAAATCAGTGCTTTAGAAAGTGCGTTTAAAGTGATAGAAATTTTAGAAAAGCATTTTGAAGAAATCGTGGATTCAAAATTCAGCGCCTCTTTAGAAGATGAATTAGACAGTATCGCTCAAAGTAAAGCCGATTACCAACAAGTTTTAAAAGAGTTTTACTACCCCTTTATGGATAAAATTGAAGCCGGAAAAAAGAACATCATCTCGCAAAAAGTGCATGAGAAAACCGGCGAATTTTGTCCCAAATGCAAAGCAGAATTAGTCAAAAAGAGCAGTCGCTATGGAGAATTTGTCGCTTGTAGTGCCTATCCTAAATGCAAATATATTAAGCAAGAAGAAAAAGCAAGCGATGAAACCCCTAATGAAACATGCGAAAAATGCGGGGGGGAAATGGTGCAAAAATTTGGCAGAAACGGAGTGTTTTTAGCTTGTAACAACTACCCTGAATGCAAAAACACCAAGTCTTTAAAAAATGCCCCTAATACTCAAGAAGTTTTAGAGGGCGTGAAATGTCCTGAATGTGGAGGCGATATTGCCTTAAAGCGTAGTAGAAAAGGCTCATTCTATGGGTGTAATAATTACCCTAAATGCAACTTTTTATCCAACCATAAACCCATAAACAAGCGTTGTGAAAAATGCCATTACTTAATGAGCGAAAGGGTCTATCGCAAAAAGAATGCCCATGAATGCATCAAATGTAAAGAACGAGTGTTTTTAGAAGAAGAATAATGGCTAAAGAGATTTACCCCATAGTCTTTGGGCCTGTGCTATCTAGGCGTTTTGGAAAGTCTTTAGGCATAGATTTATCGCCCCTTAAAAAACAATGCAACTATAATTGTATTTATTGTGAATTAGGTAAGGCTAAAACTATGCAGAGTATGGAAGAAGTGTTAGAAGCTGAAACCTTAATCAACGCCACTAAAAACGCCCTAAAAAATCTCACCACCCCCATTGATGTTTTAACCATTACCGCTAATGGCGAACCGACTTTATACCCCCATTTGCTAGAATTTATCCAAAATATCAAGCCTTTTTTAAAGGGCATAAAAACGCTTATTTTAAGCAATGGCTCCTTATTCTATAAGACTAAAGTGCAACAAGCCTTGAAGGAATTTGACATCGTAAAATTTTCAATAGATGCCATAGATTTAAAAGCCTTTAAAAGAGTGGATAAACCCCATAATCACGATATTAATCTTATCTTACAAGGCATTTTTGATTTTTCTCAAATCTATCAGGGGCAACTTGTAGCGGAAGTTTTGCTAATTAAAGGCGTAAATGATAGCTTACATAATCTCAAACTTATCGCTGAATTTTTAAGAAAAATTAATGTGGCTAGAGTGGATTTAAGCACCATAGACAGGCCATCAAGCTTTAATGCTCCTAAGTTAAGTGAAAGCGAATTATTAGAATGCTCTCTAGTTTTTGAAGGGCTTTGTGTGAGCCTGCCTAAACGCACCATAACCCCTTATGAAAAGCCCCTAGCCTACAAAGAGCACGATTTGCTTTCTTTCATCAAACGCCGACCCTTAAGCACAGAAGAAGTCCCCCTATTATTAGATAATCAAACGCTTAATTATCTTCAAAACTTGCTAGAAAATAAGCAAATCCAAATTAAGAAAGTCGGCTCGCTAGAATTTTACTGCACTCAAAAATAAAGTTTCTTGAAAACTCTTTGCTTGCCTTTGCAAATAAAATAGGGATTGAGACAAAGAATAAATTTTCTTTACCCTCTCTTTTAAAAACGAAGTTAAGAAGCAATTAAAATAGATTTTTTACCCTATTCTACCCATTTTTAATTGTCTTCCTATTTATTAAAATTTTCTGTTTTTATAAGACAATAATCCAAACCAATTAAAATGTTTTCAATTCATAATCACACTTTAAAAATTCACCACATAGTTAAAATATAACTTGATGTTATTCTTATAGATAGTGGATTCTTCAAAGCCATTGTAATTGCTTCTAAAGTAGTAATTCACTACCAAAGGAATCTTTAATCCTAGTTCAATACCGCTATGCTTAGAGAAATTACTTCTAAAGCCTACCACTAAAGGAATTTGAAAATAGCTTGTATTCATACTAGCGCTTCCTCCTAGTGCTTTAATCGCCTCCATTTGAGAATGCCAAGCAGATTGCCCTTGATTAACCCAAGTAGAGCCTAAGAGTTCTGTTCCTAGCAAGATACCTGCAGTATGAATGCTATCTTGGCTTTCAAAGAAGTTATAGAGAATATCAAAGCCTGCACCATAAGTGTGGTTATTAGCTTCGCCTACACCTAATCCTGCTCCAGCTCTATTAGTAGTATGTCCTAAGTTAGATTGCATGTAAGCATAAGTAGCATAAGTTCTCACACCCCAATGCTTTTTCTTGCCAAAGAACCACTTATAACCCAACTGCACATCTACACCATAGGCAGAGCCTGTTACGCTTTGGGTATGAGTAGCAGGTAGAGTGATAGTAGGCACAATGTTGTTTTGAGCGGCTACGGCTATGACATTGTTTTGAACCTGCTTAATACTAGTAATAGCATTATTGACTACTTTTTGAGCGTTTTGTAAATCAATGAGCTTTTCTTCATTTTGTCCTAAGATTGTGGTTATGTCTTGAACTAAAGCGATACTTGTTAGACCCTCTTGTGCTTTTTGTGCTGCAATAGTCTCTTTTAAATTTTCAATATCAGTGTTTAGAGCGTTGTCTAAATGGTCTAAAGCATTGAGAGTGTTAGAAATATCAGTGCTTAAGGAATTAACATTCACTTGAGATTGTTTCATTGCATTAGTAATACTATCTAAAGAAGCAACCACGCCACTAACACTAGAAGTAAGAGTGTGAGAAATATCGCTTAATCCACTTAAAGCAGTGCTTAAGCTATTCATATTATTAAGAGTGTCTTGCAAAAGATTTTTAGTGCCATTAACTTGAGTGTTTTGAATACCGCTCTTAGGTTGTAATTCAATGTGTGTGGTGCCTATAGCAACTTTAATTGGGGTGTTATTAGGGCTTCCACCTTTGCTATCTGGTGTTGGTGTGCCACCATTACTAGCTGTGTGGTCTGGTTTGTCTCCACTTGGATTGCTTTGACCTCCAGTGCCCCCTGTTACTTTAGCGCTTTTTTTTGTAGGGTTAGGGATTTCTTCTACGCTAATAGAGTTATTAGTAAAAGTTTCTTTTAAAGTAATATCTTTGCCATTAACATTATCATAAGTAACATCATAAACACCGCTTGAAGAAGATTTATCTAAAGTCCCTGCAACTCCGTCTACTTTAATCAAATCATATTGTTTGTTAGCATCACTACCATAATTGATTGTGCCTGTGGTATTGATAATATTATAAGTAGTATTGTTACTAAAGCTATAGCCTAAATTTAAAGCGCTATTTGAACTAAAAGTAATATTGTCTGTATTCTTATTATTAGTATTTGCACTAGAAAAAGGCGAATCGCTAGAATTTAAATTATCTGTGCCACTAATTGTAATGGTGCCATTATAAAAATCATAACTCCCATTGCCACTAAAAGTAGTGTTCTTAAAGTCTATGTTTAAAGTAGTTTTAGGGATTTTATTGGCTTTATCTTCACCAAATTGAATGCCCGCTGTAGCATTTCCACTATTAGGCTCTTGAACTGATGTTGGAACCAAAACTTGATTATTGAAAGTTGCATTCGTGAAATCAAGGGTTGTTTTAGTCTTATTATCTTGATTGGCAAAAGTCATAAACCCATGAGCTTTATTGTTAAAACTAGTGTCATTGAATGTGCTTGTAGTATCTACACTTGATTTACCAAGCAAAAATGAAATCTGGGAATTACTATTGTTATTAAAAATTACATTATCACTTACTTGCATGTTATTTGCGTTAATAACCATAGAACCATAATCTTGAATGCTAATGGTTGAATTTGTAATTGTGGTTTCATCTTGACTGCTCAAGCTAACAATGGAATCATTATTTGTTATATTTGCGTTATCAATATTCAAAGAATTGCTTGTGGTTTGAAAAAGCATTACGCTACTGCTTAAATTAGCTGTACTATTAAGGCTTAAACTATTTTTTAGAATAACCTTATTAGCCTCAATCGTTATACCTGTTTCATCATTAGCGTTTTTGCTTGGCGATAAAAAGCTATCGTTGCTTAGGCTAATATTGTTGTTCCCCACATTAATATCATAAACAACATTGTTAGGAAAACTCATAATCAAATCATTTAAGGTGTAATTTTTAGGATTGCTTGGAATGGTGCCATTTGGATTATAGTTTTTATCAACACTAGAGCCTAAAATATTTATATTTTGAGCAACATTAATAAGGTGGTTATCTTTTAAGGCTTTTGCAATATTAGTGCTACCATTTAAAATTAAAGTGCCATTGCTATAAGTAGGAGTATTTATAGCCAACACCTCCCCACCTAAAAGCATGCTTAAGACTAATGAAGTTTTTAAGAACTTATTTTTAAAGATTGGCTTGTTTTTCATTTTACTTTCCTTTCTTTCTCTTCATTATTTATCATTGCCAAAGACATTACTCTTTACAAAAGCACTACTAGGCTTTTTAGTATCGCTTTGAGAACTATTGCCAAAAGCTGAAGAATTGATTTCAGCGTTTTTGTTATAACCGCTCTTGCTAGGAGTTTTAGTAGTGTTGGTATAGCTTTGATTAGCCCATTGAAACCCTACTTCACCATAAGCACCGCTACTTTCAGAATATAAAACACTCAATGCACCCATAAGGGCTATACATAAAATCTTTTTCATAAAAAATCCTTTTAAAAAATATTAAAAACTAAATAAAACTAGAAACTAAAAAATAAAGAAATTTTAAGAATGAGAAAAAATTTTATATAGGAGGGTTTGGGGTATTGGGTGTTGTTAGGGTATAGCTATTAGAGAGAGAGAGAGAGAGAGTTGGAATTTTTGAGATTAATAATCATTTCTTTCACGCTATTGCCTTTTTTTGATTTTACTATAACTGAATTATTGGGAATTAAAAAAACGACAGAATGATAGCATGTATTTCTTAAAGACCATTGAATATAGAAATTGTTTTACAAGATTAGAATAAGAATTAAATTGCAATCTAATGTTTTAATATAAGCTATTGTAAGATCAGAATATTGGATAAAAATTAAATTTTCATTGCAAATACACTGCCCTAAAATCACCAAATCTCTTGTTGTTTTGATTAGACATTGCTTTTAAAAAGAGTTGTTAGTATTAAAATTTTCATTTTGTGTTTAAAAGTAGCGTTTTAGCTCTAGTGCAAAAAATGCTAGGCGTTTCAAAAAAAAGAGCGTTTAACTTTTTGGCTTATAATCACAAGTATTGCATTAAAAAGTGCGAAAGTTTTGAAATGACATAATAAGGAGTCTTAATGTCTATTACTTTGATTGATAATGAAAGCAATGAGTGCTACGAGTTTGAAACCATAGCATGCACAAGGGGGCCTAAAGCCATAGATTTTTCTAAGCTATCTGAAACAACAGGGCTTTTTTCTTATGACCCCGGATATTCTTCTACGGCGGGGTGTAAATCCACCATTAGTTACATCAATGGTAAAAAAGGCGAATTGTATTATAAAGGGCATAAAATTGAAGATTTAGTCGCCAAATACAAGTATGTAGATGTCTGCAAGCTATTACTTACTAACGAACTCCCTAAAAGTGCTGATGAATCTTTAGAGTTTGAACTAGAACTTCGCCATAGAAGTTTTATCCATGAAACTTTATTAAACATGTTTAGCGCATTCCCTACTAATGCTCACCCTATGGCAAAGCTTTCTAGTGGAGTTTCTATCCTTTCTACTTTGTATTCAGCTCATGGGGATATGAATAATGAAGAAGATTATCAAACTATGGCTAGAAGAATTATTGCTAAAATCCCTACTCTAGCAGCGATTTGCTATCGTAATGAGGTGGGTGCTCCTATTGTTTATCCTGATATTGCTCGCTCATATGTAGAAAATATCTTATTTATGTTACGAGGCTATCCACACAGCCGTTTGAAACACACCACAGAGGGCGAAACAGAGATTTTACCGGTAGAGGTAGAGGCATTTGACAAGATTTTGACCTTGCATGCTGACCATGGACAAAATGCCTCTTCTACCACGGTAAGAAATGTTGCCAGCACCGGCGTGCATCCTTATGCAGCTATTAGTGCGGGCATTTCGGCCTTATGGGGGCATTTACACGGCGGAGCGAATGAAAAAGTTCTTTTACAGCTCCATGAAATTGGTGATGTTAAAAATGTAGATAAATACATCGCAAGAGTAAAAGACAAGAATGATAGCTTTAAGCTCATGGGCTTTGGACATAGAGTGTATAAGAGTTACGACCCAAGGGCTAAAATTTTAAAAGGCTTGAAAGATGAACTCCATAATAAAGGCATTAAGATGGACGAACGACTAGGTGAAATCGCTGCTAAAGTAGAAGAGATTGCCTTAAAAGATGAGTATTTCATTGAGAGAAATCTCTATCCTAATGTGGATTTTTATTCTGGCACTATTTTGACCGCTCTTAAAATTCCGGTGCGTTTCTTTACTCCTGTATTTGTAATCGGCAGAACGGTTGGTTGGTGCGCTCAACTCTTAGAGCATGTCAAAAACCCTCAAGCTAGAATCACTCGTCCAAGACAAGTGTATGTAGGCGAATAAACTTTTTCGCTAGAATTTTTTGCAAAGTGTTTCTTTTAGAAACGCTTTGTAGCACTATTTTAGAAAATACAAACAACATTATAAAAATCAAAACAGCTCTAAATACGATACAATCTCACTAAGTATTTTGTAAATTTAAGTGAGAATAATATTATTGTGAGATTTTTAGTTGCAAACCTTTCTTTAAAACGCTATAAACCCCTTTCGCCCCTTAAGGCAACTCTTTTTTATAGCGTGGCTTTTTGCGTTCTCTATCATATCCCCTTATTCCATTATGCTTATACGCATTCAGAGCCAAATACCTTTAGTTCTTATCAAATTCTTTTAACGACAGCTATAGCGATTATATGCGCTAATGGCATGCTTTTTTTGGGTATCAGCCTTATTTCTAGGAAAGTTTTACGCTTTTTTGTCATTCTTTTTGCTCTATTAAATTCTATCGCTTTATATTTCATTAGCACTTATGGTGTTTTTTTAAATAAGAGCATGATGAGCAATGCTCTCAATACTAACACGCATGAAGTTTTAGACTTGCTTAGTTTTAAAATGCTTGTTTTTATCGTGTTTTTAGGCATCATTCCTAGTTACATTTTTTACAAGCTCCAATTAAAAAAATCTAAAAGAAAACGCCAGATTTTAGCTCTCGTTGTTTTAACTCTTGTCTTTGCTATCAATGCGTTTATTAACGCCAAAACTTGGCTGTGGTTTGATAGGCATGCGAAGTTTGTAGGGGGTTTGAGCTTGCCTTTTTCTTATAGTATTAACGCCTTTAGGGCAGAGGCTTTGAAATTCTTTGCCCCTAAAGTCAAAGCATTGCCCCCTTTTTTTCCTACGAGTAAAAATACGCTTGTAGTGCTAGTTATAGGCGAAAGCGCTAGAAAACATAATTACGCCCTTTATGGGTATGAGCGCCCAACCACTCCCAAATTAAACATAAGACTTTCAAACCAAGAAATCCATGCCCTAGAGGCGACTTCATGCACGACTTATACCACTGCAAGCCTAGAATGTATTTTGAATTCTTCCTTTGAAAAATCTCATTTTAGCACTTATGAAAATTTACCCACCTATTTAACTAAAGCTGGCATTAAGGTCTTTTGGTATAGCGCTAATGATGGCGAAAAGAATGTCAAAGTTACACACTATCTCAAACGCTCTGAATTGATTAAAAAATGCCGCACTTGTAAAGAAATCGCTCCTTATGATGAGGCTTTGCTCTATAATGTGCCTAATCTCTTAAAAGAACACTCTAATGAAAATGTCTTGCTCATTTTACATCTTGCCGGCTCGCATGGGCCAAGATATGATAAAAAAGTGCCGTTAAATTTTAGAGTGTTTAAGCCCTATTGCTCAAGCGTAGATTTAGCTAACTGCTCTAAAGAAAGCCTTATTAACGCTTATGATAACACCATTTTTTACAACGATTATGTTCTAGATAAGCTCATTGGCATGCTTAAAAATGCCAAACAACCCGCCTTAATGCTCTATCTAAGCGACCATGGCGAAAGCTTAGGCGAAGGGGCGTATTATTTGCATGGTGCTCCTAAAGCTATCGCTCCTAAAGAGCAATATGAAATCCCCTTTATTCTTTATGCCAATAAAATATTTAAAGAAAGGCGAGAATTACTTGTCCCTAATGCACCATTAACTCAAAGCACTATTTTTCATAGTATCCTAGGAGCGTTTGGTGCTGATAAATCGCCTAATAGTGTCTATAAACCCCATTTAGATTTATTTAAAAACAGAGAAACCCATGAAAAACCTTTCTAATTATCAAAAATTCAAACGCCTTTATCTAAAAAGTTTGCCTAAATCCTTGTCTAAAACGATTATTGGATTAAATGTTATACTCATGCTTTTTGGAATTTTATTCCCCTTTCCTAAAGTTCCTAAACACACTAGCGTGCCTTTGGCATTCAATCTAACCGAGCATTACGCACGCTTTATTCCTACAATTCTTTCAGTGGGCGTCCCTTTACTCAAGCGTGATGTGGTTGGAATAGTGCAAGTGGCTAATGCCTCTATGGCTACAACCATTCTCACACACACCATAAAAAGAACGCTCAATAATGTAACCTTACACAACCAACGCTTGGGCGAACGCCCCTATGGGGGTAACCATAACATGCCAAGCGGACATTCCTCTATGATAGGTCTAGCCGTAGCTTTTTTAATGCGGCGCTATTCTTGCAAGAATTATTTGTGGCTCTTACCCCTAGTCCCTTTAACCATGCTCGCTCGCATTTATTTGGATATGCACACGATTGGAGCGGTGCTTGCTGGGCTTGGTGTGGGAATATTGTGCGCGAATTTATGCACGACCAAATACCCTAAACAGCCTTAATTGCGGTTTTTATAATCTTCGTAAGAAAAGCTTTTAAGAATTTTAAAGCCTTGTTTGTCTAGTTTAGCCAAACTTGGAAGAGGCACGCCATTAAAAGTATTGTTTTTAACAATCGTATAATGGAGCATATCTTTAAACAAGATTTTATCGCCCCTTTTTAAAGGCGTATCAAAGCTAAAGCCACCCATAAAATCCCCTGCTAAGCAAGTAGGACCGCCTAATACATAAGAAAACGCCCCCTTATTTTCGCCCTTTTCATTTTCTATCACTTCTTCATTATTTTCTACAGAAATTTTAAGGATATTAGGGCGATAAGGCATTTCTAAGCAATCAGGCATATGAGCACTAAAAGAAGTGTCTAAAATCGCGATTTCTTGGTCGTTTTTGATAATGTCTATCACGCTTGCAAGTAAAAATCCGCATTGCCACCCTATAGCCTCGCCGGGTTCTAAAATCACTTCTATGTTGTTATAGCGGGCTTTAAAATCCTTAATCGTTTGAATGAGTAATTGAATATCATAATCGTTTCTAGTGATATGATGTCCTCCACCAAAATTCACCCACTCCATTTGCTCTAAATAAGGTTTGAAATGCTTTTCTACATGCTCTAAAGTTCTGCATAGGGCATCAGCATTTTGCTCACAATGCGTATGAAAGTGCAAACCATTAACACCCTCTAAACCATGCTCTCTAACCCCTTTTTCAAATTCGCTAGGCACAATGCCTAAACGGCTTATTTTTGAGCATGGGTTATAAATGGCTGGGGTTACTTCACTATAAAGAGGATTTATTCGTAAGCCTATTTTAATGGGGCTTAGTCCTAGATTTTCTAATTGCTGATTTTTTTCTAAAATTTTCTCTCTAAATGCCACATATTGATAGAAAGAATTAAAAACAATGCTTGTGGCTATAGGCAAAATTTGCTCTAAATCTTCTTCTTTAAAAGCTGGACTATAAACGCAAATTTCCTTATCGCTCTCTCGCCCTCCAAATTCTTCAAAAGCGAGCTTAGCCTCATAAAGCCCGCTCGCACAGCACCCACTCAATTTTTCACGCAAAACATCAAACTCACGCCAAAAAGCATACCCTTTTAAAGCGAGTAAAATCTTTGCCCTACTTTGTTGTTGCACGAATCTTAAAGTCCTAGCGTTTTCTTCTAAACGCTCGCTCTCTAGCACATAACAAGGGGTAGGAATAGAACCATACATTAATAAAAACCTTTAAGAAACCATAAATTGTTTCACAACTCTTTCAATGTCTTTGGGGTTAGACTTAGAAATAAAATCATCAGCCCTTAAACTTCTAGCCATATCTTCATTAGAACTTCCACTCATAGAAGAGTTTACTACAATAGGAATTTTTGAAGTTAAAGAATTAGCCTTAACCTGTTTAATCACTTCAAAACCGCTTGCCTCTGGCATTTCTAAATCGGTGATGATTAGCCCAATACTGCTAATATCAGTCTCTGGATTGAATAAATAATCTAGCAATTTCTTACCATTAATAAAATCTACATGCTTAACTTCAAGTTTGTCTAAAATCATTTGCATAGTCTTTAAAACGCTTGGAGAATCATCAGCAAGTAAAATACATTTATCCGAATGCACCCTAGATAATTTTTCTAAATCATCATGCTTTTCATCTTCAATCCAAGGAAACACATCTACAAGCATTTTTTCAATATCCACCACTTGCACCAAACGCCCATCAAAATAGCGTGTGCGACTCACTAGCTTATTATTGCCTGTAGAGCCACCCACTCCGGCACTTTGCTCCATTTCAGTCCATTTTTTGTTGAGTATTCTATCAGCCTCATAGATTCTTACCCCTATAGTCCAGCGAGAAAACTCACAAATCATAATAATATCGTCTTCGCCCTCTTCTTTTTCTATTTTATAAGGGCGTAAATCTTTCGTTTTATTCTTGCTATCATAATAGAACCACTTTTTCATATCAATTAAAGGAATGGTTAGCTCTCTAATAATAATCAAGCCCTCAACAAGCGAACTACTATCATGGCTAATAATAGTAAGCCCCCCATGGTATTTTACTACTTCACGGATTTTAAACACATTCACCGCATATAAATCTTTATTTTTACCTAGCCTAAAACACAACAACTGCAACTCATTGTTTTTATGCAAACTTGTAACTTGGTCAATGCCTGCTAAGCTATTAGACATATTTGCCCCTTACTCTAGTAGGTTTTTAGCCGACATTATAGCGTTTTTAGGCTAAAATAAGCGACACTCTAACACAAGGCTTACTATGGACTTTCAAGGTCTTTATGCAATTAGCGATGAAACTCTAACCCCCTATGACATCTTAAAAGAACAATTAAAAAGCGCTATTGAAGGGGGGATTAAAATTTTTCAACTAAGAGATAAGCATAGCAGTGATGCGAAATTATTACCCATTGTGCAAGAATTGAATGCCTTATGCAAGCAACACCATATCGCCTTTTTTTTGAATGACCGCTTAGAACTTGCTATAAAAGCTCAAGTTTTTGGGGTGCATTTAGGAAAAGATGATGCCCAAATCACAGAGGCAAAAAAACATTTTAAAGGCAAGATTGGCATTTCATGCTATGACTCTTTAGAAAGAGCTAAAAAAGCACAAGATTTAGGGGCTAGTTATGTGGCTTTTGGCGCTTGCTTTAATTCGCCTAGCAAACCTTCAGCCCCAACTATCAACTTAGAGCTTTTAAAAAATGCTAGAGAATCTTTAAAAATCCCTATCTGTGCTATTGGAGGCATTACACTACCCCTTTTAAAAACACATCATTCTTTAAAATACGCTCATATGTTAGCGTTCATCTCTGATTTATGGGGTTTAAAAGGCTTAAGAACTTTAGATGAGATTACAAGCCATGCTAAAAAATTAAACCAAGCTTTCAATAATATAACACGCTTTTAGAGCTATTTTAAATGTTTTAGAATAAAGCCATTTTTAAAACTACGAACATATAAAATATTATTACGATTAGAACAAAACGCTTGAGGCGTGATGACAAATTCAGAGGGCAATGCTTTGGCATTAAGGACTTCTGGGGCTTTAAGAGATTTATCGCAAGGTTGCAAGCTAAAAGAAAGCGCATTAATATGACCTGCTTGAATATTATAACGCTCAAAGGCTTTATTGTTTAAGCGGATTGCATAAAATTTATGCGCAAAAATACTTGTATTTCTTGTGTCTGCAAAGGTGCTTGCTGCCGCATATAAGGAAGTTACTAACCCTCCCACAAACCCTAAATAATGGTTGGCTACTGCCTCCATACCTACCTTAAAAGACGCTGAAAGAATAGCTCTTGTGATAATGTAGGGGAGTTGCTTTCTAAATTCACTTGCTACAACCGCATCCATTAAAGACAAAGTTTCAAAAGACTTTTCACCGGCTTTATCTTGAATAGTAAAGCTTTGATAAAAAGTCTCGCCCTCTTCTAGTTTAGGCACAGCTAGACTTGCATCATACACCGCATCAAGCATGGGAATAGGCACATTGATTTTAAATTCGCTTTTTTGAGGTTGCTTACCATCTTCAATGATAATCCAAGTAAAATGGCTTTTAGTGGGGTGCTGAAAAAAGAGCAAATCTCTAGCAATCATAGGGCTTTGATTGATTCCATAGGCCTCTTTGAGATAGTCTATCCCCTTAGCTCTATCCCCCTCTAACGCATAAAATAAGCCCGAAAGATATGAAACAATAGGATTAAGCAAGCCTTGATAAGCTTGATATTTATCTAAATTAGAATAAGTAGCGTTTAAAATTTCGCCCACTTCTTCTCTAGAGCGTTCCATATTAATGCGGTGTTGCTTGCTTGAATCAATCTCTTTGATAGCTTTTTGCACTTCCTTATAATAAAATTCTTTAGCCCTTCGTTGGCGTTCATTCGCCCGATTAAACTCCACTCTCGCATTAGGACTATCCCCTAAAAGCATGTAATCTATCGCTTTATAATAATTGATTAAAACGCTTTCATAGATATTTCCTACATAAGCACGCACATTATCATTAACGATTGTTGCACCCACATAACCAGCAGATTTTATAAAAGCGTTTTGTGTAGTATCAAAGCGTTTTTCAGCCGCATCTAGCATGGTTAAAGAACCTTTATAATCCCCCGCATATAAAGCGCTCAAGCCATTTTGCATATCCCATAAAAGAGCGTTCTTTTTTTGCTTGGTGAATTGCTTAGACCATTCATAAGCTTTTTTAGGGCTTTCTTCATAATAAATGGTATTAAAATGAGCTAAATCCATACGATAGCCTATGCAACCTGATAACAATGCTCCTATAAAAATCCAAAATAGCAATACTAAGCGTCTCAATGATTTCCTTTATAATTTAGAAAAGGTAGTCCGTATACATTTTCAGCAACTATCATAACATTTTTATGAAAACATAAGCTTTTTATGGCTAGAATACTACCCAAGCTCTTATTTAGACCTATGCAATAGGATTTTAGGGTAACGCTTCAGGGTAGGAATACAGCAGAGTCCCCTAATTTTTTATGTGCCTTAGCCATCTGAATGGGGGCGTTTGAAACCCTACTAACTCTTTAAAAGTTTTTCACGCCACTCTTTAGGATAATCTTTTTCTAAAGCTTTCATTTTATTGACATGGCTAGAATCAGAATTAAAAATTTTTAGATAATGCCCCAAACTCTCTAAACTCACATCAATCATATTAGAACTCCCATCGCCTAAATTTTTGACTAAAACCTGTCTTGAATGTAAAGGCGTGTTTTCTAAAAAAGAAATTTCCATTTCGCTTATTGGCACATTAAAATTTTGCTTTAACTCCCTAGCGTTTTTTTGTGGGTATAAAATAAGCGTTCCCATATTGCTTAAAAAACTATGGGCGTTTTTTACCCCACTTAGCTGATAAATATCTTGCAAAGCTAACACCACCACGCCATTGGCCTTTCGTGCTTGCGTGATTAGAGCGTTAATCTTAGTATTAAGCAAATCATTTTCTACATAGGACTTAAACTCGTCTAAAAAAACTAAAAACCCACTATCATTTTTCCTAGATTCTTCTAAGATTTTATAAAACAGGTAGTAGGCTAAAAGCCCCAAGTCTTTGGGGTTTTGAGTGATAGCGTCTAAATTGATAACATTTAAAAAGGCGTTTGTATTTAATGTATCATTAAGAGCATTAAAAAGGGGGTTACTCAAATACGGCTCTAAACTCAAATTCAATTGATTAGATGAAGTTCTTTTAAGGGTTTCTTTAAAATCCTTTAAATCAAAGGCTTTAGGATACAAGGTTTCATAAAGACTCATAATGGCATTAGAAATCGCATTCACATCTTCTATTAATTCTTTATTGCGTGAAGTGGGGTCTTTTATGTTTAACATCGCTTGATAAAAGGATTGTAAAAATTGCATGTTCTGTGCGTTTGGCTCTAATGAAAAAGGGTTAATGCTAAAACTAAGCCCATCATGATAATGACCCTTAAAAAATTTTGTGAAAGAATATAAGCCTTGCATTCTGTCAAAGGCTAAAAGACGCATGTTTTTATATTTCAAAGTACTCATCATTAAAAAGCTTATTAAGGTG
Organism: Helicobacter cetorum; assembly: GCF_900198405.1. GTDB lineage: Bacteria > Campylobacterota > Campylobacteria > Campylobacterales > Helicobacteraceae > Helicobacter > Helicobacter cetorum_C. The sequence continues at coordinate 26,881 of NZ_FZMR01000015.1, forward strand.
CTTTTACCACTTCCTGTTGCCCCTATGATTAAGGTATGTCCATTCACTCTAGCGACTTCTTTAGCTTTGTTATGACTCACTTCTTGGTTGTGAAAATTAAACAAAAAAGGGGAATTATCCAAATTTTTAAACACGCTCAAAGGACTATTCCCCCATGAATTTGCCCTAAAGCCTGAATTTTGCTTTTCAAATACCATTAAACATGCTAAAGCTTTAGAAGTTAAAAAACGCAAGCGGTGGTTTAAATGAATGCGTTCAGGAAAAAAGGAAAAATACCCCCCTTTCAAACCAAAAGTTTCTATAACGCCCACTAAGTTTTCCTTAGATAAAAGCCCTAAAACTAAGCTTGTTTGAGTGTCTAAGCTCTCTAAACTAGGGGCTTTTATCAAAATGTTTAAGACGAATTTTTGCATTGATAAGCGTTTGGTTTTGACTAATTCTTGGTATTCTAGCAACTCATTTTTAACTAGATTAGACATGCTAAATTTAGTGCGTTCTTTTAAAAAACTAAGCGTTTTATTCACGCTCATAGGCTCTATGGAAAAGATAATATCCAAATGAGCTTTTTGGTATAAAAGCGTGGCAATGGCTATAGAAGTAATGCGTTCGCTCTCATAGGCTTTAATACCGATTAAGCGGTTATAAAGCTTTTGATTAAAACGCTCTTGAATGAAATAATCTTTTTCAAAAGTTACCGAACTAGCGATATAGCTATCACTCAAATACCCCCCTACTAAGGGCTTTAGGGGTAATTCAAACCCATTGATATACTCAGCATAGAAATTCAAAACTTCTTTAGAGTTTAAGAGTTTGGGGCGATAATTTTTGAGCTGAATTTCTAGGCTTTTTAAAGTTTCTTGTAAAAAATGTGATTTATAAGAGAGAATATCCTTAAAATTTTCTTTATTAGCACGCATAAGAGTTTGTTTCTTATGCTCTAAAACGCCCCATAAAGAATGCGTGCTTTCTAAGACTAAAAAATATTGATTTTCATACACTTCCTTATTTTCAAATTTATCCAAAATAGCTTGCACGAATTTAGATTTTGCTTGAGTGTTCTGTCTGTAATCCATCTTACGCCTTTTGGCTACAATTCGCACCACGACTTTTTCTAAAGAGTCTAACGCCATTTGGCGTTCAGTGAATAAATCATGCAATTGTTCTGTGCTTAAATGCGAATAGCTAATGCCTTCTAAACTAAGAATGCCGACTAGATTTTCATTTTTGGTGAGTAAAAAATTTTCATCATACAAGCCTAGAATATTGTTTTCTTCACTCATTGAATAGCTTTTAGGCAAAACCCCTAAAAGATAGTTTGAAACCTTTTGCTTGATAGTGCTTACAAGCTTTTCTAACATCTTTATGCCCTGTAGCATTTAGTTTTAGTCTTAATCTTACTCCTAGCAATGATGATGTCTGAAATATCTTCATCAAAAAATTCTAGCACGCTAAAAAGGACTAAAAACCCTAAATACAACAAAAAGGCACTCAACAAATCAATCCAAGGGAGCAAGATGAAAGGCACAAAAATAGAAATGAGATAAGACTTTGCATTCAGCCACAAAAATTTTTCTTTAACAGAAATTTCACGCAAGTTTCTCACGCTCACTGATGCAAAAACCATTAAAATATCCCCATAAACCAGCTTGCTAAACTAGGGGCTTTAAAAAACAAGAAAATTCCAAACACCACACCAAGTATGGTGAATAAAATCTCTTTCCACCTGTCTAAATTTCTCCACACATAAATGGCAATTCCTATAAAAATCACCATTAAAATTCCCTTAGCTATAGGGCTTTTAAGCTGGGATTCTAGGGCGTTGAAAAACCCTTCTAAACCTTCGGCAAACAGGTTTGAAAAACACATTACCACTAAAACCACTATTTTAAAAAACCAAGCACGCACGAAAATCCTTTTTTGTTTAATAATGATTAACTTTGAGATATTTTTTCTAAAAAGTGATTAAGCGACTCTAAAAAGGGGTAAAAATCTTAAATCCCTACCCTAAAAAGGGTAAAAAAGTTAAAAATAAAAGCTATGCAACAGCGTTTGTTCTAATTAGCTTGCTATTGCACCTTTTGCAAAATATAAGAAATGTTGGCATGGTCTTTAGTCCCCAAGATACCCTCCTCTAGCATGCCTTGAATTTTTTCAAAACTATATTGCAAATGGTTGTAAGCAATAATAGCCACCTCATCGCCCTTTTGTAAAAAATGCGTTTGAGCAAAGGGCATATAAGGGGTCGCACCAATGGTTACAATAATCTTAGTAGGAAAATTGTGGCGTTCTAAAAAAGGTCTTAGAGCCTCTAAAGAATCGCAATCTTGCTGATGATTAAGCCTATCTTTTATCCAATCTAGTAGTTTTTGATAAAAAAACTCGTATTTTACAAGCTTGCTATTCTCGCCATAAACATGCCATACTTTTTTGCGTTTCAAAAAGGAGGCGATAGAAAAATTATTACACACACCCCCATAAACAAATCTATCAATCATAATCCTTTGCCCCATACCCTTAGAGGCACATGAAAAGTTCTTTTTTTGAGATAATTTCTGTGCTGTTGGGTCATTACGCACCGAAGTATCATTGAACGCCATAAAAAAGTTAGGCACTAACTGCGAAACAAAATGTTGCGCATCATATTTTACATCGCATTCTAAAGCGATTTCTGGCTCTGCTTGCACATGCAAGCTAGGGTCATCAGGTAGGACAATTTTTTCATTATCCACACAAAAACGCCCTAAATATGACAACTCATGCGGAACATAAAAGGGAAACAACCCTTTTGGCGCATCTTTTTCACAACTTTTCATATTGATAAAGCTATGACTTTCTCCTGCTTGTTCCAAATGCCCCGCAAAATTTCCTACCACGCCAAAACCTAAAAATTCTTGCATACAAAACCTCCTAGAAAATAGCGAAATAGCGCTTTTTAGTCTCATATAAACTGAGTGCATTATAGCACAAAAAGAAAACGCTAAATTTTACAGAGAGCAACAAACTAAAAGCCATAACAAGCCTTGTAAGCCCCTTAATCAAGTCAATAGATACTGCCTAGCATTCTCTTTATCTAAAGGGTAGAGCTCGCATGTTTTACCCCCTATTTGAACCAAGTAAGCTTGCTCTTTTAGAGTCTTAGCATAGCCTAGAGCGATACGCCCTGCTAACTCTCTATCTTCTTTAGTAGCGTTTTTATCTACTAAACTTAAAGGGCCTTTACAGCCTAATAGCTCAATTTTATCCATTAAGGGGTGTTTAATATCAAGCTTGTGGTTTTCTTCTTCATTTCTTGCCACAATTAAGCGAGCGTTATTAGGTAAGACAAAATAACGCCCCATTTTAACAATCATGCTATCTTCAATCACCATTTCTCTATGCTCTTTTAAATTCTTAATCTTATTGCTCACCTGAATATCCGTAAGCAAGCACCCCCCACCTGGCTTTTCATAGTATTTCAAGCCATAATCTTTTACCATTTGTAATTGCCTGCTTCGCCCCCTACCACTCACATCTAAAAGCTTCTCTCTATTGACCCAACCCTTTTTTTCCATAAAGGTAGGCTCTAAGAGTTTAGCACTCATAGGACGCAATAATAACTCATCTAAAAATTGCGCTCTTTCATCATTAGCACCACTTCTATCTAAGATTTTATCAAAACACTCTTCTTCGCCCACACTTCTTACAAGCTTTCTCACTTGGTCTAATGCTTCTTTTCTTTGAGATTTGGGGCGTTGTCCTAACACTTCTCCACTCAAAACAAAGTCAGCGTTTAATTCAAGCATTTTATAAAACGCATTTCTAAACATGTTTGCATGACAATCTATACAAGGGTTGAAATATTTTCCATAACCATATTTTGGCTTAAACAACACATCATTAAAAAATTGCTCTCTAATATCGCACACTAAGAGTTTGGCTCCAATTTGAGCGGTGGCGTTTTCAAAATACTCTCTTTTATCCTTGTTCCCCCCAAATCCTATATTAAAATGCAAAGCGGTTACTTCAATGCCTTGCTCAATGAGTAATTTCATAGACAACAAACTATCTAGCCCCCCACTAAATAAGGCTAAAGCTTTAATTTTTTTCATACAGCGACTAATTCTCCTTGCTTTAATTTAACAATAGCTTCACGAGCTTTTTTTAAAAAAACCATTTTTTCGCTAAAAGGAAGCGAGCTTTTAGGAATTTCTTTTAATTGCCGTTCATAATAGCGTAAAATCAACAAGCATAATTCCTTTTCAAACCCCCCTTCTTTTAGGGGTAAATTTGCATCTTCTAATAATAACGCAGCTAATTTAGAGTCATCAAATTTTTCTTGACACAAAGCATCAAATTCTTGTTTTTTATGCAAGAATACCCCACTATGAATATAACCTATGGCTAAATCTAATAAGCTTCTGTCTTCTAAAAGGTAGCGAATCACTAATTTTTCTAAAAATTCTAAACTCAGCGTGTTAGAGGAATTTACAAATTTTTGAGCATAATTTGGCATGGATTTTTCTATTTTATGATTAAAGGATTGAAAGGGCATAGGCTCTTTAATCCCTAAAACATGTAAAGGCACTTGTAAAAGTGTAGCAATTAAAGGCTTGTATTCATTTTGCAAAAGCAAAGAAAAGTTTTTTAAAAAACCTAACATTTCTTTAAGAGCCTTATCTTTTTCTAAAGGGTCATTTAAGACATAAGAATGAGCCATATGTCTTAAAACAAATTCAATAAAAGCTACAGGGTGTAACAACAAACTTTTTAAGGTTTCAATATTATTGTTTGCTACCATATCCGCTGGGTCTAGATTATTTTCAAATAAGATTACCCCCCCTTTTCTTTGCTCTTTAGCTAACATTAAGCTCGCTTTATAAGCGGCGTTTTGCCCTGCCTTATCCCCATCATAGCTTAGAATAATTTCAGGCTCACCTTTTTTAAGCAAGGGCAAATGCGCTTGCGTTAGAGCCGTTCCAAGTGTGGCTACAGCATTTTTAAACCCCGCTTGGTGTAATAAAATCACATCTAAATACCCTTCTGTTACAATGATTTGCTTTTGCTTATAGATTTGTTCTTTAGCCAAATGATAGCCATAAAGTAAACTAGATTTATCAAAAAGTTTATTTTGAGGTGAGTTAATATACTTTGCTACATTATCTCTTAAAGTGCGCCCCCCAAAACCTACCACCTTAGCACTAGGATTATAGATAGGAAACATGATACGCTCTAAAAAGCGTAAATATATTTTATTATGATTATTTCTATCACTTTTGCCAAGCACACCAAATTCAATCAACTTATCCTTATTTAAGTCTCTATTTTCAATACCACGATAAATTTCATTCGTGCATAATCCTAATTTAAAGGCTTGAATGCTTTCTATGCTAAGCCCCCTTTTTTTCAAATAATGCAAAAAATAAGGGGCATTAGAAAGCTCTGCTTGATACAACGAGCTTACTTCTTCTAATAAATGATAGTCTTCCTTATTATCATAATAAGTGCCTTTTTCATATTCTAAAGCCACATTGAATCTATGGGCTAATTTTTCAACCGCTTCTTTAAACGAAAGCTTTTCAAACTCCATAACAAATTTAATACTATCCCCACTCGCCCCACAACCAAAGCAATGATAAAACCCCTTAACTTGATTGATGCTAAAACTCGCACTACGCTCATCATGAAACGGACAGCAAGCCATGTAATTTGCACCGGTTTTTCTTAAATCCACATAAGAACCAATCACTTCTACAATATCTGCAACTTGTAAAAGACGCTCAATGGAACTTTTAATAATCATTCATTCATGCTTTCTTTGGTTGATACTTGCTTAAGTGAATTATACTAAATAAATAAAATCTTAAAAGAGGTTCTTTTGTAGCCCAAAATATTCTAATCTTTATATTTTTAAGCTAATGAAACTTTATACTAGTAGACTAAATAATCTTTATAGTTATAATCTTAGACTTTGTTTTATTGCTTGACTTATAGCTAAAAATGCGCTATAGTGGTATCGCTTAAAAATACTAAGCGCTAAATTTCTATTTTAATTTTGAACTTAGGAGAACTAATATGAAGTTTCAGCCATTAGGAGAAAGAGTCTTAGTAGAAAGACTTGAAGAAGAAAATAAAACAAGCTCAGGAATCATTATCCCTGATAACGCTAAAGAAAAGCCTTTAATGGGTGTAGTAAAAGCGGTTAGTCATAAAATTAGCGAAGGTTGCAAATGTGTGAAAGAGGGCGATATTATCGCTTTTGGTAAATACAAAGGCACAGAAATCGTTTTAGATGGCACAGATTACATGGTGTTAGAATTAGAAGATATTCTAGGCATAGTGGGTGCAGGCTCTTGCTGTCATGGTGGTCATCATGACCATAAACATGGTGCAGAACACGGCTCTTGCTGTCATGGACACTAAAAACATTTAAATATTAACATTATTAAGGATACAAAATGGCAAAAGAAATTAAATTTTCAGATACCGCAAGAAATCATTTGTTTGAAGGCGTTAAGCAACTCCATGATGCTGTAAAAGTTACTATGGGGCCAAGAGGTAGAAATGTATTAATCCAAAAAAGCTATGGTGCTCCAAGCATCACTAAAGATGGCGTGAGCGTGGCTAAAGAAATTGAATTAAGCTGTCCTGTAGCTAATATGGGCGCTCAACTTGTTAAAGAAGTAGCAAGCAAGACCGCCGATGCAGCAGGCGATGGCACTACAACAGCAACCGTTTTAGCTTATAGCATTTTTAAAGAAGGTTTGAGAAACATTACCGCTGGGGCTAATCCTATTGAAGTGAAGCGTGGTATGGATAAAGCCGCTGAAGCTATCATTAACGAGCTTAAAAAATCTAGCAAAAAAGTAGGCGGTAAAGAAGAAATCACTCAAGTGGCTACCATTTCTGCAAATTCTGACCACAATATCGGAAAACTTATTGCTGATGCTATGGAAAAAGTAGGCAAAGACGGCGTGATTACCGTTGAAGAGGCTAAAGGGATTGAAGATGAATTAGATGTGGTAGAGGGCATGCAATTTGATAGAGGCTATCTCTCCCCTTATTTTGTAACTAATGCTGAGAAAATGACCGCTCAACTAGATAACGCTTACATTCTTTTGACTGATAAGAAAATTTCTAGCATGAAAGACATTCTTCCGCTATTAGAAAAGACTATGAAAGAAGGAAAACCGCTTTTAATCATCGCTGAAGATATTGAGGGTGAAGCATTAACCACTCTAGTAGTAAATAAACTTAGAGGCGTATTAAATGTAGCTGCTGTTAAGGCTCCAGGCTTTGGCGATAGAAGAAAAGAAATGTTAAAAGACATCGCCATTTTAACCGGTGGTCAAGTCATTAGCGAAGAATTAGGTCTAACTTTAGAAAACGCTGAGGTAGAGCTTTTAGGAAAAGCGGGACGCATTGTGATTGACAAAGACAACACCACTATCGTAGATGGTAAGGGTCATAGCAATGAAGTTAAAGACAGAGTCGCACAAATCAAAACTCAAATTGAAGCTACAACAAGCGATTATGATAAAGAAAAATTACAAGAAAGATTAGCCAAACTCTCTGGCGGTGTAGCGGTGATTAAAGTAGGTGCGGCGTCTGAAGTAGAGATGAAAGAGAAAAAAGACAGAGTAGATGACGCATTAAGTGCGACAAAAGCGGCTGTTGAAGAAGGTATCGTAATCGGTGGGGGTGCAGCACTTATTCGTGCGGCTCAAAAAGTGGATTTAAAATTACACGATGATGAAAAAGTGGGCTATGATATTATTATGCGTGCGATTAAAGCTCCATTAGCTCAAATTGCTGCTAATGCGGGTTATGATAGTGGCGTAGTCGTAAATGAAGTAGAAAAACACGAAGGACACTTTGGCTTTAATGCAAGCAATGGCACTTATGTAGATATGTTTAAAGAAGGTATCATTGACCCCTTGAAAGTAGAAAGAATCGCTTTGCAAAATGCGGTTTCAGTTTCAAGCTTGCTTTTAACTACAGAAGCTACCGTGCATGAAATCAAAGAAGAAAAAGCAACCCCAGCAATGCCTGATATGGGTGGCATGGGCGGAATGGGAGGTATGGGTGGCATGATGTAAGCCCCCTTACTTACCAAACCTTAAAATAGCAACTCCCTTATTAAAAAAAGGGGGCTGTCTCCCCTACTCTCTTAATTCTCTCACAAATTTATCTTTATGATTGAAAACTTGATAAAAAGTCCTTAGTTATTTTTATAGCACAAACCTTTAAAACCAATTATTAGCCACACATTGAAAAATTTTTAACCACTAATATAAGGGTTTTAAATTGCCTTATTTATATTTTTTTTAAATATAGCTCAAACTTCATGCCCCCTAATAACCAAACTTTAGCAAGAATACTATTAAAACCTATTTTTTAAGAAACTTATACCCCATTAATGCGTAAATACTCAGTAAGCTTTAATCTATGATAAGTATAATTAAGTCTAAAAAGGAGATTTTTTTATGAAACTCAATGCGCGCCTAATTAGTTCTATTGTCGTCTGTTTAAGCCTACTAGCAGGTCTCACGCTTTTATTATTCAAACACACTCAAAGCAATGTTTTACAAAAGCTTATCACGCTTAAAGCCCCTACCACAAGCACCCTTAATGAAGTCTTACAAGAACAAATGGCAGATTTTAGCCTTTTATTTTTAATCCTTGTTGTGCTGTGCTTAATAGTTCTAGTGCTTTTTGCCAACACTCAAGCAAACTCTTTTGAAAAATCAATCAAACACCTAGCCAAAACCCCTAGCAATCCCTCAAACTCCAATCATCAAACGCTTATTCAAGCCTCTAATTCCAATGTCAACACCTTAGAAGATCTGAAAAAAGCGATTGGTTCTACCATTAAAACAATGGGCGAACGAAACGCTCTAATTTCTGCGATTGATAATAAGGCAAGCTCAGTTAATGAAAGCGTGCGCACTTCCATTGAAAAAGCCCAAACCACAAGAGGCGATTTAGAAAGCACTCAATCTGTTGTAGAGCAATCCTCTGTGTCCTTGCAAGATTTATTGGAGAAAATCACTCAAAGCGCCTCCACTGAAGAAGAGCTTTCAGCTAAAATTGAGCATTTAAGCCAAAACGCTGATGATGTGAAAAACATCTTAAAACTAATTGATGATATTGCTAATCAAACCAATCTTTTAGCCCTAAACGCTGCTATTGAGGCAGCACGAGCGGGCGAGCATGGCAGAGGCTTTGCAGTGGTAGCTGATGAAGTGAGAAATCTAGCCGGAAGAACGCAAAAATCCCTAACAGAAATCAACTCTTCTATTGGCATTATCATTCAAGGAATCCATGAAGTCTCTACCCAAATGAATCTCAACTCTCAAGAGATTGAAAAACTTTCTGCAATCAGCTCTAATGTCCAAGAGCAGTTTTCAAACATGAGCCAAAACCTAAAAAATGTCATTAGTTCGGCCAATGAATCCATTGGCGATTATGTGCAAACAGGCAAAGATTTACAACATATCACTGATGAATTACTAAAAGTAGAAACTATCAATAAGCAAACCGCTAAAGAGGCTCAAAACATCATCACTACTCTAGGTGCTTTAAGCACCCAAAGCCTAGAGCTAGACCAACAAATCAAAACACTTATCACACCATAAAGGCTTTTAAATGCTCTTTAAATCTCTCAAACCTTTTTTTTCACTCGCATTATTAGGGGCTATCTCAAGCCCTTTTTTAAACGCTAAACCACATAATTTTGCTGAGGCTAAGCTCGCTTTGTCTAAATTCTACGCTAAACACCAAGATTTAGATGAAACCTTTTACTGCCATGCCCCTTTTAAAGCTATCCATAAAGGCAAGAAAATCAGCTTTGAAATCATAGCCTCCAACCGCTACAGCCCCCGCCATGCCAGCACCAAAAAAGGCAAGACCAACAAACGCGCATGGCGAGTGGAATGGGAACATTTAATGCCTGCTGAAAACTTTGGTAAGCATTTGCCTTGCTGGAGAGAGGGCGGAAGAAAAGCATGCCAAAAAGACCCTACTTTTAGGGAAATGGAGGCAGACTTGCATAACCTTGTGCCAAGCATTGGCGAAGTCAATGGCGATAGGAACAACTACAAATACGCTGAAAGCCCCAAAGACATGCGCTACACCCAATATGGAAATTGTCAAGTTTATACCGATTTTAAAAACAAGCGCTTTTATCCGGCTAATTATTCTAAAGGGCAAATCGCACGAGCAGAACTCTATATGAGTAAAACCTATCATATTAACTTAGGAAAAGCGGAATTAAAACTCATGCAAGCATGGGATAAAATGTATCCTAAGACTAAAGCCGAAAAAGAAAGAGAGGAATTATTCCAATAGCCCTCTTTTGACGCTTTAAATTGCTTTTTATCAAACGCCCAAACGACGCTAACATTAAAACCATAAAACCCCTTTTAGAATATAACGCTAACACACCCCACCAAAACCCCAAAAAAATCTGTTTTAAACTTCTCTATAAAACTTGCAAAAAGCTTTCAAAACACTCTTTTTTACATTAAGCTAGTTAGATTATTAGATTAAGCTCTATTTTTTAAAAATCAATAACAAAAAGAGTTTGCAATGGTGTTGTGAGGCAATAATTTCTTAAGCAACACAAAAATACAAAAAGGGTTAAAACGCCTTTTATATTTTGAAGTGTAGGGACTTTAAAAAACTAAAGCTCTGTTGCTAAAATAAAAGTATTGGTGTTTAAAACTCATTAAATAGACTTTAGCTGAAAAAATTTTATGTAGTAAGCATTAATTTTTTTTTTAAAGAGAGTTAAGCCCTTTTCATTATTTTTAAAAATAATTTTTTATGTTATTGATAATATCATTATTGTGAAAAACAACCTATCAATACAATGTTTTTAACAGAGCCAAAACTAAATGTCTTTTAAAAACAATTTAATTATACATATTTGATTTTAGATAACACCTATCAATATTTTTACAAATAGAGCTTTAGATTATTATGGTATAAGATATCTTAAAGATTAGCTTGGAATTTATTTTTACCCCCTCGCTTGTTAAGACAAGCAAGCAGAATAAAAAACGAATGAATGAATGAACTCCCCCATCCTTTTAGAATAACTCCTATATAAAATAAGTGTTAGGATAAAAACAACTCTTTCTAAGCTTTAGCAAAGAAAAGAGTTCTAAAAGCTTGTCAATAAACTTAAATCCCCCCCCTTTAAATAAGAGGCTTAGAAATTCACCACATAGTTAAAATACAACTTGATGTTATTCTTATAGATAGTGGATTCTTCAAAGCCATTGTAATTGCTTCTAAAGTAGTAATTCACTACCAAAGGAATCTTTAATCCTAGTTCAATACCGCTATGCTTAGAGAAATTACTTCTAAAGCCTACCACTAAAGGAATTTGAAAATAGCTTGTATTCATACTAGCGCTTCCTCCTAGTGCTTTAATCTCTTCCATTTTAGAATGCCAAATAGATTCTCCTTGATTAACCCAAGTAGAGCCTAAGAGTTCTGTTCCTAGCAAGATACCTGCAGTATGAATGCCATCTTGACTTTCGTGGAAATTGTATAAGAAGTCAAAGCCTGCACCATAAGTATGGTTATTAGCTTGTCCTACACCATTACCTGCACCCATAATGTTAGTGGTGTGTCCTAAGTTAGATTGCATGTAAGCATAAGTAGCATAACCTCTAATACCCCAATGCTTGGTTTTACCAAAGAAGTATTTATAACCAATCTGTAAGTCTACACCATAAGCTGAACCACTTACGCTTTGAGTATGTGTAGCAGGTAGAGTGATAGTAGGCACAATGTTGTTTTGAGCGGCTACGGCTATGACATTGTTTTTAGCTTGACTTACTACGGCACTGGCGTTTTGAACAAGGCTTAAAGCAGATTTAAGATTGGTTACTTCATCAGCGTTAGAGCCAGCGGTTGTAATCGCAGAGTTAATCACATTTTCTAAACCAGCTAAAGCCTCTTTAGCGTCTGACATTTGATTGTTTAAGCTAGAGACATTCACTTGAGGATTTTTCAAATCTGTGTTAGCTGTGTCTACTACAGCTAAAGCATTGCTTAAAGCTTGCATAACTGCATGGTCATTAGTGTAGTTAAGAGCGTTTAAGGCAGTTTGCAACTGAGTGAGATTAGATTGCATGTTAGAAAGGTTTTGAGCGGTATTGCTGGTTGTAAAGTCTGTCGCCCCTAAAGTGAAGTTTGTAGAACCCACATCAATAGAATTATTTTGAGCGGTTTCTAAGTTTTGCACTAATTGTTGGAAATTTTTCTCAGCTGTTTGCAAGTTTAAAATTTGAGTGTTTAAAGCGGTTTTTTGCGTGCTAAACTTCGTTGCATCAGCAGTAGTTTCGCCATTTTTATAGCTCTTTAAGGTTGCAATAGCATTACTTAAACTCGTATTGCCTGACCCAAAAGCATCCTTAATATCATTTATGGCTGTTTGCAATGCGTTATATGCAGTTTTCACACCATTATTAACACTACTAGCATCAGATGTAGAAAACTTTTTAAACTCTGTGTTTAAACTGTCCACACTACTTGAATATTGTTTTACAAGCTTACCAATTTCATTGTAATCTCCCGCTAAAGTAATGTCTTGATTAAGCGTTTGCTCGCTTGTGGTTAAAGCTTTTTCAGCGCTAGTGAGCTTACCTTCAGCGGTAGTAAGAGCGGAGTTACTATCAGTAGCAAGGACAATAGAACTAGCGGGTTTAGGGGCTGGAGTTAGAGCTTTTTCCACAGCATCTAATGCGTTAGTCGCACTAGCCTCATCGGTCTTAACCGCGCTTAAATCCGCTTGCACATAGTGGTTGGTTACAAGGATATTTTGACCTTTCTCATTAAAGTATTGGCTATTGGTGCTATTACTTTGTGTGCTACTGATGTTAGTCAAATCTGTAGAAATAGCAGTTGTAGCTGTATTCAAGCCCTCAATAGCTGTCTTAATAGCTTCAACACTACTTTCAAGGGCTAGAGGATTTTTAGCATTAGCGCCTGTGCTTAACGCTGCTTGTAAATCACTCAATGCACTACTAGCCCCACTCACTTCCGCGGTGCCTACAGCTGTTGAAAGAGTGTTTTCTGCACCTTGTAATGCGGTTACATCATTTTCAAAAGTTTGCTCTAATGTTGCCGTGGTTGGAGTTTTTGGAGCTGGAGCTGATTCAGTAGCAAGAACGATTGCTGTGCCCTTTTTAGGAGATGCAGGAGGAGTTAAAGCCGTTTCTAAAGCACCTAGTGCACTCTTAACACTTTTTTCATCTTGAGTCAAAGTTTGCACATCAGTTTGCACAGCGCTATCAGTCTTAACGCTTTGAGCGTTGGTTAAAGTAGTTGCTATAGCAGTATTACCCTTAGCGCCAGTAAGCTCACCTAGAGTAGTCCATGAGCTGTTTAAGTTAGGGTTAGTAAGCGTTGCAGGACTTCCGCTTGTAGCTGTTGCTGCAGCTTTTGTATGAGTGCTAGAAGTAACAGAATCTTGCAATGTAGAAAGAGCTTGTTGAGCGGCTGCGATATTAGCATCATACCCTAGATTCTTCTCATCAACGACCACTTGTGCCTCAGCACCTTGTAGGGCTGTAATATCCCCATTGATAGCTTTTTCTTGTGTTGAATTAGCTGTGCCAGTAACAGAATTAATAGCTTTTTGGAGATCACCACTATCAGTATTCACGGCACCAATAGCTTTGCCAAGACTTGTTAAATCCCCGCTTACGACACTAGAGCTAGATTTCAAGCCTTCTGCTGCTTTGATAGCCTTACCCTCAGGCGTGGTTGGAGTAACAGAGCCAGTAGCGCCTGTGCCATTGTCATACGCGCTCTTTTGGTCTTGCGCTGTTTGTAATGCAGGAACTGCTCCCTTATACTGAGAGTCTGTGAGCGCTGTATCAAGGGCTGATGTATCGCTTTTTACTTTTGCTTCATCGTTTTGTAATGTAGTTAAGTCTTTAGACTGCTCGCTTGCTGCTGCACCTTTTAATGTTTGCAAGTCTTTTTGCTCTGTGGCAGTGTCTGTTGTAAGAGTTTTTAAATCTTGGTTTAAAACGCTATCTGTTGTGGCATTAGTATTTGCTTTAATGGCTTTAGCAACATCTGCTGTTTCTGTGGTTAAGTTAGCATTATCAGTTGCAGCTTGTGCCTCAGCTTTTTGCGTTGGAGTTTGGGGTGCACTTGGGGCTTTTTCAGCCTTTAGCGCTTTTGCTATAGCTTTTTCTTTAGCTGTGTAATCACTCTCAAAACCTTTTAATTTTCCAAGGTCGTTATTAAAGCTAAGCTCATCGGTACCAAACTTCGTTTTACTAGGCTCATCTGTTTTCATGCTTTTTAAATCAGCTGTAACCTTACCGGCATATTTTTTAATGTTAGCAATGTCAGCTTGTAATGAGCCTGTATCTGTCTTATCAGCCTTTTTATCTTTTGTAAGAGTATCACTACTAGGGTTATAATCTTCGATCTTTAGAGCATTAGTAGCACTAGTTTTATCTTTTGTATAAATTTTTGCATCTTTTTGTGCTTGTGTTTCCGAATTGACTTTCGCATCTAACACGCCCACGCTACCAATAAGCGCCACACTACCGACTACAGAAACAAATTTTTTACTTTTCATTCTACTTTTCCTTTCTTTACTTGATTACTTACTTACTGCTACCGCCACCAAAGACATTAGAGTCTACTACTGCCCCCATTGGACCTACATTATTTTGAGGAGCGCTTGTGTCTTTTCCTGCTTGACCAAAGGCTGAAGAATTGATTTCAGCGTTTTTGTTATAGCCACTTGTGCCGGGAGTTTTAGTGGTGTTGGTATAGCTTTGATTAGCCCATTGAAACCCTACTTCGCCATAAGCACCGCTTTTTTCAGCGTGCAACGCACTCATACTAGCTAACACCAAAGCGCTAGAACTCATTATCTTGACTAATTTTTTTAACATTAGTGATCCTTTCATTTTTAAAATTAAAATTTTTAGTTACAGACTAAAAGTCATAAACCACCTATATACAAGCCTATCAGCCTAAAACCATATGCTCTAAGCGATAGAACTCAAACGACTTTAAAACTAAAAGTTGTAATCAATCTTTTTTATCAATTACAAAAACGACTCTAGGAATACCTAGCTCTACGGACAATTTGGAATTTTTGTTCTTTTTAGGGCGTAAAAAGGTGTTGTTACACCGCTAAAAATTCAAGGGTTAGGTTGGAGACTCCAATAAAAAATTAAAGTAGAGACAACTACTGCTAGAGAGAGAGAGAGAGAGAGACGGAATTTTTGAGATTAATAATCATTTCCTTCATTACCTTGCATTCATTTTTTTGCATTGTGTTACCTTTCGTTAGATTTTACAAAACTTTGGAAGTTTATAGCTACTTTTATTAATTTTTGCTTAAGTCAATGGTTCTATTTTTCGTTAAAAAATAAGAGTTATCTTTAATAACATAGTGAGAATATCGTTAAAATGGTGGTTTTAATAAGAATTAATAGACAGATTTTTATCCAAAAATTTTTTAAAAAACAGATAAAAATAACCGACAAAAGAGAGAAAATTTTTAATGAATGAGTGGATTTTTAACAAAATTGGCTTTCGTTTTTTAGGATTATTTAGTAGTTAAATGTTAATCATATCTTTGATTAAATATATATTTAATAAATGAATATAATTTTTAATCAATTAGTAATTGTTTGCTGTTTTTGATTTATAAAAATTGGTTATATATCGTTTAATCAAACTTATATTTTTAATCAATTAACTTTAAAATCGTATTAAAAAATATCAATTATATTAAAAATATGCTAAAAATCTATTTTATAGTGTATATAGAATATTTTATTTGTAATTGATTCAAACGCTTTTTGAGTGTGAATTTTTTAAATCATGGATTTTAAAAAACGCATTTTACTCAAAAAAGCTTTAAAATTTTAGATTATTTAAGTGCTATTAAAACGAATAGGTGAGTTGGCAACGCACTCTATACATTCTAATCTGCCCAAACAAGTTCGCATAATAAAGTTGTGCTGTGAATCTATCCCCCACTTTGTAAGCAATGCTTGGGGTGATTTCTCCAAAGGTCGCATTCTTAGTCGCTCTAAAGCCTCTGTATGCCGGGTCCCAGCCACGATATTGGCTTAAATCACTCAAATTCGTATCTCCCTCCCATAAAGTGAAGTTATTCTTACCGGTAACAAACACTAAATCCAAAGCAAATAATAGGTTTTTCCAGCGATAATCTAGCTGTGAATACACTGAATAAATGCTCGTATTTTTTGTCGCTCCCCCTCCAACAAGCCCAAAGCCCATGCTCCCATGCCCTTGGCTACCATTCCATAATTTACCGGCTGTTTTTAACCCTCCTACATTATCAATCAAACTCGCATAGCCTTGATTAAAACTCCCAAAAGTTCCAAGCATCGCATAAAACCCATGCCTTTCTACGCTCACTTGGAAATTATAAACCCCTCTGCTTTGAGCTAATTCTTGAGGGGCATGATTTGCCATGCTCTCTCGCTTAATTTTATCTTTAAAATAAGTCGCTAAAAATTGCGAACGCTTAGTTTGAAACTCTGCATTATCGTTCATGCCTGTGGCGGCTAATTGGAACAAGACATTTACAAATTGGTGCGACCCACCCCATTGATAGCGATAATTAGCCTCAGTAAAAATCATGTAATTGATGAGTTTATGAGCGTATAAATCCGAAAATTTAGCCCTAAAATGATGGCGGTTTTCAAAACCAAATTTCTTGCCATAGCCTATTCCGCCAATCAAAAGAGCGTTCCCTATACCTGCTCCCCAAACACTCCCCTTTGTGTCTGCTCCAATAGCCTTTCCTTGACAATCAAAACGCCCACTTTTTGAGTTTAACCCTACATTAGCTAAACTCCCTTCACATTTTGCACCATTTAAATCATAAGCAACGCCAGCGCTATACAAATCATCTGCCATCCAACTCCCAAAAGCGCTAAAATCAAAAACAAAATTTTTCAAATCCTTGCTAACAAAACTCGCTCCAATCCCCCTATCGGTGCTTTTATCATAAAAAGGAGAGTTCAAATTCATCTCGCCTACTTGTGCGTAAGATTTAAAAAAGGTTTTTTTGACAAAAAGATTGTTAAAACTAAAAACATCATATTGCCCTTTCATTCTAACCCCTCTAGAGCCTTGAATATCATCCCACACTTGCCTACCTTTACCCGGAACGCCTGAGCCTTGTGAAAAAAAGATGCCTGTTGTAAAAGAAAAGCCTTTGTATTCTCCGGTGATTAAATCTGCTTTAATACGGAATTGAAAACCATTTCCATTGCCTGTTTTACCTCCATCTTGAGTGAAACGCCCAAAAACAAATCCGTCTAAACTCGCATTTTTGACTAAATCCATTAAAGGCGTTTTAGCTCCTAAAGTAGAAAAAGCTAATACAGCCCCAAACGCACTTCTTAATCCTAAAAAAATCAATCTATTTGTTCGCACTTCTAACTCCTTATGTGGTTATCTGCACTCTAAATTTTATAACTTTGTAAATAAAAAGTAAATAAAAGTTTTACTAAAAATGCGAGAAAATGAAAAAAGTTAGGCTCTTATTTTTTGAAAAAAGTTTTCTAAAAAATGAAATAGAACTAAATATTTAAGATAAATTTTAAAACGATTATTTTTAGGCTACGCTAATAGTGCTATTAGCAAAAAGAAAGAATTGTAAGCCCCCTCCTTTCAATCACTAAGATTTAAAATAAGAAATACATCGCTGCATAAAACGACCAATTACGCTTTAAATCTTCGCTATAAGAATGCGTGCCATCTTTAGTGTCAAAGCGTAGATATGGCGTAGTCATCATAGGAATTTTAAATCCTGCCTCAATACCCACATGCTTAGCGATAACACTTCTAATGCCGGTATTAAACATCCATTCAAACTCTGTTTTCTTAAGGTGTAGCTCACCCCCTACTGAGCCAGAACCATTTGCTACATTAGGTAAATTAGACTGCCTGACTTCTAAAGGCTTGTGATGATTAGCAGCATACCATGTATTACCCCCAATAGCAACCCCTCCAAATACGCCTAAGCTAAAGAATTTAAAATTCACTACATTTAACAATAAATCAATTCCTACGCCATAGCTAGAAAGATTAAAATTTGAATTTAAATCAATGGCATTATCATCATACATTCTTACATCTTTAAACTTCGCTACCCCCCAATCATAAAATCCATAATAGCGAAAGCCTGCCCAACCCTTTTTACCAAAAAGCTGGTTATAGCCTACATGAATACCAAAGCCCTCAATCACAGAATTATGGTCTTGAGAAAAAGTTTTGGCAATGGTTTTGGAAGTTCCAGCATATTGCGTGGTCTTGTCCTTAAGGGTTGCCATACCCACTTCATACATGCCCCCAATGAAAAAAGCGCTTTTTTCAGCATGTAGCCCTTGAAAAGACAGAGAAATTAAAAGAATGCTTGAAAAGGTTATAAATTTTAGTTTTGTTTTCATATTTGTTCCTATGTTATTAAAATTATGAAAATGCAACGAAATAATAGGAAAAATAAACTTTGCTTAACCTTAAAAAATAAACAATAAGTTAATGGAAGTTTTAACGCCCTTTTTTTAGGCGTTTCACCAAGTAATCCCCACCACTTTGAATGATTTGCACTAAAACAATAATAATCACTACCGCATAAAAAAGCACATCACCCCTATAAGTTTGATAACCAATCCTAATAGCTAAATCCCCTAAGCCCCCAGCTCCTAAAGCTCCAGCCATAGCCGAATAGCCTATTAAAGAAATTAAAGTGATAGTGATGTTATTTACTAAAGAAGGCAAGCTCTCTAAAAGCATCATTTTAATGACTTCTAAATTAGATGCTCCCAAACTTAAAGTGGTTTCAATCTTACCATGCTCTACTTCCATTAAAGAATTTTCAAAAAGTTTAGCCACAAAAGGAATGGCTGAAATAGCTAGTGGGATAATACTTGCGCTTGAGCCAATGCTTGTGCCAATAATAAAACGAGATAAAGGCAAAAGTAAAATAATCAGAATAATAAAAGGAAAAGAACGAGTCACATTAATGAGTGTGTCTAAAACTTTATGCAAAAGGGGTTTGTTTAACAAATGCCCTTTTTTACTCACTAATAATAAAACCCCCAAAGGCAAACCAAAAAAGACAGCTAAAAAACTTGCCACAAACACCATATAGAGCGTTTCTAGGGTGGCTTGAAATAACATTTGAGTTATCATTCTTTTAATCCTTTAATTTTTCAACTTTTAACCCTAAAGAATTTAAATACTCTAAAGCCCCTTGTATTTCTATAGCACCACCTAAAAATCGCACCACCAAATACCCTATATCTTTGGTTGTAAGCTCTTCAATATTACCAGAAATGATACTCACATCTATTTTAAAACGTCTAATCAAATTAGAAATAATAGGCTCATCTAAATGCTCCCCTAAAAATACAATGCGATAAATGTCTTGTGATTTTTTATCTACATGCTCATTTCTTACACCAAGCAATTCTTTAGTAACAGCATGTTTTGGGTTAGCAAAAATTTCTTCTACTAAACCTTTTTCTACAATCTCACCACTACTTATCACACACATTTGATTGCATAACTCTTTAACCACTTCAATTTGATGCGTGATAAAAACAATGCTTAAATCAAGCTTTTTTTGAATATCTTTTAAAAGGGTTAAAATGGAATGTGTCGTTTTAGAATCAAGGGCTGATGTGGCTTCATCACAAAGTAGCAAATTAGGACAATTCGCTAAGCTTCTAGCGATGGCTACTCGTTGCTTTTGCCCCCCACTAAGCTCTTTAGGATAAAAATGCGCTTTATCTTTTAATCCCACTAACTCTAATAGTTCATACACCCTTGGCTTAATCTCTGTTTTTTTCCATTTAGCAATCTCTAAAGCAAAAGCAACATTTTCAAACACATTTTTAGCGCTCAATAAATTGAAATGCTGAAAAATCATGCCTATCTTTTGACGAGCCATTTGCAACTCTTTAGGTTTTAGGTTCAATAAATTGACACCATTAACTAAAACTTCGCCAGAACTAGGGCGTTCTAAACAATTGATTAAACGAATAAGCGTAGATTTCCCAGCCCCTGAATAACCTATTACACCTAAAATATCGCCTTTTTGTAACTCTAAATTCACGCCCCTTAAAGCATGAAATCCATTTTCATAAATTTTTTCAATATTTTTTAATTCTACTACCATATCTATTTGACTTTTACATTTTATTTACTTTGACATTTGTGCATCATTTTCTACACCATTGAGCCACAAAAACACCTGCACCACGCTTTCATACAATTCTTCTGGTATCGCACTATCTAACTCCACCTTTAAAAGCGAATCCACTAGCATGGGATTAGAAAATAATGCTATATCGTATTCTTTAGCTTTTTGAATAATCCTTTTAGCCATTTCTCCCACCCCACTTGCGATAACTCTTGGGGCATAATCTTGTCCTATGTTATAGGCTAAAGCAGCGGCTTTTTGGGGTTGCTTCATTTTAATATCCTAAAGTAAGAGCGTCTAATTCATTCCAAGAGACATTTTTTTTCAAACTCTCTTGTTTTTTTAATATAGATGCCACACTTCTAACTAACAAATCGGTTTCAATATTCACACGCCTTTTAAGTTTGTAAGTCTTAAAAAGGGTGTTCTCTAAGGTATAAGAGATAATGGTTAGCCAAAACCCCCTTTCTTCAACCTTGCTTAAGGTTAAACTCACCCCATCAATAGCAATAGAGCCTTGCTCAATACACAATAAAAGCGTTTCTTTAGAAGTGCTGATAAAAAAATCCACTTGATTAGCGCTTTGAATGATTTTCTCAACAACCCCTATCGCATCAATATGCCCTTGCACAAAATGCCCATCTAGTCGTGCGTTAGCTTTTAGGGCTGGCTCAATATGGACTAAATCCTTGTAGTTTTCTAATGCCACGCTGTTTTGAGTTTTTTGACTTAGCTCCACGCTAAAATGCGTCTTTGAACTTTTTATAGCCGTTAAACACGCTCCATTAATGGCAATACTATCGCCAAGTTTTGGATACAAATTACTTTCAATCGTTAAAACGCTATTTTGAAAACTCTTCACTTTAGCTATTTGAGTGATTAATCCACTAAACATAATTGATTATTGTTTTCCTTATGTTAAAATGCCCCCTTATTGTAACATATTAAAACAACAGAATAAAAGCTCATAAAATAGGATAGGAATGTTTATAGATACGCATTGTCATTTAGACCATAAAGATTATGAAAACGATTTAGAAGAAGTGCTAAAAGAGAGCTTAAAAAAAGGTGTTTTTAAGTGTGTTATCCCCGGTGCGGATATGAAAGATTTAAAAAGGGCGATAGAAATTAGCGAAAAATATGAAAGCGTGTTTTTTGCAATCGGCGTTCATCCTTATGATGTAGATAGTTTTGATTTATCATTATTTCAAAAATTTGTTACACACAAAAAATGTGTTGCAATAGGCGAGTGCGGGCTAGATTACTACCGCTTGCCTGAGTTAAATGAAAGAGAGAGCTACAAAAATAAGCAACAAGAAATCTTTAGTAAGCAAATTGAATTTTCTATTAAACATAATAAACCTTTGATTATTCATATTAGAGAAGCAAGTTTTGATAGTTTAAATATTTTAAAAAGTTATCCTAAGGCTTTTGGGGTGTTGCATTGCTTTAATACTGATGATATGCTCTTAGAATTAAGCGAGCGTTTTTATTATGGAATAGGTGGGGTTAGCACTTTTAAAAATGCTAAAAAACTTGTAGAAATCTTGCCTAAAATCCCTAAAAATAGGCTTGTTTTAGAGACTGATTCACCTTATTTAACCCCCCACCCTTTTAGAGGCACAAGAAATAGTCCTACCTATATTCCTTTAATCGCTCAAAAAATTGCCGAAATATTAGATGTTAGCTTAGATGAGCTTGCTAAATTGACAACAACTAACGCTCAAAGGCTCTTTAATTTCTCTTAAAAGCCTAGTCATTTATTAAAGCTTGTCAAAGTTTAGATATAATGCACGCTATTAAAAAGCCCTTGCACTAAGCACTTGGCAATAAAAGCTCATTAGCGTTTTTGGATTTATGTAGGATTTTAAATAATAGACACAATGAAGTATTTTAGTAAAAAATGGTTTTTTTCCCTTGTTGTTAGTTCGCTTGCTCTTATGCCTATAGCCCATGCTAAACTAGCGTTTGAATCTCCCATAGACACGAAAGTTCTAGAGGCTTTTGGCGTGAATGCAAGCTTTTTAGCTCAAATGCCGACCGCTCTAAAAAATGTGAATGAAGAAGAAGAGTGGCAAAAGTTAGTCAAAAGATTTGATTCTAACTATCAGTTTATTCCTATCATTAAAAGCATGCTAAGAGAAGCTAATGTGCCGCAAGAATTTTTATTTCTAGCTATGGCAGAGTCTAGGTTTTCAACAAGGGCTTATAGCAAAAAAAAGGCGGTAGGAATTTGGCAGTTTATGCCAGAAACTGCTAGGGAGTTACATCTTAAAGTTAACCACTACATTGATGAAAGAAGAGACCCTATTAAAAGCACTCAAGCTGCTATTATCTATCTGAAAAAACTCTATAAACAAACCAATCAGTGGTATTTAGTCGCTATGGCGTATAACTATGGCCTACGCAATGTGCAAAATGCTATTAGAAAGTCCGGAAGTTCAGACATCAAGGTTTTGCTAGATGAAGACAAAAAATATCTTCCTAAAGAGACACGAGACTATATCCGCTCCATTCTAAGCCTAGCCTTAAAATTCAACAGCTTAGACAATCTCAAAAATAAAGAATATTTGCTTAATCGTGGGGCAAGAGTGAGTTTAGTGAGAGTGCAACTCAAAAGACGCACCCCATTAGCACAAGTTGCAAAAAACTTAAGCTTAAGTCTAAACACTCTCAAATCCTATAACCACCAATTCCGCTATAATATTCTCCCTTCAAAAGCCCCTACTTACACGGTCTATATTCCTTATGAAAAACTCGCGCTTTTTAAGCAACGCCAACTACGCCAAAACCCTACTAAAACCCCTATCATTCAAAAACATGTTAATAAGGGGTTTGGACATTCTAAGAATCTCTTTCTCACTCATGTGGTGTTGCCTAAAGAGACCTTATTTTCCATCGCAAAACGCTATAAAGTTAGTATCTCAAGCATTCTGTTAGCAAACAATCTCAAAAACTCTCGCATCACTATCCACCAACACCTTTTAATCCCTATTGATAAAAAATTCGCTAGTAATGAGGCTACTCCATGATTAGATTGCATAAATTCTACTTCATAGGTTTAGCATTTCTCATTGGTGCTTGTGCCACTAAAAAAGAAGATGTGATTAAAAAAAACTTGTTCTACAAACATGAAAGCTTGCGTGCTTATGAAAATGCTAGAGATTATGACCCTACCACTAAAACAGCAACCTATAAGCGTAATTTTTTTGAGCGTCATTTCAAACACCAAGAAACTCCTAAGCAAACTCACACTGCTAGTAATGAAAATAATATCAATAGTGGCATGCGTGATTCTAACGCTATTCAAAGAGCCACCATGCGTCCTTATCAAGTGGGGGGTAAGTGGTATTATCCTACTAAAGTGGATTTGGGCGAAAGCTTTGATGGTATAGCAAGCTGGTATGGTCCAAACTTCCATGCCAAAAAAACGAGCAATGGCGAAATTTATAACATGTATGCCCACACTGCAGCGCATAAAACCTTGCCTATGAATACCATTGTAAAAGTAATTAATAAAGAAAATAATCTCAGCACTATAGTGCGCATTAATGATAGAGGGCCTTTTGTGAATAACCGCATTATTGATTTGTCTAATGCGGCTGCTAGAGATATTGATATGGTTAAAAAAGGCACAGCAAATGTGCGCTTAATCATTTTAGGTTTTGGAGGCGTGATTTCTAAACAATATGAACAGAGCTTTAATACTAACCCTTCAAAAACTCTCAAAAAAGAGTTTAAAGTAGGCGAAAGTCAAAAGAGTGTGAGCGGTGGAAAATTTTCTTTACAAATGGGGGCTTTCAAGCGTAAAGAGGGGGCTTTAGAATTAGCAGAAAAATTGCAAGCTAAACACAAAGCTTATTCTACTAAAATCACTCATATCAATGACTTTTATAAAGTGCTAATACAAGGCTTTCAGAGTGAAGAAGAGGCAAGAGACTTTGCCTCTTCTCATAACAAAAATGCGATTTTAATTAGAGAATGATTAAGTTATTGCTTTTAGATGTAGATGGCACACTCACTGATGGCACATTGTATTTTAATGAAGAAATGCAAGAAATTAAAACCTTTAATGTTAAAGATGGGCTTGGCATGGTGCTGTGGCAAAAATTAGGTAAAGAAATCGCTATTATCACCGGAAGAACTTCAGTTATTGTAAAAAAACGCGCAGAGAGTTTAGGCATTCAGCATGTTTTTATGGGGGTCAAAGACAAAAACATTGTTGTAGAACAACTTAAAAAAGACTTAAAATTAAGCGCAAAAGAAATCGCATGTGTAGGCGATGACTATAATGATTTAGGCATGTTTAAAGCATGCACTTTAAATTTTGCTCCTTTTGATGCGCATCCTATCATTAAAAGCAAGGCTCATAAAGTGTTGCAAAACTTAGGGGGTAAAGGGGCAGTTAGAGAGGCGATTGATTATCTTTTAAAACTAGAGGGCTTAGAAGATGAGGCGCTTAAGCTTTACCTCTAATAGCGTTTTGAATTTCTTCATTGTTTTATCTGTGATTACTATAGGTTTAATTTTTTTCTTTTTGCGCTCCCAACCCACTAGCATTGTTTCTAAAGAAAATGTTCCTAAAATTGAACTAGAGGGTTTTAAAGCGTTTCAAATGAGTGAAGAAGTCATTGATTTATCTATCCAAGGTAAAAAAGCTTTGCAATATGATGATTATGAAATTTTTTTTGATTCTAAAATCAGTCGCTATGAACTAGATGAAACCCAAAAACTACCAACCAAAACCTCTAAAAATCACGCTAAGCAGAATCTTCTAGCGAGCATAGAAAGCGTGCAATCTCCTAAGGCTAAACGCCAGCAAGATTTGTATTTTTTTCCTCAAGGGGTAACTTACACCAGAAATGATAATTCTAGCTTTTGGAGTGAAACGGGCGTGTATGACCATAAAGAACAAAGCTTTAAAGGTAAAGGCAAATTTAAACTCATCTCAAATGAGGGCGAAATTAATGGACTTGACATTTATTATTCACATGTTTTACAACGCATTCAAGCCCAAAGCGTGCAAGCTGATTTGCTTTTAGATGAGATTAAAAAAAGTCAAAATGAAAATAAAAAATTTCCTACCATTCAAGGAAAGTTTTAACATGCGTTTTGCCCTCTTTTTTTGTGTCTTATTGATTTTTTTAGATATTGCCCTTTCATTAGAGACACAAAAAAAGGGGCTTGTAGCAACCAAAGAGCGTTTAGAAATTACCGGAAATAAATTTGTCGCTGAAGATAAGACTAAGATGGCTATCATTCAAGGCAATGTGCAAATCAAAAAAGGAAAAGATAGGCTATTTGCTGATAAAGTCAGCGTTTTTTTGAATGAAAAACGCCGTCCTAAGCGTTATGAGGCTGTTGGAGATGTGCGTTTCACTATTTTTACTGAGGACAATCGTGAGATTCAAGGCAGTGCTGATAAACTTATCTATAACGCTTTGAATGGAGAATACAGACTGATAAAAAATGCTGTTGTTAAAGAAATAGGCAAGGCAAACACCATAATAGGCGATGAAATTATTCTAAATAAAACCAAAGGCTATGCTGATGTAGTAGGTAGTGAAAACCACCCCGCTAAATTTATCTTTGACATTGAAGATATTAATGAAGAAAATCGCAAAGCTAAATTAAAGCAAAACGCTAAAAAATCTAAACAAGCCCAAACACCTACTAATCAAAAACCTGCCAATAAGGAAAACCTATGATACTTATTAAGGACGCTCATTTTATAACCTCTGCAGCAAAACTCTCTCAATGCCCTGCAAGTGCGGTGTCTGAAATGGTTTTTCTAGGGCGTAGCAATGTAGGAAAAAGCACTTTTATCAACACTCTATTAGGAAAAAATCTCGCTAAAAGTTCAGCCACACCGGGCAAAACCCGTTTAGCAAATTTTTTCTCCACTACTTGGGAAGATAAAGAAAATGCTTTAATAACAACTTTTAATATCCTTGATTTACCCGGCTTTGGCTATGCAAAAGTCTCTAAGAGCTTGAAAAAAGAATGGGAGGGGTTCTTATGGGAGCTATTAAGCGCAAGAGTTTCTATCAAACTTTTTGTGCATTTAATTGATGCACGCCATTTAAACTTAGAAATTGACAATAGCGCTAAAGAAAATCTTCAAGCAATTTTGAGAGCTGACCAAGTTTATCTGCCCCTTTTTACTAAATTTGATAAGCTTAATAAAAACGAGCAACACCGCCTTTTTACTAATTCTTCTAAACCCTTTTTAATCAATACAAGCGATTTTAACACCCTTTCGCACAAATTCCCTAGCCTTCACATCGTACGCCAAACCCTTTTAAAATATTTACTCAATCCCATTCAAGCGGTTTAGATTATGTATCAGCGTCCTTCTTTAAGTCATAGTTATCTTTATACGCCATTGTTATGGTGCGTATTATTTTATGCGTATAGTCTTTTTAGAGATTTAATCCCTATTTTACCGCCTATGCTAGGGGTTTTATTTTTATTGTATGCTAGAGTGCATGAGCATTTTTTACTCTGTATTTTTGTCTTTATATGCTTGTTTTTATTTGAGAGCATGCATTTGCAAGTTTTAGGGGTTTTAGCTCTTTTATTCTTACTCTACTACCAGCTTATTTATAAAAATTCATTGCGTTTTTTAAATAATGGCTTTTCTTTCAAATGCTTGCATGTCTTTTTAATATACTTTTTGTATCTATCGCATTTTTTCTTTTCTATGCCAAGCTGGAATGATTTGTATCCTTTTATTATTTTTGCGCTCATAGAAAGCGCTCTGTGGAGTTCTTATGAAAAACTTGCGCTATAACTTCTTGCTCTTTCTTTTTATTAGCATTTGGGCTATCCTTGCTCTAAATCTCTTTGTCTTAAGCGTAAAAAACCAAGAATACTACGAAAAATTAGCCGAACGCAACATGACTAAAAAAGAATTTTTAGTTCCCAAAAGAGGCAATATCACCGATAGAAACCACAAGTTTTTAGCTGTAAATGAGCTTGTTTTTGGCGTGTTTTTGCCTAGTATGCTTAAAAAAAAGGAGTTATTAGAAAAAATTGAAATTATCCAAAAATATTTTCCTAATCTTTCAAAAGAAACCCTTCTAAGCAATTATCAAAAAGAAAATTCACTCTATAACCATAATCTTATCAAGGTAATTGGCTTTATTCCTTATAAAACCATGCAACCTCTCTATACCAAGCTTATCCAACATAATGGCATTTTTGTGCATCCTTTAAACAAACGCTTTTATCCTAACGCCTCGCTTGCCTCGCATGTTTTAGGCTATGTAGGCGTAGCTAGTCTGCAAGATTTAAAAGATGATGAAGAGAGCCAATACAGCCAAATTGTAGGAAAAACCGGCATTGAAAAAGAATATAACAAGCATTTGCAAGGTAAAGTAGGCTATAAAATCATGCGAGTAAACGCTCTAAACCAAGAACTAGCCACTTTAGAAACCGTGCCTCCAAGCACTAACAACCACTTGCAATTAAGCCTAGACAAACGCTTGCAAGAAGAGGCTAATGAGCTTTTTAAAGACAAGCGAGGGGTGCTTTTAGTGATGAATGTTAAAAATGGGGAATTATTAGTAGCTGGAAGTTATCCTGAATACAATTTAAATGATTTTGTAGGAGGAATTAGCCAAGACAAGTGGCAAAAACTCCAAGATGATATTTATAACCCCCTATTAAACCGCTTTTCTAATGCACTCTACCCACCCGGCTCTGTAGTCAAAATGGGGGTAGGACTAAGCTTTTTAGAAAATCTAAACATTACTGAAGACACCACTATTCCTACACCCCCTTATATTGAAGTAGGTAAGCGAAAATTTAGAGATTGGAAAAAAATAGGGCATGGTAACTCTAATCTATATAAAGCCATTAGAGAATCTGTAGATGTGTATTTTTATAAATTTGGACTTGAAATCTCTATAGAAAAGCTTGCCAAAACTTTAAGAGAAGTAGGCTTTGGTGAAAAAACAGGCGTTGATTTGCCCAATGAATTTGTAGGGATTGTGCCTGATCGTTTGTGGAAACTCAAGCGTTTTAATCAAGATTGGAAAATGGGCGATACGCTCATCACCGCTATAGGTCAAGGCTCTTTTTTAGCCACGCCTTTACAAGTGCTTGTTTATACCGGACTTATTGCTACAGGAAAGCTTGCTACGCCCCATTTTGCCATGATGAATACAAGCGAGCTTAAAGACCCTTTGAGCGATTTTCAAAAAAAGAAACTCAAAGCTTTGCGTGTAGGCATGTATGAAGTGTGTAACCATAAAGACGGCACAGCGTATTATTCCACAAAAGGCTCTAAAGTAACTCTCGCTTGTAAAACCGGCACCGCACAAGTCATAGAAATCCCCCAAAGCATGATGACACGCATTAAAGAAAAGGATATGGAGTATTTCCACCGCTCGCACGCTTGGATTACAGCGTTTTTGCCTTATGAAAACCCTAAATATGCTATTACAATCTTAGTAGAGCATGGAGAAGGGGGTTCAAAACTTGGGGGTTTATTAGTTAAAATGAGCAACAAGCTCTATGAGCTTGGCTATATTTCTCAAAAAGATTTAAAGACCCCTCCTCCATTGAAAAACTAAAAACTAAAGCTAAAATATTAAAGTTTTTTTGCTAAAGAAATGCCTTTTTAGTTGTCAATTTAAATATATAAGAGTTTTGTGCTAATCTCTTTATTAAGAAGAGATTAGACATCAAATTAAAATGCAGGAATAATAGCCCCTTTGTATGTATCAGCAATAAATTGCTTGGTCTTATCACTCTGCAAGGCTTGGATAAGCTTTTTTATCCCCTCGTTTTCAGCATTATCCTCACGAGTAACTAAAATATTAGCATAAGGAGAATCCTTGCCTTCTGAAAATAAAGGGTTAGTAAGCTTGCCTTGCAAAGCGTAATTTCCGGGAACTACAGCCCCCTCTACGTCATCTAAAACTTTAGCTAACATAGCAGATTCTAAGGGCTTGATTTTAACCTTATAAGGATTTTTGATAATATCAAACTCGTTCGCATATAAATTGCTTGGGTCTTTGAGCGTGATAATCCCTTGCTTATGCAATAAAATTAATGCTCTGCCTTGATTGCTTGGGTCATTTGGCACTGCAATCATAGAGCCTTTCTTCAAATCTTTAATATTAGTGATTTTTTTAGAATAAAATCTTAAAGGCTCTATATGAATGCTTGCTACATCAATCAAGTGTGCATGCCTATCTAAATTAAATCGGTCTAAATAAGGGCGGTGCTGAAAAAAATTCGCATCTAATGAGCCATCTATTAAAGCTAAATTTGGCGTAACATAATCTGTAAAAGGCACAATGATTAAAGCAATGCCTTGCTCTTTTAAATCTTCTGCCACAGATTGTAAAATTTGAGCATGCGGAATAGGAGTAGCCCCTACTTTAATCTCCTGAGTGATTTCATATTTTTCCTTTTTTTCCTTATGTTTATGCGCTTGCAAAGTATTCAAGCAACCCAAAATCACCATAACCACGCAAAAAACACGCTTTAAAATACCCATAAAACTCCTTTAATCTTAAAAAATAACCGCTTTTTATAAGCCAGCTCTCAAAAAATATGCCTCTAAATCTAATTAAAAACGCTCTCAAAGCTAAACATCTAAATGTAAAATGATAAAAAAATAAAAAATGAAAAAGAAAGAATTGGCAAGGAAAATTCCCCTTGCCAGAATTAAAATCCGTTAGTTCAAACGACCAATTAAAGCTTATCAGCGTGGTCTTTAAGATACTCTGCAACGCCCTCAGCAGTCGCTTTCATACCTTTATCACCTTTTCTCCAACCAGCTGGGCAAACTTCACCATACTCTTCAAAGAATAAAAGCGCATCGACCATGCGAAGCATTTCATCTACATTTCTACCTAGTGGTAAATCATTGATTACTGCATGTCTTACTTTCATGTTTTTATCAATTAAGAAAGAACCTCTTAAAGCAATCGCCTCATTAAACAATACATCATAATCTCTAGAAATACTCTTAGTAATATCAGCTACCATAGGGAAAGATACTTGACCGATACCGCCTTTTTCTACAGGGGTATTCTTCCAAGCAAAATGCACTTGCTCGCTATCAATAGACACACCAATAACATTAAAACCTTTTTCTTGGAAGTCTTTCACTCTGTGGTCAAACGCAATAATTTCTGAAGGGCATACAAAAGTAAAATCTTTTGGCCAAAAGAATAGCACTGCACCATTTTTACCTAAATTCTTAGAAAGCTCAAAATGCTCATCAATTTGGTTATTTCCTAAAACCGCAGGGGCTTTAAAATCTGGGGCAAGTTTTGTAACTAACATAATACAACTCCTTAAATATTTTAAAAATTTCGTTAAATCAAACAGATTTAATTTTGATTATTGTTTTCCACTTAAAAGGAAACATAGCGAAGTATATTCTTAAAAAGTTAATAAGAATATATTTTCTTTCATATTTTGAGATTTTATAAAAAATAGTTTCATTTTTACTATATTTTCATAACGATTAAAACAATATCTTTGATTAACAAATAGTTTTCTAAGAGTGTTATAATGCTCTCTTTAATCATATTCTTAATCTCAAAGAAAGGCGAAACATCATGTTTGCAACTCGTTTAAAAAAAACTTTAGCCCCCTATTTGTTAGGTGCATTTTTAGCCTCTATATCCTTACCTAGCATTTCTAATGCTTCCACACAAGAAATCAAAGTCAAAGATTACTTTGGAGAGCAAACCTTTAAGCTCCCTATTCACAAAATGATTTATCTAGGAAGTTATGCTGAAGTGCCAGCAATGCTTGGCACTTGGGATAAGGTCGTGGGTCTTTCTCGCTATGGCTTTAGAATTGATATTAATCAAGTAACCGCTAAAAACCTCAATAGCATTCAATCTATTGGTGGAGACCATCTCTCAGCACTCAATACTGAAGAGCTGAAAAAACTTGCCCCTGATGTGGTGGTAACTTTTGTGGGTAATCCTAAGGCTATTGAATACGCTAAAAAATTTCATATCTCTTTTTTATCTTTTCAAGAGCAAAGTATAGAAGAGGCGATAAATAACATTAAAACACAAGCTAGTATCTTGCAAATTGATGCGTCTAAAAAGTTTGCAAAAATGCAAGAAACTCTAAACTTTGTCAAAGAGCGTTTAAGAAATGTTAAGAGAAAAAAAGGAATAGAATTTTTTCATAAAATTAACATGGTAAGCGGTCATCATGCAATCAGCTCTGATATATTAGAAAAAGGTGGCATAGATAATTTTGGCTTAAAATATGTTAAATTTGGGCGTGCTGAAATCAATATGGAAAAGATTGTTAAAGAAAACCCAGAGATTATTTTCATTTGGTGGGTAAGCGCTTTAAAACCTGAAGATGTTTTAAATAACCCTCAATTTAGCACTATTAAAGCGGTTAAAAACAAGCAAGTTTATAAACTCCCTACAATGGATATTGGTGGGCCTAGAGCGCCTTTAATCAGCTTGTTTATCGCTACAAAAGCCTACCCAGAGGCCTTTAAGGGCGTAGATATTAATGAAATTGTTAAGGACTATTACAAAGTCGTTTTTGACTTAGATGAAAAAGAAGTTCAAAAATTTCTTTGGGAATAGCTTTAAAAGCCTTGCTAAGAAATCTCATCTTTTGCATATCTAGCAAGGCTCAAAACCAATCCAACCGCTATGCAATTAGCCAATAAAGAGCTACCCCCATAGCTTAAAAACGGCACCGCCAAACCTTTAACCGGAAAAATCCCCCCCACCCCAAACGCATTGATAATCAAAGAAAATCCTAGTAATAATGCCATTCCTATACAAAACAAAGCGTATTTAGGCTCTTTTAACCGATTAGCAATCTTAACAATCATCATTAAGATTGCCAAAAATACTGCTACACAAAAAAATAATCCCAAAAACCCTAATTCTTCTGCAATTCCGGCTAAGACCATATCCGTATGCACCTCACTCAAAAAACCTAGCTTAATTTGCCCTAGTCCTAGCCCTTGTCCAAGCAACCCCCCATTATGAATGGCATTTCCTGCATGAAAGATTTGATAAGATTCGGGTAAATCGCTCACTTTAAGAGCGTTTGCTAATTTATCAGGCAAGAGTGTAAAAAGTGAATTTTGCAAATTAGACCACCACAATTTCAAACGCAAAATCCTATGAGCGCTTGTAACAATCGCTAAAACACCCACTGCAAATGCCACTGAGACAATCATACCTACTAATTGAGTGCTACCCCCAGAAAACACCAACAAAACTGCAAAAACAGCCCCCAAGAGAACAATTTGCCCCAAATCATTTTGCATAACTCCAATCACAAAAGCCAAAAACAAAAAGACAAGCGAATAAGGGATAAGGGTTATCATCTCTTCTTTTACATTTGATTTGTCTTGCAGAACAAAGGTGCGAGACAAGCTCCATGCAAGAAAAAAAGTAAAACCAATTTTTAAAAACTCCAAAGGCGCTAGAGAGAAAAACCCTAAGCGAATCCAGCGCTTTGCTCCTCCTGCACTACTTGAAAGGCTTTCAGGCAAAAAGACCATGCCAATAGTCAATAACAAGGGAAGAAAAAAGAGTAAAAAACCTAAAGGACTAAACCACTTTTTAGGGTCTAATTTTGACAAACCCCACATAATCCCTATACCCAAAATAGCACTAATTAATTGACGCTCAAAAAAATGAAACTCTCCATAATGATACAGCACAACGCTCGTATAGCTAGAGAGAGAATAGCTCATCAATACCCCAAAAAAAATTAACAATGAGGCACAAAAAAACAGATTTCTATCTGCAGTCATTTTCTTTATCCCTTGCCTGTAGAATGCCCTTCTTAATAAAAATTTTTAACTCAAATTATAATCAATCAAATTTTTAAGGCTTTTTAGAGATATTTTACACTATAATAGTTTAAAATTTTGCTCGCTTTTTAGCGTCTCTCAAAGGATACTTGCAGTAATTGTGCAATCTCTTCTATGGCTATACTTAAAGAATTAAAAATAGCTAGAATTGGAACAATTTTTGCATAGCGTAGCTTGATAGTTGCATAAAGAGCTAAATTGTTAAAAGGTTTTTGATATGGATTTTTCTAAAGCGTTTCCCCTTGCTTATAAAGCGATGGATTATCGGGCTTTGCGCCAAGATATGATTGCTTCTAACATCGCTAATGTGGACACACCTTTTTACAGACCTAAAGATTTGGATTTTGAAAGCGTCTTAGCTGAAAAAAAAGCTGAAATTTTTGACAACAAATCTAGTCAAATCCTTTCTTTAGCCCATACAAACCCTAGACATTTAAGCTTTAAAGACAGCAGTTCGCAAGGGGCGAGCCTCTTTTATAGAGATGGGCATTTAGCTAAAAATGATGGCAACAGCGTGGATTTAGACATTGAAACGAGTGAAATGGGTAAAAACTCTACCATGTATTTGGCTCTAAGCACGGCGTTAAAAAAATATCGTAGCGTTGTTAATTATGCTATTGAATCTAGCAAGAGTTTATGATTTAAAGGAATAACATGTTTTTATCTTCTTTTGACATTAGTGGTTATGGCTTGTCTGCCCAACGCTTAAGAGCTAATCTTATTTCTTCTAACATCGCCAATGCTAACACCACTCGCACAAGCGAAGGAGGTCCTTATAGAAGACAAGAAGCAGTATTCAAAGCTTTTGATTTCAATGAAATTTTAAATCAAAAACTTACCCAAAACAATCAAGTTATCCCTTATGAAGACCCCTTAAATGAGGGCGATGACAGCTCGCTAGTCCCCATAACCGGTGTAGTTGTGGATAAAATCGTGCGTGATGATAGCAAACCATTGATGAAGTATGACCCAAGCCACCCTGATGCCAATGCTCAAGGTTATGTAGCATATCCTAATGTGAATGCAGTCGTTGAAATGGCAGATTTAGTAGAGGCAACTAGAGCCTATCAAGCCAATGTTTCAGCTTTTCAAAGCACTAAAAATATGGCAAACAATGCTATTAGCATGATACAAACATAAGCTATCTTATGAAGAATAAAAGAGCTAAAATTATGATTATTAACTAAAATATGGGTAAAATGCTTTGCAAAATAGAAATTTTAAAAAATTAAAGAGCTTAAGGAGGTTTTATGCAAGCCATACATAATGACAAGAGCTTACTGAACGCTTTCTCTGAGCTTAATACAGACAATAAAGCCAGACAAGAAGAAACAGGGAACGCTTTCAAAGAGCAAAAAGGCGGAGAGTTCTCACGACTTCTCAAGCAATCTATCAATGAGCTTAACAGCACGCAAGAGCAGTCTGATAAAGCTATCGCAGACATGGCGACCGGACAAATCAAGGATTTGCACCAAGCAGCCATTGCTATTGGTAGGGCTGAGACAAGCATGAAACTTATGCTTGAAGTGCGCAATAAAGCTATTAGTGCTTATAAAGAACTCTTAAGAACGCAAATCTAGTTTTTAAGTGTTTTGTTCTAAAAAAACAACGCCCCTTTCCTATTTCTCCCTATTGGGGTGCGTTTCAAATCCTTGCAAACTTACCATTAAGAAGGCAGTTACCATTACTCCATCTCTAGTTTTTTACAAGACTAAACAGCTAGTTTTTGACAAGTTTTTTAATAGGTTGGGGCTTTAAGTGCATTCACAAGAAAACCAAGATTCACAAAACCCTTTTGATTATCAAACCTTTCTAAGCACTCAAAAAAATAAAAGTGCGTTTGCCGCACTTGTTTTTTTATTCCTTTTTTTACTCTTTTTAATAGTAGCGTTAATACAAGCGACTTTTCCACGACCCAACATGCCTACCCTAACCATTAGAAAACAAGATATTGCTATTAGAGGCACTATTTATAGTCAGGATGGCTATAGCCTAGCAAGCTCACAAAAACTCTTCAAGCTAGGTTTTGACACAAGATTCTTAGACCCCGATAAAAAAGATTTTTTTATTGATTTTCTCTCTATCTATAGCAATATCCCTAAAAAATCTTTAAAAGATGCACTCAATACCAAAGGCTACACCACCCTAGCTTATAATCTCACTCCAAATACAGCTGCTAATCTTAAAGATTTGAATAAAAAATTTCTTGCGTATGGAGTCTTTCAAAATTTTAAAGATAAAAACAATAAAATATGGCAAAAGCAAGGCTTAGATATTGAAGTGAGCGGCGTTTCTAGGCACTACCCTTATAAAAGCAGTTTAGAACCTATTGTTGGTTATGTGCAGAAAAAAGAAGAAGACAAACTCACTCTAACGACAGGTAAAAAAGGGATTGAAAAAGTTCAAAACAATTCGCTCAATGCCCAACAAAATGGAATCAAAATAGGCAAAAGAGATGTGAGTTTCAATTTTATTCAAAACCGCTCTTATGTAGAAAAAAAACGCCTTGATGGCTTTGAAGTGTATTTGAGTATTCCTCTAAAACTCCAACGAGAGATTGAGACCCTACTAGATAAAACTAAAGCCAAACATAAAGCCCAAGAAATTTTAGTAGGCATTATCAACCCTAAAAGTGGGGAAATCCTCTCTTTAGCTACAAGCAATCGCTTTGATCCAAATACAATTAAAACAAGCGATTATGAGAGCTTAAATCCAAGCGTAGTTGAAAAAGTTTTTGAACCCGGTAGCACCATCAAGCCCATTGTATATTCCTTACTCTTAGATAAAAATCTTATTAAACCCAAAATGCGTATTGATTTAAACAATGGCTTTTATCAACTCGGCAAATACACTATTAAAGATGATTTTATTCCTAGTCAAAAAACCATTATAGAAGATATTTTAATAAGGTCTAGCAATGTGGGCATGATAAAAATCAGCAAAAATCTGAGTGCTGAAGATTTCTATAATGGGCTTTTAAACTATGGATTTGCACAAAAAACAGGCATTGATTTATCTTTAGAAAGTCAAGGAAAAATCCCTCCCTTAAACGCTTTTAAGCGTGAGGTGTTAAAGGGAAGTGTTTCTTATGGTTATGGATTGAACGCAACTTTTTTGCAACTTTTAAGGGCTTATGGTGCATTCTCTAATGAAGGCAAATTAGTTACGCCCTACTTAGTGCAAAGAAAGACCGCTCCTAATGGCGATATTTATATCCCCACTCAAAAGCCTACTATCCAAGCTATTAGCGACAAGACAGCTCAAAAAATGAAAGAAACCCTGCTTAAAGTAGTGCGTTATGGCACCGGCAAAGGCGCTCAATTTGATGGGTTATACATAGGGGGAAAAACAGGCACTGCTAGAGTGGCTAAAGGGGGAGGCTATAGCGAAGAGTCTTATAATAGCTCTTTTTTTGGATTCGCAGAAGATGAAAGACATGTTTTTACCATTGGTGTGGTTATTTTAGGTTCACACGGCAAAGAAGAATACTATGCTAGTAAAATTGCAACTCCCATTTTTAAAGATATTACAGAAATTTTAGTGCGTTATCATTATCTAACCCCCTCTATTGCTATTCAAAATACGCTAGAAAAGCGTTATAAAAAATAGTTAGAGTAAGTATGTTTACAAGATATTTTTGGCACAATAATAAAGTGAAGCCATGAGTTTTAAAGGGAAGTTTTATGTTGGTCTTTTATAAAAAATGTGTGAATATTTTTGTGCTTTATATGCTTGGACTTTTGAGAAGGTGTTTTCCAAACGCTTTTTGGTTGAATATCTTTAGAATCATCAATAGCAGAGCTAGTGGGGCTGATAGCTTGATTATTTCTACGAATATTATTAGCATGATTACTAATAGATTTTATCAAGATAACAGTTGTCTCTTAGGAGTCAAGATAAAAACCTTCGAATCACTATTGCCAAATAAGAATCGTATTCTAAATATGAGAGCTTGCTTAATACATTTTTGTGATTTTCGTTTTAGTGATTCGCAAAACCTTCTTTGCTTGGTCTCAGACATGCGTTTCTTGCAGGATTTACATATAAGAACTCCAAGTAATTACAACATAACTCCCTTATTGGATGCAAAAAGAGTTGTCTTCCATACAACAGAAACAGAAAATGGCACCTATTATTTTGATTTTGGACTTCTACATATCTCAGAAACATATGAGGGCTTTTGGGGAATCACTATTAGATACACCAATAGAAATCATAATCAATATCTCTATAAAATGAGTTGTTGTATGACTCCTAAAAATTTTTTACTAGTTAGTAGCATTCAAGGCACAAAAGACTTAGAAGAAAAGCATTACCAATTCTTTGCTAAATATTGCAAAACAAGACCCAACCTATTTTTAGTCAAGCTCGCTAAAGAGTTAGGGAAAATTTTAGGCTGTTCCAAGTTACTCGGCATCCCTAACAGCGGACAGGTTGCCTATAATTGGTATAATAACTCCCAAGACTACGATAAATTTTTTGCAAGCTGTGAGGCAAAGCTTATCACACTTGATAACCTCACTTATTGGGAAATCCCTCTCTGTGAAAAAGCTATTGAAGAATACCCTCAAAAACATCGCGCTAAACAACGAGCTAGAAGAAAAATTATGCAAGATTTTAGAGAAAAACTACAAAACATGCTTATGATAGACCTACAATTTTCAGCAAATAACCCCCACACACAAAATATCTCATAATCTCTCTTTTTATGATATCTTAAAAGTTTTTTTGACTGCCCTTTTGTATAAGACTTACTGATTTAAATTTTTTTAATTAAATGAATTGAAAACCTATCTTATAAATTCTTATATATTTTACGAGATTGTTTAAACTTGTAATTCCCCAATCTTTTGCAAAACAACACGCCTTTAATTTTAAAGTCTATTTAAGCTAAGCCTAAGCCTAAGCCTAAGCCTAAGCCTAAGCCTAAGCCTAAGCCTAAGCCTAAGCCTATTATACTCAAAGTTTTATAAAATCATCAAAAGAGTGTTAAAAATGAATGTTTTAATTAGATTGTGCTTTATTTTTCTGATTGGATTTTTTAGTTACAATAAAACCTTAAATGCAACAACAATTCCGTCTCTTGATTCTATCGTCTCTCACATACAAATCACTGCTAGTCTTTCAGAAGCCCTATCAAATGGATTTAAATGGTTTGAAAGGCACCCACAAATTCCTAGAATTGGAGCTTATCAGTTCAACAAGTGGCATCATAAAAATTACGACAGCAATGATACTGACTATACTCTAACCATTGTCATTATTGTTTGTGTTGTAGCAATTATTCTTATTATTGTTTTTATAAGGAACATATTGCTACATTTAATTTTTATGGCATCTCTTATAGGATTTTCATTGATGTATATGGTGGGTTTTTATTATCTCTATGATTACCCTTTTTTTGATTACATGAGCGATTGTTATGAATCCTTTTCTGCATGTTATCCGCATAGCTTAGAGCTAATCCCTGCTCTTATGCGATATTCACTCGTTCATCCTGCAATCAAACTTCTCACTTACTTCAATATCGCAATCACTCCTAGCATTATTATGTCTCTTGCTTGGGTGTGTATAGCATTTTATTTTTGGCTGTTGCTATCTCTTTTAAATGAAATAATATTTAATTATTGCGACAGAATTCTAAAAAAATATTCACATTTTTTCTTAGGGTCAATACATCGTTTGCTCGGTGGTTTTGGGATCGCTACATTTCTTAGCATACTTTGTTGCTACGCTCTATTGGTAATGGAATACCAACTGGCATATGGACACACCAAACAGGAGGATTAATAAGCACAATTGGTCTTGTTGCGTGGGGAGTGATTGTATATTTCTTAGTAATCGAAAAGAAACAAGAACAGCAACCCCCTAAAGAAGACAATCAAAAACAACAGCTTTGATTATCTCGTATGCTTATCGTTTTTGAAAGACTTAACAAAACAATTAAGACCCATTAAATTACTTTAATAAAATATATCTATAAATTTTATCTTAACATTATTCAATCAAATTAAGCACTCAATTTGCTTAAAAGTTCACTCTTGAACTAAAAACTTAGAAATTCTAAGGGGTTCTTAAGGGTTCATTTTGTCTTTTAATGCCCTTTCTAACCAATCAAGCATTTCTGCAAGCACTTCTTCTCTGCTATGTTCGTTAAAAATCTCATGCCTTAAACCACCAAAAAGCTTTGCAGACACATTAGAAACCCCTTGTTTTTGTAAGCGTTCCATAGCTTTAATCACGCCTTTAGAAAATTCTCCTGCCACATCATCAGCCCCACTCACAAGCAACACTTTCAAATCCTTAGGCACTTTCTCAAAGCGAGAAAAACACCGCCTAGTCCCCACCAATAGATTATAAAAACTATTGCTCGTGAAGTTAAAACGGCACAACGAATCATTCATATATGCTTCAACAACTCGCTCGTTTTTACAAAGCCAGCTCCCCTTTAACCCCCCACCAAAACGCTTGACTCTAGAGCGGCTAGAAAAAATCTTGCCCATATCCCATGGATAGTCAATTTTTAATAATTTGGCTAAGCCAACCACTACAATACCAACTTGTATCATTAAAATAGGTGAGGGCGTTCCGGTTAAAATTAAAGCATCCGGCTTAAATCCCCTTTGAGTTAAACGCCTAGAGAGTAATGAACCCATGCTATGCCCCAATAAAACATGCTTGTGATTAGGAAATTCTTTTTTGATAATACGACTAAACTCTTCTAAATCACTTACCGCTTGCTCAAAACCATTCTTACCCATTTCGCCCAAAAAAATATCGCTTTTATTAATGCTCTTGCCATGCCCTCTATGGTCATTAATAAACACATCATAACCCCTAGAACATAATTCTTCGCATAGCCAAGCATAACGCTCTTTATGCTCCATCATGCCATGAGCGATTTGCACCACCACGCCGATAGGATTTTTTGGAATGTATTGACTATAGTGGATTTCTAGATTGGAGGTGCTACTAAAGCGTAAATCAGTTTTTTCTAACATTATTAATTCCCTATAAAACTTAACAATAGATTTTTTATAAAGCTTGATTGTAACACAAAAGCAAAAAGAATAATTAAAAAATAAACCCCCTCCCTTAAAGCCTTAATGCACCTCACTCCAAACTTTTCTCTTCCAAGCATAAGCTAAGAAAGCTAGCACAGCAAAGAAAATCATAATCTTAATGCCCAAAGTATTCCTCTCATGCTTTTTGCTATCGCCTGCTTTTTCCAAATAAGAAATGACTTGTTTTTGAGCCTTTTCATTCAATCCCACTCTAGGCATGGCTGTGCCATGCAAGAGTTTTTGTGGGTCATTGATGAAAATATTTAACCCATGCTCGCCCTTAGCCCTAATCATCATGGATAAATCAGGCACTTCAGAGCCTAAATAGTGCCGCAAGTCTTTAGCGTTACTGAAAGCTTTGTCTTTAGCGTAATCTAGGCTATGGCATCTTTGACAGCTTTGAGCAAACACTTCCTTATCACTCAACTTTTCAGGCAAGATAGAAACAAGATACGCCACAATATCACTCAAATCTTTATCGCTAAATTGACTAAATGCCGGCATAGGATAGGGCTTCTCATCATTGAATTTATGGCTCAACTTCGCTGCTTTCACAGGGTCTTTGATAAAGTGGGCTAAGAAGTTTAAATCTAGAACCCCAGCAATATGGCTTAAATCCGGTGGCACAACCCCAAAAGAGCTACTCTCACTAATAGGAGCTGGAATATTTTGAGACTTAATGCCATGGCAAGCGGTGCAATTCTCTGCTACAAGTTGCTTACCTTTATTAACATCGCCATTTTTTAAATCAATAGGCTCTAAGTCCTTGAAAGCAAAGTCTGCTGGAGCAACTTTAGGATGCATTACAGAGTGTGCATAAGGCTCAACCCCATAATAAATCACCCCTATAACAACAATAAGCAAAACTAAAATTTTAAACTCTCTCATCTAACACCCCCTTGTTTCTTTCTCTCAGCTATCGTAATAATAGGTAGCACCACAAAGAAAAGGGCTAGGAAAGTTACTGAACCAGCTAGGCCGATGTATTTGCTTGCTCCAAGTGGTGGCAATTTGCCATAGATAGTTAAAACAATCATATCAATAATCAATAACCAAAACCACACCATAAAGGCGGGGCGTTTGTGTGCAGGGGCGACTACTTGACTTCTGTCTAAGAAAGGAAGCAAGAAGAAAATCACTTGTGCCACACCAAAGGCTGCTAGACCTAGATCTGCATTGAAGAAAAAGCCCCTTAAGACTTCATAGCTCCACAAGAAATACCACTCAGGGTAAATATGGGGGGGAGTTTTAAGGCTATTAGCTCTTTCAAAGTTGATAGGATCCATAGCAAAATCATAGTGGTAGCACACCAAATAAAAGAAAAAGACCATGAACGCACAAACCACAAAAATATCCTTAGACAAGAATACCGGCCAAAAAGGAATGACTTTAGATTCTTTTTTCTTGCCTTCAATGAATTTTTTCTCTTCTAGTTCAAAGTCAATTTCTTCGCCTTCTTGGTTATTGACATGCGGAATTCTTAAAGAGTAAAAATGCACCCCAATGAGTAAAATGATTGTAATAGGCAGCAAAAACACATGGAGCATAAAAAAGCGTGTTAAAGTCGCATCAGCTACAACATAATTACCCCTAATCCATTCAACCACATCAGCCCCAATGAAAGGAATGCCCCCAAATAGGTTTGTAATAACAGTGGCTGCCCAATAGCTCATCTGCCCCCAAGGTAACATATACCCACTAAAGGCTTCTGCACTAAAGACTACAAACAAAATCATCCCACTAATCCAAATCATCTCACGACCCTTTTTATAAGAGCCATAATAAATCGCTACAAACATATGGATATAAATGATAACAAAAATCATGCTCGCTGCCGTAGCATGCATGTGTCTCCAAAGCCAGCCATAAGCCACTTCTTGCATGATAGTGAAATTCACGCTATCAAACGCCATTTTCGCATCAGGCTTATAATACATAAGTAGGAAAATCCCTGAAACTACAAGCGTGCCAAAAAGGGTTAGTAAAATAACCCCCATTGCCCATAAGAAATTGATATTCTTAGGAATCCAATATTCAGTCATTAGCACTTTAAGAAGTTTATTAGTGCCAAGACGCATATCCAGCCATTCACCTAAATTCTTTGCTTTTTTTATTTCTGCCATTTAGCTCTCTCCTTATGCTTTGCCCATCATTTTCTTATACTCAGCTCCTGCCTCACCAAAAGTGATTTTAGTGCCTTCAATTTTAAAAGGCGGAATATCAAAAGGGCGTGGGGGGGGAGTGCCGGCAATATTCACGCCATTAGAAGTGAAACGCCCCCCATGGCATGGACATAAAAAGCCTTTTTCTTCATTTTCATAGGTAGGAATACAACCTAAATGCGTGCAGATTTGAATGGCTGTAGTAAAAACGCTATCGCCGATTTTAAAATCACGCTT
Source organism: Helicobacter cetorum (assembly GCF_900198405.1). Lineage (GTDB taxonomy): Bacteria > Campylobacterota > Campylobacteria > Campylobacterales > Helicobacteraceae > Helicobacter > Helicobacter cetorum_C. The sequence continues at coordinate 69,397 of NZ_FZMR01000015.1, forward strand.
TTCATTAAAGCTCTCTTTTTTAGAACGCTTGAGAATATAAACCGGTTTCCCACGCCACTCTATTGTAGAAAACTGCCCCTCTTGCATACTAGCTACATCTATAGTCGTAAAACCTGCTGAAACAACGCTTGGAAGTGGGTCCCAAGTCTTTTTCATCGCTACTAGACTAGCTACTGCTCCTATGGCTGTAACACTAGCAAGGCTCATTCCTAAAAAATCACGCCTTTTAATATCTGCCATGACTAAAAACTCCTTAATGACTTAATTACCTTTTAACGAATAAAGGCATAGCAAACGACTATTTTACAACAAACTCTCTTAATAATCTTTTTAAAATGAAAAGTTAAGCCTAAAATAAACGCTTTTAGTGTGGTTCTAAAGAAAATTTAGCACGCAAATGCTTCAAGAGTGTTTCTAAAATGTCGTTATCATCTTTACTTGGGGCTTTTAGGCTCTCTTTATTTTCATCGCTATAAACAATGGTGATGTTTTGATTGAAATTAGAAAGCTTAAGAATGCCAAGCTTATTAGCCAAAATTTTAAGCATAATGATTTGTAAAAATTGCTCGCTCAAATCATCTATTTTGCCAAATCTATCTTCTATTTCTTCATGGATTTGTCCCACTTCATCTAAATTTTCACACAAGCTCAAACGCCGATACAAATCTAATCTCAAGCTATCACTTGCGACTAACTCAGGGTTAATAAACCCACTCACGCTTAATTGAATCTCTACGCTTTTTTCAAGTCTTTTCTTCCCACCACTGAGTTCATAAATCGCATCTTCAAGCATACGAGTATAAAGCGAATATCCGATATTTTTAATATGCCCGCTTTGGTCTTGCCCAAGCAAGTTTCCACCCCCCCTAATTTCTAGGTCATGATAAGCGATACTCTCCCCACTGCCTAAATACGAATTTTTTTCTAAGGCGAGTAAGCGTTTTAAGGCTTGTTCATTAAGACTCTTTTTGTCTTCTATGAGAAAATAACAAAAACCTTCTTTTTTGCCCCTACCCACACGCCCCCTTAATTGATGTAAATCCGCTAGTCCAAAATTCTGTGCGTTATCTATAATAATCGTGTTAGCATTAGGTAAATGGATACCTGACTCTACAATAGAAGTGCAAAGTAGCATGTGATAGCTCCCCTTAGCAAACTCTAGCATAATTTCTTCACTCTCATTAGCACTGATTTGTGAATGCAAAATGGCAATCTTAAGTTTAGGGATTAAATCTTCTATCTCAGTTTTTACTTTTAAAATGCTAGCAATGTGGTTATGGATATAAAAAATCTGTCCGTTACGGCGTAATTCTCTGTGGATGATTTCTTTCAATAATTCAGGACTTTTTTCCTTTAAGAAAGTGCGGCTAGGCTGTCTGTCTATGGGTGGGGTTTTTAAAGAGCTAATGCCCTTAATTTGAGAGAGTGCCATATTTAGAGTGCGAGGAATGGGTGTAGCTGACATGCTTAAAAAATGCACATCTTTACTCATCTCTTTTAAGGCTTCTTTTTGTTTCACTCCAAATTTATGCTCTTCATCTACTACCATTAGACCCAAATTTTTAAACTTCGCACCTAAAATGGCATGCGTGCCTATAAGAACATCAACTAGCCCTAATTCTACAGCCTTTAAAAGCTTGTTTTTCTCGCCTGTTTTAACATACCTATCCAAACGAGCCACTTTGATGCCAAAATTTTCAAAACGCCTTCTTAAGGTTTCAAAATGCTGGTGAGATAGTAATGTGGTAGGCACCACTAACGCACTTTGAAAGCCATTTAAAAACGCACAAAAAATAGCATGCATAGCCACTTCGGTTTTTCCAAAACCCACATCGCCACTGAGTAACCTATCCATCACTTTATTAGAGCTTAAATCTTTTGAAATTTCAGCAATAGCTTTTTCTTGGTCACTTGTATATTCAAAACCTGAATGCGATTTAAAGATTTCTAGCTCCGCCAAATGAGTGTCCATCTTTTTGCCTAACACCAAATTACGCTCAGCGGCTAATTCTATAATTTTACTAGCGATTTCTAAAAGCTTACTTCTTACTTTAGACTTTAATTTAGCAAAGCTCCCCTTACCCAGCCTATCCATAACAGGAACACTATCGCTTTGTGCGACATAGCGAGCAATTGCGTGCAAGTTTTCAACCGGCAAGAGTAGTTTGTCTTCTCCAAAATAGGCGATTTCTAAAAAATCTCTTGTGCTTCCTAAAATGCTGTGTTGGACTAATTTAGAAAATACCCCTACCCCATAATCTTCATGCACCACCCATTCGCCCACATTCAATTCATTCAAGGCAAGCTTGGATTTTTTATGCTTTTTTTTCCTTTCAAAAGAATTAAGCGAAATAAAAATCTCGCTAGGGGTTTTAAAGTTTAAAACAAATGGGGCGATTACGCACTCAATCGCACCTGTTTCAATTGCACTTAGCGTATTATCTAAAATCGTTTTATTAGGGGCTAGAAGCGTGATTTTATGGTGTGAATTAAGAGCAATAAAGCTTTCTGTTGCTGTTGTATGGACTTCTAAATCTTCATAGCCCTGCAAGGCTTCTAAAACCTTTAAAGGTTTAAAACGCTTTAAATCTAATTCTTCTAAACTCGCTAATTCTTTAATCTCTTCTAAAGCCTTAGGACTTATGATGCTTTTATAAGCACTCAATAAATCTTGTGCCTTTTCTTCTAAAAACCATAAACCAAAACTAGCTAAATCTTTAGAAAAGCCATTCATTTGGCTTTGTTCTACTTTTGTTTGTAAAACCTTATAAGATTTTTCATCTAAACTAAAAAGCGTTGGAGTAATTTCAATTTCTAATAAATCTTCTTTAACGCTCATTTGAGTAATGGGGTCAAATTCCTTAATGCTCTCACACTCTGTGTCAAAAAAACTCAAGCGATACGCCTTAGAGTTAGGTACATAAATATCTACAATATCCCCCCTAAAGCTTGCTTCGCCCTCCACTTCTACCAAGTCTAAAATTTCATAGCCATAATAAAAGAGCTTATCTTTTAAATCTTTAAGGTTATAATTTTCTAAAAGAGTGATTTTAAAACTTTTTAAAAGTTCTTTTTTGGGTAAGGGGTGTAATAAAGCAGAAATAGGGGCGATAATCATAGCCTCTTGTTTGTTTTCTAAGGCTTGATAAAACTCTCTCAAAGCTCCTAAAAGAGATAAAAATTCTTCAAAAAATGAACGCAAATCATCATTTTTTTTGGCTCTAAATTCAGGAAAAAGAACTGCTTTTATACTTGGCTTAAAATAACTTATAACTTCCTTAGCAAGCTTTGCTTCCTTAAAATCCTTGCAAGCTAATATTTGATAATCAAAGCCTTTGTTTAAGGCTCTATAAAGGCTAGATTGAATCATTTCCTATTTATTTTCAATTTTCTTTTCTTGCTCATTAATTAACAATTTACCCCCTTGAATACCCTTAGGACGACTCTCTCCAATCAAAATCCCTTTTCTTTCAATCACAAGCTCTTGACTAGAAACCTTACCATCAAGGCGTCCTAAAGGCATGATTTCTACCACTTCAGCTTCCACCATACCATTAAACTTGCCGCTTACCACTAGCTTATTAGCAAAAATCTCACCCACTACCGAGCCAGTTTGTCCGATAACCACCGTGCTTTTAGAATGCACACTCCCCTCTAACTCACCATCTATATGCAAATGACAATTGAGATGAAACTCACCCTTTATTTTAGTGCCTTGAGCGATAATAGTCGCTGGTCCTGTTTTTGCATTAACCGATTTATTATTGTTATCAAAGATTGCCATCTAATGCTCCTTTCTTTATTAAAGATTTCTTCAAAGTCTTTCATGTTCCATTTGGTGAAATTCATGGGATTTATGGGCTGGTTTAAGAAACGCACTTCATAATGCAAATGCGGTCCTGTGCTCATTCCTGTGTTACCACTATATCCAATAATCTGCCCTTTTTTGACAAACTCGCCTGTTTTTATGACAATTTTATTCAAATGGGCATAGTAGGTTTTAAAACCAAAAGGATGAAAGATTTTAATTAAATTTCCATAACCCCCATTCCACCCCATATTCGCTAGCCCTGCCACCCCACTCGCACTTGCATATACAGGAGTATTAATGGCGGTGCTTAAATCAAGGCCGGTATGATTATGCAATACATGCAAAATAGGATGGACTCTTTTGCTAAAGGCTGCTGAGACACGCCGATAAGACTCTAAAGGATAATCATTAGGAATCAGTCGCATGATAAAGCTTTTTTGCAAACCGGTAATTCCAGCTACATTTAAACGGCTAGAAAAACTACTTTCTTCTTTTTCTTCAGGCTTACTCACTCCCACCACTTCTTCTAAATCATTAATGCGCTCACCCGAGAGCTGCAAATCTTCTAAAAATTCATCCATTTTTAAAGAAAGCTTTTCGTTAGTTTGTTTTTTTTTCTCAAATTCTTCCGTAATTAAGGCATGCTGTTTATCAATATTTCTAATCTCTTTGTCTAGGACTAATAACGAAGTGCCTAAGAATAACAAAGAGCCCACAATACTCAAAAGCACATACAAACAAATTTGACGAAATAGTATATGCACATTGATATAACGACTTCCCTTAGAGTCTGTAATCATTACAATCAAGCGTCTGTCTAAAAACACAAAAACCCCTACTGACCTTTTAATGCGTCTCTATCTACATGCTCTTGAAGCTGGACAATATCTTCTAAAACCCAAAATAAATTCTTCCACTCAATAAACTTATTTTCTTCTAGAGCACTTTGAAAATTATCCAAATTCCATGCTAAAAAATTTTCTGCATTCAAAATTTTACCCAAAAATCGCACTTCATAATGCAATTTTTCGCCATCACTATTACCACTCTTTCCACTATAACCAATCAATTGCCCTTTTTGAATGAAACTCTTGTAACGCACATTGACATGGTCTAGGTGTGCGTAAATAGAGCTAAAGCCAAAAGCATGCTCAATACGCACCAAGTTTCCATAGCCCACATTAGAATTAGTCTTAATAAAATCTACAATCCCATCAGCTGTTGCATAAATAGGAGTGTTTAATGGCACAATAAAATCAAGCCCTGATTCAACACCTTTAATCCTTTTAATCGGATGGTTTCTTTCTTTTGTGGGCGTGACAGTGTTGTAAGTATTAAGGGGCATACCATTAGGGATAAGCATGAGAGCTAATTTTTTTTGAGCTAAGCTAAGATTTTCTAAATCCACTTTGTCATAGAGATGCACCCCCCCATTAGCCCCCCTTTTAACTTCAATCAAGGATTCTAACCCACGAATCTTTTGCCCCACAATAAAGATTTCTTCTCGCTTGTTTTTAATCTCTTTTTTCAAGGCATAATTTTTTTGATACAAATCTCTAAAATCCCTTAAAACAGCGTTTCTTTCTGCGGTCATCATATCCATTTTAGCAATTAAAAACCTTAAAAAACCTACACCAAGCCCCACAATCAATAGAATGAGAACAATAGAAATGATGAGATTGCGTTTTAAATTCTTAGAAAAATTAAGCTGCTTAGAGCCTTGTTCATCAATAATAGTAATCATCAATTTATTTTGCAGCACACTTCCCCCCTTTGCTTATAGTGTTGATAAAAAGAATTGACTACAAGAAATGAGCCATACACTAAATAATTTTCATCTTCTCTTAAGCTTTCAAACAAAGCGTATTCTAACTCTAAGCTTTCTAAAATCCCTTTGAGAGTTGCTAATTCTATAACCCTTTCTTCAAATAACTCCAAAATCAAAACCTTTTTAATAAAGGGTTTTAAAATCTCTAGCACCTTAAAAGCGTCTTTATCTTTATAGCAATTATAAATCAAAGTAATTTTTGACTTAAAAACACGCTTGATTTCTTCTTTTAAGGCTTTCGCACTATGGGGGTTATGCCCTACATCAATTAAGATATTAAGCCTTAAAAGCTGAGAACGCCCCATTAAATCTAAGGGCTTTAGAGTTTGCAAAATTTCTTGTTTATCTAAGTGATAAGGCATTAAAATCTCAAACGCTTTCAAAGCCACTTCTAAATTGATAGCTAAAAAGTTTGCTAAATGATAGCGTTCAATATAAGCTCTCACTTCTTTTGAGATTTCATTTTTAACTAAAATGAGTTGCGCTTGTTTATCCTTAGCTATCTTTTGAGCCACATTTAAAACAAGCTCAAGTTGTGGAGCCATAACATTAAGGCTACTCATAGCATTGAGTTTGGTAGTTGCGATACTTTCTAAACTATCCCCTAAAAATTCCTTATGGTCATAATCAATAGGTGTAAAAATACTCAGAGTTTTTTTTAAAACATTCGTGCTGTCAAATTCCCCCCCAAGCCCTGCTTCTAAGATTAAAACATCACAATCTTTGGCTAACATTACCGCTAGTAAGGTAGCGTATTCAAAATACGAGCAAGCGTTACTAAAAGCGTGTTCTTGTAATTTTTGATGAGCATTTTCCAATGTCTTTTCATCAATGATAGAGCCATTCAAATAAAAGCGTTCTTTAAAATCAAAAATATGGGGCGATGTGAAATGCAACACCTTAAAATGTTGTTGCAATAATAAGAGAGTGAGAAATCTCCCCGTGCTACCCTTGCCATTAGTGCCTACAATATGAATTACTTTTGCTTTAATCTCAAAAAAAGCGTTTTTAAATTCTTTGTAAATTTGAATGAAAAGCTTGGGGTCAAATTTATGGTATTCTTCGCCCTTTCTCTTTAAAAAATCTTCTAAGCACCTATTTATCATGATTAAACTTCCCCTCATAAGCGATTTGAGCTACAAATTTGGTTAAAGTCTGCTCCACAGCCTGATTGATAGCATAGTAGCGGTTATTGTAGGTGTTAAGGGGGTCTTGCAAATTCACCGCATAATTGTAGTATCCACTATCTTGAAAGGTCTTTTTGGTGCCTTTTTTATTGTCGTAAGTGTAGTTTACAGACACGGTTGCACGATAAAAGGTTGTAAAGCCTTCCTTATTTTGTGTGATACTAGTATCGGTTACATTAGTGATTTCTATTATGATGATAGAATCCGCATCTTTTTCACTTGCTAAGCGGTTTTGAAAGCGTTGCACCACCAAGCGATTCATCAAGTCTTTAAACTCCACAGAGTTTTCAGGGTTAGGCAAATTCACAATGAGCTTCACATACACACTATCGCCCAAAGCATTTTGAGCGTAAGTGGCAATGGGCTTATACCCACAGCCCTTTAATACAAACAACAAAATAAAAAAAAATAAAACCCTAAAAATCATGCGATAACAAAATTGATAAGCTTGTTAGGCACATAAATTTCTTTTTTAATGCTAGCATTTTCTAAATACTTCTCTAATTCTTTTTTAGCTAAATCAACCATCTCTTCCTTGCTAGCATTAATATTTACTTTTAATTCTGCACGCCTTTTGCCATTGATAGTTAATGCTAAAGTTATCGTATCTTCTATTAAAGCATTCCCATCTATCTCAATGGGTTTAAAATTCTCTCTTTTAAAAAGTTGCTCGCTTAATTCCCATGCAATGTGTGGGATAATAGGCTCTAAAACTTGTAATAATACAAAATACCCTTCGCTTAAAACTTTCTCATTAGTTTGTGCATTTAAGGCGTTTAAGGCTTCCATGCAACTTGCAATCAAAGTATTAAACGCATAAGTGCTTTCTTCTTTATTAAACAATTCATACGATTTTTTCAAGGCTTCATAGACTTTCTTGCGAGCTAGTTTTTCATTCTCATTCAAGCTAATTTCTTTAAACTCAGGCTTAGAAGTCATAGGCTTAATAGTATTTGCTTTATCATACAAGCGTTTAATAAAACGATATGCCCCTTCTAGTGCACTATCATTCCATTCTAACTCTTTAGCCGGTGGGGCAGCAAAAAGGATAAAGAGTCTAGCCGCATCGGCACCATATTTTTTAAGGATTTCTTTAGGGCTAACTACATTACCCTTAGACTTACTCATCTTAGCCCCATCTTTTAACACCATGCCTTGTGTAACAAGCTGCTTAAAAGGTTCATTAAAATCTACATAACCTAAATCTCTTAGAGCCTTAGTAAAAAAGCGAGCGTATAACAAGTGCAAAATCGCATGCTCAATGCCACCGATATAGGTATCCACTTGCATAAAATACTTCAAATAATCCTTATCAAAAGCTTGGTTTTCACGCTTATCTTTTGGGGTTGTATAGCGTAAAAAATACCAGCTAGATTGAATAAAAGTATCCATAGTATCTGTTTCTCTTAGAGCGTCGTTTTGACACTTAGGGCATTTAACAAATTTCCAAGTAGCATGTTTTTCCAAAGGATTGCCTTCGCCATCAATAACAATATCTTCAGGTAAAGTTACAGGCAAACGAGTTTCAGGCACAATCCCACAATTCTTGCAATGAATCATAGGAATGGATGCTCCCCAATACCTTTGGCGGCTCACTCCCCAATCTTGTAAGCGATAGTTTGTAACTCTTTTGCCTAGATTTTCTTTTTCAAAATAGTCAATAATTTCTTCTCTAGCCACTGAGCTAGAAAGATTACTCCAAACTCCGCTATCTTTTAAAACTTCTTCTTCAGTGCGCGGTAAATTTTGAGAATTTTGAGTAATGACTTTGATAGGAATATTATAGAGATTAGCAAACTCAAAATCTCTTTCATCGCATGCTGGCACACCCATTAACGCCCCAGAGCCATAATTGGCTAGAGCAAAATTAGCCACCCAAACAGGAATTTTCTCATTCGTTAAAGGATGGATGGCATAAATGCCTAAAAACGCCCCTTTTTTCTCTAAAGCTCTTTCTCTTTGATTAGTGTTTAAAATCGCTTTTATGGTCTTTAAAGTCTTTTCATCAACTTGCTTAATGGCATGCTCTACTAAAGGGTGTTCTGGAGCTATAGCTATATAAGTAACCCCATAAATGGTATCTGCTCTTGTGGTAAAGACTTCAATTTCTTTAATTTCATTACAAGTTTTTAAACACTCATCAGAGATTTTAAAGCTAAATTGTAATCCGCTAGATTTTCCTATCCAATTTTTTTGCATAAGCAAGACTTGAGAAGGCCAATGATTTTCTAAACTCTCTAAATCTTTTAACAATTCATCTGCATAATGCGTAATTTTCAAATAATATTGATTGAGTTCTTTTTGAATGACTTCACTATCACAACGCCAGCACTTCCCATCTATAACTTGCTCATTAGCCAAAACGGTTTTATCATTAGGACACCAATTGAGCATAGCTTTCTTGCGATAGATGAGTCCTTTTTCCCATAAATCAATGAAAAATTGTTGCTCAAATTTGGTGTAATCAGAATCTGAAGTGGCTAACTCCCTGCTTTTAGCAAAAGAAAAACCTAGAGCTTCAAACTCTTTTTGCATGTTCTCAATATTTTGATAAGTCCAAGTTTTAGGATGAATGCCATGCTTAATGGCGGCATTTTCAGCAGGCATGCCAAAAGAATCAAACCCCATAGGGTGTAACACATTGTAGTTATGCAAACGATAATATCGTGCCAAAGCATCGCCAATGGTGTAATTACGCACATGCCCCATATGGATTTCTCCACTAGGATAAGGCAACATGCTTAAAATGTATTTTTTAGGGAGATTAAAACTATCCTTAGGCTCAAAACTCTCATTTTGTTGCCAAAATTCTTGCCATTTCTTTTCTATACTTACAAAATCCATCACTATCCCTTAATCTGTTTCGCTTGTTACAACACTTTCTATCAATAAAAACACTAAGCAAAAAGCATTGCTAATCAAAGCCCCAATCATGAGCATGTAAGCTAACGCTAAATTATTTAAAATCTGTAAAAAAACAAATGCCGGTATCAGATGCAATATGGTTGCTAAAGAACTAGCTAATAACTCTGAAGCAAAACGCTTGCATACCCCAATTTTAAGCGTGGTAGAAATGAGATTTAAAGCTAATGCCACAAATAACACAACGATATTTGGCTCATACAAAAAACCTGCAATCGTCGTTAAAGAAATAAGACTGAATAATACATGAATAACCCGACCCCAATCCATAGAAACTCCTTAAACTTGACCGCCTTCATACAAACGACGCATTTTTTCTTTCTCTTGAGCTTTTTTGACTTTTCTAGTCTCATTCTCATAATATTTATCCATATCAAAGCCCAATAACAACGCCACTTTAGGTGCAATAAACATAGAGCTATAAGTCCCCACAATCGTGCCTATTAGCATCGGTAATGAAAAGCCAATAATAATCTTGCTCCCAAACACGCATAAAATCAACACGACAAAAAACACGGTTAAAGAAGTTAGAAGCGTGCGAGTGAGCGTACTAGAAATAGCTTCATCAATAGCTTGAGTGGCATCTTTAGATTTTTTAGCTAACATCTCTTCTCTAATCCTATCAAAGATAATAATCGTATCGTTGATAGAATACCCAATCAAAGTGAGTAAAGCAGCAATCACTTCTAAATTCATATCAATTTTAAATAGTATCACCGAACTAGCTACAATAACAACATCATGCAACAACGCTACAACACTAGCAAGTGCGAAACGCCATTCATAGCGAAAACTCACATAAACCATAATCGCTATCAAAGCTAAAATCAGCGACAAGATTCCCTTTTCTTTCAGCTCACTTCCCACTCTAGGACCCACGGTGTCAAATTTACGGATTTCAAAATCGCCACTAGGTTTTAGAATGTTAGCCACCATAGCGTTTAAGTCTTCGTTTTCAGCTGTTTCTATAAAAGGAAATTTGATTAGAATCTCTTCTTTAGAACCAAACTCACTCACTTGAACACCCTTAAAGCGAGTTTCTTTTTCAAAAAGTTCACGCACTTCTTTAATAGGGGCATTTTGAGCATAACGCACCTGCACCACACTCCCTCCGGCAAAATCAATCCCTAAAGAAAACCCTTTAAAAAACAAAAGCCCTAATGCCATAAGCACTAAAATAGCCGAAAGAATAACCCCATAATTAGAATAACGCATAAAGCTTAAGATTTTAGTTTGCTTAAATAGTTCCATTAAATCTCCTAAGCTCTCTTATTCTTTATTCCAAACCAAAAATAAAGGCTTTTTGTTTTAGAAAGTCTAGGCAAAAGAGCTTGATAAATCCCTTGGGTGCCTACAATAGCGGTGATAATAGATGCCAAAATCCCAATGCCTGTTGTAAGAGCAAAGCCCTTAATCGCTCCTGTGCCATAAGCATATAGTAACACCGAAGCGATTAAGGAAGTGATATTAGAGTCAAAAATCGCCCTACTAGCGTTAATATATCCTAAATGAATAGCCTTAGCTATATTTTCTCCTTCTCTTAAAACTTCTCTAATGCGCTCATTGATAATAATATTTGCATCTACAGCAATCCCTACGGTTAAAACAATTCCTGCCATTCCGGGTAAAGTCAAGGTCGCTCCAAAAATAGCCATTACGCTCACAATCAAAAAAAGATTAACCACTAACGCCATACAAGCAATCATACCCGCCATTGAATAATACAACACCATAAAGCCCATAACTAAAATAAAGCCCCCAATTAGAGCGATAATAGAAGTTCTAATGCTGTCTTTTCCTAAACTCGGGCCTACGATTCTTTTTTCTAAAACTTGAATGGGCGCACTCATAGCCCCACTTCTTAAAGCAATTGCCAAATCGCTTGCTTGAGCCACGCTAAAGTTCCCACTAATCTGTCCGCTCCCCCCTCCAATGCGTTCTCTAATAACAGGAGCTGAATAGACCTTATTATCCAAAACAATTGCCATGCGTTTGCCTACATTAGCCCCTGAAAAGTCCCCAAAAATCTTAGCCCCTTGTGCGTCTAAGGTAAAGCTCACCACTGGCTGGTTATTTTGGTCATAAACCACTTTAGCATCAGTAAGCATTTCACCATCTAAAATAGGAATCGCTTTTAATAAAATTTTACCCCCCATTTCCACATCAGATAGCAACACATCGCCTAATTTTTGGGCTTCTAAATCTTTCATATTCATTGCATCTTTATTATGCTCCTCATCTACTGCCATCATCTGTAAATGGGCTGATTTAGAAATCAATTCTCTAGCACGCTGTTCTTCTTCTAAGGTCTTAATACCGGGTAATTGCACCGAAACTTCTTCTCTACCTTGTTGGATTACCATAGGCTCTGCTAAACCAAACTGGTCTAAACGATTGCGAATAATCCCTATCACTTGCAAAATAGTGCTTTTACGCAATTCTTCTTGCTCTAAAAGAGTGAGTTTAACGCTATAAAACTCCGCTTCTTTTTTGATTTCAAACTTGCTATTACCTTGCAACTCTAATAAAAGCTTGTCTAATTTTATAGCATCATCTTCATCTAAAAGTTCAAAATTAATCCCTTCTAGACTAGATTTCACACCTTTAAGCAAAATATTTTGCTTTTTAGCGTTATATTCTAAGGCAGATGCTAGACTTAGATACTTATTTTTTAGGGCAACATCGGTTTGAACCCCTAAAAGCATGTTTAAGCCCCCCCTTAAATCCAAACCTAAAGTAATCTTAGGACCCTTAGTGTCTAATAAGGAAGGCAAGGAAAACCCTACTCCAAAAAGAAGTGCGAGAACAAAAACGATTAAACGGGTATTAAAAAGTTTCATTTAGTTGTTATTTGTGTCATTTCTTCTTCAAATTTGAACGCTACATGATGTTTAGAAAGTTTTACAATGGTATCATCATTGAGTTTCACGCTAAAGAAATTTGCTTCAGCTTTAATCACCTCAACTATCAATCCGCCTTGGGTTACAATCTTATCGCCCTTAGTCAAACTCTCCACCATTTCTTTGTGCTTTTTTTGTTGCTGGCGTTGGGGGCGAATAATCAAAAAATAAAAAATAAAAAAGAGTGCCACTAAAGGCAAAATGGAAGTCAAAATCTCTTTGGCTTGTCCCATGAATTTCCTTATGAAAAAAGATGAAAATTAATTTTGTATTATAACATCTTGTATCTTTTTTTAACCTTTAACTCCCTCAGTTTAAATTTTAGAGACTTCTTTCTATGATTGACTTTTAGAAATGTTTTTGCTTAAAACAGATAGATATAAAGCCCCTAAAATCCCTGAAATCAAAGAGCCTAGTAAAATCGCAATTTTTGCCACTTCCATAGCGTCTTTATGCTCGCTTGTAAAAGCTAAGTTAGAGATAAACATAGACATTGTAAAACCAATTCCAGCCAATAATCCAGCCCCTAAAATATGCCACCAGCTTATACCTTTAGGGCGTGCGGTGATTTTAAGTTTTTCACCCATAAAAGTGATGAGAAAAATTCCTAAAGGCTTGCCCAAACAAAGCCCTAAAACAACCCCCAAAAGCACTTTATCCACTTCTAAATTCATGTTAGAATTAATGCTTACCCCAGCGTTGGCAAACGCAAATAAGGGCATAATAAAATAGCCACTAATAGGACTTAAAAAATGCTCTAATCTTTCTAGTGGACTTTGTAATTTTGAAGCTTTTTCTTTAAGTGTATGCAATAAATCAGCTTGCTCTTTATTTAAAGGGGCATTATGGTGATTATCTTGTTGGAGTTGCTCAAAAAGAGCAATCGTTGATGAAAGCTCTTTAACGCTATTTTTTTGTTCCAAAGATTGACTAGGGTTTCTCACAGGAATTGTAAAAGCCAAGATGACTGCTGCAATCGTAGCATGGATTCCGCTTGCATGCACAAAGAACCATAACAATACCCCTAAAAGTAAATAAGGAACTAAAGAGCGGGTATTCAAGCGATTTAATAATGCTAAGACTAGGATTACCCCTAATGCCCCCAAAAGCCATACGAGTTTTAAATTAGTGGTATAAAATACGGCAATCACTACAATGGCCCCTAAGTCATCAGCTACCGCTAAAGTGATTAAAAAAACCTTTAAAGCTACAGGCACCCTCTTGCCTAAAAGCATAACCACCCCTAAAGCAAACGCAATGTCTGTTGCCATAGGGATTCCAAAGCCATGGTGAGAAGAAGTATTGGCATTCAAAGTATAATAAATTAATCCCGGAGCTATCATGCCCCCAATAGCTGCAATGACAGGAAAAGATGCCTTTTTAAAATCTGATAGCTCCCCAAACAATAACTCTCTTTTAATCTCTAAACCTATCATTAAAAAGAATAACGCCATTAAGACATCATCAATCCAGTCATGCAAACTAAAACCGATAAAAAAATCCCCTATTTGAAACCCAAAAGGTGTGTGCCATAGAGCAAAATAACTCTCTTTTAAAAACGAATTGGCTACAACCATTGCCAAAACGGCGTTTAAAAAGAGAAAAATCCCCCCAAAAGACTCGCTCTTAATAAAGTTTTTAAAAATACCACTCAATCTATTTTCTGTTTTATTCTTATCCATCAAATAACCTTTTTATAACTAAACCCATAATATCTCAAGTAATTCCTTATTAGCATAAACAATGCCAGCTTTCACATTATAGTTTGGCGCATGGGCTTGAATAAACCTAGCATAATTACGCACTTGCCAAACATGACCTTGCTGATGATTTTTAGAACTCTTATAATCTAAAACATAAAAATTTTGCGTATTATCCCAAAATAAAGCATCTATTCTAAAAATAACTCCTTGAGACAAGAAAGCCACTTCGCCCTTTAACTGACAATTTTGAAGAATTGCTTGAAAATCATTACTATCTTTGAATAAATCCAAGCGTTCTTTAAGCAACTCTTCATCTAAAGCATAAAAACCATAATGATAGTTTAAATACTCTAAAACGCTTTTTTTAGGAATGTTATAAGCATATTGATATTCTAAGCCCTTGTGTAAGGCGATACCAAAATTAATCGCTTCTTGGTTATCATTCTTTTCATAGTTTTTATCTTGTTCTTCTTCTATCTCTTGGACTTGCTTGCCATAAGCGTTAGGTTTAATTAAAATGCTTTCAATTAAGGGTTCTTTTTTAGAAGAAGAAACTGATTTGATTTGACCTTCTTCTAAAGGTGTAAGCTCTAGTTTTTTACACATCTCTTTTTCATTTTTAGCCACGACAATGAGCCCAAGCCTTGCTCTGGTAAATGCTACATAATATACATTAATTTCTTCACAGCTCTTATTAAACTTCTCTTTTTCTAAAGCTCTAGCATAGTCTTTATCCACCATTTCACGATTTTTCATTCTATAATAAAGGCGTATAAGCTGTGTTTCATCATATTCTTCAAGAAATTTATCTGTATTGCTTAAATTAGGTTTATTCAAGCGTTCGCATAAAATCACATAAGGAAATTCCATGCCCTTAGATTTATGAATGGTCATAATCTGTGTCCCTTTTGGGCTCAAAGAAGCGATTTCTTTAGCTTCTAATTTTTCTAAATATTCACTAGAATCTTTACAATCAATGGCTAATTCTAAGCAACTCTGTGCTGGCTCTCCATAAAGCCCAAATTGCTCCATCACACGCCACACAAAGCTTGCCACACTCTCTTTTTGTGGCTCAAAACTAGGCAAAGCTATCACATCATTATGCAAGTATCCAGCAAGCTTTAAAACGCTATGCTTATAAAAAGGCTTGTAGGGCTCTTTAGCTAGAGCGTATTCTAAAGCGTTCTTAATAATCTTAGATTCTACAAATTGAGATAATTTAGCACTTGATTCGGTGCTTGGGTAAATTTCGCTTAAATGCTCTTGTAAATAGTGCTTGATTTCTAAAGCGTTGTCATTAGTAGCGCATAAAATCGTAATATCTTTAGGTTCAATATGATTTTTTAGAAGATTTTTAGCTTCTTGTAAAACTTGCTCCAACAACAACTCTTTTTCATCGGCCACTAAAGATACTTTTACATAGCCGTTTGTAGCATTCTCTGTAACACTCTCTCTAACATTTTTAGGGCATTTTTGTGCGATATAAGTGGTAGGAAAGTTTTGATAAGCTTTTTTGAAAATTTCATTCACATATTCTATGACTAGGGGCGAACTACGATAATTAAACTCCAAATTGTCTTGGTAAAAATCCTTAGAAACACTTTCAAACAATGAGCTAAAACTCCCCCTAAAACCATAAATGCTCTGTTTCACATCGCCCACAAAAAACACACTTCTATGCCATTTAGCTTGACCTATTCCGGATTTAATTTCTTCAATAAAGGGGGCTAAAATCTCATAATCACTCAAACTCGTATCTTGAAATTCATCAATCAATATGTGTGCGATTTTGCTATCTAATCTAAAATAAAAAAACTCCGCTGGCATCTCTTCATAGCTATTTAACAAAGCATAGACCTTGTCTTTAATCGCACTAAAATCTAGGGCTTGAATTTTCTTTGTGGCGTCATCATAGGATTGAATGAATTTAGGAAAAGTTTTAAACAACTCATATTCTCTGGTTTCATAATAGCGTTTTAATTCTTCTTTAATCTCTTCACATTCTGTGTCTAAAGTAGGGATTTTATCTTTAAATTTTTTAAAAAACCTATACTCGCTCTTATCTTGAAGCCAAGTTAAAGTGCTGTTTAAAAACCCCTTAAAACTCTCACATTTAATAGCCCTTTTAGCGCTATCTGATGCGATTTCTATGCTTTGAATTTTATTTTTCAATTCTCTTAGTTTTTTTAGAAAACGCTCTTCATCAAAAATAGGCTTTTGCTTGCTTAAGGCGAATAAATATTGCTTGTTTTTTAAAAAGCGCAGTTGCTCTAAAACTTGCTCGCTTTTATAGCTCTCATAACTCAAGCATTGAGTGATAAAAACGCTCAATTCCTTGAGTTGCTTACTATCTAAAACATTCAAAAAGCTCTCATTAAGCCATTTTTGATACAACTCTGTGTTTTCATTGACTTCAAAATTCGCACTCAACCCCACAAACCAGCAAAATTTTCTTAAAATGCTTTGAAAAAACGCATCAATGGTGCTGATTTTAACTTCTGCATTCAAAAAGCGTTGATACACCTTTTTGGCATTATCTAACACAAAACTAGGGTTTAAGTCATATTTTTTTTCTAATTCTCTTAGGACATCTTCACTCTTAGGGCTTTCTTTTTGTAAGTCTAACAAATACCCTAAAATCCGCTCTTTCATTTCAGCGGTGGCTTTTTTGGTAAAAGTGAGCGTTAAAATCTCACTAGGATTAGCCCCCTTAAACAGCAAGGCTAAAAACCGCACGCTTAAAGCGAAAGTCTTCCCACTTCCTGCTGAAGCCTTTAAAGCCATGCATTGTCTGTTTGTATCCATTGCAACTTGTCCTAAAATCTATTTTTGCCTTGCTTATTATATCTAAAAGCTCTAAAAGCCATTTTTGATTAAGCTAAAAGTCTTTAATCTTTTGCTACAATTATAGGGTTTTGTCGCTTTTTTAATAGGAAAGGACAAGAAACAGCGTCAAATTCACACATGCTAATCCTTATTTAGGTGTTCTTAAAAGATTTTTAAGAATTGAATGAGCATGGAGGAATAGAACCAAAAACAACTTTAAGGAGCGTTATTCATGGTAACCATGAAAGATTTATTAGAATGTGGTGTGCATTTTGGACACCAAACAAGGCGTTGGAATCCTAAAACCAAAAAATTCATTTTTGGTGTTAGAAAAAATATCCATATTATTGACTTGCAAAAGACTTTGCGTTATTTTAGATACACTTACAATATCGTGCGTGATGCGTCTGCACAAGGCAAAAGCATTATGTTTGTAGGCACTAAAAAACAAGCGAATGAGACTTTAAAAGAGTTTGCTGAAAGCATTCAAGTCCCTTATGTAAACTACCGCTGGCTTGGTGGAATGCTTACAAATTTTAGCACCATTAGAAAATCCGTAAGGAAATTAGAAATCATTGAAGAAATGGAAAATAGCGGTCAAATTGATTTGTTGACTAAAAAAGAAAAACTAATGATTCTAAGAAAAAAAGAAAAATTAGACAAGTATCTTGGTGGTGTGCGTCATATGAAAAAAATCCCTGACATGATTTTTATCATTGATGTGGCTAAAGAGAAAATCGCTGTTGCAGAAGCTAGAAAACTCCATATCCCTATCGTAGCTCCGTTAGATACAAATTGCGACCCTGATTTAGTAGATTACCCCATTCCTGGAAATGATGATGCGATTCGTTCTATTAGATTATTCTGTAAGGAAATGAGTGAAGCGATTTTAGAAGGGCGAGAGCTCATGCAAGAAGAGATTGTCCATGCCGATGACAATAACGAAGAAATAGAGTTTGTAACTAACGAAGAAAAAGAAGAAATGCTTGCAGAAATCAAAGAAGAAGCCAAACAATTAGAGGAGAGTGAATAATGGCAGAGATTAACGCACAATTAGTCAAGCAACTAAGAGATTTAACTGATGCAGGCATGATGGATTGTAAGAAAGCTCTTGTAGAAGTGGACGGGGACTTACAAAAAGCGATTGATTTCTTGCGTGAAAAAGGCTTAAGCAAAGCCGCTAAGAAAGCTGATAGAGTCGCTGCTGAGGGCGTAGTTGCTTTAGAAGTAGCGAGCGATTTTAAAAGTGCGGTTATGGTAGAAATCAATAGCGAAACGGATTTTGTGGCTAAAAATGAGGGCTTTAAAGAATTAGTGAAAAAGACTTTAGAGACTATCAAAACCCACAACACCCACACTACAGAAGAGCTACACCAAAGCACTTTAGACAACAAGCCTTTTGAAGAATATTTACGCTCTCAAATCGCTGTTATAGGCGAAAATATCTTAGTGAGAAAAATCGCTAATTTTAAAGCGGGCGACTTACACCTTATCAATGGCTATGCACATTCTAACGCTAGAGTGGGTGTCTTAATTACCATGAAATACAATAATGAGAACAACGCTAAAAAAGTTGCTGAACTGGCAAGAAATATCGCTATGCATGCAGCAGCGATGAAACCCCAAGTATTAGATTGCAAAGACTTTAGCCTTGATTTTGTCAAAAAAGAAACTCTAGCTTTAATTGCTGAAATTGAAAAAGAAAACGAAGAGGCTAAACGCCTAGGCAAACCTTTAAAAAACATTCCTACTTTTGGTAGTAGCATTGAATTAAGCGATGAAGTTCTAGCTAATCAAAAGAAAGCCTTTGAAAATGAATTAAAAGAGCAAGGCAAACCTGAGCAAATCTGGGATAAAATCGTTCCGGGAAAAATGGAAAGATTTATCGCTGATAACACACTCATTGACCAACGCCTAACCCTTTTAGGACAATTCTATGTAATGGATGATAAAAAGACTATCGCTCAAGTGGTCGCTGACTATTCAAAAGAATTAAACGATTCTTTAGAAATCACTGAATATGTGCGTTTTGAGCTAGGCGAAGGCATTGAGAAAAAGGTAGAAAATTTCGCTGAAGAAGTTGCCTTACAAATGAAATAAATTTTTAGAGGATAGTTTTCCTCTTCACTAAAAAATACAAGCTTACGGCA
>NZ_FZMR01000009.1 GCF_900198405.1 Helicobacter cetorum
TTAAGAACGGGTTTGAGAGTTTCTGAAGATTATGTAAAAAGTAGGATTAAGAACGCTAACCTTATCCACTCTTTTGTTAGCCGGGATACAACGCTTGAGTAAGTCTAAGGAGTGGGGTATCAATGAAATTATACTACAAAAATTCAAAAACAAGGGAAAACAAATGAATTTAAGGGGAGTTAGCTACTTGCGACCCGCTAACAATTACAAAGGCGAGAGAGCCATTTGTCCTTTAACCCTTAAAGATAGAGCGAATTATACTACAAAAATTCAAAACGATGTTTAAAGAGAACGGGAATTATAAGAACTCAACGAGCTACAAAAATGATATTAGACAAGAAAAGCAAGGCAAATAACGCCTCCCTTTTTATAAGGGCATAGGAACTAAAGCCTACTGTTATTGTGTAGTTGCAATTCTCGCCTAATGAAAATTATACCAAAACTAAAAGAATGTAAGCATGTAAAAAATCAAAGGCATTATCAAACGCCCTGCCCTTAAAATAACATTGTAGTTCATTTGGGTTATTATTTTAATCTAAAGCTTTACATAAAAAGAGATTGATAAGAGCGTTAAAAGCTTTTTCTTTTTCATCAATATTGTATTTTCTTAAAATGCTTGCAAATTTATGGTATAGCACTTGGATTTCTTCATTATTAATGTGGTGTAAATCAGTAATGCTAAATTTTGATTTGCCGATTTCATAAGGCTTATTATTTTCAAAAAGCCCTATATTAAAAACTTCTTGCTTGTAAGTTTCTTTCCATACATTGTAGCGTTCTTATTATTACTCGCATAGTATAACTCTTTAATTTAGGGTTTTCTTGTAATAATTTTTCATTACCTTTAACAACAATAAGCGTGTATTTTTCTTTAACCCTATTATTGGCAAAATCGCTTGTATAAAGCACTAGATACTCTATCGTTTTATCTTGGTTTAAATACTTAAAAAGCTGGTTATCATCTCTATTTTTTAGGCTATTTAAAGCGTTATTATATTCTTGACCTTGCGTTTTACATTCAATAATAAGCAACATTTTATTGTTGTTGTCTTTGATAGAAATATCAAATCTGTGTTCACCCTTAGTATCTTTAGCTCTTTTTTCTAAAAACAATATGTTTAGCATCATAGCCTTGATTTAAGAGCCTATGCACGCATTCAAACACGACAAAGTTTTCATTCGCTCTAAAATTAGTTGTATGCCGTTCGCAAACTTTAATTTCTTTAGGATAGATTAATTCTTGTTTTTCAAAATCTACTTGCAATGTGGCGTTATTAATAGTTTTAGCAAAAATTTTGTTATTTTCTTTAAAGTCTAAGGTTTCTAAAACTTCTTTAAAATTTTCTTTAGTTATCATGGGTCATCATCTCTAAGGCTAGAGTTACCATATTATCAAAACTTTCCACTCTTTCTTTGGGGCTTAATTTTTCGTGTGTGATTAAATGATCTGAAACAGAGCATAAACATAAAGCCTTAGCGTTTAATTCCATAGCCGTAGCATATAAACCTGCGGCTTCCATTTCAATACCCAAGTGGTTATATTTGGCTAGTAAATCAAAGGCATGCGTTTCAAAAGAATAGAAAAAATCGCTCGTAAAGACATTGCCCACTTTTAGGGGGATATTCAAATTTAAGGCGGTGTTATAAGCCTTTAGACTTAGTTCAAAACTAGGTGTAGCACTCAAATCGTGGTTTAAGAAACGCACCCGATTTGTTTTAGAATCTGTTGAAGCCCCAGTTGCTAAGATAATATCCTTTAGGGCGACTTTTTGATTGATAGCCCCACAAGTGCCAATCCTTAAAAGCTCTTTAACTTGATAGGTTTGAATGAGTTCAGTGGCATAAATCGTGCATGACGCAATACCCATGCCATGCCCCATTAAAGAAATTTCCTTACCCTTATACTTCCCGCTAAATCCTAGCATGTTACGCACATTAGTTATTTCTTTAGCATCTTCTAAAAAGTTTTTTGCAATGTATTTCACTCTTAAGGGGTCGCCACATAAAATACATTTAGAATGAAAATCGCCAATTTTTGCATTGATATGGGGGGTCATTTAGTTTCCTTTAAAAATTTAATAAGTTTTTGCCATAATCTAAGGGGCTTAATCCTAAAAAGTGGGCGATACTTTGCCCAATATCTGCAAAAGTCTCACTCTTACCCAAAAAGGCTGGTTTTAAATCTTTGTGATACATTAAAATAGGAATGAACTCTCGTGTGTGGTCTGTGCCTTTGAAAGTGGGGTCGCACCCATGGTCAGCACAAAGAATCAATAAATCATCATCTCTTAGATTTTCTAAAATCTCATTTAAGCGTTTATCAAAACATTCTAGGGCGTTTGCATACCCACTAACATCACGCCTATGCCCATAATCGCTATCAAAATGCACAAAATTCGTAAAAATCAAGCTGTTATTTTGAGCGTTTTTAACCTGCTCTAAAGTTACATCAAACAATTCCATTAAACTACTAGCTTTAAATTTTTGAGTAATCCCCACATGGGCATAAATATCAGCGATTTTTCCAATGCTAATGACTACGCCATTTTTTTCTTCAATAAATTTTTCAAAAAGTAATGGTGCATGGGGCTTTATAGCGTAATCTTTACGATTAGGGGTGCGTTTGAAATTATCCTTATGATTGCCTAAAAAGGGTCGTGCAATCACTCTAGCAATTTTTAAAGGCTCTAAGATTTTAAAAACTTCTTCACAAAGGGCGTATAAATTATCAAGCCCAAATTTTTCTTCATGTGCAGCGATTTGAAACACCGAATCCGCTGAAGTATAAAAAATGGGGTATAGAGTTTCTAAATGTTTTTCGCCTAAATTCTTAATGATTTCAGTTCCTGATGCGTGGCAATTCCCTAAATAGCCTTTAATCTTAGTTTTTCGTATAATTTCATCTAATAAATCTTGTGGGAATGAGTTGGTTTGGTTTTCAAAATACCCCCATTCAAACAAAACCGGCACGCCCATCATCTCCCAATGCCCAGAAATGGTATCTTTCGCGCTAGATAATTCTTGTGCGTAAGCATAAGCCCCTCTTAAATTAGGGTTAGGATTAAAGCCTAGGGGTAATTCATTCGTGGCTTTTAAAGCGCTTAGTCCTAAACCCAAACTCTCTAAATTAGGCAATTTCAAAGTGCCGTTTCTTTCTTTTGAATTAGCCAAGTTATTAAAACAAGCCTTAGCGATATTGCCTAAAGTATTCGCTCCTAAGTCGTCAAAATTTTGAGCATCTTCGCTAGCTCCTATACCAAAAGAATCTAATAGTAGAATAATCACTCTTTTTTGCATCTTTTTCCTTGTTAACCTAATTTACCTTTTAACTTAATTCGCATTTAGCCCTATGAATAATCCAGCGATTGTTGCGCTCATAAAATTTGAAAGCGTGCCTACAAACACCGCTTTTAAAGCCAGTTTAGCTATCATTTCTTTTTTGCTAGGCACTAAATTACCAATCCCTCCAATTAGCATAGCGACTGAGCTTAGATTAGCAAATCCGCACAACGCAAAAGTAATAATCGCTTTAGTTTTTTCACTTAAGACTAAGGGGGCATTATCATTTAAATAAGGCAAAAGTTGCATATAACCCATAAATTCATTCAAAGCGATTTTAATGCCTATGATTTCTCCAGCAACCCCAGCTTCTTTCCAAGGGATACCTAAAATAAAGGCTAAGGGTTTTAAAAGCGTGCCTAAAATCAATCCTAAAGACAAATGCTCTATGCCTAAAAATCCCCCTAAAAGCCCTAAAAGCCCATTAATGAGTGCGAGCATTCCTACAAAAGCTATTAGCATAGCTCCTATATGTAGGGCTAGATTTAATCCTGTGCTTGCCCCACTAGCAACGGCTTCTATAGCATTCACGGGTTTTTCTATAGAAATATCTATATGGTTAGAAACTTTTTCATTTTGCGGATAGACTATTTTAGCAAAGAGTAGTCCGCTAGGGGCTGACATAAATGAAGCGGCTAGTAGGTAGGTTAAAGGAACGCCCATGCTTGCATATCCAGCTAACACAGGCCCAGCAATACTTGCCATGCCCACGCACATAATCGCAAAAATCTCTGAATCACTCATGCTTTTTAGATAGGGTTTAACCACCAAGGGGGCTTCAGTGTGTCCTACAAAAATATTTGCCGCCGCACTCATACTCTCTGCCTTAGAAGTGCCTAAGCATTTTTGTAATGCCCCACCGATAAGATTGATAAATAAGGGCATGATTTTTAGATAATACAATAATGAAATCAAGCTAGAAAAAAAGATAACCACTGCTAAAACATTAATGGCAAAGACAAAGCCTCCTATTCCTTGCTCACCCTTAGCATTTGGTGCTAGATTACCAAATAAAAAACGCACCCCTTCATAGCCATAAGCTATAACGCTCTCTATCGCATTAGCCAAATTCTGTAATATTTCTCGCCCTATTGGCACATATAAAATCAACGCCCCTAGAGCCACTTGAATGACAAACGCACTGATAATCGTGCGATAATTGATAGCCCTTTTATTGCTAGAAAAAACCCATGCGATACCTAAAAGCACCACCATACCCACAACACTCATTAACGCACTAATAACCATCATTAGCACTTACAAAAATGCCATAAAAAATGCATGTATTACCCTAAAATTGAAAAAAGAGATTTTTGTATTGTAACTTAAAATTAAAAAATTTAATGTTTAAAAAACACCATTCACTAACTAGTCATCTAAAAATATTAACTATTATTGTAAGTGTGTTATAAAAAGAATGGTGTCAAGAGGGGGACTTGAACCCCCGACCTCCGGCTTATGAGACCAGCGCTCTAAACCAGCTGAGCTACCTTGACAACAATAAAGAGACAGATTATACAAAAAACTTTCTTAAGATTTGATTAAAATTTTGCAATCAATCCTATTTTTTTAAATTAATGATAAAAATTTAATATTTTTTTGTAGAATACGCTAATGTTTAAGAAGATTTTTCCATTGGCATTAGTGTCATCATTGCGGTTTTTAGGGCTTTTTATTGTTCTGCCTGTGATTAGTTTGTATGCGGATAGTTTCCATGCGAGTAACCCCCTACTCATAGGCTTGGCTGTGGGTGGAGCGTATCTCACACAAATCTTGTTCCAAACCCCTATAGGCATACTCAGCGATAAAATAGGGCGTAAGGTTGTTGTTGTGGTGTGCTTATTAGTGTTTTTAGTCGGCTCATTAGTATGCTTTATGGCAAGTGATATTATTATGCTTGTTATAGGGCGTTTGATTCAAGGTATGGGGGCTTTAGGGGGTGTGGTGAGTGCTATGGTAGCTGATGAAGTGAGAGAGGAAGAGCGCACTAAAGCTATGGCATTTATGGGAGCATTCATTTTTATGAGCTTTACCATAAGCATGGCAATAGGACCGGGCGTGGTAGCATTTTTTGGGAATGCAAAATGGCTTTTTTTACTCACGGCAATTTTAGCTTTTTTAAGCTTACTCACACTTTTAAGGGTTAAAGAAAGTCCTAAAATCGCTTATAAAATTAAAACTAAAGCAACTACTCCAAATTCTAAAGCCTTGTATCTTTTACACTTAAGCTCCTTTTTTGAAAAAATGTTTATGACACTTATTTTTGTGCTTATCCCTTTAGCTTTAGTGAATGAGTTTAATAAACATGAGAGTTTTTTGATTTGGGTGTATGTTCCGGGTGCTTTGTTTGGCATTTTAAGCATGGGACCAGCAAGCATTATCGCTGAAAAATATAACAGACCTAAAGGGGTTATGCTAACTGGAGTGCTATTTTTTATCTTAAGTTATTTATGCTTGTTTTTAGCAGACTCTAGTTTTTTTGGCAGGCATTTATGGCTTTTTATTGTGGGGGTTATGCTCTTTTTTACGGGCTTTGCAACCTTAGAACCCATTATGCAATCTCTAGCATCTAAATTCGCTAGAGCGAATGAAAAAGGCAAGGTTTTAGGGCAATTTACAACTTTTGGCTATTTGGGAAGTTTTGTAGGGGGTATTACCGGAGGTTTGAGCTATCATTATTTAGGACTAGCAACTACAAGCTTGGTTATTGTAGCTTTAGGGGTTGTTTGGGGCTTATTACTCTTTTTACTCAATAATCCGGCTAAGCAAAAAAATGTTTATTTCCCTTTAGATGCTTATAATGAGGATAAGTTTGAAACAATAGAAGATAAAATCATTGAATGGTATGTGAATGTGGCTGAAGAAATCATCATTGTAAAATATAATTCTAGTCAAATTAGCGAAGAAGAAATCATTCAGCTCGCTCAAGATTTTAGAAAATGATGTTTAAGGAAAACCATGCACTATGAAATTTCTAAAAAAGTCTTGCATATTGTAGGCAAGACAAACGCCACTTACAAGCTCATAGAAGAAGGCGATAAGGTCTTATTAGGATTAAGTGGGGGCAAGGATTCTATCATGCTTGCTTGTATCTTAGCTAGAATGCAAAGACATGCCCCTTTCAAATTTGATTTTAAAGCGGTTACGATTCATTATGGTCTGGGTGAAGATTTGAAGTGGCTAAGCGACTTGTGCGAAGAACAAGGCATTAAACATGAAATCATTTACACTCAAATTGCCTCTACTATCAATGAAAAACGCCGTGAAAAAAGCTCGTTTTGCTCGTTTTGCTCTCGTTTAAGAAGGGGGGCTTTGTATTCTAAGGCTTTAGAAGAAGGCTATAATAAAGTCGCAATCGCTCATCATTTAGATGATGCTGTGGAGAGTTTTTTTATGAATTTTACCTATAATGGCACTTTAAGAAGTATGCCCCCCATTTATAGGGCTGAAAATGGTTTATTAGTGATTCGTCCTTTAATTAAGGTTAGAGAAGCAAGTAGCATTCATTTTGTTACTTCTCAAAATATTCCTGTAGCCCCTGATTGTAATTGCCCAGCTAAACAGCCCACTTCAGATAAACCCCCCATCGCACGATTAGCTACCAAAAATTTCTTAAAAGAAATGCAAAGCTTGCACCCCCATTTCTTTGACAGCCTAGAAAATGCGTTCAATAATGTTCAAGCAAGTAGTTTCAGTGATTTGAAGTATTTAGAAAGATAATTTCTAACATCTTTTTGAATAATTGGGGTTTACTTTTCTTGTTTGTCCCTACTGCTCCCTAATTCTTTTTGTTTAAAGATTTCTCTATGATATTTTAAACAAGATATTTTATCACTTAGATCCCTTAAGAATACAGCGTATTTAAATCTCATTTTTTATACAACAATCAAACTTATTAATTCAAAATAACGCACTTAAAATATAGTCTTATTGCGATTGGTTTTTATATTTTTTACTAAAAATTAGTTTTTAAAACAATAATTTAGATGATAATCTAAAAATGTCTTATTGGGTAAAAATTTTTCAGGTAAATTAATTTTTTTGTTTTCAATATCGGCAAAATAGATTTTAAAATATTCTTGTTGGCATTCGTGTTTTAATTGCGATGATAACACGATTTTGTAGCTTAAATCAATACTAAGTAATCCGCTATCATAAGCCCTATCATAAAGAGCGTTCAAGCAAATTCCATTTGCTGGATTTAGTCTATTCTTTTCATCTTTTGCCCATGGAATTATATGACTTGCAACAAGCAAATTGGGGATAGCCATGTTTGAAATAGCACACTTTCCACCATAATTAGCCAAAATAATTTTTCTAAATAAATTTTGATTGACTCGTGTTTTAATAAGACTTTCTCTCATCGTAGATGAAAAATCGTCATCTTCAGTTTCTAATTCATTATTTTTTACAAGCAAGCTTTCACCCTTAAGATTTGCCAAAATATTCTCACTCTCATACATAAGATTTTCTCTATCATTGATAAATCTTTCAAAAATGGGTTCGCATTGTTTTTTGCCACCCGCTAACCCTTTTATTCCCCTTTGTTGATGATAAGGGTCAGCAGAAGCAAAATTACATAGTCTCATAGCAACAGCGCTTGGAGTGCGATTGATAAGTTTAGCGATCTCTATTACTTGAGAATTTCTGGCATCCATTTTTCCAAAAAGTAGCTTTAAATATAGATTAAATACAACTAAAAATTCATCATATGTCCAAATTCTTCTTTGCATTTTATATCTCTTTTATCAATCTAAAATCTTATGCTTATAAAAAAATACCTATTCTAAAAAATTGCTTTATTATTACTTATTTTTGCTTAAATTCCTACTAGATAAAAGCCAACTAGAAAACTCAAGCTTTCTAGTTTAAAATCACAAAGATTGATAAATTTAAAAATTATAACTCAAATAGGCTGTGATACTCCTAGGGGGAGCTGCCTCTTTTCCATTAGGACTAGTGCCTACACCACCAAACCAATATTTCATGTTAAAAATATTATTCACTTGCAAGCTTGCTTGAATGCTTTGGCGTTTATGCTCCCATAGAGTGCTAGATATTTGTAAATTCCATACCCAATACCATGGCATCATGCCTGCAGTTCGTGTAGTGATCGCTCCATTTTTAATCGTGGGTGCGTATTCTGTAAAGCCAACGGTGTTTAACACATCTGTGTAAGCTCGGCTATAAAAGAAAGAGCTTAATCCAATAGTGGTCTTGCCATAAGTATAACTCGCATCTAGGATAAATTGGTGCGGACTTACGAAAGGGAGTTTTTTACCAAAAATATCTTTTTTAGCCCCCTTAGGATTAGCAGGATTAGTTACCATAGTATGGCTTGTGATATTAGCGTCTATAAAAGTATAAGCTGCATGGAAGTTTAGCCCTCTAATAGGATTGTAATACAATTCTAATTCTACGCCTTGACTTCTCGCATTTACAGGCTCTCTATTATCCCCAAAACGCCCTGTAAAATAATGGTTTGCAAAAATCACAAAATAATTCCCATTAAAACTCACTTTATCATTAAAATAATAGCGTCCGCCCCCTTCTATCACATTAAAGATTTGAAAATAATCGGTGCTATTACCTACAAGACCACCGATATTGCTATATTGTGGAGGGATATAGCTTTTTTGATAGTTAAAATACAATAAAAGCTCTTTAATAGGTTTATAACCAATATTTACCGCCGGATTCCATTGATTATATCTGTCTTTAATTGTCTTAGGACCTTGATTTGTTTTAAAAGGAGCGATATCTTTTTTTTCGTAATTTAAAAAAGTGTATCTTAAGCCTGGTGTAATCGTAAGCATTCCTTTATTAATATCAATGGTATCGCTAATATAGACTGAAGTATAATTATTAAAATTATTTACCGAACTCCCCTTATCATACCCTGAGCCTGGGATAGTAGCATTTTTTCTTGTAGTGGCTCGTTTGTATAAATCTTCAGTCATAAAGCGCATACCCATATTAAAAGTTTGTCTCACCTTTCCTGTATTAACCACTAGATTGAGCTTTGGCTCAAAGGCATTTACAACAAAACGACGGATATTGTCATAATATTCCCAACAAGGACTATTGGTATCACTATAAGAATACAAGCCACAATTAGGGTTATTGGTTGTATCCACTTTAGTTCCTATGCCCTTAAAGGGTAAAACTTGATTTTTACCGCTCATATACACGCTTTTATATTGGTTAGAAAAACCAAAATCCCTACTCATATCATGCGTATAATAAGTGAATTTAAAATCTCCCCCAACTCCCCTATCTGGGTCGCCAAAATAATTTTGATACACCACTCCAAAGCGCTTGGCTCGCCCCCCATCTTGATTATAAGGGCGGTTATTAGTAAAGCGGTCATACTCATAATCTTGTGCACTCAAAGTTCCGGGGTGTGAAGAATTGTATTTATAATATTGATAATAGGCTTTAAAAGTGTTGCTATGATTGATTTTATAGATAGCATCAAGCATGTAGTTTTGAACTCCTGTAGGGCTATTTTGCCTAAAACCTTGCCCATTAATCCAATTAGCTTGAGCGCTAATTCCCACATGCTTACCTAGCATGCCAGCGGTGCGTATATAGGTATTATAGAGCATTTGATTGCCTAAAGTTTGGGCTAGTGGCTTACCTTTTTCTTTAGGGTCAACAAAGTTTCCATTAGAAGAACGCCCCCAAAAAGTAATTCTCTCAGCCGCTTGATTTTCCCATTCTTTAGGAATTTCTTTAGTGATGATGTTTATTACACCTCCAAAAGTGTTTGGTCCATATTGAACGCTTGTGCCTCCCTTTATCACATCTATTCTATCTACTGATTGAAAAGTTACAGGAAAAATAGCTAATTCAATATTAGAATACGGCGCTCCATAAATGGGAATACCATTAACTAAAATCATGCCCGTATTACTATGTCCATTACCACCCCCACCAAAACCACGCACGGAGATTTTAGGCAACACGCCTGTTCCTGTAGCGTCTCTAATTTGCAGTCCCGGCACATTCTGCAACGCGCTCTCAATGTTTAGATTACCGGTTTTTTTGAGTTGCTTATTAGAAATAATCGTGCGAGAACTTGTGGAATTACGCACTTCTTCACTTTGCCAAGAGAGTGGAGCAGTATCGTTAAATTTCTGCTCAGTCGCTGTGATTTTTTGTAAAGTATGGTGCTTAACCTTTGCATCAAGAGACGGAATGACAATAGAAAACGCTCCTAAAACCAAAAAAGAATGGTATTTATTTCTCACATAATAAGACATTTTAATAACCTTTAATGAATAAATTTGATACATGTAATACTATAAAAATAATTATTATAATTAGCTTAATAAAATATGTTTTAGTTGCATAACTCAATCTAAGATGTTATAATTTATCCATTAACTAAAAAGATTAAAAAAATTGATTTTTTGAAACAATATAGATTTAGATTTTATAGAATTTTTTATTTTAGGATTAAAATAATGTTAAAAATATATAGAAATATTATTTTTTTATCATTGCCCTTGTTCTGCCATGCTATAAAGAGTGAACTTTTTATCAGTGTAGGCTATCAATTTTCTCAGTCTAATGTAGAAACAATTCATAAAATTTATAAGCCTATGTCTAATTTGGCTTTTTTAAATGCCCCTCCCTTTGACCCTAATTTACCAAACGCTCAAAAACGCCTTTTTTTACAAACCATTGGCGGATACCAAGCCCATGATATTGCCTCAATGTGTCAAAACCGCCAAGCCTTGTGTAATAGTCAAGACCAAAGCCTACTAAATTCTAGCGTGCAACCTACTTATCTTAACCCTCTTTTAAAACCAGCTTACTCTCAAATGAATAGATTGCTTTTTAATCATCATAGTAATTGCAATAGAAATAACCCTACAAACCAACAAATCTGCAACCCCCCTAATAGCTTCTTGAAAGCTTTACAAACAATAAACTACAATCTCTTTGGAGCTATCAATATTGCTAAGAAAAACAACGCTATCTTAAGCCAAAATAATGCAGATTTAAATCTTGTAAATAATAATTTTAATGCGATTAGTAATAGTTTAAATCAAATTCCTAATGCTTTATCAAAAATTATCAACAACAGCTCGTTTTTAAACTCTGATTACAGAAAGGCTGTTATCTCAACAGCTGATATTTTGAATTATGGCGTTCAAATCGCTAAAGATACAACTCAAGCTCTCTCTAAAGAAACAAAAGCCTTAAAAAATGTGCGAGATAACTTAGGTAGTCCTAAAGAAAATCCACAAGATTCTTCTCTCATTGTTATTGAAAACGAATTTAGCTTGCAACAAACCACTCAAAAATTCTCTTTATTTGGCAATGGTGCGAGCATAAAACTTGGCGTTATGCATCCTTTTTGGCTCTTTAATGTGGCTTTCAAAAACAAGCAAATTTTTTCATGGGATTATTATGCATTCTTAGATTACAACTATTCTAAACTTCCTCTAAATGAGCAACAAAACAACATGTCTTTTTTAGCTTATGGAATAGGGAGTGAGCTAGTTTTGCATGTCTTTCGCACTAAAAAGACTAAATGGGGGCTTGATGTTTATGGAGGTGGTGGAATAGCTGGAAATTCATATTTTTTAGACCAAAAGTCTTATAAGTCCCAATTTAAAATCCTTACCAAGCCAAAGCTATTCTCTGCGACTTATTTTAATGCGTTTGCCAACACGGGAATACGCTTGATGAAAAATAAAAATGCCCTTGAAATTGATGTGAAATTCCCTTTTTTAAAGCACACAGAACACCTTTATACAAGCTCTTCAGAAAACACCACTCTTAAATACCAACGCCACATCGTCCTAAGCGTGCGCTATATGCGTAAATTCTAAAGGACAACCACCACCGCTATAGCAAAGCCAGCGTCATGGCTAATGCTCGCATTCAAACTTTGGATTTTAAAATAGTCCATTTTTTCTTTAGAGAGAGTTACTAAAGGGGCGTTTTTAGGGCTTTTAGAAATGTGTATATCTAAAAAACTCAATTCCTTACCAATGCCTACTTTTAATGCTTTAGAGCAAGCCTCTTTAAGGGCAAAAAATCCGGCAATGGTGCTAGGCTTATCTTTACACAAATCAATTTCGCTTGATGAGAGAAAACGCTCTAAGAACTTCATTTTAAAGCGTTCCAAACTCCTCTCTATCCTAGAAATAGAGACAATATCCACCCCAACCATGCTAAATAAAAAGCTATTGGATTACAAAATCAGTAAAAAAGACATTCTTAATAAAACCATCAATCAAAAATGAATTTAAATGGCTTTTAATCTCATCTTTAAGCTTATTCTTGCCCTTATTAGTAACCACTTCTTCTACACTCTTAGAAGATAAAATTTCTATAATAGTATCTTTAATAGCGGTATCTTTAATCTTAATTTCATTGAGTAACTTCTCATTATTGAGTTCTAATGAAATAGAAGTTTTGAGATAGCGTCTGCCATTTTGAGAAACTAGATTCACCACAAAAGGTGCATCAATAGCATACAAAGGTCCAAGCACTAGATACTGCTGAATATTAGAACCCTCTTTAGGCTCTTGGGCTTTTTGTTTATTGGCGTCTGCACTAGCCTCTTTAGTTGCTG
Source organism: Helicobacter cetorum (assembly GCF_900198405.1). Classification (GTDB taxonomy): domain Bacteria; phylum Campylobacterota; class Campylobacteria; order Campylobacterales; family Helicobacteraceae; genus Helicobacter; species Helicobacter cetorum_C. The sequence goes on from NZ_FZMR01000009.1 coordinate 12,935, forward strand.
TGGGGGCATTATTATCCTTATCTTTTGCCTCTTCTTTATTCCCCATAAGGAGCATAACAATCACCCCTACCAATAAGAGCATGACTACCACACTTCCAATCACCACAAATAAAAGGGCTTTGCTTTTTTTGGGGGTTTGCTCCGTGTTTTCTTGAGATTCCTCTGTCATGCCTATCCTTTATTGAAAATAACTTAAAGTTGTTTTTCCAAACTTTTTTTGCTTGATTATAGCTAAAGTTACAAGATTTTTAGGTATTTTATACACGCTCTCGTGTTCAAACACAATTAAAAGATTTAATTTTTTAGAATGTTTTAGCAAATTTTCAAGCGCTTGAAAACACTTCTCATAAATACCCAAAAAACCGCTTGTTTCAAAAGGTGGGTCTAAATAGATAATATTCAAAACACTATCTTTTAGAGGTAATACAGACAAATGCTTAAAAGCATCATCGCAAAATGCGCTCGCTTGTATAGGGCATTGCAAACGCTTTTCTACTAAGGCAATATTTTCTAAAAGTGTGGCATAAGCACTCTTATTTTGCTCAAAAAATATTGCACTCTTTGCTCCCCTACTCAAAGCCTCTAGTCCCATAGACGCACTACCTGAAAACACTTCTATAAAATGCGCTCCATAAATTTCAGTTTGCAAGGTATTAAAAAAAGACTCTCTAACTATCGCTTTAGTGGGGCGTGTGCTAGAAACTTTAGGTAGATTTAAATTTAACCCCTTACACTCCCCTCCAATAATTTTAAATCTTTTTATAAGGGGTTTTTGATGATTTGGCATAGCTTTTTAGTGTACTCCTCTAATAATTCACGAATTTGACGCTCTTTTTCACTCTCTTTATGAAATAGCTGTTTGTTTTCTTGCAAAAAAAGTCTGTAAAATCTCTTAATATCTTCTTCAACACTTCTTTGACTCAAAGGCTCTCTTAAATATTTTTCTACCACACAAAGCGGTTTATTTGTATCTATAAATTTATCAGTTAAAACAAAATCGCAATCCTTTAAAGAAGATTGATAAACATTTAAGTAGCTTTCCAAAGCCTTTTGGCGCAATAATGACTGACAAGAGATAAAAATTTTCACTAAAAGCCTCTCTTAATAATAGATATTGATTTTTGCTGAAGAAATTGTAAACTTCTTAAGCTTAAATATAGCTATTCTTACAAAAAGCACTTGGTATATTCTAGCCTTATTTCTTATTCCAACCTCCCTATTTCACAATACTTGATAAAGCGTAAAATATAAAATAATACGAAATTAAACTAAAATAATATAGATTAAACAAAAAGTAACAACCTCTATGCTATAATCACAGCGAGTAAGGGCAAGAAAACAAATAATATTCCTTCCTTCTTTACTATCTTGGCATTTTAATAAAAACTTTTTCATTAAAATGTTCTCTTGCCCTTACGGCTGTTGCTATCAAAAAGTGAAGTCTCAATGTTGCATACTCTCTGTTGATACACAACATTAAGTAATTATACAAAAAAAAAAAAAACGATTTTTCAATGTAAAGTAAACTGATTTCTTAAACCCTCTAAAATTCCTGCAACTAACTGCGATAATTGTATCAAAACTACACTAAACGAGTTTTTATGTAAAGTTAACCAATTCCAAATAAATTTTTTTAGATATAATTAACACCACTAAAAATTACATATAAAGGAATATAATATGAACCAATCATTAACAAAAATTTCACTTCAATTAGCCTTTATCCTTAGTGTTGTCAATGCAGAACAGAGCGGATTTTTCTTGCAAGGCTCTTATGAAGTGGGTCAAGCCTACTACAACAATAAGCTTATTATAGATGGAAAAACCGATTTTAACCGCCATCAAAAACAAACCACTCAAGGGTTTGGTGTTGGTGTAGGGTATAACCAACTTTTTGGTCAAAAAGGTTGGGTAGGCTTACGCTATTATGGCTTTTATGATTGGGCAGAGGCAAAATTTGGCACGCAACATTTTGAAGGAGGGTTTTTAAGCAAAAATGGGCTTAATTCAAACATGAATATCAATACCTATGGTGCTGGAATAGATTTGCTCATAAATTTTGTCAATTTAGATAAGTTTAGCATGGGATTTTTTGGGGGAATGGCAGTAGGTGGGACGACTTGGAATGCTCAAGCTAAAAATAGAGATATTGTATGGAATGACACCCTAGATGAAAAGCAAGCCAAAAGCCTTTTAGCAGGAGATTATCAAAATAGTGTGGAGCTAAAAAGCACGGTGTTTCAATGGCTGTTTCACTTTGGCGTGCGTTCTGTAATCTCTCGCTATACGGGCTTAGAACTAAGTTTTAAAATCCCTATGGCTAAAACCCCTTATTTAAATATGGTTGGTGGGGATAGTAGCTATCAAGAGACTTTTAAACGCATGTATTCTTTTAATGTCTCTTATTATGTTATCTTTTAAAATCTATAGAGAGACATAATCCACTTCTTTGGGCTTTTGCCTACTAGCGATAAGTTGCTTACAAGCCTTAACCCCCTCAGAAGTGCCAATCATTAAAAGTTTTGATTCGCTTGCAATGATAGTATCACCATCTGGCATAGGAATGTATTTGCCATCTTTTTGAATAATGCCAATTACAAACGCCTTAGTAACATCTCTAAAATGCGCCTCTCTTAATTTCCTTAATACAAGCCAACTATATTTTGGCACAATGATTTCTTCTAAGTCTAAAAGCGTGTCTTTTTTATAAATGAAACGCTCCAAGATATTTTCCATATCCGGACGCACCGCCATAGCACTCACTCGTTGTGCCATAAGCTTTGTAGGCGAAACAACCATATTAGCGCCTAGTTTTTTAAGCTTTTCTAAACCCTCATCACTATGAGCGCTTGCGATAATATAATAAGGCTTACGCTTTAATTCTTGCTCAAATAAACGCACGCTCACCATTAACGCCACATTTACAGGCAGAATTTTAGAGAACGCCACCACACCTTTAGCGCTGCTCAAATGGCTTTTGAGCATGGCTAGATTGGTATGCGGATCGCCTACAATATAATAAGGGTATTTATGCTTAATAGCCTCTTCTTCAAAATTAGGGTCATTATCTACCACCACAAAAGGGATTTGAGCGGAGCGAAACTGCTTGCTTAATTCAATCGTATATTCATTGTGATAGCAAATCACATAATGGTCTTTAAGGCGTGCGATTTTATAAACCATACCTTTCTCCTTAATGAGTCTTGTAAGCGTGCCTTTATTGACCACGCTAATTAAAATAGCCACGCTAAAGGCAATAATTCCTGCCCCACAAAACATTAAAATTGAGGTTAAAAAGATGCTTATAGGCCCAAACTTATTTTCATTTAACGCCCCAAACCCTGTTGCAGTCATGGTATAAGTGGTTTGAAAGAAAGCTTGCATAAGCGTGTAATCTTCCAAAGCATAATAACCCAAAGTTCCTAGTAATACAAAAACTTGAATTAATACTAATGGGAGTCTAAAAACCTTGAATTGTTCGTAAATTTCTGAATTAAGATTGACTTCAGGCGTGTTCTTTTTGCGTTTTCTAGCCCTAAAAGACCTTATTTTTCTAAGCAAAAAACAAACTCCTAAATTCAAACAAAGCTAGGCACAAACTTAGTAAAAGAACCTACCTTGCTAAGAATTTTATTCTTATTTTTGAGTTTAATTTCCATAAACCCACCTTTAAACATATTTAAAAACTAATACGCACACCGAAATTTAAGAAAACTCTTAAAAGTCAATGCCATAATAAAATAATAAAAGAGAGCTTAAGCCCCTTTACGCATAGTCCTTAGCGTAGAGGCCGCTACTCTAATGCGTCTAGTTGTGCCATCATCTAGCTGAACTCTAATAGAACGCAAATTGGGGAGTAAACGACGCTTATTCTTATTGTTAGCGTGGCTCACATGGTTACCTACCATAGGACCTTTAGCAGTTAATGCACATTTTCTTGCCATAATCTTATCCTTATCTTTAGAAAAATGAATTTAGCATTATACTTTATTTAGCTTTAAAAATCACTAATATTCAAAAATTCACCCCCTCAAAACACCTCATTTTAAAAAACTCATTATTTTTGAGATTCACCAACCTTAGATGTGTGGAGAGATTTTTTGATTTTATCAATAGCGTCTCTGTATCTAGAGATATTTTCTTCCGTAAGCTCTGCAACCGCTCTTTTCATAACCTCAACATAGATTCTATTTAAAATCTTATGAATTGCATCTTCTTTATTCTTTTCTAAACTTGCATGTTCAACTCTATTAGTGGCTCCATAATCAGTATACGCATAAGAGAAAGTATGCGTAATCGCTCTAAAAGTTCCTACTTCCACGCCAAAATCATGGATTACCCTTCCGGTTTCTGGCTCATAAAAATTAAACCACACAGACCCCGAACTTTGGTCTACTAAAGTGTCTAAGTTAGGTTTAGTGGGGTCATTAAGATTCATTTTTAAATCTTCTAAAACCCCTACCCAACCACGCAAATCTAAAACAGAAAAAACCTCTTTCTTTTCTTCAACACTTAAAGCGTCTTTGTCTTTAAAACGCAACACCTTATACCCTCTTTTTTCAAAAATGCTCTGAATTTGATTAGCTAAAGCATCTTGAAATTTATCAATATAAGGTTTTAAGTTATCACTCACTTGAATATTTGGTGCTAAAATAGCAACAGAGCGATTCCAAGGCTGACTTTGAGCAATATGCACCGGATAATTAAAATTTAAAGGCGTAATGTGTTCAGCACTTGTTTGCATATGTTCATGGTGCTTATGGTGTGTCTCAACAACTTTTTTGGCCTCTTTTGGCTCTGAACCCTTAGTTGCATTATTCGCTTGCTCAATTCCACAACCCACCAACACACTTGAAAGACCTACAGCAACCAATGCCTTAACAACACTCTTAGCATACTTAGATGCACACAAACTTCGCATTATAAAATACTCCAAAATTAAGATATATAAATACATCTCTCATTATACACCCATTTATACAAGCCTAAGTAAATCAATTTGTGTTAAAATAAGTCCAACAATTAGAAAACAGCATTTTTTTGTTTTTTGTTATCTTGAGTAGTCGCTTTTTTAAGGAATTTTATGCTCTATTATTTATACAGCTATTTTAATATTAATCTTTTTCAATATTTAACCTTTAGGGCAGGGTTAGGATTTTTTATAGCCTTTTTTCTCACGCTTTTTTTAATGCCTAAATTTATTCTATGGGCAAAGGCTAAAAAGGCTAATCAACCGATTTCTAGCTATGTTTTAAGCCATCAAAATAAAAAAGATACGCCTACTATGGGGGGCATTATTTTTGTTTTTTCAACCATTATTGCAAGTTTGTTATGTGCATCTTTGGATAATCTTTATGTTTTATTAGGAATAGTTGTATTAGTGGGTTTTAGTTTTGTAGGGTTTAGAGATGATTACACTAAAATTAGTCAAAAAAGCAATGCCGGAATGAGTGCGAAAACGAAATTTAGTATGCTTTTTGTGATTTCGCTTGTGGTATCTATTTTGTTGAGTTTTAAGGGGCTAGACACTTTCTTGTATTTGCCTTTTTTAAAAAACCCTTTGTTTGAAATGCCTGTAATTTTAGCCATTAGTTTTTGGGTGTTAGTTTTTTTATCTACAAGTAATGCCGTGAATTTAACCGACGGATTAGATGGTCTGGCCACTGTGCCTAGCATTTTTACCCTACTCAGTCTTTCAGTCTTTGTGTATGTAGCTGGGAATGCAGAATTTTCTAAATACTTGCTTTATCCAAAAGTTATAGATGTAGGGGAATTATTTGTGGTCTCTTTAGCTTTAATAGGCTCACTCTTTGGCTTTTTGTGGTATAACTGCAACCCTGCAAGCGTGTTTATGGGCGATAGTGGGAGCTTAGCCTTAGGGGGATTTATCGCTTATAATGCTATTGTTTCACACAATGAAGTCTTGCTTGTTTTAATGGGGTCTATTTTTGTTGTAGAAACCTTGTCTGTGATTTTACAAGTAGGAAGTTATAAAACTCGTAAAAAACGCCTTTTTTTAATGGCACCTATTCATCATCATTTTGAGCAAAAAGGTTGGGCAGAAAATAAAGTGATTGTGCGTTTTTGGATAATTTCAATGTTAAGTAATTTAGTCGCCCTTTTAAGCTTGAAGGTGCGTTGAAAATGAAAATTTCACTTTTTGGGCATGCAAAAACCACTCTAGCCTTAGCAAGGTTTTTTAAAAAAAATCATAATGAAGTGCAATTTTTTGATGATAAATTCACTTCATCTTGCAAGGATAATGAAAATTTTCTTTGCTATCCTAGTAGTGAATTTAATCCTAATACTTCAGAGCTAGAGATAGTAAGCCCAGGAATTAGCTTTATGCATGCTTTAGTTAAAAAGGCTAAGCATTTAATGGGAGAATATGATTTTGTATATAGCTTGTTTAATCATCATTTTACTCCTACAACCATAAGTATCAGTGGCACGAATGGTAAGACCACAACTACTGAGATGCTCACTATGCTTTTAGAAGATTTTAAGGCTGTAAGTGGGGGGAATATCGGCACACCCTTAATGGAGCTTTTTGTAAAACAATCGCCTTTATGGGTTTTAGAAACAAGCTCTTTTTCTTTACACTATACTAACAAGGCTTACCCTTTAATTTACTTGCTTATCAATGTAGAATCAGACCATTTAACTTGGCATCAAAATTTTGAAAATTACTTGAACGCTAAGCTCAAACCCTTGATTCTTATGCCTAAAAACACCTTAGCTATACTTCCTTCAAAATTTAAAGAGCATTCGCTCGTTCAAAAATCACAAGCTCAAAAAATCTTTTTTGATAAGAGCGAAGATATTCTAGAAAATTTAGAAATTCCACTTAATGCCTTGCCTTTTAAAGGGGCATTTTTATTAGACGCTTCTTTAGCCCTTTTAGCTTATGAACAATTTTTGAAAATGAAAAACCTAAAATGGCAAGACTATAAAGACAACGCCCTTAAAAGATTGAGTGCTTTTAAAATCGGCTTACATAAAATGGAAGAATTTAGAGATAAAGAAGGGCGTTTGTGGGTAGATGACAGCAAGGCTACTAATATTGATGCAACCTTACAAGCCCTAAAAACTTTTAAAAACCAAAAAATTCATTTGATTGTAGGGGGCGATACTAAGGGTGTTGATTTAACCCCCCTTTTTAAAGAGCTTCAAAATTATAAAGTAAGCCTTTATGCTATAGGCTCAAGCACTTCCATCATTTACTCACTCGCTTTAGAATTTAATATTGTTTGTAAAACTTGTTTTGAGTTAGAAAGGGCAGTAGAAGAGATTAAAAATGTTTTAAAAATGAATGAAGTTGGCTTACTCTCGCCTAGTAGTGCGAGTTTAGACCAGTTTTCTTCTTATAAAGAAAGGGGCGAAAAATTTAAAAAGTATGTCTTAGAAGACTAAAGCACTTGAATGACATATTTTTCATTAGAAATTTTTTGAAAAATCTCGTTGCGTTCCAATTCATTTGAAACTTCAATAGATACATTAAAACTATAAAATTTCCCTGTTTTAGAAGTATTTTTTAATTCTAATTTAAAGGGGCGTTGATAGGTTTTTAAAAGCTCTTTTAATAAACTTTCATCATTAGTATTCATAATTATTCTGTAATCCCAAAGACATGGGTAATCAATCTTTGGCTTGTTTGTTTCTGTATTATCTAAGCTCATCTAAAAACTCCTTAAATATTGTAGGTATAGGCATAGGATTGTGCTTAATACGATGGATAAAACCCAATTTAATCTCTAAGGCAAAGATTTTAAAAGGTTCTAATTCTTTCAAATCATTACTACACACGCAATAAATCTCTTGAAAAAGCACCACAGAAACCTTTTTAAGCTCTTTAACTTGCGTTTTTACTTCTAAAACTTGCCCCAAACTTGCAGGAGTGAAAAAATCTGCCTTTAATGAGCGGATAACAAACACTCCCCCTTCATTCTCTGGCACTAAACCTCTTTTAAAAAACTCTTCACTCCTAGCTCTTTCACAATACTTCAAATAATTCGCATGATAGACCACGCCTTGAGCATCAGTATCTTCATAATATACCCTACAACGCAAACAATTCCCTCTAGCACCAAATCTAAATTTTTAATTAAAATAAACCGCCCAATTATACAATACGCAGTTAAATGTAGTATAATTAGTTCATTTTTGTTAGATTTAGCCCTTTAATTTTAGTAGATTTTTTTCACCTACCATTTGACTTAGGATTTTTAAAAACTAACAATAAAACCAAAAACATATTCTTGCTATTAAGAATTAGGGAGTTAGTAAGCAGAAAATGGGCAATCATTTTTCCAAATTAGGATTTGTTTTAGCAGCTCTAGGAAGTGCGATAGGCTTAGGACACATTTGGCGCTTTCCTTACATGGCAGGCGTGAGTGGTGGGGGTGCTTTTGTTTTGTTATTTTTGTTCTTATCTCTAAGTATTGGTGCGGTGATGTTTATTGCTGAAATGTTGCTTGGGCAAAGCACGCAAAAAAACACCATAGAGGCTTTTAAAGAATTAGACCCAAACCCTAAAAAATATTGGAAATATGCAGGATTATTGCTTGTTTCTGGACCTTTAGTATTGACTTTTTATGGGACTATTCTAGGTTGGGTTTTTTACTACTTAGTAGATGTTAGTTTCAACTTACCTACCAATATTCAAGAATCTGAACAAATCTTTAACCACACCTTGCAATCTTTAGGCTTACAAATTATAGGGCTTTTTGGGGTAATGCTACTAACAGGATTGATTGTCGCTAGAGGGGTTAAAGATGGCATTGAAAAACTCAATCTAATTTTAATGCCCCTACTCTTTGCCACTTTTTTTGGCTTGCTTTTTTATGCAATGAGTTTAGATTCTTTTTCTAAAGCTTTTCATTTTATGTTTGATTTTAAAACAAAGGATTTAACCCCCCAAGTTTTTACTTCTTCTTTGGGACAAGTTTTCTTTTCTCTAAGTATAGGATTAGGCATCAATATCACTTATGCAGCCTCAACTGATAAAACCCAAGATTTGCTTAAAAGCACGCTTTGGGTGGTTTTGTCTGGGATTGTCATCTCTTTGGTAGCTGGCTTAATGATTTTTACCTTTGTGTTTGAGCATGGGGCTAATATTTCTCAAGGCACAGGTTTAATATTCACTTCTTTGCCCGTTGTTTTTGGCAAAATGGGAGCTATAGGCACTCTTGTTTCAGTGCTGTTTTTACTCGCTCTAGCTTTTGCTGGAATAACTTCAACAGTAGCTTTATTAGAACCAAGTGTAATGTATATTGTAGATAGATACCAATGCAAGCGCTCTGTAGCTACTTGGGGGATTATTTCATTAATTCTTGTAGTTGGCGTGTTATTGATTTTCTCACTCCATAACGATTATAAAGACGCTCTAAGTTTTTTAGGAAAAAATCTCTTTGATTGGCTAGACTTTATCTCAAGCACGATTATTATGCCTTTAGGTGGGATTGCCTCATTTATTTTTATGGGTTGGATTTTAGAAAAAGAAAAAGTGCGCCTCTTTAGCTCACATTTTTTAAGTCCTAAATTGTTTGAAGTATGGTATTTTCTGCTCAAATACATCACCCCTTTAATCGTATTATCTATTTGGGTAAGTAAATTTTCTTAAAAATTAAAAAATATGGGAAAATTTTCTAAATTAGGTTTTATTCTAGCTACTTTGGGTAGCTCCATAGGTTTAGGGCATATTTGGCGCTTTCCTTACATGGTAGGTAATAATGGGGGGAGTGCGTTCGTGCTTTTATATTTAGTGCTAACCTTAACTCTAGGTATTGCCATGCTTTTAGTGGATATGATTATTGGGAGTTTGGGTAAAAAAGATGTGGTATCCAACTATCAAATTTTAGATGCCAAACGAAAAAAATATTACTCTTTCACTTCTATTTTTCTCTTAGGTGGCCCCTTAATCCTTTCTTTTTACACGGTGGTTTTAGGCTGGGTTTTTTACTATCTCTTTGTGGTAACTTTTGATTTACCTAAGGACTTAGAACAAGCCAAAGCACAATTTGAACTCTTGCAAAACGATAGCCTAATTTGGCAAATCATAGGTTTTAGTGCTTGTTTATTACCTACCATATGGTTTGTTTCTAAGGGTATTAAAGAGGGCATTGAAAAATTAAGCATGGTGCTTATGCCCCTACTCTTTATTATTTTTATAGGGCTTTTAATCTATGCAATGACTTTAGAAAGCTTGCCTAAAGCCCTACACTATCTATTCAGTTTTGAGGCTCAAAAGATTGATTTTAAAGTTTTTATGGATGCTTTAGGACAGATGTTTTTTTCTTTAAGCTTAGGGGTAGGCACCATTATCACTTACTCCGCTTTCACACCTGAAAAAGAAAATCTGCTTAAAAGCTCTCTATATATTGTCTTACCCGGTATTTTAATTTCACTCATTGCTGGAGTAATGATTTTTACCTTTGTTTTTGAACACCATGTAGATGTAGCTCAAGGACCTGGATTAGTTTTTGTATCTTTACCTTTGATTTTTGCTCAAATGGGCTTAAGCGGACAGATTATCTCACTCTTTTTCTTTCTAGCCCTTGTTTTTGCTGGGATTACTTCCACGGTTTCATTATTAGAGCCTTTAGTTCTATATCTCATCAATCGCTTTAACTTTTCACGCAATCAAGCATCGTTGTTGCTAGGGCTAGTTGTGTATATCTTAGGGGCTTTAGTCATTTTCTCTATGAATAAGCATTATACCAATGCTTTAAGCTTTGCTAATAGAAATGTATTTGCATGGCTAGACTTCATCACTTCTTCATTTTTAATGCCCTTGGGAGGCTTATTTTCGGTTTTATTTGTAGGCTGGCTCTTGTGTAAGGAACGCTCTTTTTTAGCCACCAAACACTTTTTTAATCAAACCTTGTTTGAAATATGGCACTTCAGCGTGCGTTTCATTGCACCCATTGTGATACTAGCTATCTTTATTTTGCAATTTAAATAAGGACTTTTTGATATGCGTATAAGATTTTTATGTTTCTTTCTTATCACTTGTCAACTAGAAAGTAAAAAATCCAATTTAGATTACGATTATTACCTACGCAAACAAGATTTACATCTTATTAGAACTAAAAATAATTTAGACAACGCATGGTATATACCCCCAAAGAACGCCCCCAAAGAAAAATCTTGGGCAAGATTTGCCAAGAGATACCTAGAATTAATTGACTATCAAGGCACTTACTTCTTACCCTTTTATCATAGTTTCACACCCATTTATGAATGGTATCATCCTAACATTAATCAATACCAACGCAACGATTTTAAATTCCAAATTAGTTTTAAAATGCCTGTTTTCAAACATATTCTTTGGACTAAAGGCACGCTTTATTTAGCCTACACCCAAACAGATTGGTTTCAAATTTATAACGACCCTCAATCTGCTCCTATGCGTATGGTTAATTATATGCCTGAACTCATCTATGTTTATCCTCTAAATTTTGAGCCTTTTGGGGGTAAAATAGGGAATTTTGCTGAAATTTGGGTGGGTTGGCAACATATTTCTAATGGTGTGGGCGGTGCTGCTTGTTATCAGCCTTTTAACAAACAAGGTAAACCAGAAAATGAATTTCCAGGACAACCTGTAGTAGTAAAAGATTATAACGGACAAAAAGATGTGCGTTGGGGTGGGTGTCGCTCTGTGAGTGCAGGACAACGCCCTGTGTTTCGTTTAGTTTGGAAAAAAGGGGGTCTAAAGGTTATGGTTGCCTATTGGCCTTACATTCCTTATAACCAATCTAACCCTGATTTAATTGATTATATGGGTTATGGTAACGCTAAAATAGATTATAGAAGAGGACGCCATCATTTTGAGTTACAACTTTATGATATTTTCACACAATATTGGCGCTATAAACGCTGGCATGGAGCAATCCGCTTAGGCTATACCTATCGCATTAACCCTTTTGTAGGCATCTATGCTCAGTGGTTTAATGGCTATGGTGATGGTTTGTATGAATACAATGTTTTTTCTAATCGTATAGGAGTAGGCATTCGCTTAACCCCATAAAAAAGTCCTTTTATGCTACAATAGGGGGTTTCAAAGTTGAAATTATGATAGATTTTAATTGAACATTCATATTGGAGGATTGAGCAATGGGCATTCTAACAAATAAGCTGGGTTTAACATTGTTGCTAATAGCAGGTAATATTAGCACCTTGGGAGCAATAACAGCTAAAGATTACTTAAAAAGAGGGGATGACGATTTTAGGAAAGGGCACTACAAGCAAGCAATGTTATCCTACAAAAATGGCTGTGATCTTGGCTCTAGTTTTAGTTGCACAAGCTTAGCCTCCATGTATGAAGATGGCAACGATAGTATAAAGCAAGATTTCTTAAAGGCTGTTCTTTATTATAAGAAAGGTTGTGACCTCAAAGACCAGATTAGCCGTGCAAGCTTAGCCTCCATGTATGAAGATGGTGAGGGCATAGGAAGGAACTATCATGAAGCGATATTTTATTATAAGAAGGGTTGCGAGCTGAAAGGTGGAGTGAGTTGTGGTAGTTTGGGTTTTGCATATTTTAATGGTGTAGGTGTTGAACAAAATTATATTAAGGCCTTTTCTTTCGCCAAACAAGCATGTGGATTGAATTATGGTCTGAGTTGCCACCTTGTTGGATACATGTATAGAGATGGCAAGGGAATAAAAAAAGATTTGAAGAAGGCACTATCTTACTTTAGAATGGGATGTCATCTGGAGAATGGAGCAAGCTGTGTTAGTTTGGGGTTTATGTATGAAAATGGTATGGGTGCTACCAAGAGCAATCAACAAGCTATGGCACTATATAAAAAAGGCTGTTTCCTGAAAGATGGTAATGGTTGCCACAATTTCGCAGGAATGTACTATAATGGCAATGGCGTGCAAAAAGATGTGGCTAAGGCTACTTCTTTTTATAAAGAGGGGTGTGAATTAGGCTTTAGCAGTAGCTGTAAAGCTTTAAAAGAAATTGGTCAACAATAATTTCTTTTGAAAATAAGGGGAGGGGATTCTATCTGCTTTTGGCTTTTAATTGAAAAATTTTCTTATTGATTAAGAAACTTTTACTTTGGTAAGCATGAGAGTTTTTAATAAAATTTCAATTTATTTAATGACTTTATTTAATTTTTTGTAAAAGCCTTACATTTTAGTAATTTAGCTCAACAATAGCTATCTTTCAATGCCCTTATTTTGATATAGCAATACGCATTATTAAAGTGGGGCTAAAATCCAATCAATGATTTTTGGCAATAATCTCTAAAATATTTAACATATCTTTGTGATGAGCTTGGCTTAAAAGACCAAAAATTTTAAGCATTTCTAAGAATACAAAAGCATTAGTTTGATTGATAGTTAAAATAGCATGTTCTTTGAGTGTAGCCGTTCTATCTAGTAGTTGTGTGGAAGTTTTAGTTCTAAAATAGAAAAGCAATAATAGAGCAAAGCTTTAAGTTTTAGAGCCATATTGTTGTTCTCTTATAACAATTTCACTTAATTGATTATTGCTAAAAGAGCGAATAAGCAAAGGATAAGAAATATGTGAGAGTTCAAAATCTAAACCATTAAATTTATGGGGTCTGAACCTTTCTCTTGTGATAATAAAGCAATCTTCTATAAATTGTTCTTGTTTTTCTAAATATGTTAAAGCATTTTCTAAACTTTCTAGGCTGATTAAACCCATTTGCTTGGCATAATAGATAATTTCACTCAATTCATAAAGCGTTTTATTTTACCATTAGCTCCTAAAAAATGAAATTTTTCATCTTTTAAAGTGGTGAGTTCAAATTTTTCTTTATCCTTAATAGGAACATCATAGCCGATTTACGCCATTCTATATAATGCTTTAAGCTAAAAGGAATTTTTCTAGTCGCTGTAGAAATACCATAATCACTAAAAGCATGCCTAATTTTAACACGCACTTTTCCTGAAATGGAAGTTAAAGGAATAGAAACTTCAATCACTTTTTTAGTAGTATCAATTTTAATTAAACTCACAAGTATGTCCTTTAAATAATGTTTTAAAATATTCTAAACGCACTCTTTTTTCTTTCAAAAAAGTGTCTTTAATTTTTAAAAAAGCGAAATTATCAATCACAATATCTAAATTGCCAAAATAATAAGGGATTTTAGGGGTGATTTCTTTAAAATGATGGATATACTGATAATAAATCAATTTATCTTGACTGATACACACCGCATTACTACTTGGTGCATTTAAAAAAGTTTTGTTGCGTTTAAGTGCATTAATATCTCGCATAGGAAAAAAATAGCCTACACATTCACTAACTTTTTTAGCGTTAGGGTATTTATCCACATAATTTTCTATATAATCAAAATCGTTTAAACATAGCGTGGTATTATGGTCGGTTTTAAACATAAAGCGCCTAATATCTACATAATCCATTTGCCCTTGCTGATACAAGGCTATCACAATAGGAAACTCGTTGCTTTTAGTGAAGTGCTTAGAAGAAATAACGAAAGCATCTAAAAGCGTGTAATTATCCTTAAATTGCTTTAATGCCTTAAAGTTAGTTTCTTTAATGAGATAGGATAAAGGGTGTAGCACACAAATAAAAGCCGGCTTTAAAACCACAAAAGACTTTAAAAAACTTACCCCTAAATCCCGAGCTTTTAAATCGTTGTCTATTTCAAAATTAAAATTCTTGCTTTTAATGTCTTGTTTGATGAAAGAAGTTTTATCATTATAGGGGGGATTACCCACAATAATTAAAGGTTCGTTTTCACTAATACCATATTTTTCTCTCTTAGGATTAGCTAGGGCATTGAGTTTTAAAGCATTGCAATTAGGGTCAATATCCGCCCCTATTTTTTTAGAATGATTAAGATTTAAAAACTCCATACCGCCACAAGCGGTATCTAAAAGAGTGTAATTTTTAATATTTACATGCTTTTTTAAAAGCTTATAAGCACAATCTACTAGATAATGGGGCGTATAGTAAGCTCCAAAATTCACACTCTCTTGTTTGGTTAAGTGTCTAGGGGTCGTAATACAAAACTCCTTAGTAATAAAAAACAGCTCACTTTAGGGCTTAACACCCTCCATTATATGTTGCAATTCTTTAATCTCTTTTTTTAAATTAGTGCAACAATTTTGTAATAATCTATCATTGATAGCTCTAGTCTCCAAAACAAGAATATAGATAGCCATAAATACACCTAAAATTGCCGATATAGAACATTATTCACACATCTAATTGTTTCACATCTTTAGCATGAGCTTGGATAAAGGCTCTTCTAGGCTCTACTTCATCGCCCATGCATAGTGAGAACATCGCATCAGTTTTTTCTAAATCTTGTATTTTTAGTTTTACCAAACTACGATTTTCTTTATGCATAGTTGTTTCCCATAAATCATTAGGATTCATCTCGCCTAGTCCCTTGTAGCGTTGGATACTTGCTCCCTTTTTAGCGTGGTTTTCCACTTCCTCTAAGAATACCAAAATATCCTTATCTTTTAAGAAATCTAAATTATATGCCATAAGTTTTTGATAAGTATAACTTGCCTCTTCAAATAACACTTCTTTAAAGAGATTGTCATCCATATTAAATTCCACTAAGCCCTTAGGGGTTTGCACATGCAAATGCAAACTTTCTTCTGTAGCAAAAGAGCGTAAAACTTGGTAGTTCAAACTCTCTAATTTTTCTAAAATGCTTTTTTCTAAAACCTTAGTATCAAGAGCTAGAGCGTCCTTAGTTTCAATCAAAAAGCGTAAAACTTCTAGTAAGTTGTAGCGTTTTTCTAACTCCAAAAGCACATAGCGATAATGACGCACGACTTTTAATAGACCCATCAAATCATTCTTGCCAATTCCTTCAACATTCACAGAATTGATACCATGCTCAATTAAAAAATAATCTAAAGCTACGCTATCTTTAAGATAAATCTCTGTCTTGCCTTTCTTGTATTTATAAAGGGGAGCTTGAGCGATATAAACATGCCCATTTTCAATCAGTGGGCGTAAATAACGATAGAAAAAGGTCATCAGCAAAGTTTGGATATGGCTTCCATCTACATCAGCATCAGTCATAATAATAATTTTATGATAACGCAATTTTTCTAAATCAAAACTCTCTTGAATGCCACACCCAAAAGCCGTAATCATGTTTTTGATTTCTTCGGATTTTAGGATTTTTGATAAGTGGCTTTTTTCTACATTTAAAATCTTACCTTTTAGGGGTAAAATCGCTTGAAAAACCCTATCTCGCCCTTGTTTTGCACTTCCGCCCGCACTATCGCCCTCTACCAAAAAGATTTCACTCTCCATGGGGTCTTTGCTTTGGCAATCGGCTAATTTTCCGGGCAATGTGCCGACACTTAGATTATCTTTTTTCCTTGTAAGCTCTCTTGCTTTCTTGCTCGCTTCTCTAGCTTTAGCGGCTAACAAGGCTTTATTAGCGATGATTTTAGCCTCGTTAGGATTTTCCTCTAAAAACTGATGGATTTTATCATAGACTAGCTTTGAAACTAGCGGACGCACATACGAACTACCGAGTTTTGACTTAGTCTGTCCCTCAAATAAAGGCTCACTCATTTTCAAGCTTACAATAGCCACTAAGCCTTCTTTAATATCTTCAGAAACAGGGCGAGATTCCTTAGTTTTAATGTTATTGTCAATATATTGCAAAATCGCCTTAGACAAGCCCATTTTAAAGCCCGCCTCATGCGTACCACCCTCAGAAGTTTTAATGTTATTTACAAAGCTCAAGGTATTTTCATTGTAATCATCAGTATACGCTAGAGCGACTTCTATGGAAGTGTGTGTTTCTTCGTCCATGCTTTTAAACGAAATAATAGGGGTAAGCAACTCTTTTTTAGCGCTATCTTTGACAAATTGTTTCAAGCCATCTTCATAGAAATAAGTCTCTTCTAGTTGCGTTTTTTCTTCTTTAAAAGAAATTTTTAAGCCATCATTAAGATACGCCATTTCTTTAAAGCGTTTTTGTAAAATGCTTGCTTGAAATTCAACCACTTCCATAACACTTTCATCGGGGAAGAACTCAATGGTAGTGCCACTTTCTTTAGCACTTCTAGTCTTGCCGATAATTTCAAGCTCACTAATAGGGATTCCCTTTTCAAACTCTTGGCGATAGATTTGACCCTCTTTTTTAATGGTCATTACTAAGCGTTTGCTTAGAGCATTTACGACAGAAACGCCCACGCCATGCAAACCACCTGAAACCTTATAAGTATCATTATCAAATTTACCCCCAGCATGCAAAACCGTTAAAACCACGGTGCAAGCGGGGATTTTTTCAGTAGGATGGATATCTACAGGGATTCCTCGCCCATTATCTTCTACAATGCATGAACCTTCATCAGTCAAAGTAATATTGATGGTATCACAAAAACCTGCCATGCTTTCATCTACGGCGTTATCCACAACTTCATACACCATGTGGTGTAATCCGCCGACATTAGTATCGCCGATATACATTCCGGGGCGTTTTCTAACCCCCTCTAAACCTTTTAAAACCTTAATACTATGGCTTTGGTAATCTTGCATTAAAAACCTTTATAGGGTGATTGGCATCATTAAAGTAGAAATTTTAGCGTTCAAATGACTTTGTTTTTCATCAAGGGGTTCTTGGAGCAAAAAGGGTGCGGAAGATTCATTGCACTGTAAAATAAATTGTGTTGCTCCTAAAGCATTGAGTGCCTCAAGAAAAAACTTCGCATTTACACCCAAACTAAAAGAGTCTTGTAGGTCTAAACCCTTCTCAAGCTCAATAGAAGTTTTAGCTGTTTCACTATGCTCAGAATCTAAAGACTCAAATAAAACATTATTTTTTTCCAAAGTGAGCTTAATATTGGTGCTTAAAGAACTAGATAACTTAATGCTCTCTTTAAATTCTTCTTTATCCAAGGTAAAACAAGATGCATATTCTTTAGGAAGGATTTTTTGATAATCGGGGTAATTCCCATCAATAAGTTTCGTAAAAAAAGTGTGTGTTTCATTTTCAATGATAGCTAGTATGCCATCGCTTTTGAAAGTGAAATTTTCATAAAAAAGCTTAAGGCTTTCTAATAAAGCACGCTTAGGTAAAATGCAAGAAATAGTTTCTTCTGTTGAGTTGATAGAAATATTTTCTAATTGCGTATAAGATAGGCGTCTTGTATCTGTTCCAACCAAAGCAAGGGTTTGATGAGTTTTATTAAGTTGCATTAAAATTCCGGTCAGCTCTCTTTTATGGCTATTTTGTTCAATAACAGGAGCAATTTTTTTAAACGCATCCATTAAAAAAGGGGTATTGATTTCTAAGCTAACTTTTGGCTCTATAGTAGGGAACTCAGGAAACTCGCTCGCATCAAACATGGGGAGTTTAAAAGAGCTTTTATTTTGCTTGATAACCAAACTATCCTCTTTAGTCTCTAAAACAAGACTAGCGTCCTTTAGGCGTGAGATAATATCTAAAAACTTCTTTCCATTAATTGTCCCTACGCCCTCTTCTTCTGTAGATTGCGTGAGAATATGGCTTTTTAACCCAATATCTGAATCACTCGCTTTTAAGAAAAGTTTATCTTCTATAGCCTCTAGATAAATATGTGAAGTAATAGAAGAGGCATCTTTTTTATCACAAAAAGCTTGCAAGTAACGCAAAGCGTTTTCTAAATCATTTTTATTGGCACTAATTTTCATAATAAGCAGTTCCCTTGAGTTTTTACCTTGAATTATATCATAATTGATTGTAATGATAATGTTATTTGGATATAATCCTACCATAATAGAATATTTATTACGATTAAAGTTTACGAATAAATGCTCCTATAAAACTATCCCTATTTTCGTTATGTTTGATAATAACTATCGAGCACCAGCTAGTGTAAGTTTATACTCCATGTTAAGTTGTGCAAACCAAACAAGAAATGGGGTACCACTATTTTATAAGTTCCGTGCTTTGTCGGATTGCATAAGCCTTGAAAATGAAAGAAAACTCCGGAAGAGTCTTGATATATTCAATAATTTTTCAAGTATAGAATTTTTAAATATAGCAGCTGATAATGCCCCTCACTCCCCCAGCAAACCTGTCGATGAGCTTTTATTTAAATTTAAGTTCATTTGCTTTAAAAACGATTCTCAAAAATTAATTCTTGCTCGTTTTATTACTAACCACTTTTTTTTCCAAATTACGAAAAAATTCTTATGTTTAATATAGATACATTTTTTTAGGCAACATTAGTGAAGCATTTTTATCCCAATTGAAAATTATTATTATGGTATAACTCTATAGAGTTAAGTGCTAAAGATTTAAAACCGCTGAATACTTTTATCAGTTTAGGAAAGAAAATGGTGTTTCGGTAGAAATCGATACTATCGATAAAACCTTTATCTCATTTGAAGAAATCAAAATTCTCTGTCGCTATTATTTTAACTGCGGTTTTATGATTGCTAATTTAAATTTATGGCATAAAGATAGCCTAGAAACACGCTTTTAGAGGCAAATCACTTAATTATCCTGAACAAGATATTTTTCATGCTCTTAGGTGATTCTAAAACCATAGTATTACCCTATAAATACAATGCACTTCCCTATCTAAACCATAAAGATATCTCAGAAACTTGTATGCTCCATTCCTATGACAACAAACCTTGGGACTTTTTAGATATGCCTTATGAAAAAGAATAACATGAAATTCTTTGCAAAACAACTTTTGGAAAAGATTTTTTGATAGATTTTACAAAGAAGTTCAAGAAACTACCAAACTGCTATCATTCAAAGATAAGCAATGCTCTTTTAAATTCCTTAATTCCATATTACCTAAAAAACGATTAGTCCCATACCTCCTTTTTAAAATTAGCACAATGTTTGAGCGTTTAAGTACCAAGTAAACACTCTTAAAAATTATAGCTCACTAATGCGGTTACACTTCTTCCGGGGGCTGGCTCTCTACCCCCCCAAGAAGTGCCAATACCCCTAAAATAATATTTCATGTTAAAGAGATTATTCACTTGCAAACTTGCTGTGATTTGCTGTCTGCCACTCTCCCATAAAATCTGAGAAATTTGAATATTCCATACCCAATACCATGGCAAAATCCCATAAGTTTGGTTCTCAAAAAGTCCGGCATACTCGCCCTTTTTATGCTCGTGCAAAATAATTGTTTTTTCTTGCACATGGTTTAAAATATCGCTATAACTACGAGAATAAAAATAACTGCTTAAGCCAAAAGTCGTGCCTTTATAAGTATAGCTTGCATCTAATACGAATTGATTAGGGCTGGTAAAAGGAAGTCTTTTATTCTTAATATCTTGCCCATCATGGTAGCGATTATTCGTAATTCTAGCGTCTATATAAGTATAAGATGCATGGATATTAAGCCCTCTAATAGGCTTGAGATATAATTCTAATTCTACACCTTGAGAAAGAGCATTTACAGGTCTGCTTGCATAACGCCCTGTATAGTAGTTATTAGCATAAATAGCAAAATAATTAGCATTAAAACTTAATAGGTCATTTAAAGCGTATCTTGCTCCAGCCTCAAATTCATCAAAGATTTGAAAATAATGCGTGTTCCAGCCATTCAAGTTATATTGTGGGGGAATGTAAGAACGCATATAATTGGCATAAATATTTAGCCCCTTAATCGGTCTGTAAGCGATATTGACAGCCGGATTGATTTGATTAAAATGCGTTTTCTTACTCCCCTTACTTTCTACAAAATGATAGTTTAAAAAGGTGTAGCGAAATCCGGGGGCAATCACTAATTTTTCATCAAAAAACTTCATCTCATCAGAGAGATAGAATGCGGTGTAATTATTCAATAATTTTGTAGGCGAGCCCATTTCTTTAGTCATGCCCTTAAAGGTTTTAAAACCATGTGTATCATAAGTGTCTTCTGTCATAAACCTTAAGCCCATGACTAAATCTTGCTTGATATAGCGTGTGTTATTGATAGAGAGCTTGAGCTTAGGCTCAAAGGCATTCACTACATAACGGCGTGCGTTATTAAGTATCGTGTTGGTATCTTTAGAATAAATGGGGGCAATATTTGGGTTTAGATTCACGCTCATAAAACTACTTTCTAAAGCATAGTTTCTACTCATATCATGCGTAAAATAGCTGAAACTAAACTCCCCATAAATTTTATCGCTATCCCCAAAAGTGTTTTTATACTCTAAGCCATAGCGTTTGGAATTGCCTGATAGAGCGTTATTAGGTCGCAAATTAGCAAAACGATTTTCTTGGTAATCTTTGATAGCAAGCGAGCCGGGGTTTTTAGCGAATGAATTATAGTATTGATAATACATTTTTAAAACATTATTGCTATTGATTTGATACAAACCTTCTAGCATGTAGTTTTGCAAATTGGTTGGCGAATTATCTCTAAAGCCTTGCCCCTTAATCCAATTCGCACTCGCTTGGATACCAAAATGCTTGTTTATCATGCCCCCTGTTCTTAAAAAAGTGTTATAAAGCATGTTGTTAGACAAGGGATTTTTAGATTTAGGGTCATAAAACCCGCCATTTTTAGACTTACCCCAAAAGGTAATGCGCTCACTCGCTTGATTTTCCCATTTAGTAGGTATCGCCTTAGTGATGAAATTAAACACCCCTCCAAAAGTATTAGGCCCATATTGCACACTCGCTCCACCCTTAATCACATCAATCCTATCAATCATTTGAAAAGTAATAGGAAAAACTGAAAGCTGGATTTTAGAATACGGAGCTGGCGTGATAGGCACGCCATTCATCAAAAATAAACCTGCATTAGAATGTCCTGCACCCCCACCTCCAAACCCACGCAATGAAATACTAGGCATAACCCCAGTGCCTGTATTATTTCTAATCTGCACGCCCGGCACATTTTGCAAAGCCTCTTCAATGCTTTGATTTGCCGTTTTTTTAAGTTGCTTGTTAGAAATAATGGTGCGACTTCCTATAAAATTTTTTACTCGTTCATCTTCATAGCTACTAGGAAATGCTGTAAAACGCTTTTTAGTGGTTCGCACCTTAGAGAGCGTTTTAGTATCCATAGCATTTAAGATTAAAGGCACACAAACACAAGAAAATACAGCCAAATGCTTATACATTCAAAGCCCTAATAAGAGAGATTAAAAATTACAATACAAACAAAGACATTTTAAAATAAAAACAATTAAAAAGAGTTAAATTAATTTTTAATCCACTAGCACACCTTAGAAAGATATGCTAGTTTAAAAGATTAATGTGAACAACCTTGAGTTTGTGTAGGCTGAATATCCTTATTGTCGGCTAATTTTTCACGCTCTACTTTGTCCAAAAAGGCGTTTACATTTTGTGCCATTTTTTCAAAAGTCTTAGCACTCACGCTATTAGGATGAGAGATAACAATCGGTTCGCCCTTATCCCCACCAATACGCACTTTAGGTTCTAGTGGGAGCTTAGCTAAAATTTGTGTATCATAAGTTTCTAATAACTCATTCATAGAATTTGAGCCAAAAATCTCGCTCTCTTTGTCGCAATGTCCGCACACAAATGTTCCCATATTTTCTACAATACCAGCAATAGGAATGTGTAATTTCTTAAACATATCTAAACTTCTTTTAGCATCATCTAAACTCACCACTTGAGGTGTCGTAACGGTTATTCCTGCACTTAGTGGCACTGCTTGGGCTAGTGTGAGCTGTGCATCGCCTGTGCCTGGGGGCATATCCACTACTAGCACATCTAAATCCCCCCAAATAATATCACTTAGCATTTGCTCAATCGCTCGCATAAGCATGGGACCTCGCCAAATGAGACTCTGCCCTTCATCATATAAAAGCCCCATACTCATCACAGAAACCCCAAAAGCTTTTAAAGGAATGAGTTTTTTACCGCTTGGGTCAGTCATCACATCAGCGTTTTGTAAGCCCATCATTCTAGGAATATTAGGCCCATAAACATCAGCGTCTAATAACCCTACCTTTTTACCCAAGTTCGCTAAAGCAATGCTTAAATTCACACTCGTTGTGCTTTTACCCACACCGCCCTTACCAGAGCTTACCATAACTACATGCTTAATATTTTTAGCTAGATTTTTAGTAGTAGGCTTTGGGCTTTGAGGTTTAGGTGGGGTTTTAATATCCAAATTCACTTCCTTAACACCGATTTCTTGCATCACTTTTGAGATATGTTCTCTTAAAATCTCACTCGTTTCTTCAGCACTTGATGGGATTTCTACTAAAAGCCCTAACTTATTTTCATGTAAAGTGATGTTTTTGACAAATCCAAAGCTAACAATATCCTTTTCAAAATTAGGATAGATAATCGTTTTTAATGCGTTTAAAATGTCTTCTTGCGTAAGCATTTTACTCCTTAAAATGATAAAATAAATCTCTCTTATATCAAATTTTTCTTAAGGATTTCTTAAAACAATCTTTATTATAAAAATATCATTTAAATTTTGTGCTTTAGCTTGTGTTATGTGGCTTGTATTTTCAGCATGAGCCATTTTACTTTTAACAAACAATAACCTCATTTAATAAAAATGAAAGGTGTAAGCGTACCATAGTGGGAGCGTAAGTCAATAGTTTAAGGGATAAATTTTAAAATAAATCAAAAAATTTCTATTATCTCGTTAATTCCAAGCAACATGTATCAAACTTTATTAATTTTTTTAAATGCAAAACCACAGATAATTAAACCTATGGATATTGCTTATTCAAAACTAATCACAACGCCTTTAACAGAACGCTATTTAATCGCTCATTAAAGCTTTTAGCGTCTTTTAAAGCCCCTTTTTCTAAAAGCTTTGCCCCATCATAAAGCAACCAAATGAAAGTATTAAGTTGCTCTTTGTCTTCGCATTTTAGAAGCTTTTGTAAAATCGCATGGCTTGGGTTTAATTCTAAAGTCTTCTTACTTTCAGGCACGCTTTGACCCATTTGACGCATGAAATTTGCCATCATCGCATTTTCAGCATCCCCTATTAGAGCCACCGCTGAAGTGAGATTATTAGAAAGCTCTACGCCTTTAATCTCATCTTTAAGGTTTTCTTCAAACGCAGTCATTAAATCCTTAAATTGTGCTTTGACTTCATCATTGATTTCTTCTAAGCCAAGCTCTTTTAAACTCTCGCTATGGCTGGCGTCTTTAAAAGGAATTTTGTCATATTCATTCACACTTGGCATTACAAAGGCGTCAATCTCATCGCTCAATAGTAAAACATCATAGCCTTTTTGAGCGTATTTTTCTAGGAGTGGAGATGCTTTTAACAAATCCAAATTTTCGCCTAAGAGATAGTAAATGCTCTTTTGATTTTCTTTTAAATTCTCTTTATATTCTTTTAAAGAAATCAATTTTTCTTTATCCTTGGAGTAAAAACGCAATAGTTCTAATAGCTTGTCTTTGTTTTCAAAATCCCCATACAAGCCTTCTTTTAATACCTTTCCAAAAGGCTCATAAAATTTATGATAATTCTCATTATCCTTGCTTAATCTCTCAATCTCACTTAAAATCTTTTTAACTGAAGCAGAACGGATATTAGCTAAAATCTTGTTTTGCTGTAAAATTTCTCTGCTTACATTCAAAGGTAAATCTTCGCTATCAATCACGCCTTTAACAAATCTCAAATACGACGGCAACAATTCTTTGTCATCATCAGTGATAAACACTCTTTTAACATAGAGTTTAACCCCACTTTTATAATCCACTCTATACATATCAAAGGGTGCAACGCTAGGAATGTAAAAAAGCGTGGTGTATTCTAAAGAACCTTCCACTTTATTATGGATATAGCTCAAAGGCTCGCTGTTATCATGCGAAAAAGATTTGTAAAATTCTTTGTAATCACTATCTTTTAGTTCGCTCTTACTCATTTTCCATAAAGCACTCGCTTTATTGATTTGCTCGCACTTTTCTTCTTTTACTTCTTTTTTATTGTCCCCTTCGCCTTCAAATTTCGTATCCATATAGGTTAAAAAGATAGGAAAAGGAATGTGTTCAGAATACTTCTTAACAATGCTATCAATCTCCCACCGACTTGCAAAATTACCATCTTCATCTTTTAAAAAGAGAGTGATTTCTGTGCCTTGCTCATCTTTCACGCATTCATTGATTTCAAACTTACCCTTACCATCACTAATCCATGCATAAGCTTGCTCGCTAGTAGCTTTCTTGGTTTGAACGACAATTTTACTAGCCACCATAAACGCTGAATAAAAGCCCACGCCAAATTGTCCGATTAACGCACTATCTTTTTTCTTATCCCCACTCAAAGCGTTTAAGAAACTCTTAGTGCCTGATTTTGCAATCGTGCCTAAATGCTCTATTAAATCGTTTTTATCCATGCCTATGCCATTATCTCTAATAGTCAAGGTCTTTTTCTCGCTATCAAAACTTAAATGAATGCTAGGAACTACGCTCAAACCTTTTAATTTCTCATCAGTTAGCATTAAATAATTGAGCTTATCCAAAGCATCGCTTGCATTAGAAATAAGCTCTCTTAAAAAAATCTCTTTATTAGAATATAAAGAATGAATCATCAATTCCAAAAGCTGGTTGATTTCAGTTTGAAAGGTGTATTCTGTATTAGCCATAAGCCTAAAATCCTTATTGAAAAAAATTTTGTCAAAATTATACACAAAAATACATGTCTTTATAAATAAACGCTCTTTTAAGGCGGTATTTCTTACCAATATTTTCTAAAAATTTGCTAAAATTCTCCTAAGTTGTATCTATTGTTTAAAATTTATTTACTTTATATGATAAAGGTTTGTAAAATGAGCTTTTTTAATAAAACCCCCAGAAATTTAGACGCCTTAAATTCCTTTTTAGATAAGCCTATTGATTTTCTTAACGAGCAAAATTTAAAAGACCTCATCAATGAGCTTTCTTCTTTAGAAACTAATGACACTCAAAACATCATCAAATGCCTAACAGAAAGCCTAAAAACCAATCTTAACGCCCTACAAAAACCCCATAAAGAAGAGATAAATTCAAAAAACGATAATATCGCCCAATTAGAGCAACAGCTCTTGGTGGAGCAAACCATGGTTTCAGCAAGTAGAAGTGGGCTATGGTATATGATAATGCCAAAAGAGGGTTTTAGTGAAAATGTGCCGTTTGTATGGAGCGCGAAATTTAGGGAATTACTAGGCTTTTCTAACGAGCAAGATTTCCCTAATGTTTTAAACTCTTTAACAAGTCGTATCCACCCTAGCGAAAAAGACCAAGTTTTAAATAGCTTTGGAGCGTTTTTAAGCTCTAACCAATCTTCTATAGATATTTTTTATCGTATCCAATGCAAAAATGGCGATTACAAGCACTTCCATGCAGTGTGCGTAGCTAAACGAGACGCTCAAAATAATCCTATCATTGTTTCTGGCTCATTTGATGATATTGATGAGCAAGTCAAGCAAGAAAAAGATTTAAGCAATATTATGGAGCGTTTTAGCCTAGCGTTTAATCTCATCACAGACATGATTTTTGATATTAATCTTATCAATGATGATTTGTTGCATCAAGATAATAGCGTGTTTTTTAGCCAACGCATGATGATAGAAATCCTTAAAGAGAGCGATAAACATTTAAATAGCCTTACTAATGCAATGTCAATTCCTATGCAAAATGCGTTTTTAAAAACTCTCAAAGAAATCCAAAATGAAATCAACAATCTTCAAAGTAATACACCAAGCGAGCCAAGAGCCATTGAGCTTAAAATTAAGCCAAAGGGCGAAAATGAAGAGATAATCTATAAATTCCAAGCTCAAGGCATTAAAAGTGAAAAAAATGGCTCAACCAATAAGCGTATTGTAGGGGTATTCACTAATATTGATGCTCAAAACAAGCTCCATGTCCTTTTTGAAGAAAAAGAAAAAGAATACCAACAAAAGCTAGAGAAAAATCTCTCTGGTATCCAAGAAATCATTAATAAAATCAATGATATTTCTAAACAAACTAATTTACTTGCCTTAAATGCCGCTATTGAGGCTGCACGAGCGGGCGAACATGGCAGAGGCTTTGCGGTAGTGGCTGATGAAGTGCGTAATCTTGCCAGCAAAACCAATGAGGCCACAAATGAAATTGTAACCTTATTGAAATCGGGGGCTGAATAAATGTTATCAAAGTCTCAGCTTATTTAAAAATAGCGATAGGTTTCTTAAGCTAATAGCGTGCTTGATACGCTTTCAAAATCTAAAATATTTTTAAAAATCTCCAATGGATTAAACAACGCACTCATAATTTATAGCACCAAAAAATTAATGCCATTTAGCACAATATAAGGGGGTTTATAACCCCCTATTTTAACTTGATTTTAAAGTTTTCTTTTTCTATATCAAATTTTTCTAATAACTCACTAATAAATCTAAGATTATCCTTATGATTTCTGTAATCTTTATAATAAATGCGCTTATTATCTAAAAACAAGCTTGGTATTTCTTGCTTTTCTTTTAATTTAATATTATCTTTAATAAGCGATAAGTGAATAACTCTTCCTATCATAAAGTTATCTCTAGCAAACTCGTATAACCTTTCTTTATAATCCACACTATGACAAGCTAGGATTTTTAAGGTTTCTCTAAGCATTTCATACCACCAAGTAACTTCTCTGTATTGATTCAAAAAACTAAAACCCTCAGGCTTTTGATAAGTAAAATCAATTTGAGAGTCTAAACTTACCCAACCCTCTTGTTGGCTAACAAAACTAAGAGGGTTACTCAGCTCTTTTTTTTTAATGCGATTTTAAAATCTTGTGGGTTAATATCAAATTCACCTAAAAGTTTTTTGATAAAATCTCTAATATTATTTGCATTAAGATTAGTCTCATAAAAAATACCGGTATCTTTTAATTCTCTAGGTTCTGTATTGATAACATCTTTCTTCAAAGAAAGATACACCCTCTCTCTAGTATAAGTGTAATCAATACTCGCTAAATAATGCAATTTTTCCTTATCTAAGCTATATAAAATCCCTAAAGTTTTAGCCAACAAGTCTTTGAAACTATCTACATATTCTTGTTGTTCCAAGAAAATAATATACTCAAATTTTTGCCCCGTCCAATCAAAGTTGTCTTCCAAGGTTAGCCAATCTTTTGCATTAGTTTCTAAAACTTTTTGCAAAACATAAGACTTTTTAACTTGCTTGTAAGCGAATGTGTCTAAGATTTTTGCCCCCAAGTCTTCTGCACGCTCTAAAATAGCCTCTTTATTCCAAATCTCAATCTTTTGAAAATAAGCGTTCAAACCTATGCGTGATTTTTGCTCGTTCAATAAAGTCTCTTTTTTCTTACCAAAACTTTTATCACTCATTTCAGAGTTAGCACTTTTATGGATTATGGTTAAATTCCCTAGAGTATGCAAGTAGTTTTCATAACAATCCTTATATTCCTCTACGCCCAAATCATTTTTCCATGCTAAATTATCCTTGCGTTGGGGTAAAATATGTTCTATGCTGTATTTTGCATCATCGCTAAAATCTATCCAATCGTTTTTATTGTGATTTTCTAGCTTAGTAAAAAGATATTTTGTCAAGTCTTTTTGCGAATTATACATGTCAAAATTATTTAAAGCCTTTAAAAAGTCTTCTTTGCTAGGCATTCTATCTTTTTTATTTGCTTCATATTGGAGATAATTCACAAGGTAGGTATAATAATGCTCGCTTTGATTAGAACACTCTTTTTGCCTCTCTTCAAGTCTCTTTTGCAAGGCAACAAACAATTTTTGCAAAGTGTTGCTCTTAAAATTACAAATAATTCTCATTAATAAATACAATCTTAAAAATTTTAGGATATTAATTATATCGCTTTCTTCTAGCTCACCCTTATCAAGACATTCAAAGAGATATAAAAAATAAGCATAAGGCGTGGTTTGATTAGCGATAACAAAAAATCTTAAAAGTTCTGTGATTTCTGCATTATAATCATTCCTAACCCCTAAAAATGACCCATAGTATTCAGAATTCCTACGCACTTCTTCTAAAAGTTGCTCTTTACTTTGCAATCTTTCTTTAGAATACCCCTTAAATTCTCTATAAATATTTCTTTTTGCTACCTTAGGGTTATGCTTAGACACCAAGAAAAGTCTAAAAAATTCCTCGCATTTTAACTCTTCTTTACCTTCGCTATCTTTGGTTGTGGTGTTTTTTTCTAAAGGTATCCAATATTTTTCATATAAATATTCTTGATTGTTATCTTCAGTAAATAAGAAATTTCTAATCAAATCTGCTTTGCTTAAGGGTTGACCCTTAGAATTAAGCGATTCAAAAATGAGCTGTGGGTCATCATCTTGTTCTAAAACAATTTCTGCCACCCTTAGCTTATCTAACCCCTCTAAAATATCTAGCAATGACCCTTCATAAGCGTTGCATTGTTGCTTTAAAAATCCGTAATTTTTAACGATTTTAGCATTTTTGTCTAATTTGCTAAACTCATCATTAAGCAAATACTCTAGCTGTGTGTTATCCTTATCTATGGGCTTTAATTTGATTTTAAATTCTTTATCACAATTTGTATTATACAAATAAGCCCTAATATCATTCAACGCCCTATTTTCATCATCGCTTTTCTTGGACTTTTTTTCATTCAATAGATCATACAATGCCTTTAAAAAGATATAAATCGTTGTTAAGCGTTGCTGACCATCTATAATAACCGCTTCTTCTAACCTAGAACTACTCTCTATAGGTTTATATACAATCGTGCTTAAAAAATGCTCTTTATTCTTGTCAAAAGCACTCATCACATCATCAAAAAGTTCTTCAGCATTCTTTTTTTCCCAAACATAGTCTCGCTGAAACACTGGAATTTTAAAAATCCGCTTGTTTTTTTCCATCAAATCACGGATAACCTTAACTTTTAGAACTTTCATCTCTCACCCCCATATCCTTTCTAAAATCCCTACAACACCATAAAAAACGCCTTTTACTCTCTCTCTCTCTCTCGTTAGCACAATTTCATTCCTTTATTAATTTTGCTTGATTATATTGAAAATTTAAAAATTTAAAAATAATGAAGAAGTTAAAAAGATTAAAGTTAAAAGATTAAAAAAGATGGGGAGCTTACTTAAGCTAATTGATTTAACCCCCCCTACTCTCATATTTTATTAAATCTCTTTTTGCTCTCCACCCTATAATAATAAAAGAATAAAAAACATCGCTATTATTAAAACCCATAAGTATAGTTTAAAAACACGCTATAAAGTCGGCGTAATGAAACGCTTGTGCTATCCTTAGAGTAATAATTAGTGTTAATCGTAGGGATTTTAACCCCTAATTCAACGCCATGGCTTTGAGATTTTGCCACCTCTACATTCAAGCGAAGACCAAGATTAAATAAAAATTGGAAATTAGAATTTTTAAAATTAGATTTACCCATTAAAGAATCTAAAGAATTATTGATATTAGAAAGCCAAGTTGTGCCAGCTAGTTGGATACCGCTAAAAGTTCCTACATTCCATTTCGCACACACCTTAGAATTTTTACACCCTAAGCCCCAGCTTTTTGAATTGATAAAATTCCACAAAAAATCGCTCCCCACCCCATAAGTCCACACATCAGAAGCGCTTGATAATAACAACCCTTTGATATAAGTATGGTTATAATCCACAAATCCATAATAACGCATACCGATATTACGCTTTTTAGTAAAGAATTGCTTATATCCAATGTTAAAGCCCACGCCATTCATCGCCCCATTAGCAATCCTTGAATTAGATGAAGCCGCTTTTTGTAAAACACTTAAATATTGTCTGTCTTTAGCTGTAGATTGATAGATTTGTTTTTCTTGATTCACTAAAGCGTTTTTAGTGCTTTGAAGTTCGTTTTGAGCTTTGACTATCAGCGCCTTATCTGCTTTCACGCTATCTTGCTCTGCTTGCGCTTTATCTTGCAGTTTATCTTGGCTGGCTACTTGCTGGTTAAGATTCTCAAGAAGTTTTCTAGCTTGTTCTTCGCTAGTTCCTAAAGTGGCTGTTTTTTGGGTTAATTCTTGGTTACTTTGGTTTAATTTTTCATTTTGTTGGGTTAAATTCTCATTGCTTTGGGTTAACTCTTGGTTTTGTGTGTTGAGTCTGTCAATACTATTGTTTAATTCTTGAGTTTGATTGGCAAGCGTTTCTTGTTGGGTTTGTTGAGCGCTTAATTGGCCGTCTAATTCATTTTTGGATTGGACTAATTTATTTTGCGTATCTTGTTGGGTGCTTTTTTCTGTGTTGAGTTGCTCTTGTTTAGAACTAATTTCTGTAACCTTTCCTTTCAAATCGTTGAGAGTTGATTGCGTTTGATTGGTAGCCTCCACAAATTTTTGATACTCATCGCCGGTTAGTTTATCAGTGTAGCTACTCACTGATTTAAAACTTCTATCGCTACCAAATTGATTGAGATTAAAGGGATTGCCATTCCCCTTACCCCTTGTATCTAAATTAACAATTCCATTCAAATCATTCGCAATTTGGCTGTTATTTTCATTGATTTTAGTTTGTGTATTAACCATTGCCTCTGCTAATTTTAATAAAGGATTATCATTATCCAAAGGGCTTTGAGCTAATTTAGCTAACCCTTGTTTAATGTATGGCTCAAGCTGTTGTTGGATTTGACTGCCATTAGTGGTTTTAGAATCATTAAAAAGAATTTGTTGGGCTTGCTCATCAGTCATGTCACCCTCTTTGGCAACCTTTATCATAAACCCTAGCATTTCAACCCCACCCTTAACAGAATTTAAAGCGATTTGAGCATCATAACCCACTTTATTGATAATGTCTGGCAACTTATTTTTAAACTCAGCTTCTGTCATTGAATTAGCTAACTGAGCGTTTTGCATGCTAAAACCATTGGGGCTATCTAATTCTTGTTGTGTAACATAATCATGTGAAACTAATTGACCATTAACATTTTTCTTTGAGCCATAAGTGGGCGCATAAGCAGCTTGATATTGCAAGGCTGATACCACCACATCTAATACGGTGCTATCTTCATTTAATTGTTTAGAGGTTGCATTGGTTTTATCCATTGGACAATCCCCAGCTGTATTACAAATGTTAAACAATGGCATAGCAATAGAGCGATTTCCTATGGTCAAAATATTTTCATTATCTTTATTAGTGATAGCATACCCTGCAAAAGGTCCTCCTTTTCTTGTAGACCCAGGAATAACAACCTCAGATTTTCTCAAAATATCAATCCCTTTAGTCGTTGAAATAGATGAACCTACTTGACCCATACCAGACCAACCTGTTAAATTACCATTACTCCCTAAAAAACCAATGAGATTTTGTGCCATAGTTAAGGTCGCTGAGGCAGCGTTTTGAATGGAGTTCTGCCCTTGACCAAAAAATTGTGGTGCCACATTGCTAAAAATACCCTCAGTGGCCGTAACTAAATTCCCCTTTGTCTCTTGGGCTTGTTGGTTTAGCGTAGTAATTTGAGCGTTCAAATTATCAATAGTGTTTTGACTTTGAGCGATATTTTGTTCTTTTTCCGTGATTTGATTTTGTAGTTTTTCAATCTCAGCGTTAAGTTGGTTTAGTGCGGTTTGTTGCTGTTCTTTTGTGGCTGTTTGAGTTTGAATTAATTTTTCTTGCTCTGCAATTTGTGTTTTTTGGCTTTGGATTTGATTTTCTTGAGCGCTTATGGTTGCCTTTTGGTCTTCTATTTGAGCGTTAATGCCAGTGATTTGATTTTTTATTGACTCAATTTCTGCTTGCTTATTAGCAATCTCTTTGTTTTGAGAATCAATAGCCGTTTGATACTGATTGATTTGATTTTGCAAATCGCTGATATTCTTGTTTTTAGTGTCAATTTCACCTTGTTTAGAACTGATTTGTTGGTCTAAGGCTTGGATTGAATTTTGAATATCTCCCAAGGGTGTTTCTTGGGCTTTAATCCTATTTTCTAATTCTTTGATTTTAGGTTCAGCAAAGCTTTTTAATCCTTTTATTTGTTGCTGACTCTCGCCGATTTGATACCCTACACTTGCATACCAACCATCTTCTTCAGCATAAAGGTTGTATGCTACTAAAATACTCACTACTCCTATAAATGACTTTAGCTTAAAATTATTGTTTTTCACTTGTTTATCCTTTGTTTATCATAAAGACAATTATTATACAAGTCATTTTTGTGTTATGAAATCGTTTTTTTTTTTTTTGTTTATGAACTTTGATGATTTTATGGTTTTATTGTTACTTAAATATACATTTAATGGGAATTTTTAGACAATAATAAGTAATATATAAGTTACTTAAATACTCAATTTATATTTATTTAAAATCCATAAAAATAAAAAAGAGATAAAAAAAGATAAGCTAATGAAATGGATACCATAAGTCAATAGAATACAAAGCCATTAGAATGCACTATTGACTCTTATTGTATTCTTTGAATGGTATTTTAGTTTTTATTTTATTAATATAAAATATTTAAAGTTTTGTTAAAAACTATAGCTCATAGAACTCATAAAATAACTTCTATTTTGAATAGTTTGAGCAAAATTAGGATTATAGAGCGTATCAAGTGCACCGACCTTGTAGCCTTTATGCATGGTAATTTGATAGCCATTGAGTTTTAACATTAAATGCACATATTTTTTAATGCTGTATTTGAGTGTAACGCCTAAGCTTTGTGAATCAGCTCGTGGAGAATAAGTCAATTTACCGGATAATTCTACAAATAGCTTTTTATAATTTGTCCCCGCAAAAGCGTTAATCGTTACAGAATTGGCATTATAAAAATTCGTATAAGCATCTTCATAAGGAGTATCATCTTTGGTGTCATAAAAGGGGTCGACAGGTAAACCATTCCAACCTAAATTTGCACTCGCATTCCCAAAGTTTTTATACACACTCCACCCAAAATTATATTGGCGAAAATGGATTTTTTGAAACACAAACAAACTCGCTGTATTTTTCCCTACTAAAGAACCCCTATAAACGCTCTTAGCCATATAGTTACTATAGATAGGAAACCACGCATAAAAGGTCGTTTGAATGCGCCAATCTGATTTCCAATAAGATTTGGTATCATTGGTAATTTCAAAACCGGGAGCATTGAAATTCTTAGGATAAAACCATAAAAATGGCATAACTCTAATGTATTTATTTTCATAAGTGAGGTTAATGTTGTGCATACCATAATTAATTTTTCGTTTATAGTTTACTGGTGCATAAAAATCTCTAATATATTGCTCATTAGCTAGTCCCCTCCCCCATGTGCTAAACCAATCTATTTTAAAATTTTTCCACTTAAAAAACACTTCAAAACCTTGATTAAAACCGCTTAAAAACATGGCTTTTGAAGGGTATCGTCCCATCTTAATACCGAAAATATCCTTATACTGATAATCTAAATACAAATTGTATAGAATATATTTTCTTGAATTTTGCTCCATTTGTTCGCGGTGCCACTTTCCCATATGTTGCATATAATATCCTGCCCAACGCCCCATATAATACCAGTTTGCTGGCTGAAATCCTTTATTGGGTTGAGCCTCATCTATTAAGGTTTTCGTAGAATCATACGCCATGCCCCCAAGCTCCCCTCCAATACCAAAGCTTAGTTTATGACTCTCTATGTTTTTAGGCAATAAATTCGCATCAATTTGCAATGACCCTACCACATTCACATAACTTCCGGTAGGGTAAATGCCTTTTTTAGAATTGATTACAGATTGATTTAAGGCTATCCTAGAAAAAGACCCTGCTTTCCCACTAATTTTATAACTATACGCATCTAAAACACCCAAGCTTGCAAAAGGCATTAAAACTAAAAATTTACTTGAATGCCAAAAAACTTTTTTATGTGATTGCATACTAATCCCTCTAAAAATATCATTATTATAGAATATTGCAAATTATGCCAAAACTAAATGACAATGGAGTAATCATTTTAATTTTATTTACAACTTCAATCTTTTATATTTTATGTAAAATATTTTAAAATTATTAAAAAATAGCTGAAAAATAGATAATATATCGGTTAGTATTTTATTTTGTAATGAAAGGTTTAGATTACTCATGCTGAAAAAATTGTTGCTTACTATTGGCACTCTCTTAGGCGTTATTGTCTTAGGAGCATATTTTGTGCTTTTTACAGAGAGTGGGAATAAAATTATTGCCTTATTTTTAGAAAAGAAGGTCAATAAAGCTGAACCAACTCTTAAATTAGACATAGAAAAATTAAGACTGAAGTTTAGCTCTTTAGATTTTGAGGCTCAAGTTAATGATGGCTCTAAAATCAAGCTTAAAGGCGATTTTTCACTCTTTAAAAGAAATTTAGATTTCAAATACGATGTAGATATTAAAAACTTGCACCTTTTAAAAGCTTTTGTAAGCTACCCTTTAAATGGAGCGATAGCCACTCAAGGCACTATCAAAGGGGATAAAAAAGCGCTTGTTGTTAAAGGCACTACAAATATAGCACAATCTAACACAAGCTATGAGGCGCTTTTAAATGATTTTAAATTGGCTACTATCGCTTTGAATTTACAAAATGCTAGATTAGAAGACTTGCTTTATTTAGTCAATCAGCCTATTTATGCCAAAGGGCTTTTAGAAATTAATACGAATTTAGATGCCCGTAATTTGAGCGACTTAAAAGGGCAAAATGTCCTAGCCATTGAAAAAGGTTCTCTTAATGTGGAGCTTATCAATAAAATATATCATCAAAATATCAAAATACCCATTGATTTTTCACTAGAAAGCTTGGCAAGATTAGAGGGCGAACATGCTTTCATTAACACAAATTTTAAAAGCAATGTTGTTGATATTGATGCTCAAAGGACTGCTTTTAATCTCAAAAACCAAGAATTAACAAGCAACTACAAACTTTCAGTAACTAAACTTGAAGTGCTTAAAAATATTATAGGAACTAATTTAAAGGGGTCTTTAGAAATTAAAGGACAAGTTAAGGGTAATTTTAAAGAAACTAACAAGCCTATTCAAACTGATGGCATTATCAATCTTGCCAATAACTTGCTAGATTATGAGGTGCTTTTAGACAACAATCAAATTAAAAAAATTGGCATTATCTCTAAAAACATGACTTTAGCTAAATTACTCGCTGTAGCTAACCAACCCAAATACGCTGATGCCAACATGTCTTTAGAGGCCAATATCAATCATCTTGCCCCCTTACAAGGAGACTTGCAATTAATTATGGATAAAGGGCAAGTGAATAACACTCTAGTGAATAAGGACTTCAAACTTAACCTTAAAGATAAAATTACTTTTAATTTCACCAATAGCACTGATTTTAAAGATAATAAAGCTTTAAGCGACACTAAATTAATGAGTTCTTTAGCTAATTTAGAAGCGTTAAAAAGCGTGTATGATATTTCTAAATTACAATTAAATACACCCTATTCTTTAGAAGTGCCAAATTTAGCTAAACTTCAAGGCATTATCAATCAAAAGCTTAAGGGTTCTTTGAGCTTAAATGGTGATGTGGAGCAAAATTCTAAGCTTTTAAAAGTTACCGGCAAATCTTCTTTGCTCGATGGCAAACTTGATTTTGTGTTTTTAAACAATGATTTAAAAGCTAATCTTTCTCATATTTCTTTATTAAAAGCCTTAGAAATGCTTGCTTATCCGGGCTTTTTCAATTCTAGTGCTAATGCGAGCCTAAGCTATAATCTTAGCACCCAACAAGGCACTCTAAACGCTAATTTGATTAATGGGCAGTTTGTAAAAAGCCAATTTAGCGATTTAATCAATACATTCGCTCAATTTGACATTACCAAAGAGATTTATGAAGATGTAAAAATCTCTAGTCAAATCAATCAAAAACGCCTTGTTTCTAATATGGATATGAAGAGTCGTTTGACTAATTTAAGCATTAATAAGGGGCTAATAGATTTGAATAAAAATCAAATTAACATGCTAGTGAACGCTGAAATTTTAAAACTAGCGTTTGGCATTTTTCTTAAAGGTGATTTAAACCACCCCAAAATTGCTCTCAATCTCAATGAAATGGCGCGACAAAAAGCCAAGCAAGCCATTCAAAAGGGCTTAAAAGACATTATGAAAGATGATAAGGTTAAAAAAGGTTTGGATAATCTCATCAAAGATGACAAGCTTAAAGACAAACTCCAACAAGGGCTTAAAGGGCTTTTTTAAGGCTCTTTAAGAGTAGGCATAAATTGCTAAAGGCATTTTAAACATGCTTTTTAAAAAGCAATAAAAACTCCCAAAAACACAAATTTAAGAACCAAAACAAGTTTTTAAAACATCAAAGAATGCAAAAAATTAAAAACGATAAAAAAGGTTTTTAAAACACCCACCCATAGTTAAAGAACACATTAAAATGGCTCACCCCCTCTTTTAATACAAGCACACCTTGCATGTTATCCTTATCAAAAAGCACTTTCATATCATGCTGGATTAGGGGCAAAGCCACACCAATAGAATATTTAGAATGCTTAAAGCGATAATTTATTCCTGTAGTGAAATCTAAATTCCCTGTATTTTTAAAAAGATTGAACACACCATAGCCGTTATAAAGCCCTCTAAAGCCTATGAAACCCCCTAAAGAACTTAAAAAATTATCATTATAATGACTTGCTTTATAAGAATTAAAAAAATCCACCAACAAATCTACCCCCACACCCAAACCAATTTGAGAAACGCTTGAGAGATTAAGGTTAGAATGATTGTATTTAATCAAACCATAATAAGCTAATCCTAAAAAATCGTTAAAATAGCGTTGATAACCCATCTTAAAATCAAAGCCTACCATAGCAGAATGGGTGTAAGAATGATTGATTTGTCTAGAAATTACCTTAAGCGTGTGAGAGAGATTAAAAGGGTTATTTTTTTCATCGTTATGATGACTTTCTTTATGAAAAGGGTTAGAGGGTGTTGAATGGATTTTAATGGGGGTTTGGCGGTTGTTCTTTGACTCAGTCTTTGAGTGTTCATGGGGTTCATGTTTTTCATGGGGTTTATGCGTATCAGTCTTTGAGTGTTCATGGGGTTCATGTTTCTCATGGGTTTCATGCTGTGGCTTTGGCTCGGTTTTGTGGTTTTCATGGGGTTCATGTTTTTCATGGGGTTTATGCTGTGGCTTTGGCTCATTCTTAGGGGGTTCATTAATAGCTATAGGACCAGAAGGGCTAAACATAACAGGTAATTTATCCTCTTTAGCTAAAGTAGTCCAAGCTTGAGCGCTCACGCCTACATATCCGGGTAATACCCCCTTACCATTTATGCAATAATCCCCTTGTGGACACTCTTTAGTAGGGTGTGGATTTTTAGGCACATTAGGATAGGTCATATTCCCGGTGCCAAAATCGCTATTCCAACCCCTAGTGTGCGAATACTCATGCAAAAAGATTTCTAAAAAATCCACCCCACTCCTTGCCCCTTTGCCATTAATCAAATTAGGGTCGCTTAAAATCTTGTTGTATTCAGGATTTAGAATTTCAGATTTTACGCCCATACTCCATGTCGTAGAAAGCCCTAAAAAATCCCATGCTTTAGAGCTAAGAATATTAAGATATAAAATCCCATTTAAGGGAGAACCCCTAAAGCTATTAATGAGTTTATGTTTTGAAATAATGCTCCCTTTAATGCCTTTAGCTTTAGCCTCTTTCCAATTTACTTTTCCATTCAAGCCTATAGGCAAAGAGTTAGAAAAAACAAAGGGAGCGTTTAAAATATCTTCTGCCCAAGTCTTAGAGCTAAACACATACGCTAAATCTATAAGCATAGAAATATACATTTTAGCGTCTTGTAAAGTTATTTTTCCCCACACACTTTTTGGCTTGCCCTTATAACCCTTTCTTTCTGGGATTTTATCTGTTGTGAAATGCGCATCGCTAAATTCTGCATCAATGCCCACCGTGATTTGATTGAGTGCGTTCATCACTCGCTTAGTGTTATAATCGGAGATAGAAGAAGGCACTAATTCTAAACGATACTCATTATTAAATTTACCAACACTACTATCGCAATCATTCTTGGCGGTATCATTATCCATATTAGCACAGCTACTACTAAGCTGTTTATTAATAAAATTTAATTGTTTGGTATTAAACTTCTTATCTAAAGTAACTGAAGAAAACCCTCCTACACTCCCTAAAGTCGTTATAATAATGGGCTTACCCCCTTTTTTGGGGATAGCGATTAATTCTAAACCATTAAGGCTATAAGGCATGTAATTGTTAATAATAAGTCCCCTAATAAGTTCGCCTAAGTTGTTGTATTCATCAAGTGAGACTTCTACCATGTGTTTGGTATCAAAACCATTACAACCATAATCACAATATTCTGGAGCAAACGAGCCAAACACCGAATTAACCTTAATCCCTTGGGTAGAAATATAAGGGGTTTTAAGCTTACTAATCTCTTCTTTAGTCAAATCAAAAGACGCATTTTGTGCTAGTGCTTGAGAAGAAAAAGGCAAGGCATTAAAAGTATTGTAAATTTCTTTATAACTTTCTTTATAGCTTACTTCTTGTTCGCTAGTTTGCAACATGCCGGTTTCAAAGCCCCCCTCCACAAAAAAGCCATCTTTTTGATGCGCCTTCATAGAGCCTAGCAAAGCCCCCACTAAGAAAAAACATGTTTTTTGGGTTTTAAGGTATCGCTTAAAAATTCTAACGCTCAAAAAAGCTAAAGGGAGTAATTTTTTCAAAGATTCGCCCCTTTACTCTCTCTCTCTCTCTCTCTCTCTCGTTAGCCATTTTGTTATCCTTTTACTTACTTTAAGCCCTTATATTTGCAAGAATTATACTCTAAAGATTTTGCAAGGTCTTAAAAATTTGTAAAAAAAATTAAAAGATAAAATTAAAAATTCTGTTTAAATATAGGTAGAATGAAGTATGAAATCATAAAAACATTTTAAAACTAAGGCTTTTTGTAAAACAAGCCCCTTTGAAAAAACAAATCAAAAGATTTTAAAATTTAAAAACCAAACTTAAGAGATAATGCCCTTAAGCTTGATTATTTTTAGCGCACTTCCACTACTACAGGTTTAGTCAATTTCTCTGTTACTTCATTGACATGCTCTAAAGCCTCCTCACGAGACTTATAAGGCCCTATGAGATAGCGCTTGTTTGTGCCTAATTTTTCAATGGCATGGGGAAGTTTCTCAAACTCTTGCAAAAAGATTTTATTAGGCATATTGGCAAAAACCCCTACTTGCAAGTAATGCCCCTTAGCAATGCTTGTGGCTTTAGGGGCTGTTTGTTTAGGTTCTTTTTTCACTTCCTTTTTAGGCTCTTTCTTATTCTCTTTTTTGGCTGTCTTTTCTTGCTTAACATGCTTAGAATGAGCCTCTTTTTTCACTTCTTTTTTAGCGTTCTCTTTAGCATGAGATTTTTGGGCTTGCTTTTTTTCTTTATTTTCATGTTTATTCTCATGTTTTTTAGCCTCTTTATTTGTTTTAGGCTTAGAGTGTACATGCTCTTTAAAATCCAAACTGCCATTATTTGCTGTCTCTTTGCTAGATTTCTCTAATTTCTTATCCATAGCTTTAGCTTTTGGTGGCTCTATCTTAGAGGGTGCTACCTCTGTAGGAAAAACATTAGGAGATTGACTCTCTTGCTTTTTAATATTATCTGCAACTTTATCTAGCTTGTCCTCTTGCTGTTCGTTAGCGAAATCCAAATTCAAGTTTTCAAACTCATTATCCTTTTTTTCCCCATGGGTGTTGCCTATCTTTTGCATGCTACTATCTGCTTGCAAAAAGTTCTCCTTAGGAGCCTCTCTAGTGCTTTTCCAAAACACCATTAAAAGCACTGCCAAAACAATAATAGCAATCGCTACAATCAAAAGCGCTTTTTTAACACCAGAGCCACTGACCTCTTCTTCTAATATATCATCTAGCTTTTCTTTTTCTGCCATGATTAAACTCCTATAACTTGATTATTTTACTATAAATGCTTTGCCCAAGAACTGCCTCGCTCTTTGGCAAAAACTTCATAAGGTAAAGCTAAAATATTAAATTCCTTAGGCACATCATTATTAGGAAAAATTTTCCATTCATTAGGCAAACCTTGCGCTAATTTCATAGACAAAGTCTTAATCAATCTCTCACCTTCGCCTAATTCTGTATGCCCTTTATGCACATACAAGTGCAAATGCCCGGGAGTTTTAGTATTATAAGCGGTAAAATTCATAAAACCTTCTTCACGCAACAATAATTGTGCCTTATGATAAAAACGCTCCGGATTTCTCCCATTATAATCAAATACAATGTTTTCTACTTTATTATTCTTTAAAATCAAATTGTGAGCGATAGTAACTTCTTTTCTAAAATGTTTTTGAATTAAAGAACTTGTAAGCATAGAATTGACTCTTTGAAACTTGTTGTAAAAAGAACGCCCCGCATGCGTCATTTTCTCGCCCAAACCCGGTTTTTTTTCAAAATAGTGGCTCGTATCTATTTTGATAAGCTTTAATTCCATTTCTGTCATGCTATTTTAAACCCTTTAAAAAATTGATTGCTTATACACAAGAAATTGACTGGCCATAGCCTTTAATTCCTCTTTTGTTTGTAATTGCAAACTAACATTATCAATATCATTCAAAATATCTGATATTTTATGCCCTATGATTTCAAATTCCTTAGCTCCCATGCCCCTTGCGCTTAGTGCGGCTGAGCCGATTCTTATGCCACTGGTTACAAAAGGACTACGAGTTTCACCGGGAATAGTATTTTTATTCACGCAAATTCCAGCATTCCCTAAAGCAATATCCGCATCTTTTCCACTATAGGGCTTGTCCAAGAAATCCATTAAAAGCAAATGATTAGAAGTGCCATTACTCACTAGCTTATGATTTTTTTCTTTTAAAACTTGAGCTAAAACTTGCATGTTAGATTTTACTAACTTAGCGTAAGTTTTAAACTCTGGTTTTAAATTCTCTTTAAACCCCACCGCTTTTGCAGCAATGACATGCATTAAAGGTCCGCCCTGAGTCCCCGGAAAAATCGCTCTATCAATCTTGGTAGCTATCTCTTCGTCATTACTTAAAATAAGCCCCCCTCTAGGCCCTCTTAAGGTCTTATGCGTGGTGCTTGAAACCACATGGCAATGCGGGAAAGGGTGGCCATGCTCATTAGCTACTACAAGCCCTGCCACATGAGCTATATCGCCTAGTAATAACGCTCCCACTTCATCAGCAATTTCTCTGAATTTTTTAAAATCAATCTCTCTTGGATAGGCCGAAAACCCACACACAATGATTTGGGGCTTAACGCTTTTAGCAATTTTAAGCACTTCTTCATAATCAATATAACCATCTAAGCCTACCCCATAAGAAAAGCTTTGATAATGCTTACCGGTTAAACTCACTTTAGAGCCATGCGTTAAATGCCCCCCACAGCTTAAATCCATGCCTAAAATCTTGTCATAAGGCTTTAAAAGGGCGTGATAGACAGCGTTATTAGCTTGTGAGCCTGAATGAGGTTGCACATTAGCAAACTGACAATTAAAAAGCTTTTTAGCCCTTTCTATGGCTAAGCTTTCTATTTTATCCACCACTTCACAGCCCCCATAGTAGCGTTTATGTGGGTAGCCTTCAGCGTATTTGTTCGTCAAGACACTTCCCATAGCTTCCATAACACTAAAAAAGGTGTA
This sequence comes from Helicobacter cetorum, assembly GCF_900198405.1. GTDB lineage: Bacteria > Campylobacterota > Campylobacteria > Campylobacterales > Helicobacteraceae > Helicobacter > Helicobacter cetorum_C. Next base: position 55,424 of record NZ_FZMR01000009.1, read on the forward strand.
ATTTTCGCTCGCTATCATTTCTAAATGTTCGTTTTGTCGCTTACACTCTTCATTGATTAGTTCAAAAATTTCACTATCGCTTTGTTCTAAAAAATATGCCATTATTCTTCACTCTCAACATTAAAATCATTTTTAACAGGACGCATAGCTGGAAATAAAATCACATCTTTAATGCTTTTAGCTCCGGTTAATAACATCACTAATCTATCAATGCCTATGCCTTGTCCTGCAGTTGGGGGCATTCCATAACCTAACGCCCACACATAATCTTCGTCCATATATTGGGCTTCTTCATCGCCCTTTTCTTTTTCTTTCACTTGAGCCTTGAAACGCTCTAGTTGGTCTAAGGGGTCATTAAGCTCACTAAAACCATTAGCAATTTCTCGCCCAGCGATAAATAATTCAAACCTATCAGCGATATTAGGATTATTATCATTGCGTCTAGCTAGTGGGCTAATCTCAATAGGATACTCCGTCACAAAAGTGGGGTTAATGAGTTTATGCTCTACAAAATTATCAAACGCTTCAGCGAGTAATTTGCCATAAGTAAGGTTATTCTCTACTTTGATACCTTTTTCTAATAAATAAGCTAAAAGCTTGTCTTCTTTTTCTAAAATATCCCTACTAATCCCCCCTATTTTTTCTAAAGCGTCTAGATAGGAAATCACGCAAGTTTGATTAAAATCCACTTCCATGTCGTTGTAGATAATTTTTGAAGTTAAATTCAAGGTCTTTAGCAAGTAGTCAAACAATCTCTTGCTTAATTCAATCAAATCTTCATAAGTGTGATACGCCCAATAAAATTCAATCATAGTAAATTCAGGGTTGTGGCTATGGTCCATGCCTTCGTTTCTAAAGTTACGATTGATTTCAAACACTGCTTCAAAACCCCCTACAATAAGGCGTTTGAGATACAATTCTGGAGCAATTCTTAAATACCTTTCAATTTCTAAGGCGTTGTGATAGGTTACAAAAGGTCTTGCGTTCGCTCCACCAGGAATGGGGTGCATCATAGGGGTTTCTACTTCTAAAAAGCCTTCTGTTTCAAAAAATTTACGCACACTTGAGACAATCAAGCTACGCTTTTTAAACACATCTTTAACTTCAGGATTAACGATTAAATCTAGGTAGCGTTGGCGGTAACGCAACTCTATATCACTAAGTCCATGAAACTTTTCAGGTAATGGCACAATGGCTTTACTTAAAATATGAAATTCTAGGGCATGAATGCTTAATTCACCGGTTTTTGTAGCAAAAGGAAAACCCTTTACAAACACAATATCGCCCACTTCTAAATGCTTTTTCAAGCTTTTAAACTCATCGTTTAATTCATTTTGTGAAACATAAGCCTGTAAAGTCGTGCTTTCATCTTCAATCTTAATAAAACATGCCTTACCCATTAAACGCAAGAGTTTAACTCTACCTACAATACTCTCGCATTTTTCTTTGTCTTTAGGCTCTTCTAAATCTTTAACATAAGCGTATTTCTCTAAAAAAGCGTCGTTTTTAAGACTTCGTTTCAAGCCGTTTTTATAAGGGTTTTTCCCTTCTTCTCTTAAGCTATTGGCTTTATTTATGCGTTGTTGAACATATTGATTAGAAAACATCATTTACCTTTAGGGATTAACTTGAGTTTGACTAGGCGTGCTAGGAGCGTTATTGCTCGCATCATTAGGGTCTATCGCCTTATCTTTAGAAAGGGGTGCGTCTGCAATTTTATCTAAAGTTTCTTGCGAAGGTTCTAGGCTTTGCAAGCTTTGCTTAGGTAATTCTTTAGCTTTTTGCTTAAGGATTTCAACCCCCTTGTCTAAAGCTTTATCTAAAGTTTCTTTACCTTTAGTTTGAATATCATCACTCATTTCTTCAAGGTTTTCTTTAAGATTTTGTTCCACATGTCTAACACCATCAAGACGCATGACTTTGCTTGCAATATTTTTCATGGTAGGAAAAATCTCGCTATGCTCTTGCAAATAGGCATCAGCATTTTTCATTAAATCCATTTTAGAGAGTGCATAGAGAATAAAAGACAGCACTAAAAAAGTCTTTAAGCATGAAAAAATAAAGCCTAACGCTCTATCTATAATGCCTAACCCACTAAAGATGAGTATCTTACCTAGCACCACACCAACAGCCAAAAAGAGTATCCACACTAATGCTAATACGAGCAAAAATCCAATGAGATTGGTCATGGTTTCATTGCGTAGGTTATACAAATGCTCTGAAAATAACTGCCCAATATCAACAGAATAGCGAGATGCTAAACACACTCCCACAACAATTCCAAGCATTCCGGCAATCTCATTCACAAACCCATGATAAAACCCACGAATCCCAAAGGCTACTACTACGACAATCAGTGCCAAATCAATATAATTCAAAACCTAACCCACACCTTTCTATACAAAATAACGCTTTTAACGCCTACTTTTGATTGACAAGCCTAAATTTATCCGCTAATACTCTTAAAAGGCTTTAAAATTTGGTAATAATAACACAACTTAAGCAAAACTACCCTTAATTAAGCATCTTATAAGCTCTAAAATCCTAAAGAATTTCAAGTTATAAAAACACTAAAATTAAAATATAGCTATAATACGACAAAACAATTTCAAGGTTTCAAAAATTCAGCCATGCGTCTTGCACTATTTAACAAAAACACTTTTTTATTAGCATGTGTGTTTGTTTCAAGCGTCTATGCTAACGCCCTTTTAGACTTTTTAAATTTTCAAAACCCCTATATTTCTATCGCACTTAATAGCCTACTAGCCCCATTAAGCATGTTAGCGTTTTTAAACATACCTAAAAAACACGCCTTTTCTTTTGGCTTTTTTGTGGGAGTATTGCTCTTTTACTGGAGTGCTTTAAGTTTTCGTTACTCAGAATTTCCTTATTTATTACCCTTAATCATTATCCTTGTAGCGTTAGTTTATGGGGTGCTTTTTATGGGTTTTCTTTATTTTAAAAACCCACTCTTTCGCCTTTTTTCATTTTTAATTGTTAGTTATATTCATCCTTTTGGTTTTGATTGGCTAGTGCCAGATAGCTTTTTTTCTTATAGTGTGTTTAAAAATGACAAATTATCTTTAGGGCTTGTATTCTTAGCTTGTATTATCTTTAGCACATTAAAACCTAAAACCTATAAAATCTTAGGAATATTATGCTTGATAATCGCTCTTGATTTCAACCTTTTTAAAACAAGTGATTTGAAAAATGCTGACAATATCCAACTAATCTCTACTAAAACACCCCAAAATTTAAAATTTGATTCAAACTACCTTAGCGATATTGAAAATAACATGCTTAAAGAAATAAAGCTTGCTATTAACCACAAAAAAAGTCTCATCGTTTTTCCAGAAACCGCTTACCCAACCACTCTAGAAAACTCCGCCTTTAAAACTGAGTTAGAAAATTTGAGCGATGATATTGCTATTTTAACAGGCGCATTACGCACGCAAGGTTATAATCTCTATAATAGTGTGTTTTTATTTTCTAAAAAAAGTGTTCAAATCGCCAATAAAGTTATCCTAGCCCCCTTTGGCGAGACTATACCCTTTCCAGAATTTCTTAAAAAACCCCTTGAGAAACTCTTTTTTGGTGAAAGTGCTTATTTATACCGCTCTGGTCAAAATTTTAGTGATTTAAAACTAGATAATCTAACTTTTCGCCCCTTAATTTGCTATGAAGGCACTTCCAAACCCGCTTATTTAAACAGCCCTTCAAAAGTTTTTATTGTCATGAGTAATAACGCATGGTTTAGTCCAAGCATTGAACCAACCTTACAAAGAATGCTTTTAAAACACTATGCAAGGCGTTATCACAAGATTATTTTACATAGTGCGAATTTTTCAGCTTCTTACATTCTAAGCCCAAGTTTATTAGGCGATATTCTTTTTAGGAAACCTTTATGATTAGAGCAACTAACATCTCTCACGCCTTTGAAAAACCCCTCTATAGTGGCGTAAATTTACACATTAAACCTAAAGAAAGCCTAGCGATTTTAGGCATAAGTGGGAGTGGCAAAAGCACTCTTTTAAGCCATCTATCTACCATGCTAAAGCCACATAGTGGGATAATTAGTTTATTAGAATATGAAGATATTTATGCCTTAAATTCAAAAAAGCTTTTAGAATTACGACGCTTGAAAGTGGGTATCGTGTTTCAAGCCCATTATCTCTTTAAGGGTTTTAGTGCCTTAGAAAATCTACAAGTCGCTTCAATTATGGCTAAACAAAGTATCAATCACACACTTTTAGAAAAATTAGGCATAGCCCATACTCTCAAACAAGGCGTGGGCGAACTAAGTGGCGGACAGCAACAACGCCTAAGTATTGCTAGAATGCTCTCTAAAAAACCTAAAATCATTATCGCTGATGAACCCACCGGAAATTTGGATACCACTACCGCTAATCAAGTTATTAGTATTCTACAAAACTACATTGTAGAAGAAGAAGGAGCGTTAGTTTTAGCCACGCATGATGAAAATTTGGCTTTCACTTGCTCGCAAGTCTATCGCTTAGAAAAAGAAGTTCTAATTAAGGAAAAATAAGAAAATGTTAAAGTATCCTAAAATTGTTGCTGAGTTGAGTGCTAATCATAACCAAGATTTAAATCTCGCTAAAGAAAGCATTTATGCCATTAAAGAAAGTGGTGCAGATTTTGTCAAGCTCCAAACCTACACGCCAGATTGTATGACCTTAAAAGAAAACCCCTTTATCATTCAAGGCACTTTATGGGATAAAGAAAGCTTGTATGAGTTGTATCAAAAGGCTTCTACACCCCTAGAGTGGCATGCTGAATTGTTTGAGTTAGCTAGAAAGCTTGATTTAGGAATTTTTAGCTCACCTTTTAGCTTAAAAGCCTTAGAGCTTTTAGAGAGCTTAGATTGTGCTATGTATAAAATCGCTAGTTTTGAAATTACTGATTTAGAATTGATAAAAAAAGTTGCACACACACAAAAACCCATAATCCTTTCTAGTGGCATCGCTACACTTACTGAATTACAAGACGCCATTACTTTGTGTAAAGAAGTTGATAATCTTAACATCACGCTTTTAAAATGCGTGAGCGCTTATCCCAGCAAACTAGAAGACGCTAATCTTTTAAGCATGGTTAAATTAGGCGAAAAATTTGGCGTAAAATTTGGTTTGAGCGACCATACTATCGGCTCACTTTGTCCCATTCTAGCCACTACTCTAGGTGCAAGTATGATAGAAAAGCATTTTATTTTAAATAAATCTATACAAACTCCAGATAGTGCCTTTAGCATGGATTTTAACGAATTTAAGAACATGGTTAAAGAAATCAAACAAAGCATTTTAGCCTTAGGCAAAGAAGAGCCAGAAATTGATAAAGAGACTTTAGAGAAGCGAAGAATCTTTGCTCGCTCTTTATTTGTGATTAAAGATATTCAAAAAGGCGAAGAATTTAGTAGCGAGAATATCAAGGCGTTGCGCCCAAATCTTGGCCTACACCCCAAATTTTACAAAGAAATTTTAGGCAAAAAAGCAACAACATTTTTGAAAGCAAACACCCCATTGCAAGCTGATGATATTAATAATTAAACATAAAAACAATCTCACAAGTTTTTTTAATTCTCCATCTTCTTTAATCTATAAAATAAAATTTTAACCGCCATTATCTGCTTTATTTATCAATAATCATTCCCTACGCTAGGCTGAATTATATCTAGGGCGTTCTCTCTAGCTATAAAGCCCTTGCTTTGATATTCATGCCAGCCTCCATCACACAAAAACGCATGTTCCCATCCATTCCATAAGGCATAAAACCACGCCACTGCCCCTCTCCAGCCGGTGCTACAATAAAAAATCACTTTGTCATGCTGATTGAAACCTTGCTTTTCCCAAAGCTTGTAAATTTCATAAGGGTTTCTTAAGGTGCTATCAGGGTTATAAAAATCGCATGCGTTGCTGTAATGACTGCCTGAAAAGCCCCATAACGCTCCGGGTATTTCGCCCTTTCTCTCTATATAATCATAATCATTCACATACGCTTGGTATTCCCCCCATGAGCGGATACTGACTAATTTATAGCCCTCTTGCTGTTTTTTTAATGCCTCTTGTAAAGATAGACAATGGCTCAAATCAGCACACAATAAAGAATGCATTTTTTTAGGCTTGGCATAGTACTTAGTGGTAGGTAAGCCTAATTTTTTCCACGCTTTTAATCCCCCATCTAAAAAATGCACTTTTCTAACCCCTGCACATTTGAGCGCGAAAAAAGCTCGCATACTCGCAATAATGCTGTGTGAATATAGCACCACAAAGCTCTCTTTTTTGATGCCTAGATTGGACAAATTCTCTTGCAAAATACTAGGCTCTTTGAGATTGTATAAAGGTGCACTTTCTAACAAATCAGTATCTAAAAAATACGCCCCTTGAATACACTCTGTGCTTTTGGCTAAACTAGAATGTCCCACCTCAAAAACAAGTGTTTCTTCATAATTCATAAGATTGTATAAAAAAGAGGGCGACACACTCCAATGATAATTTTTTAATTTTTCTAAAGGGTTTTTAAGCTCGTTTTGATAGCTTTTAAAATCCTCAAAAGCTAGAAGTCGTTGGTTAGAAAAAAAGGGTTTTAAGGCTTGAATCTCTTTTTTTTCTCCATAAAGCAACACTTTACTACCTTCATTGACACCCTTAGAGAGCAAAAAACGCTTGGAATTTTCTTTAAGACTTTCTAGGAAAGAAAAGCGCAAATGCAAAGCATTTGGCACATGCCCACCCCTTAATGCACCCTCTTTTTTAAACCCATGAAAAAAGGAATTTTCTTGAGTGTCAACCACCACTATATCAAGCTCATTAATAGCATTTTTAAAGCTATCTAAACCTAAAAAGTCCAAAAACTCCCTTTTTTAAGAACGCTCAATATAACGCAAGGCGATTTTTAAGGCGTTTGTTGCTGCACCCACTCGTAGCTGGTCTGCGACACAAAAGCAATGCAAGGTCTGTTTGTCAAACAAATCCTCTCGTATGCGCCCTACAAAAGTGCTATCAGTATTGCTCGCTTTTAATGCCATGGGATAGATATTATTATTCAAATCATCTTGCACCACAACATTAGGGGCTTTAGCTAAGACTTCCCTAGCCTCTTTAGCGCTCACTTTTTTAGAAAAACGAATGCTTAAACTCTCGCTATGACTTCGTAATACAGGCACACGCACGCAAGTTGCGCTAATAGCAAAACTAGCTTGCATGATTTTATGGGTCTCATGCACCATTTTTAGTTCTTCTTTAGTGAAACCATTCTCATTAAAAACATCAATATGAGGAATCGCATTAAAGGCGATAGGATAAGTGAAGGCATTCGCTCTTAAAACTTGGTTTAAGTCAGTATTAGGGTCTTTTTCTAAAGATTCTAAAGCTATCTTTAGCTCGCTTTTTAGACTCTCTATGCCTTTATTCCCTGCCCCACTCACTGCTTGATAAGTGCTGACATTCACGCTTTCAATACCAAATTCAAGGTGTAAAGGGTTTAAGATTTGCACCATTTGAATCGTAGAACAATTAGGATTAGCGATGATATTAGAGGGAGCGTTAAAAATCTCGCTCGCATTTATCTCTGGCACAACTAATGGCACATCTAAATGCAGTCTAAAAAAGCTCGTATTATCAATGACTAGAGCTGTTCTAGCTGCACTAGGAGCAAACATCTCACTCACGCTCCCCCCAGCACTAAAAAAAGCAATGTCTATTTCTTCTCTAGCAAAAACTTCATGTGTGGTTTCTAAAACTTCATAATCTGAACCAAATGCTTTAATAAAACTTCCTGCACTACTTAGGCTTGCTAAAGGCACGAATTTTTTGATAGGAAAAGCACTTTCTTCAAGTCCTTTAATCAGCTCTCTTCCAACCGCTCCTGTAGCCCCAACAATGGCAATATTATAAGTCTTCATCATTTTTTCCAATAATTTCAAGTGCTTTTAACACGCTCAAGCAATTTAACTGCATGCCAGAATCCATGTTTTTTAAGCTTAAGGTTTCACTTTCAAATTCTTCTTGTCCTATAATAGCGACAAATTCATGCCCTTTATGATTGGCATAAGAAAAGGGCTTTTTGAGTTTCACTGCCTCTGGATAAATCTCAGTAAATACTTTACTCTGGCGCAAAAGCTCTGCTAGGCGGTTTGCGTAAGAAAAATACTTTTCCTCCATGCACACTAATAACACTTTGGCATTAGTGGAACGCTCATCTAAAAGTTGCATTTCTTCTAAAGCGACTAAAAGCCTATCAATCCCAATAGATGCACCCACGCCTTGTAAATTTTCTTTAGAAAAATTTTTGGTTAAATTATCATAGCGTCCGCCAGAACACACACTCCCTAAAGAACGCATGTTATTGAGCGTGGTTTCATAGACAATACCGGTATAATAGCCTAGCCCCCTAGCAATAGAAAAATCAATCTTATAGAGATTTGGCGATACTTCTAAATCCCCTAGCAGTTGATATAATCTCTCTAAATCTTCAATACCCTCTTTGATTTGCTTATTGTAGGTTTTTAAAGAGGCTATGCTTGCAAAAAATTCTGTGCTTGTTTGGCTCTTTTGCTTGATTTTTAGAATATCTAATAAGCCCTCAATCACTTCGCTACTAAGCTGGCATTCTTTTTGTAACTCTTCTTTAACCCCCTCTTCTTTTATCTTTTCTAATTTATCTACAATGCGTAGCACATCTGTAATCGCTTGTGTGCCTTTAATACCAAAATGTTCACACACACCATTTAAAATTTTACGATGATTGATAGAAACGCAAAATTCCTCTAAATCTAAAGCTCTTAAAGAGGCGATAATTACCTGAATGATTTCAGCATCACACACTAAACTTTGGCTACCAATAAAATCAAAATCACATTGCGTAAACTCTCTATAGCGCCCTTTTTGCGCTCTCTCACCCCTAAAGACATTACCAATAGCATAGCGTTTAAAAGGCATGCCTAAAGCTTGATGATGCAACGAAACAAAACGAGCTAGTGGCACGGTTTGGTCAAATCTCAATGCCACATCTCTGCCCCCATGGTCTTTAAAACGATAGATTTCTTTTTGAATATCTTGGCTTGCATCAGGCAATAATACTTCAGCATATTCTAAATGTGGGGTTTCAATTGGCACAAAACCAAAACTCTCAAAAACTAGAGAAACCTTAGAGAGTAATTTAGATTTTTGCATAGCATCTTTAGGTAAGCGGTCCTTAAACCCACTTAACACCTTAGGAGTAATCATGTTTTTCCTTACTATCACACTCATTCAAGCGTGCTTGTTATATCTAATATGCTAAAATTTTAGCTTAAAAAGATTAAAAAAAGGCAAGTTTTATGGGTTTAATCAACATGCGCATTCTACTACGCTTGCCTAATTGGCTAGGCGATGCTGTGATGGCTAGCCCTCTTTTTTATACTCTTAAAGACCATTACCCCAACGCACGCTTTGTGCTAGTTGGCACAAAAATAGCTTGCGAACTCTTTGCAAAAAACCCTCAAATAGAGCGTTGCTTTGTAGATACAACCAAACAATCTCGTTTTAGGCTTTTAGCTACTTATAAACTTGCCAAGCAAATTGGAACATGTGATTTAGCAATTACTCTAACCAATAATTTATATTCTGCCTCTCTTCTTTATAGCACCAAAACCCCTATTCGCATAGGTTTTGCTAAAAATTTACGCTCTTTTTTACTTACACATGCTATTGGTAAGCCTCCTAAAGACTATCATCAAGTGGAGCGATACTGCTTTCTATTTAGCCAATATCTAAAGCAAGATTTAAACCGAAAGGCTATCTTACCCCTACGCTTGCCTTTTATCTTAGAGACTAAAACTCCTCACGCACACAAAAAAATTGGCTTTAGCCCTAGTGCAAGCTATGGGAGCGCTAAAAGGTGGCTAAGCGTGTATTATGCTAAGGTTGCTAGTGCCTTATTAGAATATGGGCATGAAATTTATTTTTTTGGTGCTAAGGCGGATACTTCAGTTTCTGAAGAGATTTTAGGCCTTACAAAAAATCGCTTGAAAAACCAAGAGCTTATCCATAATGCCTACAATCTCTGCGGTAAGACCAGCATTGAAGAATTGGTTAAAGATATTGCCTCATTAGATTTATTCATCACTAATGATAGTGGTCCTATGCATGTAAGCGCGAGTGTAGAAACTCCCCTAATCGCTCTTTTTGGCCCAACAGACATGCGAGAGACTAACCCTTGGAAAGCTAAAAATGCCATTTTATTAAACCATAATTTGCCATGTGCACCTTGCAAGAAACGCACTTGCCCTCTTAAAGATAATCAGCACCATTTATGCATGCGCTCTATCAAACCTGAAGAAGTTCTTACACACGCTTTTAAAATACTCTCTAAAAAGGATTGAATAACTTTATGTTAGTAGATTTTAGCCAAGCAACTTTTTTGCAAAAGCACAAGATTTTAAGCCATAGCATTACCCCTAGGCCTATTGCTTGGGTCTCTACACTCTCTAAAAAAGGGATAAATAATCTTGCGCCTTTTAGCTTTTTTGCCCCTATTTGTAGCGAACCTGCCCTTGTGAGCCTCTATCTCACACCCAAAAGCGATGGGAGCATGAAAGACACGCTTAAAAATATCTTAGATACCAAAAAAGCTACGATTTGCTTGTGTGATGAACGCCATTTAAACGCTTTGCAATCTAGCTCCATAGAGCTAGAATACGATGTGAGCGAGAGTGAAAAGTTTCACATTGAAATGCAATCTATTTTAGAAGGATACCCCCCTATAGTTAAAGATGTGGGCGTGGCATTTTTCTGTGATTTCTATAGTTTTTTAGAAGTCAATCAAGAATCCAAGCCGTTTTTCTTAGAGATCAAGCACAGCTATATTGATAAAACGCTATATGAAGAGGACTTAAATTTCACTTTTAGGGGGGTTGGCAGAGTGGGAAAATCCTATCAAATCTCAGGAATTTTGAAAAATATTAAAAATTTATAGCCATTAAAGCAAAGAAAAAATAAAAAGAATAAAAAAAGGATTTTTAGGATAAACAAACCCCTTTAATTAAAGGGGTTTGTTTTTTAAGAGTAAAGATTAAGCCACTGAATTTTTAGACTTTTTAGTATCTTTACCTTTCTTATCGTCTTTATGAGCTACAAACTCTACACTAAACTTAGCTTTCTTAGCTTTTTTGCTTTTAGCTTTAGCTACTAACTCTGTGCTTAATTTAGGTTTTTTAGCACCTTTTTCATCTTTAGCAACTACTAACTCTGTGCTTAATTTAGGTTTTTTACCCTCATGACCTTTGTGGTCGTCAGCATAAGCAAATCCTGTAGCCAAAACTGCTATTAAAGCACCTGTTAAAACTTGTTTTTTCATCTTGAAAAACTCCTAGCGTTGATTTTTAAAATGAGCCTATTGTAAAATAAAAAAGTAAACAAATAGTTACATCAATAAATTTTTTAAATTTTTAATTTTTATGAATGGTAAAAAATCTAACTCTAAAAGCCCTTAATTTAGAAAATGAAATCAAGGTAAAATAAAATTTTTTTAGGTATAATAGAATCATTGTTTCAAAAAGCTGAACTTTTTTAGATATTTTAGATATTTTAGATATTTTAGATATTTTAGATATTTTAGATATTTTAGATATTTTAGATATTTTAGATATTTTAGATATTTTAGATATTGGCTTTCAACACAATTTTAATACCCCTTAAGGATAACTTTATGAATTTTTCAGTTTCTTTTAAACACTCTTTGAAATTTTTGCTCGCTGGCTTGTGTGCTTCAAGTTTTTTAACTACACAAAGCTTTGCAAGGACTTTTATTGATGGTGATTTGAATATTCAAACATACGATTATGAGCAATCTCTTTTAAAGAAAGGCGACTCTTATGGAAAGCATGAAGTGAAAGTGCGTGACTACAATGGCAAAGAACATATGGAGCAAATTAAAACCGAGATACGCATTGCTCCAAAACCTAATGTATTAAAGGAAGTAAAATTTGCTGAAATTTATGGCGTGCAAGTTAATAACGGCATGTGCCATGTGTTTAAGCTCTATAGGACAGCTGATGCTACCGGCATTGAAACAAGCGAATTTCCTAGTCAAGACCGCAAAGAAAAGGGTAAAAGCGTTACTTTGATTGGCAAAGGATATGAGCCACAGCTTATTTTAGAAACTGATTGCAAGCAAGATGAGCTTGAAAAAATTTCTATTTTTGGCGAGTTTGATGGCACTGGTTTTTTAACCGAATACAAGTTTAAAAAGCCCCAACAAAAATAAATTTCTAAACCCTAAACGCTTATTTTTGCTTGCCAAACCCTTTTATTGTAAGGGTTTAAAGCTTTTAAGCTCAATCAATTCTCTATAAATGCGTTATAATCTCTCTTAAAAGCAATTTAAGAGGTAGCTATGCAGAATTTTATCCTTTCTCGTCAATCTTATAAAAAGATTTTAGGACTTTTGGTTGTAAGCTTGTGCCTATTTCATATAACTTTTGCAAAAAACTTAACGCCAAAAGATTTTGAATTTCAAAAAATTGAAAGCCTAAAATCTATGGATAAGGCTTTCAAAGAACATGCCAATCTTTATCCAACAGAATTAAAAATCACTTCCAAATACCCTAGCATTCGCCCTATTGAAATCTATAGCGTGCGGATTAATGAAGGTAAATGCAATGGTTATAGCACGCTTGAAAAAACCCAAGAAGGTTTTTCAAAAGTCTATGACCAAAACCCCAACATCACTTTAGAAAGGCTTGTTTCAGGGCAAAAAGCTCGCACAGAAGATAAAGGCAAAATTATTGCAACTCTAAAAAATAAAATGCTTTCTAAAGATGAATGGATTTACGCCTTTTTTAGAATCGCTACACCTTGCGCAATGAAAGATATTCAAAAAGTGGTTATATGGGGGCTTTTTGAAAATGAGCCTTTTAAGGTAGAGCATTATTTCAAGTGATAAACAATAAGCCTAGTCGCTTAGTCCAAGCGATTAGTTGGTGCAAGGAAGTTAATTAGGAATAATAGCTTTCTTTTTTATAGACCTTGCCATGGGGATATTATCAAACGCTTTTTCTACATAAGACTCGGCTTGCTCGGGGTTTTTCTCTACACACTCGCCTTTTTTATACAACTGACCTAAACTATATAGTGCTACCGGATTGCTTGTAAGCATTCTCAAATTTTTAATGGTATTAGGACAATCGCCTTTAGCATATGCTACTTTGGCTTTATGAATATAAATTGAAGTGCAACCACTTACTATAAGACCCATGCTCAAAGCTACAGCCCATAATTCAAGAAAGCTTTTTACTCTCTCTCTCTCTCTCTCGTTTAATCATCATAAACTCCTTTATACTATAAAAAATAATCTTTTATTGTATCAAAAAATTTATCATTTTAAAATGTTTAAAATAGGCAACACAAAGCTCCTTAAAATATCCTATAATGCTAAAAATTCAAGCAATAAGGATACCTATGAAACTATGGCATTATGTAAAAATCTTTTATTTTTCATTGCTAGTAAGCAACCTTGTGCAAGCTCATGAGAATGCCAAACATCAAAAAGTAGATGAAAGGGTTATTTATCTAGCTGGAGGGTGCTTTTGGGGATTGGAAGCGTATATGGAGAGAATTTATGGTGTTCTAGATGCAAGCTCTGGTTATGCTAATGGTAAGACTAAAAGCACGAGCTATGAGAAATTACATCAGAGCGACCATGCTGAGAGCGTTAAGGTTGTCTATGATGCTAAAAAAATCAGTTTAGATAAGTTGCTACGCTATTATTTTAAGGTGATTGACCCAGTGAGTGTGAATAAACAGGGTAATGATATGGGTAGGCAGTATCGCACAGGCATTTACTATGTGAATAGTGGGGATAAAAAAGTGATAGACAATGCCTTAAAAGAACTGCAAAAGAAAGTGAAAGGAAAAATCGCTATTGAAGTAGAGCCTTTGAAAAATTATGTGAGAGCTGAAGAATACCATCAAGATTATTTGAAGAAAAATCCTAATGGCTATTGTCATATTGATTTGAAAAAAGCTGATGAAGTGATTGTAGATAGTGATAAATACACTAAACCAAGCGATGAAGTTTTAAGAAAAAAGCTTACAGAACTTCAATATGAAGTTACCCAAAACAAGCACACAGAAAGAGCCTTTGAAAATGAGTATTATAATAAGGAAGAAGAGGGCATTTATGTGGATATTACCACTGGTGAGCCGTTATTTTCTTCGGCGGATAAATACGATTCAGGTTGTGGGTGGCCAAGCTTTTCTAAACCTATCAATAAAGAAGTGGTGAAATACGAAAATGATGAGAGCTTTAACATGAAACGCACTGAAGTATTAAGTCGCATTGGTAAGGCGCATTTAGGGCATGTGTTTAATGATGGGCCAAAAGAGTTGGGTGGCTTGAGATATTGTATCAATAGTGCGTCTTTAAGGTTTATCCCCCTAAAAGATATGGAAAAAGAAGGTTATGCAGAGTTTATTCCCTATATCAAAAAGGGCGAATTAAAAAAATATATTAAAGATAAAAAGGCACATTAAAGCTTAAAAGTAGTAGTTATGGGGGCAAAAACAAATTGCCCCTTGCAACAACTTAAGCCCTATTAAACATTTTAATTTTACTTAATTGATTTAAAAAAATTATCTTAAATGAAAGGCTTAATCAACGCCAAATTAGGCTCTTCAATGCAATGTGTGGCATGCTGTTTTAAAATTTCTTTAGCGTTAAAGGCGATTTTTGTATGAGCGTGTTTAAACATGCTCAAATCATTCGCTCCATCGCCCACTACTAGAGTGTTTTCTTTGCTAATATTAAGCAAGCGTTGCAAGGTTAATAGCATTTCGCCTTTAGAGTGTGAAAACATCATATGCCCCCCTACTAAGCCATTCAGCTTATTGTTTTCTACACAAAGCGTATTGCTAAAGCTCGCATCAAGTTTTAATAAATCTCTGTAGTGATTAGTTGCTAAGTCAAAACCCCCACTAAAGCAAACCACCTTGTAATGTTTTGCCTTTAAGGCATCGATTAATTCTATCGCCCCCTCATATAAAGGTAAATTTTCACAAACTTCTTTGGCTAATTCCAAGGGCATGTTTTTGAGCTTAGATACCCTTAAAACAAGACTTTTGTAAAAATCTATCTCGCCATTCATGGCTTGTGAAGTGATTTTTTTCACTTCATCAAACGCCCCCCATGCTCTTGCTAAGCATTCAATGGTCTCAGCATCTACAAGCGTGGAGTCAAAATCAAAAACGGCTAGTTTCTGCACCTGTTAAATAACCTTATTATGCTTTCTTGCTTTTAGCAATCCCTTTAATGTGCTGGTCAGCTAGATACAAGCCTTGACTTTCATTGCCAATCAACTCAATTTTATCTAAAATATCTTTGAAAAGCACTTCTTCATCATGCTGTTCAGCTACATACCACTGCAAGAAATTGAAAGTCGCATAATCCTTACCTTTTAGGGCATGATCTACGATATTATTGATAGACTCACTGATATGTTGCTCGTGTGCGTAAGCTTTTTGAAAAATTTGGATTAAACTTTCAAACTTATGCTCAGGGGCATTAATGCTGTTTAACTGCACAGGCACATTATTTTCATTTAAGAATACAATGAGCTTTTTAGCATGCTCATATTCTTCAGCCGCATGGTCAAACAAGAAAAGTCCTGCACCTTCTAAACTATGAGTATAGCACCATGAACTCATGCTCATATATAAGTTAGAGGCATTCATTTCTTTATTAACTTGGTCGTTTAATAACTTGATAGTATCTTTAGATAACATCTCAAACTCCTTATGTATTTTAATTATCTCATAATTATATCATAAATGATAATAAAAAAGTAAACAAAAATATGATTTTTTTAGAAAATAATCATACAACTTTAAAAATGAGAACTAAACTTAAATGCTTTGCACCACCCATACGGATTAAAAATTTAACACAAAAATCTTAAATTTATATGGATAATAACCGCTAAAAGATAAACAAACGCAACTGCCAATGTCAAAAAGAAACAATAGCGCTAGTTGGTCTATAAATAATTGGTTAGAGACAAATTATTGATTTTATTTGTAGAGGCTAAAACGGCATTATAATTGTTAGTGAGATTAGAAAATTTATTGTAAGTCTCTGCAATATCAGTGCCGGTAGTTTCCCCACGAATGCTTTGAACTTGAGTTTTTAAGACTTCATTACGCCTAATAATATTTTCAAACGCTTTGCTATGAGCACCATTTGAGGCAATCATCTTTTCTACATGGTCAGCCAAATGGTCTATTAGAGTGATACCATTTTGAATGCCTAAATTACGCATATCATTTGAATAAATATCCCCTAAAGCATCAGGGCGATAAATCCCCTTTCTTACAGAAGTGATAACATCTTCTAATTGCTCAAAAAAATTCACGCTTGGCTTGTCAATAATAAGGGCGTTATTAGCATTTAATCTAATGCTTGGTTTGTCGCTATGTAAAGCATTTTTAGAAAAATCATTCGCATCTTTATCAAAAAGCATGAACTGCATTTTAGTGATTGAATGCATGTTATCTTGGATAACAACCTTGCCATCTTCATTTAAATTCACAGAAAGATTGTCTTTAGCTTGTTTTAATAGCTCAATAAATTGCTCTTTACTCTCTTTTGAGGGAGCGTTATCACTGATTTGTGCATAAATAGTAGGGTCAATATTACTATAATTAAGGGCGATACTCACCGCATCCATAAGCTGGCGGTAAGTTACTTCATTAGGTTTAGAAACTTGAGCCTCTGTGGTATTTGGGTCATAAAGCGGAATTTTTACTTCATTAGGCAGGCTCAAATAAGCCCCTTTACTATCCAAAACCAACTGAGCCTCTAAAGGCAAGCCATTAACATCGTTTAACTTCATGTTAAAAACGCTGTTTTCTAAACTCCCATTAGCCACTTCGCTAAGCTTGGTTGCACCATTAGCCACTTTATCATTAGCTATTTGAGCGACATTGCTTTCTAATTTGCCCCCTTGGACACTAAAATAAGTCTTTTGGTATTCACTAGCATTATTAGTAGGAATGCCAGCGACTTCTAAACCATTCTCATCTAAGGCGCTTAAAGTAAGATTGATAGGAAAATCCCTAGAAGTATTATCAATAATCCTTAAACGCCCATTAGTCTCAATCTCTACATCTACCTTGTTATTAAAGCGTGTTTGTATAGCGTCTTTTAAGTCTTTCATCGTGGCAGTTGAGACATCTAAAAGAGTTGGTAAGGTAGGAACACTTACATTACCTTGAGCAATCACACGACTGCTACTAATCTTAAGCGTTTTAACGCTATCGCCAAAAATCTCGCTTAGCTTGGTGTTCTTATTGGCTAAAACATTGTCTTTGGTAACGAACACGCTAGGAATTTCAAGCACCTTTGGGTTATACATGCTTTGGACAGCCTTAACTTGTTTCAAACTTCTATCGGTTACAAACGCACTCTTTACATATTCAGTAACCCTTTTACCGCTAGAACGCAATTTATCCAAATCATTAAAATCCCCATCGCTAGAAATCAAGTGAAAGTCTAGGTTTTCATTCCCGGGTGTTAGATTTTTAATCTCAATTTGCCCCCAAGCATTCAAACTCACATCTACAACTTTATTTTGCGAAGTGTTTCCATAAGCACGACCGATTTTATCTAATAAATCACTCACTTTAGTCGCACTCTCTTCATTTTGATACGCCTTATCTAAAGAAAATTTTTCTTTAAAACTAGAGCCATCGGGTCTAACACCTTGCAAATAAAAAAATTCCTTAGGGTCATTTGTGGTGTCTCTGTCATCATCGCCAATTAATTCCCTTAAAGTATCGCTAGGTTTAATAAAGACTTCAACAGGTAACTGAGAATGATTTAAGGCGTCCATAGTATCAGGGTGGAGCTTGTTTTGATTGAGTAATTTAATGTTGGTTGTAATGAGCTTGTGCTTATCCTTATCAGTGCCTAAAAACAGATCTTGCCCGCTAATATTATAAGGCACAAGGTTATTAGAACTAATCAGTGCGTTTAAATCTTCACCATTGCCATGGTATTTGCCCGTGCTATCAATGGGAGGTCTATCCACTTTAGAACCACCAAACAAAAACTCCCCCCCTATGGAAGTGTTGGCAATGTTTATCATATGCTCTCTTAAACGCTCTAAGTCATTAGCAATGGCAGTGCGAGAAGTCTCTGAATGAATGTCATTCGCCGATTGGACTAGCTTAGTTTTAAAAGTTTCCATAGTTTTAGAAAACTCTTGCAAAGCCTTATCGGTATTGAGCGTTGAGGTATAGGCATTTTGAGCCACATCAATGCCTTGGTCTAAGGTGTTTTCTTCATATTGGAATTTTAAATTTTGATTGTTTATATCGCTATTTTGATAACCATAGCGAATTTTTAACCCAGAGGCAATTTGCGTGCTAGTGTCATTAATCTTATTTTGCAACGCATTTTGGTAGTTATTCATTTGATTGTATTTGGAGCCAAAAGTAACACGCATAAACCCAAATCTCCTTAAAAAATTATAGTCTCTTTATATCGGCTTTTTAATGACGCAAGCTAAAAGTATTCCAAAAATTAGTTTTTATTAAGAATGCCATTAGATCCAAAAACAATTAAATCTGTATCAAATAAGTATTATCTAAAGTTATAACCCCTCCCAATCCCCCTAAAACCCCCACAAATACCCTACATA
>NZ_FZMR01000025.1 GCF_900198405.1 Helicobacter cetorum
GTTCAGCCAGTCGTATTGCACGTTAGGAGTGATTTCTTTAAATTCAAGGTTTTGCAAGTTTTTATTTTTGGTTAAAAAATTTAATTTTTCTTTTTTCTTTAAATTATCGCCAATATTGTAGTAGTAGAGCTTGTGGGTATTTAGGCTAGGGTTTTTTACGCCTAGAAATAAGCATACCCCTACTTGAATATTACCAAAGATATTGTCGCCCTCATTTTGCTTAAAGTTTGCACGCATAGAGCGTAAATCCCCTCTTAAATCCACAATATAAATCTCGTTAAAATCTTCTAAAAGGCGTTTTCTAAAGCCTGCCCCACTAGCTTTATCTAAAAAATTATTATTGATTACAAAACTTACAATGCCCCTCTCCCCTATTTTTTGCGTCGCCATAAAAATGGCTTGAATGAGCGTGTCTCGTGTGGTTTGCCCCTCGTTTTTATTGAAACCACCAGTATAAGCTTTTTTGACTTCTTTTTCTAAATTAGGGTGCTTTAAATTAGCGTTATTTTCATTAACATCGCCTTGTTTAGAGCTATAAGGTGGGTTAGAACAAATCACGGTAATGTGGCTTTGTGCGACTTTATCTTTAAGCTTTTTGTTTTCGCTTAGGGGGTTTAGGCTATATTGCAACTCTGGGTATTCTAAAAAATTAATATGCCTTTCAAACTTAGCTTTCCTTTCAAGCTCTTGCTCTTCTAAATAATCCAAACTATCGCATAAAATCACATTTTTAAATAAAGGAGCGTTTTTATCGTATTCTTGTAAGGTTTGGGTGATTTTTAAAATCGCTGTGTGGTAGCTTAAGAGCATGATTTCTTGAGCGTAAAAATCGTTCGCTTTTTTAAAGATATTTTCTTTTTGAAAAAAGGCGTTTTCTTGGCTTAACAACCTACTGATAAACGCCCCAGTGCCTGTGAATGGGTCTAAAATCTTCACTTCTTTGTCTTCAAAACTTAGATTAAAATGCTTTTGTAATAAAAAGTTTGTGGAGTGCAATAAAAAGTCTATGATTTCTAAAGGCGTGAGATTAATGCCATGCTTTTGCTTTTCTTTCTTATAAACGCCATCTATAAAAGCCTCATGCAAAGCGTTGAGTAATTTAAGCTTAGAGCTATCGCTTTTAGCGCTCTTGGCTTGGCGTTCTACTTCTTTGTAATAGTCTTTTAAATCTTGTGTTTCCCCCTCATTTAAGCCGGCTTTTTTGAGTTTAGCAATTTGTTCGTCTAAGGCTTTAGAAATAGGCTCATCAAAACTCCCTAAAATGCTTTTATAAATGGGGTTTAGGATTAAATGGCTTGCGAGCATGTCAAGACTTTGGGTTTTATCAATGTTATGATGAATGTTTTCTCTTAACACTCTTAAAAAGTCTGTGATAATGCCCGGGCTTTTTCTATCAATATCTCTTAAGCGTTCTTTAATAGGCTCAATTTTTGTAGAGGCTTTTTTGCCAAAGTTTTCCCAATAGAGACTATCGCCAATTTTTTCAGCGATAACTGTTTGGAGCTTTTGGGCTAGTCTAAAGCCCTCTTCAAAACTGATTGTTGTTTGCTTGTTTTTAGTTTTTTCGCCACTACTAGAGCGTTCACTCATTGGTGGGGCGATATAAATGTTATCAGCGATGAATCTATCATCTACACTTCTTAATGCTCCTAAAACTTCCCATATTACTCTAAAACTCGTGCTTTTAACATATTCATTCAAACTTCTGTTGGTTTCATTAGAGTAAGCGACCGGTAAAATGATGTAACCATGCGTTTTATTTTTGTTCGTGTTGTCTAGTCTAATGGCTCTGCCAATGCTTTGAGCGATGTCAATCTTACTCTCTTTGCTATCAAAAAAGACAACGCTATCAAGGCTTGGCACATCTACGCCCTCGCTTAAACACCTAGCGTTGCTTAAAATTTTGCAAATGCTTTCATTGTCTGCTTTATGCGATAGCCATTCTAGCTTATTCGCTCTTGTAGTGGCGTTCATCTCGCCATCAATGTGGTCTATTTCTAGGCTAAAAGGAGGTAAATTAGGCGCATAAAGCTGTCTGTAATATTCTATTAAACCGGAGGCGTGGTCGGCGATTTTTTTACTCGTGCTTTTGAAAGTGCTAAAGCTTATGGCTTGTTTACTGCTAATTATATCGCCTAAATCAACTAGCTCTGAATTTTGGTTGTTAGTGGTGTCTAGGACTTGGATATTGTGTCTACCTAGCGCTTTATACATGCCTATGATTTTAGCGACAAACTCATAATCTATCTCATCTTTATCTTGGATTTTTTTATGCGCCTCTTCTTTTAAATTGAATTTCTTATTATATTCATTCACTATGTCAGCAATTTCTTCGGTATCTGTCATTAAAACAAGCACTTTATAATCGCACAATCTTTTTTCGGCGATAGCTTGTCCAAAGCCGTAGTAAAAAATCTCTTTGCCAAAGATTGTTTCATCGTCCATGCTTAAAAATTCTATTTCTTGGGGGTCTTTATTCTTTTTGATTTTTGGCACTTTTGGGGTGGCGGTCATATAAAGGCGTTTGTTAGCTTTTAAAAAATCATTGTCATGGCATTTGGCAAAGACATTATCTATGGCTTGTTTTTTATCCATGCTTGGCACACTTTTATGCGCCTCATCGCATATCATTAATTCAAATGTTAAACTAGGCTCTAAATTTTGGGCTTTAGAGATGACTTCAATAGATTGGTAAGTGCTAAAGACTATCAAGCGTTCATTAGGTTTTTTATGTTTAAAGGCTTTGATTAGATCGTGTGGGTTAGTGCTGGCTCTTCTAAGAATGTAGCCATCAAACATCTCATCGGCATCTTTTTTGTCTTTACTTGTTTTACCGGCATCTTCATCGCTACAAATAAGAGCGTAAGAACAAGAAGTGTTTTTATCTCTGTTAGCTCTAAACTCTCTAAAGGTTTGCCCCACTAGCATGATGCTTGGAGCTAGAAAAAGAATGTTAGAATTGCTTGGGGTTAGTTGCTCTATGATTTGCAAGCTTGTGTAGGTCTTGCCTGTTCCGCATGCCATAATGAGCTTGCCTCTAGTTTCATTATTAGTATAATAATGCTCTTTAACTTTATTGATCGCCTCTATTTGATAGGCATGCAAGGTTTTTGTATTTTCTTTAATAGTGTTATGCTCTACTAAATATTTATAATCAATGTCTAGCTTTTTGATTTGGTCTCTATCAATCACTTCTATAGGAATGTTATTCATTTTTTGAATGTTATTGAGCTGTTTTTGCACCGGCTCTGTAACACCATTTATAGCGATGAGTATCCCTTCTTTAAAACGGATTTCTTTGTTATTAGGGCTTATAAAGCCACTTTGTAAAAGCGTGAAAAAATTAGAAAGATTGCCTTTTAATTCAATAGGTTCTTTGTGGTATTTGCACTGCACGCCTATGTATTCGTTATCTTTTGTAGTAATCACTATGTCTATGCCATAATCTTTGCCATTCTTTTCTTTGAAATCGTCCCATAAATCAATGCTTAAAAAATCTTTACTGCTCTTATTAGATAATTTAGTCAAAAAATATTTGGATAGAATCTCAAATAGAGTGCCTTTGATTTGCTTATCGGTTTGTGGTTTTAGATATTGTTCTTCAAATTCTAAGAAAGTCATTAGCTATTTCCCTTAATCTATGATAAGGGTAAATTATACCATTCAAAAACCATTCTAGTGAATAATACTTTTTATCATATTATTCTTTTATCTACTCAATAGACTTATTTAAAAAAACTTTTTAATGTGATGATTAAAAACAGATTTTATCTCTATTACCAAGTAAAAGATGTTATGAATGCCCCCTAAATTTTAGAAAGCATCAAAGAAAAAATATAGGGGGGTTTTAATAAAGTTTTTTAAAACCCTCTAAGCCTTGAGGCGTTATCACATGCTTGTTTCATGCCAAGCTTGCACCCCTTTTCATAGATTCTTATAGCGTTATCTTTATCTTTGCTGTTGTAATATATCCCAGCTAGAGCAAAGCACCCTCTATCATCACCCATATCACAACCCCTTTCATAATTATCTAGGGCTTTTCTCAAATCTTTACCTACTGCATCGCCTTGTGCATACATATAACCAATCCTAGAGCAACTTACTCCGCTCCCCATTTCGCATGCTTGCTTGAAGTAATTTAGGGCTTTAGTGTAATCTTTTTTAATGTATTCGCCTTGCATATACATTACGCCTAAGCTCGCACAACCATCACGACTGCGTAATTCACAAGACCTTTTTAGATATTCATGCGCTTGTTCTAAATCTTGGAATACACCCTCGCCATATTTAAACAAAATACCTAGAGAATGGCACGCATCACCGCTTTTTAAATCGCAAGCTTTTCTATAAAAAAGCACCGCTTGCAAGTAGCTCTTTTTAACCTTTAGCCCCTCTTCATAAATCGTGCCTAAAATATAGCACCCCTCCCCTACATTCATCACGCAACTTTTTCTATAATAGACAATCGCCTCGCTGTAGTTTCCAAGCACTCTTCTATCATAAATAATTCCTATATTAAAACATGCTCTAGGGTCTTTTAGGGTGCAAGCTTTACGATAATAGCTGATAGCTTTTTGATAATCTTGCTTAACTCCAAGACCCTCATCATAGAGTCCGCCTAAGCCAGAACACCCCTCTCTATTATTCATTTCACAAGCTTTTTGGTAATAACTGAAGGCTTTTTTGTAATCAGCTCTAGTTCCTTGACCATTTTCATAAATCACGCCTAAGTGAGCACAACCATCGCTCACGCCATTACTGCATGCTTTTTTAAAGTTAGAGGTTGCTCTCCAATAATCTCCATCTTCATAAAATTTATTCCCCTTTTTTAAAAAGTCATCATCAGCTATGGCTAAACTCGCATAAAAACCATTTAGCAGTAACGCTCCAACGATTACTTTTAATATTTTAGCACTCCATGTCATTTTTAACCTTTTTATGAAATCAAATCTAACCTTAATTTATTTTAAGAATAAAGCAACTTGAGCGTTGATTTTAACATATAAATTTAAATATTAACGCAATTATTATAAGCTGTAGTTTTTATGAAAAAAAGTTAAAAATATATACCCTAATTGCTTAATTTGCTTTTGAAGTAATGTATAAATAAATCGCTTGAATCTCTTCTAGGTTAAGATTGTATTTAGGCATCATGCCCTTGCCTAAACTCAATGCGTCTTTGAAAGTTTTAAAATCTAAATGATTGATTTTAGGGGCATAAAGGATTTTTTTTTCACCTTTTTCGTAGTAAGTGGTGATTTGTCGTTTTTCTCCCTTAATGCCATGACATTTCACACAAGTAATACCCCTAGGGTTTTTATAAAGGGCTAAGCCATATTCAAAATCTGAAATAAAATCGCTCTCTTTAGCACTTAAGCTTAACAAACCTATTGCTAACATGATAACAAAACGCATTAAAATAACTGAGCCTTGTCTAAAATCTCTCTAGCCCCACTAGCTAAAAACTCTTTTAAAAGCTCTTCAACCAATAAAAACGCTCTAACTTTATTCCCTTGTTTTTCTTTAGAAATAACTTGCTCTCCATTAGGCAAGCCTAAAATTGCTTGAATTTTAATTTTATCATCAATTAAGCTTGCATGCACACCTATAGGAATTTGACACCCCCCATTAAGCCCTTTGACAAACTCTCTTTCTAAACTACAACAAAACGCACTTTCTTCATCATTAAGCTTTTGAAGGGTTGAAAAATGCTTGTGTTTTTTTAGCATTTCTACCCCTAATGCCCCCTGTCCCATGCTAGGAATCATTTCATTGACACTAAAAGCTTTACGATAATTTGCCCCTTTAATTTCTAAGCGTTGCAACCCCGCTTCAGCTAAAATGATAGCGTCAAATGCACCTAATTCAAGCTTTTTCAAACGGGTTTGGACATTCCCCCTTAAGCTCTCTGTGTCTAAATCCTTGCGTTTAAATTTAAGTTGCATAGAGCGTCTTAAAGAAGTGGTGCCCACTTTCGCTCCCTTAGGTAAGCTTAATAAATCAGGATATTTAATGCTTAAAAAAGTGTCTCTCACATCAGCTCTTTTAGTAATGCATGCTAAGTCTAATTCGTTTTCAAACACTACCGGCACATCTTTTAAAGAATGCACGGCTAAATCAATTTCCCCACTTAATAGCAATTCTTCTAATTCCTTAGTGAATAGCCCCTTACCCCCAATCTTATTTAAAGGCGTGTCTAAAATCTTATCGCCCTTAGTCTTAACTATTTTAATCTCGCTTTCTATAGAGCATTCTGTTTTTAGGCGTTGCTGAATGTATTTAGCTTGCCATAAAGCGAGCTCGCTCCCCCTAGAGCCAATCAATAATTTTTCCACTTTCTTCCCTTATTCACTCTCTAGCATTTCTAAAATTCTCTCTTCTAACTCAGTGTCCTTAAGCATTTGTTTTTCTAAATTAGAGCGTTTGATACATTCAAATTCTTTATTCTCTAAAGTTTGCTTCCCAATAATAAGGGCAAATCGCTCCCCAATAAGCTCAAAATCTCTCATTTTTGCCCCAAAACGCACATCTCTATCGTCTAATAAAACATCAACACCTTTTTTAAGTAATCTCTCATACACTTCAAAAGCGAGTTGTTTCTGAGACTCATCTTTCAAATTAGAAACCACGATAACCACATCAAAGGGGGCAGTATTTTTTGTCCATACACAACCTAAATTATCGCTTTTTTGCTCTAAAATCGCACTGAGTAACCTACTAATACCTATTCCATAACAACCCATTTCAAAAAATTGCTCTTTGCCATTCTTATCCAAGAAACTTGCTTTCAAGCTTTTAGCATAACTTTGCCCGAGCTTAAAAATATGCCCCACTTCCAAACTCTTATGATATTTCAATGCCCCCTTACAACAAGGGCAATTATCACTCTCTTTGACTTGGATAATATCCGCATAAACAAGATTTTCAAACTCTTCTAAATTCACACCCACCACATGAAAATCTTTTTCATTAGCTCCAGCAATTAAACAATCGCAATCTTTTAAATCTTCATCAAAAACAATGTAAGAAACATGCTTTTTCAAGCCATAAGGCCCTACAAAGCCAGCTACTAGCCCAGCTTTTTCTAAATCACCTTTACTCGCTTCTGCTAATTCTAAAGCATTCGCTCCTAAAATATTCACAGCGTTTAGGGCTTTTGTTTCTTCTAGATTGTCATCACCCCTAGTAAAAAAGCACGCTAAAGTTTCTCTATCTTTATGAACGACCTTTTTAACAACCGCTTTTAACACAAAGTAAGGCTCTATCTTAAAGAACTCAGCAACGCTTTCAATGCTTGTAATATTAGGGGTAGGAAACTTAGCGAAATGAGCCTTTGGCACATTTAAAGGCTCTAGTCTTTTGGAGCGTTTAGCGATTTCAATATTGGCTGCATAATCGCAATTTTGACACACCACAATCGTGTCTTCCCCACATTCTGTAAGGACGACAAATTCCCTACTTTTATTCCCTCCAATCGCCCCACTATCAGCTTCTACAATGCGAAAATCTAACCCCAAATCACTTAAAATTTCTTTATAAGCACTTTCTGTGTTTAAAAACTCTTTATCCAAGCTCTCAGCATTTTTGTGAAAGCTATAGCCGTCTTTCATAATAAATTCTCTCGCTCTCACAAGCCCAAATCGTGGGCGGATTTCATCACGAAATTTAGTGTGGATTTGATAGAGATGGATAGGCAATTGTTTGTAACTTTTAATGAAATTAGAAACAATCTCAGTAATATTTTCTTCTAAAGTAGGGCTTAAAACAAAATCATTGTCCTTTCTGTCTTTAAAAACCAATAATTCTTTACCATATTTATCCAAACGCCCTGATTTTTCCCATAAACTTGCCGGCACAACAAAGCTCATTAAAATATTTTGTGCCCCATGCTCTTGCATACGCTTATGCGTAATACTCTCTATTTTATCCAGCACTTTTTTAGCTAAGGGCAGAAAGTTATACACTCCACTTCCGATTTGATAAATATATCCCCCTTGAGCTAGATGCTTATGACTTTTTAACACGGCGTCCTTAGGGGGTTCTTTGAGAGTGGGAGCAAATAATTTTGAAAATAACATTCTTATTCCTTATAATAATCGCATTTGTAAAGATTTAAATTTTCAGTATGATTTGTGCTGGATTTACCTAAATTAAACAAACTTTTAATCGTGCCTACAAGCACATCAGATTCTTCTTTTTGAGCGTTCTTTTTTAAAGCAATGGTAGGGTGGTGTAAAAAAGTGTTGAACGCATTGTGTAAAATCTTTTCAATATTGCCCTCATATTCTTTAGGAATATAGCGTTTCTTAATGGCTTTTTGCAATTCTTTTTGGGCAGAGATTTTAGCTAATTCTCTTAGCTCTTTAATCAAAGGCTCTACATCTAAGCTTTGAATCCATTGATAAAACTCCATAGTAGAACGCCCAATAATTTCAAAGGCTTTATAGCTACTTTCACGCCTATTTTCTACATTCTCTCTAACCATTGGTTCTAAATCATCTACGCTGTATAAGAAAATATTATTTAATATCGGTTTTTCAATATCTCGTGGCACAGCTAAATCAAACCAGAAACGCCTAAAAGGCGTTTCTTTCAACATTGAATTTTGCACAATATAAGTAGGCGAAGAAGTGGCTGAGAACAACAGCATGTATTCATTGATATAACTTTCTAAATGCTCTATATTTTTAAATTTTACTTTGCTAGGCTCTTCTAACTCTTTTAAAAAATCTTCAAACTTAGTTGCATTACGCCCTAAAATTAACACTTCAAAATGCTTTGTTAATAGGTGCTTAATGACTAATTGAGCTGTTTCGCCAAGCCCTACTACAAGGGCTTTTTTATCCTTAATTTTTTCTTTTTCAAAAATATCATTCGCCTCTTTAACCGCTACTGAAGAAACCGAAATGCTTTGTTTTGAAATGCAAGTGCTATTGCGAACCCTAGCTGCACATCTAAAAGCAAAATGCAATAATCGTGTGAGATTTTTAGAACAAAATTTTTCTTCAAAAGCGAATTTATAGGCGTTTTTCATTTGTCCTGTGATTTGAGTTTCTCCCACAACTAAACTATCTAAACTGCTACACACACTAAATACATGATGGACTGCACTTTCATCTACATAAAATAAGGCGCATTTTTCTAAGCTAGATACGCTGAGATTTTTAACGCTTGCTAAAAGCTTTAAAAGAGCTAGTTTTTGCTCGTTTTGACTGCTAGTGTTTTTGGTGCTTGCATAGATTTCAAAGCGATTGCAAGTGGATAATACCATGCACTCTTTGATATTAGGGCAATTATCCTTTATGGCTTGTAAAAATTCTTTTAGGGCATTTTGTGTGCTAAAAGCAAGCTTTTCTCGTATTTCTATACTCATATTTTTATGCGTAAAAGCTAGAACAAGATATTGCAAAGGATAGGTCGCTAGATTAGTTCCTAACATTAAAAAATCCTTTTAGTAACACTATGTGCTAATTCTTCTAAGATAATATTATTTTCAGTTTTAATCGCCTCAAGGGCTTTATTAGAATAAGTTTTAGCAATCTCAAGAGTTTCTTCTATAATATTGTATTGTATAAATTTTTCTTTAGTCCATTCTATAACTTCTTTCTTGTCGCTTTTGAAGTAGGAAATCAAAAGATTGCGTTCACGCTCTGGCAATTTATCGCATAAAAGTAAGTAAGGTAGAGTGGTTTTACCTTCTTTAAAATCATTAAAACTAGGCTTACCTAAGGTTTGCGTGCTTTGAGTAATATCTAACAAATCATCAATGATTTGAAACGCCATGCCAAAATTCAATCCAAAGCTCGCATAAATCTTTCTGTCCTTATCCAAAAGAATAGCCATGCTCTCTAAGCTTGCCTCTATAAAAGAGGCTGTCTTATCCTCTAAAATACGCCAATATTTTTCTTTATCGGTATTAAAATTCTCTCCAAGAAAAACATCTTCAATTTCACCTCTAGAGAGTCTTAAAACCGCATTTGAAAGTGTTTGAGCAATTGATTCACCCATTTTAGCTAATTCAAAAAAGGCTTTAGAATAAAACACATCACCAAGCATAATCGCATTAATGTTGCCAAAAAGGGCGTTAATGCTAGGGAGTTTTCGGCGTGTTGTTGCCTTATCAATCACATCATCATGTAGTAAGGAGGCGGTTTGTATCATTTCTACAATCGCACACAAATTGAATGCTTTATCTAGCGTAGTAGCATCTACTTTTTCATCTAATAAAGCGAGCATAAGTTTTGAACGCAACATTTTTCCAAAACCAATATTAGAAAATAATTCTTCAATAGGCGAGCTTTTTAAATCCTTAACCCAACAAGCGATTTTTTTTTGGATTATGCTTAACTCTTTTTCTTTATCCATGACTGCATTCCTTAGGGTTGTTGCGAAGAAAGAGAGAGATTTTTAGATGCTAAAAGCCTTAAAATAGCTTTATCTTCTTTAAAATCTTTAAATACAAGCGATAAATGGCTGTTATGTGCGAAACTCTCTTGAAAGACTGCGATATTGTAAGTATCCAAAGAATAGTTTTTATACAAAACAAACTGATAAGGAAAACCATTAAAATGCATGTTTATCACTAAACCCTTATTTTCATATAAAGTCCAATATAATATTATCTTTTTCAAGGATGCTTGATTGTCTGAAGTGTCTTGAATAGTCCCTACAAAAACTTCATCTTTTTTTAATTTTATCGTTGTGTCCACGCCATAATCAAGCCCAAACACCCTTAAAGCAAAAACAACAAGCACCAATCCACAGCAAATAACCCTACTCATTCTCACTGAGAATATTTGCCATAGATTGAATTGTAATGTCTATCTTTTTAGATTCTATTTTCTTTTGAAGTTCGCTATCAATGGTTAGCGCATTGGCAAAAAGCTTAAACTTAGTATCTAAATTTTCTTCCTCTAAAAAGACTTCTTGGAGAGCTAAAAGCTCTAAAAGTCTCTCTAGTTCTTTTTTAGAGAGCTTTTTGCTCGCATGAAAAAGAATGTCATTCCACTTATCTAGGGGATTTCCTTCAAAAATTTCAAGGTCGCTATAATCTCTCATCATTCACTCTCTTAGCCCAAATGCGCTTTTAGCATCCAAATAGACTTTTCTAATTTAGCTAACTGCTCGTCTGCATAAGCTGTAGTTACTTTATCACCATCTTTTTCAGCTGATTCAGAGAGTTTTTTAAATTCTTTTTCTAAATGCTCATAATCTTTTAAAATTTCTTCAAAAATTTCTTTAGAATGAAAACTTGTCTTAGTTTCTTCTTTAACATGAGCTAGTTTGATTGCCTCGCTTAAAGTAACTACTGGGTGATGCCCTAATTGCACGATTCTTTCGGCCAAATCATCAAACATCTCAGCAAATTCTTCATAAATTTCTTCCGTAGCCTTATGCACATGGTAAAAATCATGCCCTTTAACATTCCAATGAAAGTTATGCACTTTCATAAATAATACGATAGAGTCTGCTTGTAAATGCTTTAGAATTTCAACTGCTTTCATAGATAATCCTTTTTTATTTAAAATTCAAAGTTTCTATATAAATTCCTATATAAAAACTCTAATTGCTATCCTACAAAAAAAGAGTTAATGGAATGTTTTTAATAGTTATTAACCCCTTAAAATTTAAAGGGAGTTGGAAATTTTAATCTCAAAAGTCTTGTTTGCATTTTCTAAAAGAGCGATGTTACCCTCATGGGCTTTTACTACTTGTAAAGAAAGGGCCAATCCTAATCCATTGCCTTTTAATTTAGTGGTTTCAAAAGGTTCAAACAAAGCGTTTCTATTTTCCACTTCCTTACCATCATCAATGATAGTAAATACAATAAATTCATTTTGGATAGATGCACTAATTCTCACCTGACCTTGTTCTCTCTCTTCTAACGCCTCAATCGCATCAATAGCGTTATACAAGAAATTTTGCAATACAATCCCCATTAAATCCGTATCAAAAAACCCCTCTTCATCGCTAAAATCCAAAATAAATTCAATATCTTTGGAATAAGTGTAGCAACTCAAAGCCTCTTTTAAATCGTTTTCAAGCACCTTTAAGCTTTGCTTAGTGCGATTAGCTTGAACCCCTTTAGAAAAAAGCAAGGTTGCTTTAATAATTCTTTCTACTCGCCATAACGCTTTTTGTAATTCTATAACAATGGGCTTAGTCTTTTCATTGGCATGTTTTAATAATACTGAGGCTAAAAGAGAGATAGAACCCACAGGGTTTCTGATCTCATGGGCTAAATGCGCTGAGATTTTTCCCATAGAAGCTAGGCGTTCTTGGCGTTTTTGCATAGTAATATCGGTTGCGGTAATAATTTGTTTGCTTTGAATGCTGTTTTGTTGGAACAGATAGTTTTTACCCTCATGCTCTACTTCAGTGTTAAAGCCCTCTAATTTAGCCTTATTAAAAATCTCATGGCTCTGATTTGCTAAGGAATTTTTATAAAAAAAGCTCCCTGTTTCATTCACTACCCAAATGGCTTGCGGTAAAATTTCTATGACCCATTCATAAAGGGCTTTATAATCTTTAAATTCTTTTTCTACCTTATAACTTTGCAAGATAAATTCATTTAAAAGCGTTAGCAATTCTTGCATATCTTTTTTGCCCGATAAGTTTTCTAACAAATTTTCTTCATTGTCTTTATACTTAAGGCTTTCTAAAAAAATAGCGTTATCCTCTAGCTTACTAGGCAATAGTGATTGTGTAGGCTGAGGCTTAGAATGGCGTTTAAAACGCTTAGTTTTTTTCATGACTTCTGTTTTTCTTGTTCTTTTAAGAAATTAAATAGCATTTCACTATAGCCAAAATTCCCACTCAATTCTTGAGATAATGCGTCTTTATACATAGAAGTATAAATATCTGCACCCGGTGCTTTAGGATATAAGGGGCTATCCATTTTCATGCTCGTATCTAGCATGAATTTTAAAAGCAATGCTTCAAAAGAATTAGTCTGTTCTTTAAGTAATTTGTCATCTTGAGTGCCGTTTTTAGCCAAAGCTTTTAATTTTTCTTGACTTGCTAACTTCCCTATTGCATACTGCTCTAGAATCGCTTTATTGTTGTTTATCATATAACCTCCATTTCTACGCTGATAGCACCACTTTTTTTCATGGCTTGCAAGATTGAAACAATCCCTTGAGCGCTCACACCAATTTTTTGCAAGGCTTTGACTACGCTTGCAATAGTGATGTTTTCCCCATTAGAACTGAGCGTATTTTTTTTAGTATCTAAAGATGTGTTATTGTCTAAATCCTGTGCGTTTTTGGAATCTTCTAAAGGGTCTTTAGTAATTTTTAGTGTTACATCTCTGCTTGTAACCACTACAGGATGCACAACAATATCTACTCCAGAAACAATAGTGCCTGATTTTTCATCTATGATAATTTTATTGCTAGAGCTATAAGAAATGGGGGTTTCTTGCACTAAAGCTAGAAACTCTACCATAGACAAACGCTCTGGGCGTGTTATTTTAATCGTTTTTGGGTCTAGTGCTTTTGCTACCCCTTTACCAAACACCCTATTTAAGGTATTTTGAACTTGAATAGCATTTTTAAAATTAGGTTTTTTTAAGCTTAAGACCATAGCGTTTTTATGGAACAAATCATACGAGACTTCCCTTTCAATAGTAGCTCCATTGATGATATTTGCTGAGAGCAAATTAGTGGAATTACCTAGAGTGATAACCCCTTGAGCGAGTGCATAAATATTCCCATCTACCGCATTTAAAGGAGTCATTACTAAAGTTCCCCCTTGAATAGATTTCGCATCGCCAATAGAAGAAATTTTAATATCAATTTTATCGCCTTGTCTTGCAAAGGGGGGTAAGGACGCTGTAATCATCACCGCAGCGACATTTTTAGATTTAATATCATCAGCAGAAATTTTGACATTCACGCTTTCTAGCATGTTTGAAATAGATTGCATGGTAAATTTTGAGCCAGATTTATCCCCCGTGCCATTTAATCCAATCACAAGTCCATAGCCAATAAGCTGATTATCCCTTACCCCTACGATACTAGCTATATCGCCTATCTTTTCAGCCAATAATCCCTGTAAGTTCAAAAGCCCTACAATCAAAATCCCACTCAAACGCTTTAAAAAAAGCACTTTATAACACCTT
This sequence comes from Helicobacter cetorum, assembly GCF_900198405.1. Taxonomy (GTDB): domain Bacteria; phylum Campylobacterota; class Campylobacteria; order Campylobacterales; family Helicobacteraceae; genus Helicobacter; species Helicobacter cetorum_C. Next base: position 14,123 of record NZ_FZMR01000025.1, read on the forward strand.
AATTTCATCTTAAAATCTAACGCTAATTTTAACACAACTTGAGCTTGAATTAAAACTTATTATATAAAATAGATGTTAAAAATCCTAGAAAGCCTTTAAAAACATAACTCAGTCATTTTTATGTTATACTTTCAAGCATTAGAACTAGTAAAAATTTGATATTCTCTAACTTTAAATTGTAGATAATATTATGAATAAAATAGTCTTTAATAAGGCGTTTTAACAATGCTATCTCTAAATCTAGTTTTATGATTAAGATTTACATAAATTATAGAGGTAATAAACCCCCAATGACACGCAATATCAATACAACCAACCACGCCAAAATAAACCCAAAAGAGACTGATTGGGTTGAAGAACTCCCCATTGAACTAAATGATGATGACAACGATAAAAAAACGAGTTTTAGCGATTTAGGTTTAAAACCGCAAGTATTAAAGTCCGTTCAAGAGGCTGGCTTTACTTCCCCAAGCCCTATTCAAGAAAAGGCTATTCCAGCCGTTTTAGAAGGTAGAGATGTTATCGCACAAGCCCAAACCGGCACAGGAAAAACCGCTGCTTTTGCTCTCCCTATTATTAATAACCTTAAAAATAATCATACCATAGAGGCTTTAATCATCACGCCCACTAGAGAATTAGCCATGCAAATTAGCGATGAGATTTTTAAGCTAGGCAAGCATACTAGAACTAAAACTGTGTGCGTTTATGGCGGTCAAAGTATAAAAAGACAATGTGAATTTATTGCTAAAAATCCCCAAGTGATGATAGCCACTCCCGGAAGATTGCTAGACCATTTAAAAAACGAACGCATTCATAGATTTGTGCCTAAAGTAGTTGTTTTAGATGAAAGCGATGAAATGCTAGATATGGGTTTTTTAGATGATATTGAAGAGATTTTTGATTATTTGCCTAGCGAGGCTCAAATCTTACTTTTTTCAGCAACCATGCCAGAGCCAATTAAAAGACTAGCGGATAAAATTTTAGAAAACCCTATCAAAATCCATATTGCTCCATCAAATATTACTAATACGGATATTTCTCAACGCTTTTATGTGATTAATGAGCATGAGAGAGCTGAGGCGATTATGCGTCTTTTAGACACACAAGCCCCTAAAAAAAGTATTGTGTTTACTCGCACCAAAAAAGAGGCTGATGAGTTGCATAAAACTCTAACTGCTAAAAATTATAAAAGCACCGCCTTGCATGGAGATATGGAGCAAAGAGAACGCCGTGCCTCTATTATGGCGTTTAAACAAAATGAAGTAGATGTGTTAGTAGCTACTGATGTAGCAAGCCGTGGGCTAGATATTAGCGATGTAAGCCATGTGTTTAACTACCATTTGCCCCTAAATACTGAAAGCTATATCCATCGTATTGGTAGGACAGGAAGAGCTGGAAAAAAGGGCATTGCTATCACTTTAGTAACCCCCTTAGAATATAAAGAATTGCAACGCATGCAAAAAGAAATAGATTCAAAAATTGAGCTTTTTGAAATCCCCTCAATGGACGAAAACCAAATTGTAAAAACGATTCAAAACGCTAAAGTTTCTGAAGAAATTATTAGCTTGTATGAACAGCTTAAAGAAAAATTTGAGCCATCTCAGTTGATTCTAAAACTTTTAAGCTTGCAATTTGAGACTAACAAAATTGGGCTTAATCAGCAAGAAATTAATGCAATTCAAAACCCCAAAGAGCTTAAAAAACATGAAAAATCTCAAAATAGAAACCGCAACAAACATGGCTCTTCTTTTAAAAGGGGCGATTTCAATAAGGAACGAAACCGCAAAAAGTCTCATCATGGCTATTCCAAAAGTCATAAACGCCCTTAATTGATAGGTTTTGTTTATAATACTTGGAATATCATATTTTATTAAATTATTAAACTAAAGGAACATTTATGCCAATTGATTTAAATGAACATTTAAAAAAGAAAAGCTCTCAAAAACCCTCTAACAACTCTAATTCTACGCCTCCAAATGAGCCAAAGGAGCGTTTCACACCTCCTAATAATTTTTTTGGCTCTAAGAAATTGTCCGCTCTAATTATTATTGCTATATTAGGCTTTATTGCTTATTTAGCCAAACCTTTTGAAGTCATTAGTTCAGGGGAAATCGGCATTAAAATTACCGCTGGAAAATATCAATCCACCCCATTACAGCCGGGAATCCATTTTTTTGTGCCAATCATTCAAGACATTTTAATTGTAGATACTAGAATTAGAAACATCAATTTCTCGCGCACAGAAGACATGGGTGTAGCCGGTAAAAATCAAGGCATTTTTAGAAATGATGCCATTAATGTTATGGATAGTAGAGGCTTGACCGTTTCTATTGAACTCACCGTGCAATACCGCCTAAACCCTCAAACCACCCCCCAAACTATCGCTACTTATGGCTTATCTTGGGAGCAAAAAATCATCAATCCTGTGGTGCGTGATGTGGTGCGCTCCGTCGTAGGACGCTATCCGGCTGAAGATTTACCCATTAAACGCAATGAAATTGCTACTCTTATCAATAGTGGTATCAATAAAGAAGTTTCTAAACTTCCTAACACCCCTGTAGAATTAAGCTCTATTCAATTAAGAGAAATTGTCTTGCCCGCCAAGATTAAAGAGCAAATTGAAAAGGTGCAAATCGCACGCCAAGAATCTGAGCGTGTCAAATATGAAGTGGAACGCTCCAAGCAAGAGGCTCAAAAACAAGCTGCTTTAGCTAAGGGTGAAGCGGATGCTAATAGAATTAAAGCTCAGGGTGTAGCCGATGCGATTGTGATTGAGGCTAAAGCAAAATCTCAAGCCAATTTAAGCATTTCACAGAGTTTGAGCGATAAGCTTTTGAGATTGCGCCAAATAGAGGTGCAAGGCAAATTTAATGAGGCTTTAAAAACTAATAATAACGCTCAAATCATGCTAACCCCAGGTGGTGCAGTGCCTAACATTTGGATTGATACTAAAAGCAAAATTAAATCTAGTGTTTCTAACACTAAAGAATAATCTAATATAGTCTTATGTTAAATAATGCCCATCTCCAAGCTGTGCAGGCATTCTTGGCAACTTTTAAAGATTTCTTAAGCAATGCCACTTTAGTGAGTGCTTTAGTCTTTGGAGTTTTGGCATTATTTTGTGCGTTGCTCTTACTTTTAACCTTACTTTTAAGAAATCGTCTCGCCTCTTCTTTGAGCGCTATATTGTTTTTTGGTGCGTTTTTATCCATGCCTTTTGCCTTAAAGCAGATTTTAACCAAGTATCTCTATCCTATAGAAACGCAATTATTGCAAGCTAACGCCCTTTCTTATTCTAATGCCTTTTCCGTGCAAGTGGGAGTCAAAAATACCGGTAAATTTGTTTTAAAAAAATGTTTTTTACGCCTAGAAATTCTTAAAACTCCACATAATTTTGTTGAAGAATACGCTTTTAAATGGTTTGTCAAAAAGACTTATGAAAAAACCTTTGAAGAAAAAATCTTTCCTAAAGAATCTAAAACTTTTTCGCTTTTTATTGATAACTATCCTTATGCAAAAACAAGCCCTTATCAAGTTTCACTATCATGTTTATAATTCAACGCTACAACTTCAAAATAGCTTGAGTAGAAACCTAAAAATAAACATGAATTTAGAATTTAATAAGCAAAAGCAAAACACTATAAAACACAACAAAATTATTAATTTTTAAAATGTATATTTTACAAATACCATATTGATAATAAGTAAAATCAACAATCATTTGATTTTACACATAGGCTTTTATATCTATTTTATGTATGTATTTAGGGGGTTTTAGCTATTTTTTAGTCTTATTACTTATAAAATCAAAATTAACAAGAATAGTTTTTATGTGATTTTTATAAAAAATATAGAAAAATAAATGTAAAAATGTTTTGTTAAAGTTGCAGATTTTATCATCAATGTCTCATTCAAATAGAGCTTTTTAAAATTTAGTAGCTCTATAAGTCAAAAATAAAAATATTCAAAAGCAAGATAAAAGAACTAAAAAGATTAAACTTTTTTAACTCTCCTATCGTAGAACTTAGCCCACAATAAGCTTATGCAAGGTTGCAATAATACTTAGGGCATAAATTAAGAGCAATAGCACCTTATGCACTTTTTCGTTAGCTAACATAATGAGCTTAATCCCAATCCCAACCCCTAAAAACGCCCCAACACCTGTGATAACTCCTGCTTGAATAGTCGCATTATCTAACACCCCTCCATTATAGAGCGAAATAACCCCAGATAATGAGGCAAACACTACAAAAAATAATCCCAAAGGCACAATTTTTTTAGTATCGTATTTTAAAAAATAGCCCAAAAAAGGCACCATTAAAATCCCCCCACCCATGCCTAATGGAATAGAAAAAATCCCTGTAACAAACCCAGCAAGCATTAAAATCCCATGCGTTTTTTCTATGCGTAAAATAGGTAGCGTGCGTTTAGGGGCTTGCTCTGTATTTTCTTTAGAGTGCATAGCAAAATGCGCCTCTTCAAAACGCTCAGGCTCTTTTTTATCCTTAGAAAAAGCATATTTCACAAAGGTATAGCACACCACTACTACAAACACCCCCATTAAAATCTTATCATCAATGATTTTTAATAAAAAGCTCCCTAAAACCGCACCCAAAAGCCCTCCAAGCGCTGCAAAAGACCCCTCCTTTAAATCCAATAAGCCCTTTTTATAATTGATGATAGAGCCTACCACAGAGGAAAAAAGCATTTGGGTTAAAGATATTCCTACTGCATGACTATAGCTAAAATGCGCAAAAATAGCGCTAGGCACAACAATCTCGCCTCCACCAATCCCAAAAAATCCCGCTGTAATCCCCGTAAACAAACCTACAAGAGCTAAAATTAAAGCCGTTGTTTCTTCCATTGTAACGCTCTCCAAATAATGTTAATTTTTAAATTAAAATATTATTATATGAATAATTAGCAAAAATCATGCTGAATTTTAACAAAAACTTGCATTATAACAAACTTCTTTTTTAAAAACCCCTAAAATTAACTTTGATATTATAATAATTATTGGTTTTTTATAATTATGTTAGGAATTATTTCTAGCAATGTTTTAAAAGGCAATAAAAATCCTTATTTGTCCCTATCATTTAATAATTTTAGACAAAGTGGCTAGAAACGACAAGCTATACACCCCTAAAAGCAGTATTTTATGGATTTTTTTACTCATCATTCCCATAAGATTAATGCCTATACTCACTCCAATAAGCGAACCCAAACCTACCATAACCCCCACCCAAAAAACTTCTTTATCCATCACTTGATGGTGTGCTAAGGATAAAGTCCCAGAAACAGAAGAAAATAAAACAAAAAATAGCCCCAAGGCCACGCATTTTTTAGAATCATAACCCAAAAAGCGATGCATTAAAGGCACCATAAGCATGCCCCCTCCAATCCCAAGAGTAATAGCAAAAACGCCAGTTAAAGCACCAATTAAAATTAATTTTAAGCGTTGGTTTTTATGGTTTTGTAAAGTAGGGTTTGTTGGAGTTGGGATTTTTTCTTTTTTTAATGCGAATTGGATAATAGAATATAAGACCACAAAAGCAAAAATAACCAATAAAATTTTAGAAGGCACTACATTTAAGATAAGTCCACTAAAGCTCGCCCCTATCAAACCCCCTATTCCCACATACAAGCCTAAAGAAAAATCTAGCGCCTTTTTTTTGAAATTCAAATACGAGCCAAAGAGAGAGGAAAACACCATTTGCAAGATAGAAACCCCAATCGCCTCTTCAAACGCATGCCCCATTGTAAGCATAGCAGGCACAACCACCATACCCCCTCCAATGCCAAAGACTCCGGACAAAACCCCCGTAATAAGACCAATAGCAACATACAATAAATGAGTATCCATAAAAAATAACCCCTTTAATACAAAAAAGACAATATGTAACTATACTCTAAGTATGGATAGCTTTCAATGAAATAACTTTATTTTATGAAGTTAATCTTTTGGTTTATAGTAATCGTTTGGATACTATAAAAGCATGAGAGTTATACAGAGTTATTATTGTTTAATAATAGCGATGAGATTGCAAGAGTGCTAGGGCATTTATAGGCACAAAGGGATTAGCTAAGTAGAAAGAAACATTCATTCAAAGAGAGAATGTCTATAAAGAATAAAAGAGAACTCTAAAACCTCGCTTTGAAGCGATTTTATAAATCTTTAGAGCTTTCAAACATTCAATTAGTGTCTCTAAGCCTAGAACGAGAGACTAAAAGCCCCCTAAAAACTAAGCTTATTTTTGATAGGCCTTAATCGCGCTTTCTAAAACTTTAATCGCACTTTCTTTATTCTCAAAACCCTTGACCTTAACCCATTTATTAGGCTCCAAGTCCTTGTAGGTCTCAAAGAAATGCTTGATTTTATCCAAAGTGTGTTTAGAAACTTCATCAATATCTTTGATATTCGCATAAGTGGGGTCAATCTTATCTATAGGTAAAGCAAGCAATTTTTCATCTACCCCACTTTCATCTTCCATGTTTAATACTCCGATTAAGCGAGCTTTGACCACACTTCCAGCTTGAAAGGCTACATCGCTTAATACAAGCACATCTACCGGATCGCCATCTGCTCCTAAAGTATTAGGCACAAAGCCGTAGTTCGCCGGATAGTTTTGCGCTCCATAAAGCACTCTATCTACCATTAAAGCCCCACTCTCTTTATCTAGCTCATACTTGATATTAGAATGCTTGGATATTTCAATCACTACATGCAAGCTATTAGCATCATGACTTACTTCTAATTTATCTAAATTCATTTTTAATCTCCTCAATCATTGCCATATTTAAATGGCATTAAATTAAGCTTGGATTTTATCATAAAATGCCTTTGGGATTAAATAACTAAAACTTAACTTTTATCCTATTCATACTATGTTATGGGTTTTTTTACCAGGCATTATGCAATCATACCCATTCAGTTTTTCCAAAATAAAAACATGATTTCTATTGTCAAAGTAATTCAAAATTTTAGCAATTCTTAAAGAAAGCCCTAAAATTTTTTCGTTAATTTTTTTAAGTAATTGTTCTTTTTCTTCAATAACATCTTTAAGCTTTCTTATCTCTTTTTCAATTCCCTTATGAACATCAGTATTTAGATTATCAAAATTTTCTTTAAAAAGTCTATTTCTTAAATCAAACAAAAAGTCTAAATGGTGGCTTAAACTATCTATTTCCTTTTTAAAACAATCTTGATGATAAAAAATAATTCTATTGACAATCTCAAGCAATTTAATACTTGAATCTTTGGATTTATCAAATGATTTTAAAAATTTTTGGATTTTTTTTCTAGGTCTATAAAATTTTTTAGTTTTGGCATTTTCTGAACTATAAGCTATTATTCCCTCATGCTTAATATTTTCCTTATCTAATACATCTCTAATAGTAGTTTTTATTTCCTCTAATTCTTCTAGAGATTTTTTATCTGATTGATTTAGGATAATTAAAAGAGTTATGCTATTACCCATATCCAAGCTTCTTAAAAACTCAATATCACCCTTTGGTAAAGTTCCAGATTCTGCGTTCACTACCCATAAAATAATATCTGTATTCATTAAGATATTTTTAGAAATCTCGCTGTCATTCTGTGCGAACCTTAACTTAGATGGATTATAGCCGGGCGTATCTAAGAAACATAAATTTTCATAATCTATAGGGGCTTTCAAAGTCAAATAGGGCATAAGAATTTTTAAGTCAAAACCAAGCTCTTCTAAAAAATCATGATTGATTTCCACATCAAACATACTCAAATCTATAGACCCTTTTTTAGAATTCCCTAACAATTTTTCAGTTTCAGAATATGATATACAGGTAGGAATTGCAGTGGTTGGGGTAAAATCAATAGGAAGTTTAATTTTACTTTTTTGCAATAAAAAACTATTGATAAAAGCTGATTTTCCCGCACTAAATCCCCCACCAACTGCCACTATACACTTATTCAAACAATAAGGAGTCATTATTATTTGTTCAATTTTTTGCATTAGAGATTTTATAGCCAACATGTCCAAACTAATTTGCTTATTTTTTGCAAATTGATAATAATCCTCTAAATCTTGATGATACTCATTAATATTTTTTTCTAATTCTTGCTCATATTTAGCATTTAAAAGGTTTTTGATAAAATCTGTTTGCACTCAAAATCCCAATAAAGCTTGCATATTTCTTTTTTTATTTTCCAATTCTTTTATTCCCCTTTCTTTATCACTAATCAAATTTTTTAAATCATTAATCTCGCCCTCCATTTTTTCACAAAAATTACTAGCAAAATTTTGACAAGAAAGCGTTTCTTTTAATTTAGAGACAAATGTTTGAATATCGTTATGCACCAAATCTTCAAACCTATTTGTATAGTCATAAACATCATTGATATAACATTCAGCATCATACCCCTCAAGCGTTCCTGTTTTACATTTTATTTCATCTGGTATATTATCTCTATAATCAAAGGTATCAAATTTAATACAAGAAATTACACCCAACAACATCGTTTTGTATAAATATATATCAAAATCTTTTCCCAAAACATTTTCTATAACACCTACAATCTTGCTATTCAATTCTTTTTTAAAATCTGTTTTTAGGGCGAAAGCCTTATCTCTAAGAATTGTTTCACAACTGTGATTGGTATCTTTCAATGTTTCAAGAACACTGTTAGCGTTAATAGTGGTAATATCTTTTATCTCTTTAAAGAACCACCACCCTTCTTCAACCTTTTTAGTATCCTTAGATTCCATTGATTTTTTATTAGCTTTCTTTATAGAGTTGTTTATTTCTTGTTCCATATTATCTTGAATGTCTTTTAAAGAAAAATCAAGCAATTCTTGATATTCAAGCTCTACTTCTATATTCAGCTCTCCTATCTTTTTAGAAAGTTGATTTATTTGCTGTTCTAATTCTTCTAAATTAGTAGTTTGCACCTTTTTAATGCGCTCATCTAAATACCGAATGATTTCTTTTGTCCAATCATTCAAATTCTTTGTTTGTGTTTTTAGATAATGCTCTAAATTCTGTTTAGCAACTTCTTCTTTTCTCTTTCTAACCCCATTAATTTTTTCTAAAATAGGTTGCATATTGGCTAGTTTTTCAAGTGTCTTTTTTGAAGTTTTATCATCAAACGCACTAGGGTAATATTTTTTAAGATTCTCTAAACTCAAATCAGCATTTGAAGAAGAACTTTTATAAAGAGAATAGCACACTGCGGAACTACATATTACGCCCCCTTCGCTAATTTTTATAAACACTTCATTTTGATTAAAAGAAAGTGTTTTTTGAAAATGCTTTTTTAATTTTTGCTCACAATTTTTTAAAGCCTCAAGAATATCGCCATTAGCTTTGTCTTTAACTTCCGTTCCGCATAGCACTTCATCTATTTTACTAGCAATACAATAAATTTCAAAAATTCCCTCTCTATTAGAAACTCTATCAATCAAGGTCATATCTTCATTACTCAAAAATTGAGAGCTAGGACTAACAATAAACACCACATCGCAATCTTTTAGCAACTCCTTAGTGCGTGCCTCTCTTGAAACAATAGGGTCATTCACACCCGGAGTGTCAATGACTTCTAAATCTTTCAAGCTCTCATTATTTGCACTTATAGTAAGCGATTTGGCAAAAGGGGTGTATTTTCCATTAGCACCCACATATTCTTTAAGCTCATTTGCTAAATCTTCTAAGCTTTTAATTTCTATTTGCTTGTATTCTTCGCTAGGAGAAGTCCCATTTGACATTTTTTCAAACTGCTCATAGTTAGCACACAATCTCTCGTAATTCTTAATTTCTTTTAAAGCTCGTTTTTTTGCCTTTTTTTCAATCTCTTCATTATTCATTCCTCCTAGCTTACTGTATTCATTGTTAGATTTCTTTAATGTTTCTTTTTCTTCTTCTGTTAATCTGCTTAATTCACTTAAGTAATTCTTATGCTCTTTTTCTAATCTCTCTTTATCTTTTTGAGTATAAAATTCTACGCTCGCACTCAACTTATCACCATACACCAATTTAGTAAGACTTGCTGTCATAGGCGTTGCCGCTTTAGGTAAGACATCTTTGCCCTCAAAAATTAGAGCGTTTAATAGCGAGCTTTTGCCCGCTTTCACTCGCCCTATAATGCCAACTTTAATCAATCTAGATTCTTGTTGCTTGCTTTCAATGGTCTCTTTTAACTGCTGACAACTTGTAATACTAAGCTTTTCTTTATATAACTCAGCGTTATCGCTTAAATTGTGTTTTTTAAGCGTTTCTTCAATTTGAGAAAATTTATCTAATAACTCTTGTGCGTTCATTATCTATCCTTTAAGTATTGTTGTTCTAAATTGCATAAGGCACTAATCTTATTTTCTAAGATTTGTTTTTGGGTTTCTAAATCATTGAGATGTTTTTCTTTCTCATTTTGAGCGAGTGTGATTTCTTGTTTTTTATGAGAGATTTCTAATTCGCATTGCTCTTTTAAGGCTTTTAGAGAGTCTTGTAAATATTTTTTAAAAAGCTCACATAAATAAGGTTCACACTCAGCCTTTATTTGTGGAATGATTTCTCGAACAATTTTTTCTTCTATCCTTTCTCTTTCTTTTTGTTCATTTATTAAAGCATTTGGCAAATACTTAGATAATTTTTTTAGAAATGGCTTAACAACAAGTATAATCCAACCCAATGATTTAAGATAAATATTTGGGTTTTTAGTTAAAAGCTTGCCCAAAAGACCCAGACCAGTTTCTACTGCAGTATCCAAAGCACAAGACATATCTTTATAAAAAATATGCTCAAGAGATTGAAACTCATTACTAAAATCACGCAAAAATGAAATATTGATTTCTTTGATTTTATCTTTGGTGCTTTTAATTAAGCTTTGTTGCACAATGCTTTCTAGCTCGCTCTTAAAGGTATTGGAATTGTTTATTAAGGTGGCTAAATAAGACTTTTTGTTTTTTAGTGCATTTTCCATATCTTCTAAAATATCTCTCACAGCCACACTAGAATATTCTTCTTCTAAATTAGCCCTTAATTTTTCATAAGTGCTTTCAATGTTTTTGGTGCTTGACTCTAGGGCTTGCAATTCTTCTAAAGCCTTTTCTTTAGAGTAATCAAAGCTTTTAATCACGCTTTTTAGACTATTTTGTAATTGAAAGTTTAAAAATTTCAATCTTTTTAAATACAAATCGCTAAAAAGCTTTTCGGTATCAATCATGCTTATAATTTCTAAAAGGGCGTTATTAGTTTTATTCGCACAAACAATATTAGTTGTCAAGCCAAAGTTATCTTGTAATTGCTCTTTGATATAGCTAGAGAGTTGCTCCACCTCTATTGGCGTTCTTAGATTGGTTTTACTTAACACAAAGCTAAAACCCTTGCCTACTTCTAAAATATTTTCTAATTCTCTTAGCATGCGTTTAGTGAGATTGCCCTCTTCCACACTTGTAAGAATAACAAAATACACGCCCCTTGCTAGATATTCTAAAATCGCTTTGGTATGGTTGGCATTAGGGCTATCAAATCCGGGCATATCTACAAGCACTAAAGGGGTGCTATTTTTTAAAGCCTCATTATTCAAATAGACTTTAAGATACGAATAATGAAACGCATTATCCTTAATTCTTTCAAAACTTTGCCCGCTCAATTCAAGGCTTTCAAACTTTTCATTATTTTCCAAAAACGCCTCTATGCGTTCATTCGTGCTATAGTGTAATTCTGTAGCCAAAGAAGTTTCAGGTGTAATGGCAGTTGGCAAAATACTTTGATTTAAAAAGCGATTGATTAGCGAACTTTTTCCCGCACTAAAATTCCCCACAATGGGTATAACAAGCTGTTGTTTTTGAATGCTTTCTAAAAGAGTAGAGCATTCTAATTTATCAATCTCCACTTCTTTTAGAACTTCTAAAGTTTGCTCTAAAAACCTTATAAAGTTTGTTTGTGTTTGTAAAGACATTGCAAATCCTTTCTTGTATTAAAATTGATTAAAAAATAAATAAGGTATAAAAATCCCTTTTAAAACCCGCTTTTATATGGGAACAAAGCTAAATAAATAAAAGGAATAAAAAAGCTGATTAGAGAGAGAGAGAGAGAGAGAGTTGGAATTTTTGATAATGGCTCGCATTTCTTTCATTCTGTTACCTTCTATAGATTTTATCAGAGCTATTGTAGCTAAAAAACGCCAATGTTAAAAAACAAAAAAGAGAGTTAAAATAAAAAGCCAATTAGCCCCTAAAAAGTCTATAAACCAAAAACAAGAAAGCCTAAGCTTGCTTATTTTAAAACCTTATTTTTAAGATTTGAATTGATTAATGGTAGCGTCTAATTCATTAGTGGCATTACCAAGATTAGTGGCAACTTTCATAATCGTAGCGGTTTCTTCTGAAGTTTGGATATTGATTTTTTCAATATCTACGATTTCTTCAGCGATTTCAGAAAGATTACGCCCGGTTTCTACAAAAGCATCAATGGTAGCGTTAGCATCTTGAACTACCATGCCTAAATCTTGTCCCATTTGGTCAAATTGCTCCTGCACTCCTAAACTCACCTCGCTTAAATGCTCCATTTTTTGTGAATTAAGCGTCATTTGCGCTGAAACATCGCTAATTTCTTGCACAATCACTCCAATAGTAGAATTAATTTCACTTAAAGATTTTTGAGTGCGTCCGGCTAGATTTCTCACTTCATCAGCTACGACTGCAAAACCTCTTCCATGCTCGCCTGCTCTTGCAGCCTCAATAGCTGCGTTTAAAGCTAATAAGTTAGTTTGGTCAGCAATATCATTTATGATATGCAAAATTGATTTCACATCATCAGCATTCTTGCTTAGTTGCTCCACTTTTAAAGAAAGTTCTTCTTCAGTATGGGCTGCATCACTAATTTGTTGGAACAAGTCTGTAATAGAAGCGTTAGTCTCATGGATAATGCTTTGAGTGCTAGTGAGATTCTTTTGGCTGTCTTGAGCCTTTTGCACAGAACTATTCATGCGTTCATTAATGGTTTGAGTCTTATCTTTAATCGCGCTTATCATCACATTGCGCTCGTTCATGCCCGCTGCTGTAGCGCTAATGCTTGTGCTTAACACACTAGCCATTTCTTTATTAGCATCACTATTTTTCTTAATGACATTCACAAAGGATTGGATATTTTCCACAAACGCATTGATTTGAATATTTGCCTTGCCAATTTCATCATCAGCATTAATGATTTCAATACGCTTGGTTAAGTCCTTGTCCCCTTGACTAAATTCATGGATATTTTCAGACATTTTAGACAAACGCTTGATAATCGTATAAAACACTACTAAAGCTGCTAGAACCACTGCAAGAATCACAATCCCTACAATATAGATAGACACTCTTTCAGCACTTTTCATAATATCTTTTTTCGCCATCACTTCTAAAGCGCCAGATTGCTTTAAAATATCCGAAAAATAAGCCGTAACAACAATAATCATATCGCTTGTAGGGTCATATTTACTATAAGCAACTTTAGGCTCTGGCACACCGCCTGCAGCCTTTGGCATTTTATAATAAGTGTAGCCACCGCCTTTATTGGCCTCTTCTACATAGCCACGCACATAATAAACATTATCTTCACTCTTAGCATCTAAGCCGCTTTTACCTACTGTATCGGGGTTAACTGGGTCAAAAAGCACCACACCTTTTTTATCCACAGCCACCATATAAACCATGCCTTTAGCGTTATTGATTTGCTTATAGTAGTTTAAGGTAAGCTCTAAAGCCTTTTTCTTGTCATAACTCGTATAGTAGTTATTAATCGCATGCTCAATAAGCCATTCTGTATAAGCAAGGCTATTTTTTCTATTTTTGACATTTTGATTGTCCACTAGCGTGATAAAATCTCTTATCAAATTGTGTTGCTTATAATTAGTAACGAATATAATGATTGTTCCTAACAATGTCAAAGCCAAAAACACAATCCCAATTATTTTAATCCCTAAGCGCATATATCCAATTCTCCCATGTGAAATTTAAGATTTTATTATCATTGACAAATACAATCATAGATTTTAATAACCTAAAAAAGTTAACGGATTATTCTAGCATAAAAAAATAATATTTCATTATAGTAATAATTTTATTTTCTATTTGTATTTTAATCATTAAAAAACAATGATTGGTATATGGAAATAAGAAAAAGTGAAAGATATTTTTAAAAACTGCGGTTTTATATGACAACAATATTTTAAAAGTTTAATAATAATTCTGTTTAAAAAAATAAAGTTATTATTTATAATTATTAGTTTTAAATAAATTAATAATATTAATTAGATTGTAAATAATTATACTTTTTGTAAAAATTTTTAAAAGTCTTTAAACGCTTTCTTGCATTTAGACTATAATAGAATAGATTCTTAAAATATGATTTTTTAGGAGGCTTGGGTAAGGCAATGCATTCTGAAAGCTTAGAAAGATTTTGATTGCAAATATTGCTATCTAAAGAATGTTCATTTAAGGATAAAGCACAAGGCACATAAGTCAGATTAGCAACATCATGGTAAGTGGGATTATCCATAAACATATCTACTGGTTCTATGATTTTAAAACGCTCAGTAGCATCTATAAAAGTTTTTGCTCCTTTAGGAGCGAGATAGTATCCTGCTGTAGTACCAATGTACACACTTGTAAGGTAAAAATGCTTTAAAAAGAAAGTTTCTTTTTCATGTTTTTTAAAATAGTTCCTTTGATAACTTTTTGTTCTTTTCTGAAGATAAGAAACAATGCTAAATAATGAAAAGTGCAATATTTTATTGCAAACATTATATAAAGAAAGATGTAAAATCCTACTGAAAATATTAGCTAAGAAATTTTTCTGAATAGATAATTTTTTATTAAGATTGGGGGGGGGGGGGTGGTCTCTTATACATATTCCCGACCCCACGAA
>NZ_FZMR01000001.1 GCF_900198405.1 Helicobacter cetorum
AAGCTTAAGGTTTGCTTAAAGAGTGAAAATTTTTGGTTAAGTAAGTTAAAATTTTGGTGCGATTAGGTTTTGAGAAGTTTAAAACCCACCAAAAACACGCACACGCTCCCTAATAATATCCCATTAAGCACGAGTTCACCCCCATTTTCAAGGATGATTCCCACACTCAAACTAGCCATTAAGTTCGCCCCAAAAATTGCTATAGCATTTAACTCTTGTAATTTGACTTGGTTTTTGGACTGAATGCTGTTAAACAAGAAAGTTCCTCCATTAAAACTCAACGACCATGCAATGCCTACAAAAATGAGCGATACTAAAAAGCCCCAAAAATCTTGGCTCATTAGAGCTACAATCCCAGCGATACCATAAAAAATCATGCCTATTACAATAAGCCTAAAAGGATTGAGTTTTTTAACTAAAAATGCAAGCAATAAGCTTGGAGCATACATGGCTATGAAATGCCACATTAAAACATTTTTGATTTCTTGTGGCTCATAATGTGCCATACTTAAAGGCAGAGCGTTCATCATTAAAGTCATTAAAGAAAAGCCCACAGCACATGATAGCGTAGCCCTTAAAAAATGGGGTTCTTTCAAGCATTCTAATAGCGTTGCTTTTATCTTTGGCTTAGGGGGTAAAGGCGTTAAGTCTAAAAACATGGTGCATAAGAAATTCAAAGCACACAAGATTGAAACAAAAATGAATGAACCCACAAAAGGGGTAGGCATAAGATGGAGTCCAAAATGAGCTAAATTAGGGCCTAAAATGCCCCCTAGTATGCCACCTCCTACAATTAAAGCGCTCGCTTTGTAAGCATGATTTTGATTAGCATTTTTTAAAGCTTCATTAACCAAAAAGCGATAAAAGCTATTTAGGGCTGTGAAAAACCCAAGCAAAAAGGTGGCTAAACAAAAGAGTAAAAAAGAGCCTTGAAATAAAGCAAGAATGGCTAACAACGCCCCACAAACCCCTACAAAAGCGCTCCACAAAAAAGCCTTTTTTCTGCCCAACTTATAGATGATATTAGAAGAAAAAAATACCGCTATAAAAGCCCCACAAAGCGTTAGAGAGACAGCTAGAGTGCTAAGATTAAGCACAAAAACACCAGTATGTTTATTGAGCTGTTCTACAAACCACTTCCCTGCTAAAGGGCTAGAAAAGGTTAATAAACTAATCACTGCCCCATTAAACCCCTGAGACAGAAAAAGCAGAAAGATGTTTTTGTTGAACATAAATACTACCCCCAAATGCGACTATAAATAGCCTAAAAAATACGCTCTTTTTTTAAATCATTCAAAAATTTTCTAATATTTTCTCTAGGGATAATCACTAAAGTTTTAGGGTGTTCTAAGGTTGTGCTGACGACCCCAACAAGTTCGCCGCTATCACTAAAATAAGGTCTTCCGCTCCATAAATAGCTTGCTTGCTTAAAAGAATTTTTTGGCAACAGAGTGTTTTTAGGATTCAAAAAATCCAAGACTAAGCCGTCTGCAACTTGAATAGAAAAAGAATTTTCCTCACTAATTGTAGGGTAATAGATTTTAGAAAAGGTTTGGTTTTTAGCCAAAGGAGGATTTAAATAAAAAGTTTGTGCATAAGCTGTATAAATCCTTGCATGATAATAACTCTCTTGTCGTTTCTGGCAATAATCGTTATTAAAGCTTGAAGTCTGCAAAAGCGAAAGTCCCTTACTCCTATCAATCGCTCTTAAACGCAAATTTGCAATACAAATCAATGCCTTAGCACTATCATCTTGCATTTTAGCTAAAATGGTCTTTGGGTATTTTCCATTCGCATAAAGCGTTTCAGAAGAGGCGATATAATGCCCACTTTCTAATAAAGTAGCATAGCCTTGCTTATAAGTCCCATCGCTGAAATACACTTCTAGTAGTGCAACCGCATAAACCCACTTAGGAAGAGATAAATCTATAGGCGTATCATCACGAACAATTTCAATGGGGTAAAAAATCTCTGAGTTTATTGTGGGTTTTTCATTAATAGGGTGGGCATTATTTTTTAACGCTAACCCCTTAGCATTAATGCCACTCAATGTGCTAACCAACAATAAAATAAATGCCTCTTTTTTAAAATGCTCCACTTTATTTTTTGATTGGCAAAACCCTAACATAAAATATGCTCCTAATCTAACCTTATAAATGCTTTTAGAATAACTGCCAAAGGCACATAGTTAGCTTCAACTCTAAAATCCATAAAACAATTCAAAATATTATCGGCTAAAAACACCACTTATTTTAATTTGTTGCTATAATAAGGGGTTTTAATTATTATATACATGTCTAATGTTAATGAGGATTTTAAGATGAATTCAATAAAAACTTATGATATTAAAGAGGAAGAGCTTGCTAAGTCGGCGTATGCAATTATGAAAACAAGCAGAGGGGATTTAGCGATAGAATTTTTCTATAAGGATGCGCCTCAAGCCGTAAGCAATTTTATCACTCTAGCTAAAGAGGGTTTTTATAACGGACTTAATTTTCATCGTGTGATTGCAGGCTTTGTGGCTCAAGGGGGTTGCCCTTATGGCACAGGCACAGGGGGTCCGGGACATCGCATTAAATGCGAAGTGGCTAATAACCCTCACAAGCACAAGCGAGGTTCGCTCTCTATGGCGCATGCTGGAAGAGATACTGGGGGAAGTCAGTTTTTCTTATGTTTTGTAGATTTACCCCATTTAGATGGCGAACATACCGTGTTTGGCAAATTAGCTAATGCAGAGAGTCTTAATGTCTTAGATAAAATCAAACAAGGTGATATTATAGAGAGTATTGAAATTCATTCCTCTCTGTAATGCTAAAGGAAGTCTATGCTCATACTCAGTCGCAAACTCCATGAGGGAATTGTCATTGATGATAATATCCACATTAAAATTATTTCTATAGATAGAGGGAGCGTGCGTTTGGGTTTTGAGGCACCTGAAAACACTCTAATTTTACGCTCTGAACTTAAAGAGGCGATTGTTTCTGAAAATCAAAAAGCCTCTGTTGCTGTAGATGAGAGTTTGTTAGAAAATATTAAGAAAGTCATTAAAAATTAATGCAATTTTCTTTTGAAGTCTATCCTAAAGTCAATGTTTTCTTAAAAATCTTACAAAAAGAAGGCACATACCATAAACTCATCTCTCGTTTGGTTCTAACTAATCTTATAAAAGATTTTATTAATATCAAAACAGCTCATTCTTTTAGTCTTAAAGGTAATTTTGATTGCCCCTTAGAAGAGAATACTATTTTTAAAGCCCTTCAAGCATTAAAAAACTATTTAAAACAAAAAGATTTTCCAAAATCTAAACTAAATCCTTTAGACACCCTATCTATTGAAGTAGAAAAGCACATTCCTACTCAAGCAGGTTTAGGTGGAGGGAGTGCTGATGCGGGCAATTTACTCTATTTTTTAAACCAATTTTTTGAGTTTGATTTGAGTTTGGAAGAGCTTTATGCTATTGGTTCTTTGGTGGGTATGGATGTGAATTTTTTTATCTCACAATATACAAGCGCTAATGTAACTTCTTATGGCGAAGTCATTGAGGTTTTTGATGAAGAGCCTTTAGAAATAGGTCATATTCAAATTCCTAAAGGCATAACTTGTAATACTAAAGCTATTTATCAAGCTTATCGCCCTAGTGCTTGTAATTCTCAACTCAACACGCAATCTTGGCTCAAAAAGCCTAGCCTTGAGTGCTTGAAAACTCATTCTAGGCATGAGCTTAACGACCTTTTAAAACCAGCATTACAAATCAATCCGTCTTTAAAAGAATTTGAAAGCGCGTTAGAAAAAAAGTATTTTTTTAGCGGGAGTGGGAGTGCGTTTTTTTATGCAATGGGGGTAGAAGATTAGAAATGAAACTCATTGCCAATAATAAAAAAGCGTATTTTGATTACGAAATTTTAGAGACTTTAGAGGCTGGAATAGTGCTTTTAGGTTCAGAAGTTAAAGCTTTAAGACAATCTAGGGTGAATTTAAAGGATAATTTTGTTAAAATTGTCAAAAGAGAAGCGTTTTTGTTTGGCGTCCATATATCGCATTTAGATACAATTCATGCTCACTATAGACCAAATGAAAGGCGGGAGCGTAAATTGCTCCTACATAAAAAACAACTACTCAAATGGCAAAGCGAAGTGAGCAAAGAACGCTTAAGTATTGTGGGTCTAAAATTGTATTTTAATGAAAGAAATAGGGCTAAAATCCAAATCGCTTTGGTAAAAGGGAAAAAATTGCACGATAAAAGACAGAGTTTAAAAGAAAAGGCACTTAATAAAGAGGTGCTTGCTAGTTTAAAACATCACTTCAAAGGATAATGATGAAAGAAATGGTAGATTATGGGATTTTAGGTTTTTTATTATTTTTGTCTGTGGTGGTTGTTGCCATCGCTATAGAGAGAATGTGGTTTTTTGCCACCGTTCGTGTAGATGACTATACAGATAGGCGCAAACTAGAATTAGCCTTACATAAACGCTTAACTTTAGTGGCAACCATTGGTTCAAACGCTCCTTATATTGGTCTTTTAGGGACTGTTATAGGGATTATGCTTACTTTTATGGACTTAGGCTCTTCAGCAGGCTTAGATACTAAGGCGATTATGACTAACCTAGCCCTTGCATTAAAAGCAACCGGCATGGGATTATTGGTGGCTATTCCTGCGATTGTTGTTTATAATTTGCTCGTTAGAAAAAGTGAAATTTTGGTAACTAAGTGGGATATTTTTCATAATCCTATTGAAACTGAATTAAGCAAAATTTATTCGCAAGCATAAGGAAGAGCGGTGAAAAAAGTAGAATCAATGAATGTGGTGCCTTTTATAGACATCATGCTTGTGTTGCTTGTTATCGTATTGACAACAGCATCTTTTGTGCAGACTTCTAAGCTTCCTATCAATATTCCTAAGGTGGATAAAGAGTCTTCTGATTCCAAAGATGTTTTAGAGAAGAAACAAGTAACCATTGCCATATCCGATAAGGGCGAGTTTTATCTAGATGAAAAAAAGGTGGATTTTTCTTTTTTAAAGGAAAAAATTTCTTCTTATCCTAAGGATACTCCCATTGTTTTGCAAGGGGATAAAAAAAGCAATTTAGATAGCTTTGTGAGGGTTGTAGATTTGCTACAGACCAATAATCTTAAGCAACTTTATATTCTTGTTGAAGATAAGAAAAACCAATCAGAGTAGTTTTAGTCAACTTTTAGCATTCTTTGGCTAAAATCTTTGATTTATGTTAATTTAATTTAGAATAAGGAGTTTTCTCAAATGAAACGCACTTACCAACCACACAATACACCAAGAAAGCGAACCCATGGCTTTCTAGTTAGAATGAAGACAAAAAACGGACGCAAGGTAATTAATGCTAGAAGAGCCAAGGGCAGAAAAAAACTTTCTGTTTAAATCTGTAGGCTCTTTAAAAACCAAGAGCGAGTTTGATAAGGTTTATAAAAAAGGCTTAAAAAGGCACACTCCTTTTTTTTCTTTGCACGCTATGAGTTTGCGAGCTTTTGACATTTCTAAAATAGCCCCAAATACGCAAAGCCAAGACGCTAATTTTTTGCCATTATCTAATAATAGAAACTCTCATCATAAGAGAGTGTTTTATTCAAGCTTGTTGGGATTAAGTGTTTCTAAGAAAGTAGGCAACGCAGTAAAACGCAATCTTGTCAAACGCCGTTTGCGTTCGCTTGTCATTAAGCATGCTATGCTTTGTGAAGGGCTTGCTTTAGTGTTTGTGCCTAGAAATGGTATTCAAGATTTAAAGTTTCAAGCTTTAGAGGAGTATTTCTTAGAAACGCTTGTTGGGCTACAAGATTTTGTAAGAACTGCTAAAAAAGCAACTTTTAATAGGTCTAGCCCCGTGCATAAGGGACACATGCATAGAATATCTAAGGATTTTACAAAAGGAACTGCTAAATAAGTTATGCAAAACCATAAAATGTCTTTTTTAAATGTTGTTTTGAGTGTATCAGTTAGATTTTACCAACGCTTTCTTTCGGTTTTGAAACCTAGAACTTGTCGGTTCTATCCTAGTTGTTCTAACTATGCCTTATGGCTACTCAAATTTGAAAATCCTTTTTTGGCTATAGGAAAAATCGCTCTAAGAATTTTTTCGTGCAATCCCTTTTTTCAAGGGGGTGTCGCTTATCCTATTGTTTCTTGTTTCAAGCGTCCTATTTTGCTCCAACCAAATAATACTAGCTTTGTCCAACCCATTATTTTTTGGCTTGTTCCACTTAAAAATAGCCATACATCTTACTATATCATTAAGGTTTTATAACTCATGGATAAAAACAACAACACGAATCTTCGCTTAATTTTAGCGGTTGCTCTCTCTTTTTTGTTTATCACTCTTTATAGTTATTTTTTTCAAAAATCAGAAGTCAAAACTACTCACACGCAAGCCACTCAGCACACTAACTCAAATGAAACGCCAAAAGTCTCTAACGCTAGCGTTGATACTTTAAAAACCAATAGTCCTACCATAGCATTGCAACAAGATAGTGTTCTTGCTACCATTTCTTTTGAGCATGCCAAAATTGAAATTGATTCTTTAGGGCGTATCAAACAAGTTTATCTCAAAGATAAAAAATACTTAGCTCCTAAACAAAAAGGCTTTTTAGAGCATATCACGCACTTATTTGGGCATGGTAAAGCAGAAGAAAAACAGCTTAGCGAACTTCCTCTTTTAGGCACAGACAAATTAAAGCCTTTAGAGGTGCGCTTCTTAGACCAAACACTCAATAACAAGGCTTTTAGCACTTCTTATACGACTTCTAAAGCACAGCTTGGCCCTAATGAACAACTGATTTTAACCCAAGATTTAGGTTCTATTACGCTTACTAAAACCCTAACTTTTTATGATGACTTGCACTATGATTTGCAAATCACATTCAAATCGTCCAATAATGCTATTCCTAGCTATGTTATTACTAATGGCTATAGACCTATTGCTGATTTAGACAGCTACGCATTTTCTGGCGTGCTTTTAGAAAATAATGATAAAAAGATTGAAAAAATTGAAGATAAAGACGCTAAAGAAACCAAACGATTTTCTAACACTCTCTTTTTATCTAGCGTAGATAGATATTACACTACCTTGCTTTTTACCAAAGATTCACAAGGCTTTGAAACTTTAATTGATTCAGAAGTTGGCACAAAGAATCCTTTGGGTTTTATCTCTCTTAAAAATAACGCTAATTTACATGGCTATATTGGTCCTAAGGATTACCGCTCCTTAAAAACGATTGCCCCCATGCTCACTGATACCATAGAATATGGATTAATCACTTTCTTTGCTAAAGGCGTGTTTGTTTTTCTAGATTATTTGCACGATTTTGCAGGAAATTGGGGTTGGGCTATCATTCTTTTAACTTTAGTAGTGCGTCTCATTCTCTATCCTTTGAGTTATAAGGGCATAGTAAGCATGCAAAAAATCAAAGAGCTAAGCCCTAAAATGAAAGAACTCCAAGAAAAATACAAAGGCGACCCTCAAAAATTGCAAGCTCAAATGATGCAACTCTACAAAAAACATGGGGCTAATCCATTGGGAGGTTGTTTGCCTTTAATCTTACAAATTCCGGTATTTTTTGCTATCTATAGAGTGCTTTATAACGCCGTAGAATTGAAGAGTGCTGAGTGGATTTTATGGATACATGATTTGTCTCTTATGGATCCTTACTTCATTTTGCCTATTCTTATGGGTATTTCTATGTATTGGCATCAAAGCATTACGCCAAATACTATGACAGACCCCATGCAAGCGAAAATTTTTAAACTCTTGCCGTTATTCTTTACTTTCTTTTTGATTACTTTTCCAGCGGGGCTTGTATTGTATTGGACAACGAACAATATTTTTTCAGTCTTACAGCAATTTTTAATCAATAAGATGCTAGAAAAGAAGAAAAGCCAACAACAAAATCTTCATTAAAGGTTTATTATGCAGACTAATCCTATTGAAATCAAAGCTAAAACTTTAGAAGAGGCACTCATTCAAGCCTCTATTAGTCTTAACTGCTCCATTGTCAATTTGCAATATGAAATCATTCAAATGCCTTCTAAAGGATTTTTAAATATTGGCAAAAAAGATGCCATCATTTTAGCGAGCGTTAAAAATGAAGAAAAGCCTGTATCTCAAGAGACAGAGCTAGAAAATAGCTCGCTCCAAAAAGAACAAGAACACGAGCATGCAAAAGAACATGAAGAAGAGGAATTTTCAAATCTCCCTACTTTTGAAGATTCTATCCCCACTCACAATTCTCATTCCCTTGAAGAACACGCCCCTAAAGATAACCATAAACCCTTTAACCCTCCTATTAAAGATATATCGTCTCTAGTCTCCTTAGAACCTAAGCTAAATTCTCAAAAATTCCCTAAACAAGATAAGATAGTTGAAATTGAGCAAGAGCTAAAAGACCTATTTTCTCATCTGCCTTATAAAATCAGCAAGGTAGAAGTTAGCCTTTATGAACCGGGGGTTTTATTGATTGATATAGATGGCGAAGACTCAGCTCTTTTAATCGGCGAAAAGGGTTATCGTTACAAAGCCCTTTCTTACTTGCTATTCAACTGGATTCACCCTGCTTATGGCTATAATATCCGCTTAGAAATCTCCACTTTTTTACAGAACCAAGAAAAGGTTATGGACACTTACTTAGAGAGTGTGATTATGACCGTGCATGAAGTAGGCAAGGCACAGATTAAAGCCCCCGATGGTGTTTTAACCTACATTGCTTTAAAAAAACTACGCAAAACTTTTCCTAACAAATATATCTCACTTAAAACCAATCTAAACGATGAGCAATCCATCGTTATTAACGATTTTTTTGAATGAATGACACCATTGTAGCCATCGCTACCCCCTTAGGTAAAGGGGCAATTAGCATTGTTAAAATCAGTGGCAACAACGCTCTAAATATTCTTAAACAACTCACTAAAAAACAAGACTTTACCCCTAGATATGCTTATGTGTGCGATATTTTTTCTAACGACATTTTGTTAGACAAAGCCCTAGCACTCTATTTCAAAACTCCCTATAGTTTCACAGGTGAAGATGTGTGCGAAATCCAATGTCATGGAAATCCCCTTTTAACTCAAAATATTCTTCAAGCTTGTTTGAATTATGGGGCTAGGCTTGCTAGACCCGGTGAATTTAGCAAAAAAGCCTTTTTAAACCATAAAATGGATTTGAGCGAAATTGAAGCGAGTGTCGCCTTAATAGAATGTGAAGAGCAAAGCTCTCTAAACGCCCTAGCTAGACAACTCAAAGGCGAATTAAAAACCTTTATAGAAGATTCTAGAAACGCCCTTTTAAAACTTCTAGCAAGCTCAGAAGTCTTAATTGACTACAGCGAAGAAGATATTCCTAGTGATTTTTTAGACGAAGTGTCTAAAAGCTTAGAAACTCAAATCGCATGTTTTAAGGACTTACTAAACTTTTCAAACATGCACACTAGTAAGGCTAAAGGGCATGCCTTAAGCATTATTGGCAAACCCAATGCTGGCAAAAGCTCCTTATTAAACGCCATGCTTTTAGAAGAAAGGGCTTTAGTGAGCGATATTCAAGGCACCACAAGAGATACCATAGAAGAAGTCATAGAATTACAAGGACATAAGGTACGTTTGATTGACACCGCCGGCATTAGGGAAACTACAGATAAAATAGAGCAATTAGGGGTTGAAAAAAGCCTTAAAAGTTTAGAAAATTGCGACATCATATTGAGTGTATTTGATATTTCTAAACCCCTAGAAAAGGAAGATTTTAACCTTATTGATACCCTCAATCGCACCAATAAGCCCTGTATCATCATTCTGAATAAAAACGATTTATCGCCCAAGTTAGAGCTTGAAACATTAAAATCTCATCTTAAAATTTCTTATTCCTTACTGGAGACAAACACTCTTAATTCAAGAACTTGTTTAAAAGATTTGAGCCAAAAAATCAGTGAATTTTTTCCTAAACTAGACACACAAAACAAGCTCTTACTCACTTCCACAGCCCAAAAGAACGCCCTAGAAAACGCTATTAGCGAATTGCAAAATGCTAGAAATCATTTAGAAACCTTAGAACTCTTTTCCTACCATATCCTAAGTGCCATAGAAAGTTTGAACTTGCTCACTCGCCCTTATGAAACTAGCCAAATGCTAGATAGCATGTTCAGTGATTTTTGTTTAGGGAAATAATAAAGCTCTCTTTTAAAGAGCTTTAATTGTGATTTATTATGATGTGCCTTAAAGGCTTATTTCTAATCTATTTTTATGCAAGCTATGAGTTGTTTTGTCTAAGTAAAATTGAGATTATAGTCCTGTATTACCTTGTCCCTCTTTATTAGCAAAGCCTTTTAATTGCTTGTAGAGTAAAGATTGAATGCGTAAAAGGGCAAAATCTCTATCTGTCTCATATGCAACAATATTTCTGTCTAATATTGTTTCACCCTCACAATTACTCACGCTAAAATTAACTTTAATTCGGGTCTTACCTTCTTTTTCCTCTGTAAAAATATGGTTAGCAATCTTGTATAATCCTTGCTCTTTGCTTGGTTGTAGCACTCTAGCATACGCACTAATTAAAGACTGCTTGATTTCCAAATCAGCATTAGAATCAAAAATCAATATTACTTTCGGTTTGGGCAAATTTTTGTGATAAATATCTTCATATCTATCTAAAGGCTTATTGATGACACCATATGCCCTTAAAATTCTCTCAATAGGTTCAATCTGATCCAATAGTTCTTTTAGTCCACTAAATTGTTGCAAAAAAATCCCACAGCCTTTGGGAATAAGAGGGGCAAACTTGGCATAAAGCATATTATATTTTTTTACTAACCCTTGCAAAAATAAATCTCTATTAATTCTTACCATGGTGTAATAGACGCCTTTTTGAACTTCTTGTTTAACAATTTCTACATTATCCAATTCTAAAACATTGCTATTGAGATGGATTTCTTGTGAATCCTTAGAATATATTTTGTGGTTAACTCTCTCTTTTTGGCTACTAATTTGAGAGCTCACGCTCACACTAATAGAATTTCTCAAATCTGCTAATGCTTTTTGCTTAGAGGTTTCTTTAGAATCTGATTGGCCACTTCCATAAAGATAACCGTCTTCAAGTTTTGCTTTGCCATACCATCTGGGTTCAGCACTCAGCAAAGTAATGATTAGAAATAAAATTATTTTTTTCATTACAACTCCTCTTTTAATGTTTTATTTAAATGTTGAGATAATTTCTTTAAGTTTTGACTCTAGAATTTTTAAATCAACTTCTATCAAAACAAAAGCCCTACCATTTTGATAAGCCTTAGCTTTTATAGGCGTGTTATATACAAAGTCCTTAATGCTTTCTGGCAAAATCTCATTCAACAATTCTTGAGAACGCTCTGGCACCAAGGCTTGAAATTTAGCATTAAGGGGTTGCTTTAAGCGAGCAACAAAATTATTTTCATAATTCAATGTCTCAATTCCATTAGATAACCTTTCAAATAACGCTTTGCGTGCGTTCTCTGTGGCATATTTCATGCTATCTAACATATTAGAACCCATAGCACTTTTACAAGATTCAGCTGTAGTTTGCTTAAGAGTGGTTTTACCACAATGCTTTACCCACTGCATGGTTTGCCCATGTTCATTGTTTGGTTTTTCAGTATCGACTGTTGGTTTAACCTCTTGTATAGCTCCCATTTTTTTTAATGCCTCAACTTTTTTCTCTATATTAGAAAATTGCTTAGTGGCACTTCTTAGGCGCAAAGTGTGACTTGGAATTTTATCTTTTAAGGATTTTAAGCGTGCTGAGACTAAAACATAGTATTCTTTAGTCTCTTGATAGCGCCACTTACTTCTAGCAAGAATTTCTTTTTGAACTTTATCTAAATCTGTCTTTAAATCATCTAAAAACCCTTGAAGAGTCTTGTTGAGACTATCAAGAGTGTTTGAATAAGCCTCCTTAGAATCTTGTGTCAAAGAAGAATCTTGCACTTCTTTAATAGTTCTTTCAAGTTGTTCTTTAGTGGCTACAATCGCATTTTGATATTCAATAATCAAGGGGTCTTGCTTAAGATTTCGCATTAAAGTTTCTTTAGCCTCTTTAAAAGCTTTTTCTTGCCCTTGTGAATCTATAGAATTAGCAATAGCACACGCCCTAAAATAGTCATTCTCCCATGATTTTAGCTCTCCTACTTGGCATTCTTTTGCCCATGTGGGAATATTCTCTTGCGCATTTAAACACAGCATAAGGCTAGTTAGCACGATAACTTTTTTCATGTCATTCCTTTTTTTCTTGAATCAATTGGATATTTTTACTATCAACTTCTATTAAAACAAATACTTTACTCGCACCAATAAAAGTCGCTTTTATTTTGCTTGCTTTAATCTCTAACCTGTCGCTATTGTGAGTATTAATAATCTTTTCTAAGGCATTATGTCTAGCTAAGGATAAACTATAATCCATATCTAAAGATAGCGCCTCGCTCATTCCGCATGAAAGAATAATTTCATGTTTGATTTGTGGCTTATTGGGGCAACTCTTTGCCCATGTAGGCAACTCCCTTGCCCATGCAACTTGTAATGCCATAATTACTATAGCACTACAAATAAGGCGTTTCATGGAATTTTTATCTTTTCTTTTTTACCATACCTAGTTCTGTGCGAACCTTATCTACAATATCTCTATCCAAACCAACTAGCACAAAAACTCTGTCCTTGCCCACATAACTAGCCAATGTTTTAGTGGCAACCAATTCCCTATCTACAAGCTGAGAAATACGCTCACTATCTGTACCGCTCAAAGCTCTTTTCCCACCAGCATCTGTGGTTCTAGATTTTTCATTTTGCAAATCCCTTTGTAAAGTTGCTTTAATGTTGGCTGCCAAATTAGCTCTAGCCTTTGCTGTGGCTTGATTGGTAGAATAATCTACATCGCCATCAGTAATTACATCTTGCGCTCTAGCCAAAAATACGCTTGAATATTTCTCATACTTAGCCACTTGCTCCAAATCGCCCTTTGTCCAATCAGGTGCTCCCTTAGTTGCTTGGTAATACTCTTGATTGCTTTTGCTAACACCAGATTTAGGTGCTCCGCCACAACCTACAATCAACATTGTCGCTACAACACTTAGACCAAAAACACTTTTAAATTGGTTTTTCATAAAATTCTCCTTTTTATTTTTTAAAACGCAATATGCTTATTGCTAGCATTTTTTACAATAGGTTCAGTGCCGGTCCAAACACCAGTTCCAGTTTTTCTATTGGCAAGTCTTAACGAAAAATTATAGTCAATTCTTTGTCTCTTTTTATCGATAGAATCAGCACTCTTTGAAATTTTTCCACTCAAAGATAAATCAGCAGCAACCAAAGTGCCTTTTTCCATAGTGGTGTCTTGGTTATACTCTGAATTCTCTCTTTCTTTTTTGCGTTACTCTACCATTCTTTCATCAGCTACAGTGCCACTACCGCCACTTGCTCTAGTTACCTCAAATTTATCTCCAAGTTTCTCTTCCAACACTTCTACAATCCTATCAGTAAGAAAGTTCATATCTAAATTTGGCTGAGTGGTGTCATTTATAATATTTGAAATCTCAATTACATGCTTACCTTTAAGTCCCATTAACTTCTTACTATTTAACATTTTATCAATCATTACCTTGGCGGTCTCAACCAAATCCGTGCTGTTAATGCCTATAGTTGTGTTTTTAGTGGTATCATTCACATTTTGATAGCTTGTAGGACCACCGCCACCACAACCGACCATTAAAAGAGCGCTTAAAACAAACGCCCCACCTAGTTTGAACCCCATGTTATTCATCATTTCTTAACTCCCCTTATTTAAGGTTTAAAATAGAGACATTCATGCCCGATTTTAAAGTTCTAATAAACACGATATTGTTCATGTTATTACAAATTTTACCATTTTGTGCATCTGGTTTTTCACATTTTGTGGAATTTAATTCTACAAATTTAGCACCATCAGCATTTAAGGTTGCAGAATCACTCGCCTTTAACCTAGCTACATAAACTTTGTTAGGGAATACACTTGAGCTTCTGGTGTCTGCTTTTGTAGTGTGTTTGTTAACCATTTTCATACCTTTGCCAAAAAGACTTAGAGCAGCTCCAGCTGTCCCACCAACAGCATCACCAGCTGCCTCAGCTCCTCTTGATAAAAGATTTTTAGTAATCGCTGCACTAATAGCCCTTGCTCTAATGCTTGGCAACTTATGATTAAACTCTGCCTTGATAACCTCATTAAAATTGCTTAAGACTTCTAGTTTTTTACCATTAATGCTATAGCTTTGCTTGAAATCTGTCCCCTTACCATCATTATCTAAGTATGGCATGGCAAAGAATAAATCTGTGTCAGCTTCCTCTTTCAATAAAGGTTGCTCACCATCTTCTACAATCACCCATGTATGCTTAGTGGTTTGAGGTTTTTTCACATCAGCTAAATCTTGCTCTACAATTTTAGAATTACTAATCGCAAAAGCTTCTTTAAAATATCCTTCTGCCTTGCTTTTATCATTATTTAAGAGATAAAACAACCCAGAAATATAATTGACCATAGGGTTAGAAAAATTTTCATAGCCTTTCATCAAATCTAAGCTTTTATATTTTTCATTCATATTGGCATATTGGGCTGTAACTTCTCCAAGTTTGTGTGGTGCTTTTGCCTTTTTTCTATCTTCTTGTTCTCTTTGCTTGATTTCTGCTTGCTCTTTAGCAATCTCTTTAGCAAAATATTCTTTAGCTCTTCTTTGTCTCTCAGCAGTTTGATTAAAGAATACTCTAGCTTTATTCATGTCATTTAAAAATGCATAATCTAGTGCTAAATAATAGTTTGCCATAACCCATTCATATACATTGCCCCTATAAGGGATATTCTTTTCATTCCCTAGCGTAGAGGCTAGAGCCTTACCGCCTCCAGTCGCTCCCTCTTTAAATTTATTATCAAAACTCGCATTCACATCTTCTAAACTTGTAATAGACTGCTTGTAATCACTCATTTCAAATGCGTTCACACCATTTTGTAATTTCCATAAAAGGGCATCATACTGGTGTTTATCGGTTGCAATCAAATTCTTTGAAATTTCATGCGCATTTTTAAAATCCTTAGTATAATGTGCCTGCTCAAACTTGCTAAAGCCATCTTTTACCTTTTTTGCCTTAGAAGACCCACTTTGACTAGGGTTATTCGCACAACCTACAATAAGTGCTAATGCACACACGCTCAAACTACAACTTTTTAACCAATATTTTGACATTCTCAAAGACTCCCTAAAATTAAAATATAAGCAGTCATTATACATAAAAAAGACACAATATCATAATATAAACATTGATTAATTTTAAAAAATTACAAAAAAAAAAAAAAACTATTTTTTATATATTTTACATTATAAAAATATATTAATATTGAAATTATCGGCAACAAGCAATAGTATTTAAGACTAAGGGTTTAGTATAAAAGATTAAGTTAAGGGCATAAACCCCCTTTTAAAAGAGATTTATGTGTTTTAAAAATAGTTTTATCTTACAATAACTCCTTTATGGCATCTTCAATAGGTTTTTGAGAGCCAGGTTCTACAAGTCTTTCGCCCACTTCTTTTCCATCTTTGTAAAAAATTAGAGTAGGAATTTTGCGAATACCTAAGCTCTCTTTCAAATCCTCGCTTTCATCAAAAGAAACCTTAAAAAATTGCACTTTCCCTTCATAAACCTTAGCTAGATTATCCATAATCGGCTCAACTTTCCTACAATCGGGGCACCAGCTTGCTCCAATATTGACTACTACCGCTCCCTCTTTAATTTTTTCTTCATAATTACTTCCATTAATAACTTCTAACATAATATATCCTTTATTTTTATTTCCCCCAACAAGTCAAAGTATAGCACAATCTCTATACTCAAAAGCTTAATTCGTCTTAACATTTGCCATAAATATGTGCAACTCATTATATTCTTGGCGGTTTAAAAAACGCATTTTCCCTACCGGCAAAGCATTCAAATTCACAAAGCCATAACGCACACGCCTTAAATCCAATACTTCAGCATTAAAATACGCAAAAAAACGCCTTAATTCTCTGTTTTTCCCCTCACTAATAACCACCCTAAGCTTAGAGTATTTGGCGTGGTTTTTGATGATTTCATAATGAATAAAGGGGGCAAATTCCATGCTTTTAATCGTGGTTTTACTATGTGCACCCTTAGTGGCATTCTCTAATTTCAAGCCCTCTTGCATAGCAAGTTCTATATCCTTTGTAACACTGCCTTGAATTTTGATTAAATACTCTCTTTCTAAATTTGCATGCATTAAAGCACTCACCACCGCCTTACTATCGCTTAAGAGTAGCACCCCTTCACTTGCAAAATCCAAACGCCCCACAGGTGCAAAATGAGCATATTTTTTCTCCAAACTTTCATAAATCACACGCCTATTTAAGGGGTCAGCTTTACTCACTAATTCGCCCTTTGGCTTGTGATAAACTAGAACGCTAAATTTTTTGTTTTTTAAAGGCTTGATTAGGCGTTTGTCTAAAAACACCTTGTCATTTTCCTTAACCATGCTAATAAGTTTGGCATGCTCATGGTTGATTTTGACACGCCCTTCTAAGACAAGCTTTTCAGCCTCTCTTCGTGAATGCTTAGTATGGTGGGCTAAAAATTGATTGATTCTCATGTTAAATCTCTCCACTCTAATTCTTTAAATTCTTCTTTAATGCTTTCATCTACCAACAAATCGCTTTGAAACTTGAATTGCTTGCCCTTATCTTTGACAATCAAACACAAAGGGTGTTTGCCTTGATGTTTTAAAGCGCTTTCTTTGATTTGTTTTAAAAACTCTTTTTTCACATCATTTTCTAGCACAATCGCTAAAGAACAAGAGCTGGATGCTAACATCTCAACAGGTGGAATTTCTCGCACATCTTCTTTTTCTTTACTAGGGTCTTTATAACGAGCTTTTGGAATTTTAACTTCTCTAGCACTCTCTAAATCCAAGATTTCAAAAAGCCTTAATCGGGCGACTTCTTCTTGCTCCTCAATCTTGCATTTAAACACTAAAGGTTTATTAATATCTAACTCTTCTAGGGCATTTAATTGCTTTTCAAAAAGCATGAGCTCAAATTTGCCATATCTGTCTAAAATATCTGCTGTGCCATAAGGCTTACCGCTTCGTTTGCCAATTTTCTTTTTAACTTCCATAATCTTACCGAGCAAATAAGCTTGTGAGCCAATTTCTAACTCTTCAATATCAATGCTTTTGACTAAGTTTTTAAAGCCCTTAATCTCTTCTTTAAACTCATCTAAAGGGTTTCCTGAAACATGGATTCCTAAAATCTCATATTCATATTCTAAAAGCGTTTTAGCGTCATGTTCGCCTAAATCAATCATATCTAAGACAACTTGCTCTTTTTCCTCACTCTCTATTGCCCCAAAGAGTGAATTGCTTCCTTGCATCATCTCATTAGCTTTGTCTTTAGCGCGCCCTGTATCACAGATTAAATCTAAGTTAGCAAGCATACTCTTTCGTGTGTAGCCTAGATTATCCAAGCTCCCTGATTTGACTAAGGGTTCTAAGGATTTTTTAGTGATTTTAGAAAAATCCACCCGTGAAATAAAATCTTCTAAACTCTTATAATCCCCCTTAGCCCTCTCTTCAATGATGTTTCTAATTGGCTCACCTCCAGCCCCTTTAATCGCCCCTAATCCAAACACAATTTTCTTTTCTAGTTCGCCCTTTTCATTCTCAAATTCTTTAACACTGAAATCTTGCATAGAAGAATTGATGTGGGGGGGCATGACTTCAATTTCTAAAGCCCTAACCTCATCAATATAGCGAGCCACAGATTCAATCTTATTAGATTCGCTTGTAAGCATGGCTGCCATAAATTCGTGCTTGTAATAAGTCTTTAGATACGCTGTTTGGAAAGTTATCATAGCATAGGCTGCAGAGTGTGATTTGTTAAACCCATAGCCGGCAAATTTAACAATCAAATCCCACAAAGTGGCCGCCTTTTTACTATCATGCCCTAATTTTTTGGCTCCTTCTACAAACTTTGCCTTATTATCCGCCATAATTGAAGCGTCTTTTTTACCCATAGCACGACGGATTAAATCTGCCTCACCTAAGCTAAACCCACCGATAGTTTGCACAATTTGCATAACTTGTTCTTGATAAACTATCGTGCCATAAGTGGGTTTCAAAATGGATTCTAATTCTTTGAACGCATAAGTAATTGGCTCAATGCCATGCTTTCTATTAACAAAGTCATCTACCATGCCTGATTCCATAGGCCCTGGTCTTCCAAGCGCAATTATCGCAATAATATCTTCAAAACTTGATGGTCTTAAGCGTTTGTTAAGCCCTTGAAACATGCCTGATTCAATTTGGAATATCCCCACCGTGTCCCCACTTTGAATCGTTTTATAAACTTTGGGGTCGTCCATATCTAGCGATAAGAAGTCTAAGTCAATGTTATGCTGAGTTTTAATGATTTTAAGAGCGTCATCTATCACGGTCAAGGTTTTAAGCCCTAAGAAGTCAAACTTAATCAAATCCACCGGTTCTAAATACTTCATAGAATATTGCGTAACGATACCACCGGTTTTTTCAGACGCAAATAAAGGGGTTTTGTGCCATAACTCTTTCTCGCTATCCACCACTAATGCGGCGGCATGCACGCCAGCATTACGATTTAAATTCTCTAAATTAAGCGAATACTCCCATACTTGTCTGGCTAAGTCATTACTCTCTACTAATTCTTTGATTTTAGGCTCTAATTCCCACGCCCCTTCTACAAACTCGCCATTTTTTTCATAGCCTTTAAGCGTGATACCCAAGCGATTAGGAATGAGTTTGGCAAAATCATCAGCTTCCTTGTAAGGCATATCCAAAACCCTTGCGACATCTCTAATCACACCCTTAGCCAACATCTTATTAAAAGTGATTACTTGAGCCACATTGTATTTGCCATACTTTTCAATCATGTATTCTATGATTTCTTTACGCCTACGCTGACAAAAATCCGTATCAATATCAGGCATGCTTATTCTTTCAGGGTTTAGAAATCTTTCAAACAGCAAATCGTATTTTAAGGGGTCAATATCAGTAATCTTTAAAGCAAAGGCTACTAGACTTCCTGCAGCACTCCCCCTACCCGGTCCTACAGGAATACCCACTTCTTTAGCATGGCGGATAAAGTCCCACACAATTAGCATATAACCCGGAAACTTCATGTTAGTAATGACTTCAATTTCTTTTTCTAAACGCTCTTGATATTTTTCATGCTCAATTTCTGGCACTAATTTTAGACGCTCTTTTAAACCCTCTCTAGCCTTGTAAGCAAAATAGCTCGCATCATCTTCAAAATCTAGCCCTTCATTTTGAGCGTAAGTTTTAGTGAATTTAAAGCTTGGGGGGGTTGGAGGGTTAGCTTTATCGTCTTTTAAATCAATCTCTAAAGTGCATTTCTCTGCGATTTCCTGCGTGTTAGCTAGAGCTTCAGGAATATCGGCAAATAGTTTCGCCATTTCTTCAGGGCTTTTAATATAAAACTCATGCACAGAGTGTTTTAAACGCCCCTTATCGTTTAGAATTTTACCCATAGCCACACACATCGCAATCTCTTGAGCCTTAGCGTCATTTGGCATGGTGTAGTGGGTGTCGTTTGTGGCAATGATTTTTAGCCCTGTTTCTAAGGACATTTTAATCACTTGTTCATCAATAAAACGCTGGTCTAATATGCCATGACGCATAATCTCTAAATAAAAATCATCTTCAAAAATCTCTTGGTATTCACAAGCAATCCTTTTGGCTTCATCATAGCCCTTAGCCCCATACTTGCGATTTCTTTCGCTATTGGTGTTTAAATGAAAATTGACTTCGCCTTGTAAGCACGCACTAGAGGCAATAATACCCTTAGAATGCTTTCTTAAAAGCTCTTTATTAATGCGTGGGAAATAATAAAACCCCTCTAAATACGCCATAGAGCTTAAGAACATCAAGTTTTCATAACCCTCTTGATTTTTAGCGAACAAGCACAAATGAAAGCGTTGTTTAGTCTCTTTGCTAGAAAGTTTTTCATCATTATGGATATAAGCCTCCATGCCTATAATGGGTTTAATGCCTTCTTTTTTCATGCTGGTATAAAAATCAATCGCTCCAAACATATTCCCATGGTCAGTCATGCTCACACTTTTCATGCCTAGCTCTTTAATGCGTTTGGCTAAGACTTTAATCTTATTAGCTCCATCTAAAAGCGAATATTCGGTGTGTAAATGCAAATGCGTGAATGCTTTAGTTTCTTCCATTATTGACTCCTAAAACCCTAAATTATAATCTCTTTTGTTTTTATCTAGGCATTATACCCTTAACTGATAAAAAATAATCGGTTAAGTTTTTATAATCTAATTTGTTGTATAATTGCTAGAATAATAAGAAAATCATCTCTCTTTCCAAGCGAGTTAATAGGAGTTTTTATGAAAAAATTGGCCTTTTTTGGCGTTACGGCGTTTTGTGTGGCATTTTCTTTTGCACATGCTACAAATGATTTAGCATTGATTAAGAAAGCTAGAGAAAGTCATTTAGAACCTATGCCTATAGGCAAGGCACTTAGAGAATACCAAATTAAAAAAACTAAAGATGTAGGTATTGGTATCAATGGCTCTAATGTGATGACCCAAGCTCAAGTGGAATTAGGTAAAATGCTTTACTTAGACCCTAGAATTTCTACTTCTTATCTTGTATCTTGTAACACTTGCCATAATTTAGGTTTAGGTGGAGTGGATTTAGCTCCTAAGGCTGTAGGCTCTCAATGGAAGAGTAACCCCCACTTCTTAAACTCTCCAACCGTGTATAACTCTGTGTTTAATGATGTGCAGTTTTGGGACGGAAGAGTTACACACTTAAGCGAACAAGCTCAAGGGCCTATCCAAGCACCTTTTGAAATGGGAGCAGATCCAAAAGTGGTGGTTGAAAAAATCAATTCTATTCCGGGCTATGTGAAATTATTCAAAAAAGCTTATGGCAATCATGTAAAAATTGATTTCAAGCTAATTACTGATACGATTGCGATGTTTGAGGCCACTTTAGTAACTCCAAGCCGTTATGATGACTTCTTAAGAGGTAATCCTAAAGCTTTAAGCAAGGCCGAGCAAGAGGGCTTAGAAGTGTTTATTGAAAAAGGTTGTGTAGGTTGTCATAATGGCATTAATTTGGGTGGTTCTATGCAGGCTTTTGGTGTGGTTAAGCCTTATAAATTCGCTAATGTAGGCGATTTCAAGGGCGATAAAAACGGCATGGTAAAAGTGCCTACTCTAAGAAATATCACAGAGACTATGCCCTATTTCCATAACGGACAATACTGGGATGTTAAAGATGCGATTAAAGAAATGGGCTCTATCCAATTAGGCGTTGAAATTAGCGATGAAGAGGCTAAAAAGGTTGAGACTTTCTTTGGGGCTTTAAAGGGTAAAAAGCCTAAGATTATCTACCCAGAGTTGCCTACAATGACTGATAAAACCCCTAAACCTACCTATTGATTCTAGCGTTATAGTTTATTATCAAAAAATGAGTGCTTTTTTGTGTTAGAAATTCTAAAAAGTGTTTCTAACACAGCAATAACACATTTAACTCCTTTGAGCAACGACAAGGAACAAAGAGCCCAGATAGAGCAAGATTCAATTCCATTAAATACATTTTTTTCAATTTAAATACCAAAAAATCAAAGAATAAAATCTATAAAGAAGGTCTATTACAAAGAATTTTTGAATGTTTTGAATAGCTTTGAGCGATTTTAAAAACAAAATTATTTATTTGCTATAATGCTATTTTGTCAAAGGGTAGATATGCAAGAGATTTTTTTATGCTCTATTTCAAATGTGCGTAGTGGGGATTGCAAAGAAGATTGTGCTTATTGCACGCAAAGCTCACACCACCAAGGGCAAATCAAACGCTATAAATTTAAAGATGAAAAAGTAGTTTTACAAGAGGCAAGAGCCTTGAGAGAGCTAGGGGCTTTGGGGTTTTGCTTGGTAACTTCAGGGCGTGAATTAGATGATGAAAAATGCGAATACATCGCTAGACTAGCCCAAGCGATTAATAAAGAAGAATTAGGCTTGCATTTAATTGCATGTTGTGGGCGAGCGGATTTAGACAAATTAGAGTATCTAAGAGATGCTGGCATTCATAGCTATAACCATAATTTAGAAACTTCGCAAAAATTTTTCCCTAAAATTTGCTCTACACACACATGGGAAGAAAGATTTATTACATGTGAGAACACTCTAAGGGCGAATTTAGGTCTGTGTAGCGGAGGGATTTTTGGGCTTGGGGAGAGCTGGGAAGATAGGATTGAAATGCTTAGGGCTTTAGCCTCGCTTTCGCCACACACCACACCGATTAATTTTTTCATTAAAAATCCGGTATTGCCTATCAATGAAGAAACCTTGAGCGCTGATGAGGCCTTAGAATGCGTGATTTTAGCTAAAGAGTTTTTGCCTAACGCTAGACTTATGGTTGCTGGGGGGCGTGAGGTGGTGTTTAAGGGCGATGAAGAGGCGAAACTTTTTGAATACGGCATTAATGCAGTGGTTTTAGGGGATTATCTTACCACTAAGGGATTAGCCCCTAAGAGAGACATTGAAAAACTGCTCTCTTATGGTTTGAGCATGGCTACAAGTTGTCATTGATGACTTTTTTTAGAGTGTTTTTAAGAAACCTTAGAGGTTTCTTCCATTTAGTGAAAATGTGTTTCCCTGAGCATTTCAAAAAAGGTTTTTTAGGCATGGGGGAGTTATTTTATTATGCCTCAAGCTTGAGTTTTTATACGATTTTATCTCTATCGCCTATTTTATTGTTTGTTTTTACGATTTTTGTTTCTTCTTACATGCAAGCGCATGCAGGCGAAGTGGAGGCGCTCATTTTTCCTAACTCGCCTAAGCTTATGGAGGCGATTAAAGCCTTTTTGGAAACCTTTAAAAAAACGGATATGACTTTAGGGGTGGTGGAGGCTTTTTCTATTGTATTAGCATTAGTGCTGTTTTGTGAAAACTACCGCAATATCGCCTCTAAGATTTTTGAGGCACGCCCTAGGGATTATGTGTATCTTAAAGGCAAGGAAATCTTTTTGTTTTGGGGGTTTGGCACAACTTTAGTGTTTTTATTCGCTCTGCCTTTAGTCGTGTTTTTTGACATTAAAATTCAAGTGTTTTTTGATGATAGAAATTCCTCTTTGTTGCATTGCTTGCGTTGGGTGGGGACTTATGGATTTTTTCTAATCCTTTTTACTATCCCTACTAATCATGTGTTTAACCACCGCTTTTGGGTATTTTTATGGGTGTTTTTTACAAGCGTTTCATGGCATATTTTAAAATGGGCGTTCACTTACTATGTGCTGTATAACCGCACTTACCATGAATTATATGGTAGCGTTTCTATTTTATGGTTTTTAATGAGTTGGGTATATGTAAGCTGGCTTGTCATCTTGCTTGGTATGTATGGGTGCAAGGTGTGCGATAAGCACGACCCAAAGGCTGTATTACAAGGGATTTTTCCTTTTTTGAAAATCAAATGAGATAACTAACACCCTCTAAAAAAGGGTGTTAAACCTTAAAAGCCGACAACATAATTCACATAGAAAGAATAAAGTCTTCTGTATTCTAAATTCGCACCTTGGCTTTTAAAATATTGTTGGTTGATAGTAGGGATTTTTACACCAAATTCAACGCCTTGTTGGATAGTCCTACCGGTGAAAAACCCCTTAGAACCAAACTTTTGGCTCACTAAAGAGGCAAAATTTGTTCTAAAACCTAAGTTGAATAAGAATTGGAAATTAG
Organism: Helicobacter cetorum; assembly: GCF_900198405.1. Taxonomy (GTDB): domain Bacteria; phylum Campylobacterota; class Campylobacteria; order Campylobacterales; family Helicobacteraceae; genus Helicobacter; species Helicobacter cetorum_C. Next base: position 23,810 of record NZ_FZMR01000001.1, read on the forward strand.
TGGGGTTGATAGCTTTAGAGCTCCATTGAGATTTGATTTGATTATTCAAAGAGCTTTCCCATGTGTTGCCAGCGATTTGAATACCTCCAAAAACTCCCACATTGATAGCCTTACTCACAAAAGTCTTTCTAAAGAAGTTATAAAGCAAATCAGTCCCCACACCATAAGTATAGATATTAGTCGTTACTTGATTGGCAGTTCCTCCAATAGAGGCATGGTTATAATCAAAAAAGCCATAATAACGCAAGCCAAAGAATCGTTGCTGTCCAAAAAATTGCTTGTATCCTATGGAAAAGCCAACTCCATTAGCAATGCCTTGCTGTTTGGAAACCCCTGCATTATATTGATAAAACGCTCTAGTTTCTGTGTGAGATTGTATGCTACTTTCTAAAGATTCCATTTTTTGATTGATTTCTTGGATAAAGGACTTTAATTGGCTCAAGTCCGTGGTCTTATCACTAGCAAGTAGTTGGGATAAGTTTTGGCTAAAAACTTGCACGCTGGAGGTTTGATTGCTAATAGTGCTTAAAATATTATTGATAGTTTTTGACATAGAGGCGTTGTTTAGATTGGATTGGGCATTATTTAAATCCGTGATAAAGCCCTGCAAGCTTTGAGTGTAGTTTTTAAGAATGCCAGAACCATCAGAGTTCATCATCACTTGCACAAGTCTTACCATATTATTAATATTATTAGTAAGGTCTGCAATAGTGATGGTTGTAGAGCCTTGGCTTGCCTGCTGTAATTCATTCACAACAAAATTAGCATACTCTTTAAAATTAGTTTGGTTTGTAATGCCTAGTTGTTTAAGCGTGTTGGCTGTAATGGCTTGATTAATTGAATATATCAAGTTGTTGTTGTCCAAAATACTTTGCAGTCCATTAGCACTTGTATAGCTCGTGTTAATAGTAGTATAGGCGTTTTTAATAGTTTCACTTTGCAAAGTGGCTTGGTTGTTTAGCTGGTAGTAGATACTACCTTGATTTTGAGAATTAAAAAGATTTTGCAAAGTGGTGTTACCTTCAAAAGTGTAGTTAGGATTATTTGTTTGAAACTTTTCAATAGCTTTAAGAGTTTGATTAACAGCGTCTTGTTCAGTAGCAGCGATTTTAGCCCCACTAGAAACACTAGCAGCATTAGTGATTTGATTGTTGATGGTGCTTGGGTCTTGTATGGTCATTTGCGAGGCACTAGCATTACTAGCATTAGCGATACCACTGAGATAGACCATAAGATTGCTTAATGTGTTAGCGTTTAGAATGCCATCAACTTGATTTTTCATGGTTTCTAAAATTTGGGTGTAGGAGTTTTTAGCGTCATTATTAGTCGCATTAGCTAGAGGGAGATTTTTTAAATCTTCTGTAAGAGTGTTTTGTAAGGTTTCTAGCTTGGTTTTTAAATCGCTAGAGATAATGTTTATCGCTAGAGTTTGGTTACACCCTGTGCTTAAATTGTCCGTGCTGTTAGCGACTTGGGCTGTGTAGCCACTATTCCATGCACACCCACCGGGATTTGCTTGATTATTTATAAGAGTGTTGATGCTTTGAAACTGCTCTGCAATACTCTTAAGGCTGTTCATAGCATCTTGGCTGTGCGTTTCACTAGCGATATTATTCAATTCATTAAGATAGCTATCCATTAGAGGCTTTTCTAAAGCGTTATTTAATAAATTAGCTTTATTGACAAAAACTTTTAGGTAATTAAAATCTTTATTTGTATTAACTTTCTGTTTGTTTTTATTACTATCATTTAATTTTAAATGAGAAAGCAAAAGGCCAATAGGCGTGTTTTAGGGCTTTTCATTAAGAAATTATCAAAAATAATATTAAAATAAAAAGTTACCTTTTGTAATTATTTTTACAAAATGGATTTCAGATGGCTGTTAGTGTTTGGTATTTTATAGAATTTAATCTTATTAAAATTTGTAGTTATATGACATATAAAACATAGCTGAAGTTTCAAAGCGTTCAGATTTTGAAAGCATGCGAGCTGTGGGCAAGATTTTAAACCCCCATTCAATGCGATGCCTTAAAAAAAGAGCGAGCGTTATACCTCCATCTATAGTAAGCCCCCCTGCATAAGCACCATGTTTTATGAGCCTAAAATTTTCATTATCCGCATAGACAACCACGCCTCCTCCAGCACCCCCAAACGCTCCTAAATAATATTTATAACTTCCTAAAGGAAACTCCATAATAATATCCATGCCCACTGAAAGCATGGTAAAAAAGGAGTTTGTAGGGTCTTTATGGCTTTGGTAATTGACCTTTCCTGTGCCTAAATCCCATGCAAAAAACCCTCTCACGCCTACATATTTTTTAAAAAAAGTTTGCACACCGGTTTTTAAATTGAGTGTGGCGATAAAATTTTTGACTTCTTTACCCTTATAGTCTTTGATAGCATCTAAAACGCCAAAGCCTACCAAAAAATACCAACCGCTTTTTTTACGAGTGAGCCTTTGGCGGTTAACAATACTTTTATACAAAGCCTCATGGGCTTTTTTATGTCTATAAACGACTTTTTTAGTTGCTTTAGACTCAGTAATACCATAAGCTTGTGGCACAAGAATACCCAATAGGAGCAAAAGGCATGGAAAAAAAACGGATTGTTTAAACACTTTAGAAATAATTCCGCCTTTAGATTGATAGAATTTTATTGCGTTAGTTTATACTATTTTGTGTTAAAATAGTTTTACAAGTGCAAGTTAAGCGATATTTACTAAATAAATTTTATTTGAGTAGAGAGCATATTTTTATGGGAATAGAAACACAAAGTTTTTTAGAGATTGCCAAAGAAGGCACTGATTCTGTATTGGTTTTGAGGGGGGATTGGAATTTTAGAACAAGTGCTAAGCTTTTAGGGGAGCTTAAAGACGCTTTATTGAAAAATAAAGGGCATTTAAAAATTGACCTTTCTTCTTGCAAGAATGTGGATTTTGTCTTTGGCATGTTTTTGTTTGATTTGATTAAGACACACCGCTTAAATATTGAGCTATGCAATGTGTGCGAAACCAATGCTTGTGCGCTTAAAGTAGTGCAAGATTGGATTGGACAAAGCGAAGAAGAGCTTAACTCTAAAAAGACCAAAGCAAGACGAGAATTGCTATTCACTAAAATGGGTAGAGGCGTTGTAGAATTTTGTGATACTTTTTTAAACGCCTTAAATTTCTGTGGCATGATTTTATTCTATTTTGCTAAGGGAGTTATGAACCCTAAGCGTTTTTGTTTCACGCCTTTAGTATATCATATCAATGAATCTGGTTTTAAAGTCTTACCGGTAAGTATTTTGACGGTGTTTATTGTGGGTTTTGCTATTGCTTTACAAGGGGCATTAGAGTTGCAAGAAATGGGCGTGCCTTTGACAGCCGTAGAGATGACAGCTAAGCTTGCCCTAAGAGAGATTGGCCCCTTTATTTTGACCCTTGTTATTGCAGGGCGTAGTGCAAGTAGCTTTACCGCTCAAATTGGAGTGATGAAAATCACTGAAGAATTAGACGCTATGAAAACTATGGGTTTTAGCCCTTTTGAATTTTTGGTTCTACCTCGGGTCTTAGCCTTAGTGATTGTCTTACCTCTAATGGTATTTATTGCTGATGCGTTCGCGCTCCTTGGAGGTATGTTTGCGATTAAATACCAATTAGGATTGACTTTTTCACATTATGTAGACAGACTGCATGATACGGTGAGTTGGAGTCATTTTTGGATAGGCATTGTGAAAGCACCTTTTTGGGGCTTTGCTATTGCTATGGTTGGGTGTATGCGTGGCTTTGAAGTTAAGGGCGATACTGAGAGTATTGGGCGTTTGACTACTATTAGCGTTGTAAATGCTTTGTTTTGGATAATTTTCTTAAACGCAATATTCTCCATTATTTTTTCTAAATTGGATATTTAAAATGGATAGAACAAGCAATGAAATCTTAATTGAAGTTAAGAATATCCATAATGCTTTTGGTAGCACTATTATTCATAGAGGCGTGAGCTTTAATGTCCATAAGGGCGAAGTTATGGCTATTCTTGGGGGTTCAGGGAGTGGTAAAAGCACTCTTTTAAGGAGTATGATTTTACTCAATCGCCCTGTAAAAGGGGAGGTGCTACTCTTTGGGGAAGATATATGGAAACTCAAAGATGAAGAGCAACTAAGAATTTTTAATCGTTGTGGCATTTGCTTTCAGTTTGGAGCGTTGTATAGCTCGCTTACCGTTTTAGAAAATGTGGGTATTATGCTAGAAAAATATAGCTCTTATTCTAAAAAGATTATTGAAGAAATTTCTAAAATGTGGATTGAAAAAGTGGGCTTGCCTACTAGGGCTTATCATCTCTATCCCTATGAATTAAGTGGGGGTATGAAAAAGCGTGTGGGTCTAGCAAGAGCTATGGCAACTAACCCTGAAATTTTATTTTTAGATGAGCCAACAAGTGGGCTAGACCCCTATAGTGCGGGTAAATTTGATGAATTGATTATGACACTTAGAGAGAGTTTGCAACTCACGGTAGTGATGATTACGCACGATTTAGACACTGTGCATGATTGTGTGGATAGATTTATCATGCTGAAAGACGGACTATTAGAGTTTAACGGAGATTTAGAGGCTTTTGTTAAAAAAGCCCAAACTCAAGGTTTGGACGAGGGGAATTTATTCAATTCAACACGAGGAGAGAAATTTTGGAAAGGCATGTAAATTACACCTTAATTGGTGGTCTTTTCTTTTTGTGCTTGGTTTGCATGGTGGGCTTTATTTTATGGCTTGGTCATGTGGGCTTAGAAGATGGAAAATATCAAAAATATATTGTTTATACTGATAAAGAATTAGGCGGAATTTCTACCAATTCGCCCATTAGCTATAAAGGGATTCAAGTAGGAAATGTTATTAAAGTAGGCTTTGCAAAAGGGAAAGTGGGGGTAGTGCGTTTAGAATTAATGATTGATTCTAGCGTTAAAGTGCGTAAAGACTCCACGGTAATGGTTTCTTCGCAAGGTCTTATGGGATTAAAATATTTAGCCTTAGAACAAAGTAAAAATGAAGAATTTTATACAGGAAAAGATGAAAGAGTTTTGATTTTCAAAGAAGGGCTTATGGGTCGTTTAGCCGGCGATGCAGACCATATGGTTAAGGAAGTAATGAAAATCATTAAAAATGTAGATAGAATGCTTGATGATGAAAATGTGCAAAAAGTTAAGCATATTCTAACTTCTGTAGATGATATTGTAACCAATATTGATAGCATGAAAGGCACGATTGACTCCATAGCAAAGAATGCTAATGACTTGGTCTATAATGTGGATTTGCGGGTTAAACAAGGGCAATATGACTTTAAAACTATGCTAACTCCATTGATTATACAAGCAGAGTTAAGCCTAAGAAATATTGATAATTTTGTGCAAAAAGGGTCAATGCTGATAGACAAATTTGACGCTGACCCTTATAAAACCATTTTTGGAGAAAGGAAGTAAATATGAGAGCTACTTATTTAAAGTTATTCTCACTCTCATCGGTATTAGCATTATCGCTTGGAGGTTGCTTGAATTTAAATCTAAGGCAAGTGTTACCAGAAATTAAATCCTATGATTTGAATGCAAGCTCTTTTGCTGAAGAAAAATGCACCAAACAATTGGCTGAAGTCGGTTTAGTGAGCATTCTAAGTGCGGATTTATTCAATACTAAAGAAATTGTTTTTAAAGCAAAAGATGGACAAATCACGCATGGAAAGCATCAAAAATGGGTAGATTTACCTCGCAACATGCTCAAAACAATGTTTATGCAAGAGGCACAAAAAGCATGCTTAAGCGTTGCTTTACCTCCATATGGCATGAAAGTGCCAATTTATGCGGTGCGTTTTACTATTCTTTCTTTCTCTATCTTAGAAGGGGATAATTCTAAGTATAAAGCAGAATTTGCGCTTGGATATGATATTAGCGTAAAAGGCCATTCACATTCAGGAGTTATTATTAAGCATGAAAATATTTCTAGCTTGGAAAATAAAACAATGGAAGTGAGTAAAAATAAAGATAGCAAGCAAGATTTTCAAGAGAGTGCGATTCAATCGCTCCAGCATGTGAGCGAGCAAGCCGTGCAAGAGGCTATTACTTTGCTTAAAAAGGCTATTGAAGAACAAGGCTCTAAAGAGAGCGAGCATTAATTTAAACTTATCAAATTAGGGGGGGTCTCTCAAAGAGACTTTGCATTAAAAAGTGCGTAATTTTAAATCAAGGAATAATAGATTGAATGTGCGATTAATTGGAATGAGTTTGATGTTGGCTTGCATGCTTTCGGGGTGCTTTTTCTTTAAGGGGTTTAACCATAAAAAGATTGCAACAGATAATTGGCACATTCAAAAAATAGACATGGATAACAGAACCTACAATATTGATGCCATGCTTGCTGATAGTGCTTTTAGAGAGAGCCAAGAAGATGAAGACTCACTCCAAAATACCGCTTTACCAAAAGATAAAAAAATCACTGAATTAGAACAAAAAGAAAAGAAAAAGCATTGGTATGAACGCTGGTATGCACTCCTTAAGAAAAAACCACGCCCTAAAAATTCTATGGGGGAATTTATCTTTGACCAAAAAGAAGAGCGCATTTATGGGAGAGGCTATTGCAACCGCTATTTTGCCAGCTATGCATGGTGGGATAACAATCATATTAAGATAGAAGAAAGCGGGATTTCAAGAAAAGTTTGCAGAGATGGGGAATTAATGGCGTTTGAACTAGAATTTATGGAAAATTTTAAGGGTATGTTCATGCTCATAAGAGGTAAAAACACGCTTATTTTAGAAAATCCAAAGATGAAAATTTACTTAGTAACGCCATAAATTAGTGCAAAAACTATTAATTTAACCCCATACTTATAAATAGGGAATTTTAAGTATAATGAAACCAAAGGTTTTTTGCCACTTTTTTACTCATGGCAATTCCTTTTTTATGGGTTTTACCCCCTAACTTCGCTAAAAACTAGGGGGTAGATGTAATTTTACAAAAATCTTTCTTAAAACTTAAAACAAGCTCTCTTTTTTCGTTTGTGTGTTTTCTTTTTCTATCACGCTTTTAGTAGGCTTATTTTTAATTTTGTTTTTAAAATTCTTTTATTTTTTAGGGGGGTTTAAGGCAGAATAACGGTTCGCCCCCTAGTTTTTGAAGAGATTAGGGGGTGAAAATTGTTCTGAAGGGACTGCCATGAAACGCAAAAATGGCAAAAACTCTTGGAGAGAATTATACCTTGAAATTTCATTTTCTTGCTTTTTAATTTCGTTTGATTAAATCCTTTCATTTCTTAAGGGGGACTTAGGACACTCTTCATTGTGTCCTTATCCCCCTTTTGGTTTAAAAAGACATTTGGTCTTTTTAAACTCCCCAAACACCCGCAAGGCTTTTAAAGTTATCGCTTTAAAACTTTGTTTTAAAGCTCTTTATTATTTATCTTAAAAAGCTATCGCTTTTTTCTTTTTCTATCACAAGTTTTGTGGCTTTGATTTTAGCATTGTTATATTCCACTACGCCCTTAATGGTGTGTTTCATTAAGGCGTTAATGAGATTTTGCATAAACTTAAAATCAAGGTTGCCATGTTTTGTGGTGGGTAGTAAAATGCTGTCGTTTTGTATCTTAGCATTGCTTATGCTATTACCCCACGAATATTTATCGTTTAAAGCCTTATAAATACAAGTAATCATAAATAATTGATTAAGCTTATTTTTTGAGCGCATATCTTTTAAATATAAGGCTAAATTATGGCTATCGTTTGAATAAAAATCTTTTTGTTGGTAAGTAACCACAAAAGTTTTACCACCGATAAAAATACAATCGCCCCTATCCAAAAAATCTGTATTGTAAGCAATATAAGAATTTACGGCGTTATTTTCTTTACTGGCACACAAATAAGGGGTTGTCCCACTATCTTTGACAATATTCCTTGCTAAAATATTTTTTGTATTTTTGATTTCAAAAATATCCACGATTTTAAAGCTTTCCCATTCTACGCCGCTTTTACTCTCTCTCTCTCTCTCTCTCTCTCTCTCTCTCGTTTTCGCCCATTAGTTTTAGGGCGTTTTCTTCATCGCTTGTTAGAGTGGTGTTTTGTAGCCCTGTAGCTTGTAAGTAAGCGTCAAGTTCGGCGAGCCGATGCTGTTCAAGTTCGGCTATAAAATTTTCCATGAAATTAAAGTCAATATCGTTTAGGGTGGGTGTAGCAGTGTTGATGGTGGGCTTTAGGGGTAGAGAAATAATCGTTACATTAAAATCTTTTTGGCGGTATTGTTTGCCATAAGAAAATTTAGCTTTTAAAATTGTGTTAATCCTAGTTGTGATACATAGCCCTATTCTATGGCTCATTGTAAATTTTGGGGTTAAAACTAAGATGTTATCGTCCGCACTATATTCGCTGTAACGATAAAAAGCGTTCGCAAACATATCAATAGTGATTGTGTTACCCTTAAAAATTTTCTGTTCTTGATTGCTGATACATTCTGCAACCCCATAGTTTTCATACCCTGCGGTTACTAATGGTCTAGTCCCCTTAATTCTGTTAGCTTTTGTTAGGCGAGTGCCACGCTCCATCTCAAACAAATCCCCTAATTTAAACTCGCCCCACTTAATAGCGTTGAGTGTGCTACTAATGGGGCTTAGGACTTTCCCGGCGTATTACTCTTTAAAATCAAGCTCACTTCATAGGCTAAATAATCGCTAATGGTCTTTTTAAAGTCTTCTAATGCAGGCTTAGTCTCATTCTTTTGGTGGGCTTCAAAATTAAAGTCTTTAGCGTGTTTATTCTCATTAGCTTTAGCGATAAAATCTTCTGTATAGATTTTTTCTAAATCGCCCCATAATTCTTTAGAAACTTGAGCTTTCAAGCCGGCTTTATAAATTTGAATGATTTCATTATAGCGCCTAAAAGGTTCGCTTATTTCATTTAAGCCTCTTTTAGTGCGTTTAAAGCCATCGTTTCTAAAATCTATGAATTTAACTAACTTTTCATAGTCATGCGGAATGTGGGCTTTGAAAATATAAATGCTCGTTTGCACGCCTGCCATAGGCATAAAAAGGTCTGTTGGCATTTTAATGCTTGCTATTAAGGTGTGCTTTTTCAAAATCTCTTTATTAGTTTGCAAAGCTTGTCCGCTTCCTGCGCTATCTTGGATAATTATCGCTCCAAGACCGCCTTTTTGCATATGTTCTAAGCCAAACTTGATAAAAGGCATACCATTTTGCTCGTAACTAAAAGGCGGGTTCAATAAAAGAATGTCAGGCTTAAAGTCTTTAAAAATTTGTGCGTTTGTTTCAAAAGTGTTGCCTTTAATGATTAAACTTGAGCCATCACCTCTTAAAATCATGTTCGTGGTCGCTAGAGAAAACATTTCAGCGTTGAGTTCTACGCCTAGAAGTTGGGATTTTTTCATTTTTTCTATTCTTTCTTTGGTAGTTGTATTTTTACCGGCTTTTTCAATATCTTCAATCATTAACACCATAGAAGAAATTAAAAATCCTGCTGAGCCTGCCGCTAAGTCCATAACCTTAGAATTAGCATTAACCCCTAAAAGTTGGCTCATCATTTTAGTTACATAAGGAGGGGTTAAAACAATGCCTAGCTCTTTACCATCGCCTAGTGCGTATTTTAAAAATTCGCTATAGAGTTCGCCCATGATGTCTAAATGCCCGGTATTATCGCTCTCGTTAATGGGCTTATGGACAAATTCATAGAGAAACGAAAAAATTTGTTTGGTAATGCTTGCATCTTGGGCTAAATGCGTGCTTATAGCTTTATCAAGAGCGGTTTTTTTATCTCTTTGAGGGTCCTTGCTGATTTCTTTAAAACTAGCTAGCATTAGCTCTCTTTTTTCTTTGTCTAGGCTTTTAGCGCTTAAAAAGTCTCCAATTTGATTGACAATTAAAACGCTGTCTCTGCTTGTGTCGGTTAAATGGCCTTTTAAATCGCTAGGTTTTAAACCCTCTTTTTTGTCTTTAATCTCTTGCATAGATAAAAGCATACCGCTTACATATAGCACTCGTTGAGGGGCGGTGATGTTATGGTTGTGCATGAGGCGGTTAAGCTTTTTAGCCATATCATTAAGCTGTTCTTTGCTTTTAATTAAGATTAAATGCTTTTCTTCTTCACTGAGCGTGCATTCTTTATAAAAGTCATCAAACGATTGTTGGTTTTCTAAAAAATGCAAGTTTGAAGCATGGGTTAATTTGTGCGAATTAGTTCCACTTGCAAACACATAATACACTTCTATTAAAATGTTTTCTATATCATCACCAGCAATGCCTATAGCGATACATTCTTTATACTTGTCTTTATCCCTAAGAATGCTTTTAGCATAGTGTAAAGCCCCATTCACAGCATATTTAGAAATAGAAGTTTCATCGCTTTTTAGGGTGCTATCTCTTGAATTAAGGGCTTTTAAAAATTTAGAATAAAGTTTGTTTTCTATCACTACAGGAATGATATTTTCTTTATTGTCTTTAGCATGATAGTTTTCTAAACTAAAATCAGGGCGGCCAAAGGAGGCTTTATTTTCGGTTTTACTCGCATTTTTTAGGGCGTTTTTTAAGCTATCGCTCATTTTTCCTTCAATATTGAAGTCCTTATTTTTAACTAAGCCTAAATTTTCTAATTCTTTTTTGATATAGTCGTTAATGTCATCTTCTAGTTTAAACGCTTGCATGTTTTTCCTTGTTAAAAAATTTTAATTATAGCTTATTCATCTGCATCAGCTAGTGCGATAGCAAAATGCACTTTTACATTCAAATTTTTAAGATAGCTTAGGGCTTCTTTTAGGGTGGTGCCGGTGGTGATAATATCATCTAATAAGAAGTAATCTAAGGTTTTATCGCCTTTGAAAATGAAATTGCGTGGGTTAGAGGTGCGAAATTCTAGGCTTTTACCTGCGTAAGTGATAGAATTAGAGGCTCTTAAATTCCCATAAGTGGCTTTTAGATTGTTTTTACAAAAAGCTTTTAAAAGCACGGCAGAGTGTGAGTAAAAAGACTTCACTCTATCATCAATAGCAATGCCATAAAGGGCTGTGTTTAAATTTTTTTCTTTTAAGATTTTTAAAAACTCTGTGCTAGCTTTTTGAGAGAGCAAGGGCAAAAGGCGAGAGCCTATCAAAGAATACTTGCTTTTGATTAAGTCTTCTACTTCACTATAGGCATAAAAGCTATATACGCTTATGCCTTCTAAAACCCTTACTTTTAATTGTAAGGGCAAGTCATTCAAGCAACTTTGACAAAGGGGTTTGAAAGAGAGTTTTAAACAAGTTAGACAACGCATTCAATAAAGGCTACTATTTGTTGGTGTAAGTTTTCTATGCTTTTCTTAGCATCAAGTTCTAAAATTTCGCACCCAAACTTTTCTTTTAACAAATAGGCTTTCTCTTTTAGGCGTTGCTGGATATTAAGTAATTTTTCTGTGCCTTGATTTTCTATTTTATCCAAGCTTTTAAGACTCAAACGCTGTTTTAAACTCTCTTCATCTATGAGTAAAAGAATGATTTTTTGGGGCAAGATATTTTGCGTGGCTAAAAGATTTAATTCTAAGCTTGAAAGCTCGCTATAAGCCATGCCAGAGATTAAACTTCTATCACTAATGATGAGGTTGTTTTCTTTTAAGGCGGGTTTGATTATGCTTTCTATATGTTCGGCTCTATCACTCAAGAATAAAAACGCTCTAGCTAATTCGCTTAAATTTTCATTTAAAACAAGATGTCTTAAACTCTCGCCTATTTTTGTCCCACCCGGCTCTTTAGTGATATGGGCGTTTTTAAAATGCGTTTTTAATAGTTCTATTTGAGTGCTTTTACCCGCACCATCAATACCTTCTATAGTTACATACATTCTTAAGCCTTTAAAATAAGGGGGTGGATTTCTTTAGGCACTAAATGGCTCGCATCGCCTTTGTGAATAATGATAGAACGCACAATAGAAGAGCTAATGAAAGCGTTTTGTAAAGTGGGCATGAAGTAAATCGTTTCTAACTCGTTATTTAAAGATTTGTTCGCATAACCCATTTGCAATTCGTATTCAAAATCACTCACCACTCTTAAACCCCTTACAAGCACCTTACAATGATACTCTTTGGCAAAATTGGCTAATAGCCCATTAAAACTCACGCACTCTACATTTTTGAAACTTTTTGTGGCAAGTTGTATCATCTCTAAGCGTTCTTCTAAACTAAACATGGGCTTTTTAGCACTAGAATTAGCTACGGCTACAATAAGCTTTTCAAACAATTCACTTGAGCGATGGATAATATCCACATGCCCATTAGTTACAGGGTCAAAAGTTCCCGGATAAATGCCTACTTTTTGCATTAGCTTAACACTCCCCATCGTGGGTATAAATCATTCTCTATGCCTAAACTATCAAACCACTTCCCCACTAAAAAATCTTGCATGCTTTCTAAGGTTTTACTTTGGGTGTAATAAGTCATCATAGGGGGTGAAATAATCGCATTAGAGCGAGCGAGTTTTAGCAAATTTTCTAACATAATATCACTTAGAGGCATTTCTCTAGGGGCAATGAGTAAAGGGCGTTTTTCTTTAAGCATAACAGACGCAGCCCTAGAGATTAAATCCCCAGAAAAGCCATGAGCGATTTTTGCTACCATATCCATACTCGCTGGAATAATCGCCATTTTATCAACCCCATAGCTCCCTGATGAAATGCTCGCATGAATGTCTTGTTCGTTAAAGAATGTGGCATTAGGGCGTAAATCTTTTAAGGCGGTTTTTAGGTTGATTTGAGATTCTTCTAGGGCTACAATATGAGCGTTTTTAGAAGCCACCACAAACACTTCAAGCTCTTTGGGTAATTTTTCTAAAAACCGCAAGGCTAGGGGTATTCCGCTTGCCCCACTAATGCCTAAAACTAATTTCATTATCATTCCTTTATAATATTTGAACTTTAGAGTTATTTAACACACGCACTTTTAGAATTTTATTGCTTTCTAAATTCTTGGCTTGAATAATTTGATTTAATGAGCCATTTTCTAAGGCTTGCAAATTTATCTCTAGCGTGATACGCCCCTCTTTTAATACGCCCATAATCATATCATTTTTACGCACGATAATTAAGGGCTGGATTTTACTTGCGGTTAAAATCGTGTTGGGTGCGATATAGACTTTAGCGCTTGCTTGGTTGATAGACTGAATAATTAAAGGGCTTTCTACAGAGCCAAAATTAATGCGTGTTTGAATGGTATTATTTGAAGTGATATTTTCATCTTTTTTAATCACGCTAGAGCTTTTAAAAGCTTGAATGCTCCCTATTACGCTATAGCGCACCGGCAAGCGTAAATTTGGCTCATTTTGTATTTTTAAGTTTAAAAACACAACGCCATCTTTTTTAAGCGTGTCTTTAGAGCCTAAATCATAGCTTTCTAAAACAGCGTTTGCAAAGCGTTCTGGCACTTTCAATTCAATCGCATCAATTTTTAAATCCAAAGTTTTATACGCTTTAAGGTATTGCCCCTTAATATCCTCTTTAAGTGCGCTTAAGTCTAGGGCTAATAACCCCTTTAAAAGCATTACAAAAACAACAAGAATTTTCAAAATCCCTCCCTAACTTTTTCTAAAAACCCTTGCATAACCCTTTGGATACGCCCCCCAAAATTCACTTTCATGCTTTGAGTGTGAAGATTATTTTCTATAGCAAGCACTCTTCCTATGCCAAAAATCTTATGGCTCACTAAATCCCCCACTCTAATGACAGACATATTTTCTTTATCAGTTAATAACCCTGCCTCTTTTAAAAATAAAGATGGCATGCAAGGGGTTCTACGCCCAAAATACAAGCGCTCCTTGACATAAGAAAGGTGCAATTCCTCCTTAGCTCTAGTGATAGCCACATAAGCTAAACGGCGCTCTTCTTCTAAATTATTTTCATTATCATTAAAATCTTTGTAAAAACTCCCATGAGGGAAAAACCCTTCTTCTAAGCCAATCACAAACACACGCTTAAATTCCAAACCCTTACTCATATGCACGCTCATGCAACTCACTTTGCCACAATCAGTAGGAGCTTGATTATCCAAAGCGCTCTCGTTTAAAAAATCTTGCAATGAATTTTCTGGGTTTTCTTTAAAATACTCTTTCAATAGCCCCAATAATTCTTCTACAAAACCTTGTCTTTCTTCGTAATTATCTTCTTTTTCATAGCTTTGCATAAGATTGGTTTCTTCTAAAAAAGAATTACAAAACCTCTCAATAGAAAAATCAAAATGTTCTTTTAAACGCTCTATTAAAGCCATAAAATTCTTTAAAATCCGCTCGTTTTTAACGCTTAGCACACCTTGAAACACATTCTTTTTTAACGCCTCTTCTAAGCCAATTTGCTCCTTTTCTAAGGTGTCAAAAACTAATTCTTGGGTTTTTTTCCCAATCCCTCTAGCAGGCTTATTTAAAATGCGTTTTAGGAAAAAACGCTCATTTTTATTATTGATTAAACGCATATAGGCTAATGCGTCTTTAATCTCTGCTCTTTCATAAAAACTCACCGCTCCTACTAATCTATAAGGAATGTTTAGGGCGTTTAAACTCTCTTCAATGCTACGACTTAATCCATTCAAGCGGTATAAAATGGCTATGTCTTCTAAGCTATCGCCTTGATTGCTCCAAGCCTTAATGGTGTGTGCGATAGCTAAACTCTCTTCTTTTTGAGTGAGAAATTCTTGACATTCTACAGCTTTATGAGCGCCTTTATGGCTGATTAAGGTTTTTTGATGACGGCATTCATTATGCTTAATAAGCTTATTAGCGCATTCTAAAATCTCAGTGCTTGAGCGGTAATTTTGCTCTAATTTAATGATTTTAGTATCCTTAAAATATTGAGAAAAATTTAAAATATTAGAAATATCAGCCCCTCTCCAGCCATAAATGCTTTGGTCATCATCGCCCACTACGCATAAATTATCATGCCTAGAACACAATAATTCTAATAATTCAAATTGCAAGCGGTTGGTATCTTGATATTCATCTACCATAATATAATTGTAGCGTTCGCTTAATTGATGGGCGAGCGAAGGGTTATCTTGTAAAATCTTAAAACTCAATGCCAATAAATCATCAAAATCCACGAGATTGTCTTTTTCTAAGGCGTTTTGATACATTTCATAGGCTTTTTGGCATTCTTTATCTTGCATATCTAGGTCTAAAATGTGGTTTTTGATTTTTGAAATGCTCTCACGATACGCTGAGATTTTAAGCTGTTTGCAAAGCGACTTGCTATCATCAGCATCCATTAAAGCAAAATCACAAGCTCGTTTTAATAAATGCATGTGCTGGCGTAAAAATAGCAAGCCAAACCGATGGAAAGTGCAAAGCAAGGGGGGGATAAGGAATTGGTTTTTTAGTAAATGGCTCGCTCGCTCTCTCATCTCTAAGCTTGCTTTATTGGTAAAAGTAAGCGTTAAAGTGTTTTCACTAGGCACACCACAAACGCCAATTAAATAAGCTAGTCGGCTTGTTAAGGTCTTAGTTTTCCCACTTCCTGCTCCAGCTAAAACTAATAAAGGGCCCTGTGCGTGTAAAACAGCCTCTTTTTGAGCCTCATTCAACCCTTCTAAAATACTTTTTTCAAAATCCATTGCTTGTTGTTTCATTCTAAAAACTCGCCTTTCTTTTCTTTATCCAAACGCTTTTTTAAAATATCTGTATCAATTTTAAAATCAAAATAATCTGAGGAAAAATTAGAAGTTCTAATGGCTAAAAAATGGTTTAACGCCGCTTTTAAATCCCCTTTTTGCTGATACAATAGCCCTAGTGCATAGCGAATATCTTCATTTTTTGGCTCATCTAATTTACCAAGCTCTAACAATAAAACTGCGTTATTATAATTGCCTTGTGCGATATGCGCTAAGCTCGCTAAAATCTTTAAGCGTATATCACTATCTTTAAGTCCCTCAATTAAATTTTGATACAACGCGCTCGCCTTGACATATTTTCCTTGAAGTAGGCTCACTAACGCTAAATTTTGCAACAAGTCATTAGGCTCTTCGCCCTCCTCTAAGCTTGCAAGTTTTTTTTCAATCAATTTTTCTTGCTTGTCTAAATCCCCCACAATAAACCCCATATACGCATAAAAATTACGCCCTAAAATAGGTCCTAGCATGGTTTGTTCTAAATCAATAGAATTTGAATCTAAAAGCGTATAAATGCTCAAAGTATGGCGGATATTCGCATTATAATAAGAAATAATTTCATAAAGAATGTGCGATAGCAAGTCTTTTGGCATCATGGCCTTTAAGCGAGCAAAAGACTCTATAGCTAATTTTTTATCCCTACTTTCTTTAGCAAACACCGCTTGAAGAGCGTAGTAAAAGGGAATTTTTTTGGGTGCGTTCTCTAGCCAATCCATATCCCAATTACCACGATGATTTAAAAAAGCCACTAACGAGCCTAAAAAAGCTTTTTGTGTAGGACTAGAAAAATCTTGGCTGTAAAAATTCTCTGTAACCTCTCTCAAAAGCTCTGCATTATCTTCATGGGTGAAATGCGATGCCATTAGAGCAAAAACCGCGCTCAAATAATCTGCTGAATTTAAATGAAAAGCCCTTAAAAAATGAAAATAAGCCTTATAATAATCTTCTAACTGCGCATAAATCAAGCCCACATTATAATGAGTCAAGGCGTTGTTAGGGCTATTTTTTAATGCGAGCTTGAAATAATGCAACGCTTTTCGCAAACGCTTTTGTTCTAGCTCTTTTAATCCCTTAAGACTATTTTTATCTGCCAAAGCAATCATGCGCCCTCGTTTTAAAGCCATGCTTGCTCCTTTTAAATCCTTTTGCGTTTCAGATTCCAAAAGAAATAGCCCCTCTTGAATCACGCCTAAAGCCTCATAAGAATCCACAATCTTAAAAGGGGCGTAATAAAACAAAATACGATAAATAGAATCTCTTTTTCCTTGAAAATATTTATCATTCCAAAAAAAGTCCTTAGCTAATTCTTTGTCTAAAAAAAATGACCTCAACAAAGGTTTAATAGGATAAAAAGAGTTTGCTAAGGGGATTTGTTTCTTTTTATGGCTAACCATTTTTAAAATCTCGCTTGCACTAGACATATCGCCTCTTTTTAAGCTCACAATTTCAGTTGCCATTAAAGCGTTTAAGTCATTAGGATAATGTTGCAAAAACCGCTTTAAATGCTCTAGTGCCTCATCATAATTTC
Organism: Helicobacter cetorum; assembly: GCF_900198405.1. GTDB lineage: Bacteria > Campylobacterota > Campylobacteria > Campylobacterales > Helicobacteraceae > Helicobacter > Helicobacter cetorum_C. The sequence goes on from NZ_FZMR01000001.1 coordinate 40,971, forward strand.
CCAAACGAGCTTGCAATAGCCCTAAAGCAAGCTCATCTTTAGTCTTGGCACTTTTTTGTAAATTTTCATAAGCATTCTTTTCATCTTTAAACATCAAAAACAATTTAGACGCTAAGCGTGCGTTAGGTTTTAAAAAGGCGTTTGAATTAGGGTGCATTAAAGGCGAAAGAGCTTCAAAATATTCTTCAGCATAATAGGATTTGAGCGCATACGCATAGGAATAAAAAGACTTTTTGTAGTCTTTGTATAAGGTATCTCTTGCAATTTTTAGATAATGATAATATAAATCCGCATCTTGTAAATGATAAGCCGTAACTAACGCATCAATCGCACTCGCACTCGCATTTTCTTTTGAAGCAATGCTAGAATCAAACAAATCTAATGCTCCATTAAGATCTTTTTCTTTAAACTTAATCACCCCCAAATTATGACTTGCAATGCTTTGTGAAAACGAGGCGATTTTATCAAATAAATGCAACGCCTCATTTTTTTGCCCTTGCTCATATAAAATACTAGCCTTTTTTATCATAGCATCCACTTGGCGTTCTTTAGATTCATTAGAAGAAAATGCTCCCTCGCCCATTAAATCGGGCAAATTAAGGTTTTCAGCCTTTTCCTTGTCTTCTTTTTCGTTTTCATTCTTAGCGTTATCATTGCTTGGCTTTATAGAGGTTGCAAGAGTTTTTTGAGAGGTTTTTTGAGGTTCTTTATGCCCCATAAACAAGCTAAGAACGACAATTAAAATAACCAAAAATAAAAAAGAGCCTAAAACAATATAAAGCTTTTTTTTATCATTGATGAGGTTTTTAAAAAGTTCTTTGGGGTTTTTTAATTTGTCTAAAGTCTGCTTAAGGGCTTGCTTAAAAGGAGGAATTTTAGAGTCAGTTGAACTTAAACTAGAAGATTCTGTTTCTGCTTTATTTTCTTCTGTCTCTAAGGGAGTCTCTTCTAGGGCTTGTGGATTTTGCTCTTCATTTAGCACAAACTAGCCTTAAAGATATTTTTCTAATGCCTTAGGAATGCTAATGCTTCCATCGGCAAGCTGGTGGTTTTCCATTAAAGCGACCATAGTCCTACCTACCGCTAAAGAAGAACCATTTAAAGTATGGACTAATTGATTTTTTTTGTTTTCTTTAAAACGAATTTTGGCTCGCCTAGCTTGAAAATCTCTTGTGTTAGACACAGAGCTAATCTCTCTGTAGCAATTTTGTCCGGGTAACCACACTTCAATATCTATAGTGTTACTCGCACTAAAGCCCAAATCAGCGCTGCATAATTGCACAAATCTATGCGGTAATTCCAAAGCTTTTAAAATTTCACTCGCACTCTCTAGCATATACTCTTGCATTGTATCGCTCTCTTTAGGGCGCGTGAGCGCTACTAACTCCACTTTATCAAATTGATGTTGTCTAATCATGCCCCTTGTATCTCTTCCAGCACTGCCTGCTTCACTTCTAAAGCAAGGCGTATGAGCGGTCATTTTAATAGGAAGTTTTTCAGATTCAATTATGGTGTCGTTATATAAATTAGTGAGCGTTACTTCAGAAGTGGGGATTAAATACAAATTTTCATTTTCTATTTTAAAAACATCTTCTTTAAATTTGGGTAATTGCCCGGTTCCAAAAAGCATGTTTTCATTCACTAAAGCCGGTGTATAGACAACTTCAAAGCCATTTTTTTCATTGAAATCTAACATTAAGTTAATGAGTGCCTTATAGACTCTAGCCCCAAAGCCCCTTACTACAGAAAAACGGCTTTTGGCTAATTTCACGCCACTTTCAAAATCAATCCAGCCATTATTTTGAGCTAACTCAAAATGCTCTTTAGGCTTAAAATCAAAATTTCTTGGGGTTAAGATTTTTTTGATTTCTACATTATCTTCTTCGTTTTTGCCCAAAGGGGTTTTTTCATCTAAAAGATTAGGCACTCTAATAAGCCATTCATCAATTTCGTTTTCTAGCTCATTAACCACTTTAGAAAGAGCGTTTAATTTTATTTTATTATTTTCTAGCTCTTTTTTTAGTTCGCTCACATCTTCCTTTTGAGCCATTTTGATACCAAATTCTTTAGACACCTTGTTTTGAAAGGCTTGCAAGCTTTCTAATTCTAGTAACTGCTTTTTATAAAACACGATTTTTTCACGCCAAAAAGTTAGCGTATCTTTATCAATATTACGCCACTCTAACGCTTGAGCCACTTTATCAAAATCTTGCAATAAAAGTTTTTTATCAATCACATTAACCCCTTTTAGTTTATCTCTCTAAAACTCCAAGTTTTAGCCCATTCCCTTATATAGTGCTTATCTACTTGCGTGCTAAGCATGTTCATTTTGCCTTGTAAGGAATTTTCAATACTCCCATCAGGCAAGGCAATGAAACTATCGCCATAAAATTTCCATAAATAAGTGCTTTTTTCATCTTGTTTTTGCACCACTTGTTGATAAGCTCCTATTCTATTAGCCCTCACAATCATGCAAGACGCACAAAAGGCACGCATTTTGCATAAATCTCTCCATCTTTCATTGGATTCAAAAGTTGCTACACTGCTTAAAAGCACTACATCTACACCTTGTTTTTTAGCCTGAACCCATATTTCATCAAAATGAGCTTCAAAGCCAAACATGGGGGCAAACCTTAAGCCCTCTTTTTCAAATACCAATAACTCTTTAAAATCGCTTTTTTCATTGTCAAAAAAACTTTCTTCGTCCCAATGCGAATAAGGAATCAAGCGTTGTTGCTCATAATATTTTATGCTATTTTTAGAAATTAGAGCGATTTTTTTATAAATCTTATGGTCTTTTTCTAATAACACTGGAGCTGAAATAATCAAATCTTTTTCTTTAGCACAATTCTCTAAATGCGTTATCGCTCGCATAGATTGCGCATGGATTTCACTAAATTCTAATGCCATGTTATGGTGAAAAAAGGGATTAATCACATATTCAGGCAAGACAACTACGCTAGACTTTGGCAAAGATTTTAAAGAAACTTCCACTAAATTTTCTTTAAAATCTTCTAATTGCAACGCTACCACTTGTGCCATTATTTTTTTAACCCCCTTTTAATCAAGCTGTTGGAATTTTTCATATTCTAAATGAGCGTCCTCTAAAAGCTTTTGAGCGAGCTTTAATTCTTGCATGCCTTGTTGGTATAGCTCCATGCCCTCTTTTAAGGATAAATCAGACCCATTTAAGCGTTCCATAATTTGCTCTAGCGTTTTTACATGCTCTTCAAAACTCTTGTTTTTAGACGCACTCTTACGCTTAGGGCTTTTTTGCTCTTCAAACAAATTTTTATCCATACCTTTAAGCTCCCTTTTCTTTAAGATTTTTTTGTGCTAAGAGCATGGTAGAGACTTCCCCTAATGAGCCTTGCGTTTTTAATACATCAAGTCCCACGCTCTTTAACTCTGTTTTCAAACTTTCCAAACTCAAAAACCCTTCAATAGATTTAGGCAAGTAAGAATAAGCCTCATAGTTTTTACTCACTGCTCCCCCTACTATTGGCAATACTTTATTGGTATAAAAACCTGAAATTCTATCTAAAAAGCTAGGGTTATCCTTTTTTAAAAATTCTAAAATCACTAAAATACCCTGAGGCTTTAAGATACGCTCAAACTCTTTTAAGGCCTCCTCTCGCTCTATTACATTACGCAAACCATACGAAATAGAGAGAATATCCACGCTACTACTCTCAACACCTTTTAAATTTTTAGCCTCTGCTTGAATAAACTCAGCCTTATTTTCAAGCTTCTTTTTAGCGATTTCTAGCATATTATTTGCGGGGTCAATCCCTATACATTTTTGAAAACTTACTTGGTGTTTTGAGCCTACTTCTTGCCATGCTATTAGCATATCGCCTGTCCCACAAGCCACATCTACAAGCACTAAAGATTGTTTGTTTTCTAACATCAAAAACACTTCATTGCAAGCGTTCTCTCGCCACTTCACATCTAAGCCAAAGCTAATCAAACGATTCGCTTGGTCATAAGAGTTTGCTATATCATCAAACATGCTGATAATTTTTTCTTGTTTTAAATTTTTTTCGCTCATTGTCTTATCTTTAAAAAGGCTTGATAACCACTAAAATCACAATACCTATCAGTAAGATTGTAGGCACTTCATTAAACGCACGATAAAATTTCCCACTCCTTTTTGTGGGGTCTTTTTCTAACTCACGCATGCATTTCTTACAATAAAAATGATAGATTAAAAGCAAAGCCACTAATAGTAATTTAGCATGCAACCAACCCCCACTTTTTAGAAACCCCGGATTTGCTAACAACATTAAAATGCCTGTAATCAGCGTAAAACCCATAGCAGGCGAACCTATAAAAGTATAAAGCTTTTTTTCTTGCACTTTCACTATTTCAACAAACTCTTTTGTATGGGCGTTTTCTGCATGATAGACAAAGAGTCTTGGCAAGTAAAACAACATCGCCATCCAAGAAATGAGTGCTATAATGTGAAAAGCTTTAATCCATAAAAAATATTCGCTTAAAAACCCCATAAACTCTCCCTAATAATCTTTGATTTGCTCTAAAAATGCTTGTAACTTTTCTCTTGAACCACTAATTTCTACTTCCACACCATGGGCTTGAAAATTCTTTTTATTTAATTGTAGGCTAAATTTCTTAACTTCACGCTGAATATAATCTAATTGCGCATAAGGATAAAAACAAGCATGGGTTTCTAACTCTATAAAATCCTTGAATGCGTTTGCTTGCTTAGCGTTTTCTACGCATAATAACACACTATTAGCATAAGCTTTCATCAAACCCCCTACCCCTAAAAGCGTGCCTCCAAAATAACGCACGCTTATGATACCTATATCCATTAAATTTTCTCGCCTTAACACATTTAACATCGGCATAGCTGAACTCCCCTTTGGCTCGCCATCATCGCTAAAACCCTCTGTAATTTTGCCCTCTAATTGATAGCGAAATGCCGTTACAAAATGTGTAGCCTTAAAATGCTCTTTTTTTAAATCAAAAAGGGTTTTTTCAAAAACACTAAAAGGCACAAGATAGCCTAAAAAACGAGAGGCTTTAACTTGGTGTTTGGAGGTAATAGTTGTTTCAAGCGTTCGCATGCTTACCTTTTTGTTACGCTTAAAGAACTAAGCTTATACACACTAAGAATAAAACTCACTGCCAAAATACCTAAAAGCGCATAAAAATGGCTTGCCACATCTATAAATTCCGCATGCATTTGATTCAATCGCACTAATAAGCTAATGCCATGATAAGCTGGCACTAGTTGAGCAAAGCCTTGCAAGTAAGAGGGCAAAGACTCAAAAGGCCACACAAAGCCCATCATAAAAATCAAGGGCAAAGAAGAAATCAAAATAATTTGAGTGGTGTGTGCGGGGTTTTTAATCCAAGTGCCTAGAAAAATACCTAAAGACAGCGTTGAAAGCACAAACACCAAGCTATTAGAAAACACCACCAAAGCACTTGCATGCCGTTCAATCCCATGAATAGGGAAAAGCACTCCAAAATACAGCATGACAAACACGCTAAGAATGGTCATAAACATTAAAAGCCTTGCCATTAAAACAAGAGCGATTTGCTTTTTACTAAAAGATAGGGTTTCTAAACGCCTCGCACTTGTGAGCATGCTCGCTCCTATGAGCATGACTTGATGCAGGATAAAAACAAACACGCTAGAAAGAGCGTAATTTAAATAGCCTTCGCTAGGATTATATAAAGCAATGGGTTTAATCCCTACAATGTTAGTCTCTAGTTTAGCCTCTTCTCTTTGGGCGTTGCGTTTGAATTTGATTTCATCATTAAAGGCGTTAATACTTTCAATGACTGCGGTGGCTAAAGTTCCATAAATCAAAAAATAATTTGCATTAGCATAGAAATCTACTACCATAGGCACTTGCTTATAAATATCAGTCTCAAAATGATAAGGAATATGTAAAATCCCATGCACCTTTTCTTCTTTTAAAAGTTTCTTAGCCTCTAGCATAGAGGGGCTTTTATAAGCAATCCTTAAAGCGTTAGAGCTTTGAACCATAAAAGCAAGTTTGCGAGACGAAATAGTGTTGTCTTCATCTACAAGGGCGATTTTTTGATGGGTTACTACATCGTTTAAATAAGGCAAAGGATACAGCAAGCCATACATAATAGGCCCCCCTATCACAACAAATAAAACCCCCCTATGAAGTAAAAATGCCTTAAATTCTCTCAATAATAAACTCAAAAAATTCATAATCTTAGCCTTTTTGAGAGTGTTTTTTTAAAGATTTGGCGAATAAAAAAACGCCTAAAAATAAAAACGCTAAAAAAGGGGCAAGGTGTGCCATAGAACTTAAAGATTGCATTAAGCTAGGCTTATAATACGCCTCTTGCAAGAAAAACTTCATAAAATGGCTGATTGGCAAAAAATGACTCCAAAAATTCCCTGCCATTTCCATGTTGTTTTGTGGGTAAGTAACTCCAGCAAATGCCAAGCTTGGTGCTGTATAACCAGCTACAACGCTTGCAACTTTAATCACATCTTTAAGCACCACATAAACTAGCACTACAAAACCACTCATCACTAAAGTCATCAATACTATAGCTAAAACCACCAATAACGAATGCTTATAATTGCCTTGCATTCCTATAAGATTAAAATATAATGCCATAGCTACCCCCCAAACGCTAAACACAAACACATTCGTTCCAATACTCAATAAAAACTCTCGCATATTTGAGGCTTTCTGAATCAAATTGAGCATACCAACTGCCACAAGAATTTGCCACATACAAGGCAACATCACGCTTAAAAGGTATTGTGCATAATTGCTATTTTCATTATACAAAGCATGCATTTTAGTGATAATAGGCAAAGCTTGTGCTCTAGCTAAATCTAAATTCGCATCTCTTACTAAGGCTTTAGTAGCTAATGACTTTGCATCTAAAGTGAGAGCTGTTTGTAAAAAAGCACTTTTGAGGGTTTTTCCAACAAGCACATATTCAGCGTTATAGTAAAAGGGTAAATCAATATTACGCCCCATTTTAATCTGTCTCTCTAAATCTTTAGGCAAAACTAATGCCCCATACACTTCTGCAGAGTTTAAGAACCGCTTGGCCTCTTTGAGACTTGGCACATGGTGTTTGATAACAATCGCACTTGTAGCATTAAGCTCAAAAATCACTTGATTGCTTGTAGTGGTTTTATCTAAATCCACCACTACAATAGGGAGTTTTCTAGGGATTTCTTGGATAAAAATTTGCTTGGCTAAAACGCCCAAGAAAATAGGCAATACCAAACACACTACCAATAAAAACTTGTCTTGCAAGACCCATAAATAAGCTTGCCTAAACAAAAGAAAATCCTTTTTAAGGCTTAAGCGTTACAAGCACGCTCATTCCTACTCTAAACCCCTCTAGCTCTTCTAAAGGTGTGGCCTCCACTTCATAACTTTTCATATCATAGCTACTTGAATTATTAGTGGCTTTCCAAGTGGCAAAATCCCCCATAACGCTCAAATATTTAACTCTAAATTTAGCTTTCTTTTTTAACGCTGGAATATAACCTTCAAATTCCTTACCCACTTCAAAATCGCTCAAATACTTCTCAGGCACGCTAATTTTTAACCACTTATCTTTTAAATCTATCATTAAGACCACAGGAAAGCCCTTAGGGCTAAGCTCGCCACTAAATAACAATACATTGCTTACTTCCCCATCAATTGGTGCGTAAGCCTTAATATCTTTTAGATAGGATTCTACTTCATTGACTTGCCCTAAAGCCGCACTCTCTTTAGCCTTAGCAGCAATTTTACTCTCTTTACTCGCTCCTTCTAACGCCATTTTATACTTTTGATAGGCCGCGCTTTCATTGTATTTAGTGCTTTTATAAGCCGCATAAGCCTCATCTCTTTTTTGCAAACTAGCTACGCCACTATCATATAAATCTTGAATGCGTTTATAAGTCTCTTCAGCTAAAGTTGCTTGAGATTTAGCCGCTTGCCAAATATCTCTAGCAGAATTAATGGTCTCATCTCTTGCCCCCTTTTTCACTTCATCACTGAGTGCTTTTGCAGCTTTGTGTCCTGCCTCAGCTTGAGCGAGTTTAGCCTCTAATTCAGGGCTAGAAATACTAAAAGCTAAATCGCCTTTTTTAATTCTATCGCCTTTTTTAACAAAAACTTCATCAATACGCCCGGGCACTTTAGAGCTTACGCTATATTCCCTAGCCTCCAAAAATCCTTGTAAAACCTCTCCTTTAGGGCGATAAGCCAAATAAAAAAGCACCACTAATAAAACAACAATTCCCCCTAAAACTCCTAGTAAAATCGCTTTCTTTTTTTCAACTTTTTTTTCAAACATGGATTTTCCTTAAAATACTCTAATAAACATATTCATAAAACATGTCAATATGGTCGCTTAAAACCATTAGGCTAGCTAACGAAACAATGTATCTATAAGCCACGCTTTTTTGTTCCACCATAATAGAGGCAAGCGTGTTTCTCGCATCAATAACTTGAGCGTTAGTGCTTAGACCTTGTGCGAAAGCTTGCTCTTGAAGTTTTAGATTTTCTTTAGCCAACTCTATACTAGAAATCAAGCTCTTGTATTCTTTCAAAAAAGAAAGGGTTTCTTTGTAAGTTTTACTCACCAATAATTCCATATCTTTTTTGGCTTGAGCTTGTTGGCTTGAAACTTGTAATTCGCCTAACTTGCTCGCTTGATACTTTTGGATACGCCCTAATGGCGAAAGGATAGGCAAACGCCCCGCTACGCCCACAAACCAATTAGGAATCATATCTTCAAATACCGAATTATTTTGTTTCATAATATATGAGCCAAAAAAAGTGAATTGGGGTAAAAATTTAGCCACTTGTAATTTAGTATTGTCTTTGGCAATTTCTACATGATTGGCTAAACTTCTTAGGGCTGGATATGCAATGAGTGTATCATGGACAAAAAAGCTCAAATCAGGCAAAGGCTTGTCTGCAATTGCCAAGCCTTTTAAGGGCAAAGTATTTTCTTTGCTAGACAAAATAGAATTAAAAGCTAATTGCGAAATATCCAAAGTGTCTTTAGCTCTAGCGCTAGCAATATGAGCTTTATCATAAGCCACTTGTGCACCTAAAGTCTCTACTCGTGCAATTTGTCCGGCTTTTTGCATTTTTAAAGCGTTTTGAAAATGCTTATAATGTCCTGCCTCAATCCCCTCTAAAACCTCTGCCACTTCAGTGTTTAACGCCATGCCATAATACACGCTCACTAATTCTTGAAAGGTTGAGAGCTTACGCAAGCGATAGCCCTCTTTGGCGTCTTTTTGCATTAAATCTGCCATATGCACCATAGTAAATCTTGCCCCGCCCATATAAATGGGATAGACAATGCTTAAAGCCCCAATAACGACATTCTGTCTAGAATACAATAAAGGCGCTCCTAAAGTATTAGCTAATCCTCCAAAACCTTGCATAATGCTTTGAGTGCCAGCCTGCAAACCAGCTTGCATTTGAGGAGGCATATGTTGCATCATAGGAGAGAGTGTGTGCTGAATGCCTTGTGTGCCTTGATGGATTTGCCCCATAGCTTTTTGAACACCCGCTTGCTTTTGATTGGCAAAATCCATTTTAATAGGGTTAGAAAGATACACATAAAAAGCACTCAAATCAATTTGAGGTAAAAAAGAGAGTTTGGCTGCTGTCTTTAGTTTGCTTGCACGCTTGATTTCATATTCTTTTGCATGCAAGCCCTCATGACTAGAAAGCACTCTATCCCATGCTTGCATTAAAGAAATCCTTTGAGCGTTTGGGTCAGTTAGTGGAGGTTTTTGCGTATCAATAAGGCTTAATTTGGAATGTGAGTTTTGAGAAGAAGAAAACGCTTGAGAAATACTATCTTCTTGTGTTTTATCTTGCATTTGTGTTTTTTGAAGAGCTTGTGAGGTGTTTTCTGGCATGGCATTGGTCTCTTCAAGAGCGTTCAGACAAACTGCAAGCCCCAAAGTTATTCCTAAAAATCTTTTTACTCTTTTCATCACCAACTTCCTTAATCTTGCTTAGTTGCTTTCAAGCGTTTTATCCTTGCCCCTTCTACGCTCAACACTTCAAATAAATACCCATGTGAAACAATCGTATCTCCCTCTATAGGCATGCGTTCTAAAAGACTAAAAATATACCCCCCCAAAGTTACTTGTTCGCATTCTTTATCAAACTTAATTTCAAGCACTTCTTCTACGCTCTCTAAATCTAGCATGCCATCTAGTTCAAACTTACCCTCTTCAAGCCTGCTTACACCCTCTTGCTTTAAATCGTATTCATCGCTAATATCCCCCATAATCTCTTCAATAATATCTTCCATAGTGAGTAGCCCTGCTGTGCCACCATATTCATCAATGACTAAGGCGGTATGGATTTGCTCCTTATTCATTTTAATAAGAATTTGAGAAATAGACGCACTTTCTGGAACAATGATCATCTTTCTAACCAATTGCTTAAAATCATGCAATTCTGGTGTAAAAATAGAGCGAGACAATAAATCTCTAATATGCACCATGCCAATTACATTATCCTTAGAACCTTTACAATAAGGATAGCGAGTAAATCGGCTTTGCAAAACAATATCTATGTTTTCTTCATAGCTGTTTTCTTCATCTAAGCACACCATATCTTTTCGTGGCGTCATAATCTCTTTAGCGCTAGTATCAGAAAAATCTACGGCATTTTTGATAATCTCACCCTCAACCGAATCAATTATGCCTCCTCTTAAACTCTCGCCTACAATGATTTTGAGTTCCTCCTCAGAGTGCATGTTTTCATGTTCTTTAAAAGGGTCAACTCCCATTTTTCTTAGGAAGAAATGAGCAATCACATCAAACAAACGCACAATAGGATAAAACAATATCCAAAACACATGCAAAGGGCGAGCGACAAAAAGAACTGCTTTTTCAGATTTAGCAATGGCTAAAGACTTTGGCACAATCTCGCCCAAAACCACATGCAAAAAAGTGATGCTTAAAAACGCTACACCAACGCTCAAAGAATGGATAAAAATAGGATTATTTCCTATATCAATTCGCCCTAAAATCGCCTCCAATAACTTAGCAATAGCAGGCTCTCCTACCCAACCTAAAGCTAGTGAAGAAAGCGTTACCCCTAATTGTGTCGCACTCAAATAAGTGTCTAGCCGTTTGCTCATATCCAAAGCAAGCAAGGCATTTGAATTGCCCGCTTTGACTAGCTCCTCTAAACGGGATTTACGCACTTTTACAATCGCAAACTCCGAAAGCACAAAAAACGCATTTAACAACACCAATAAAAAGGCAGACACCAACATCAGAATCGACTCAGATGTGTCCAAATAAACTCCTTAACGCTCCCACTCCTATAATCTATAATCTTAAAATCTCAAAAATAATATAAAATGCTAGAATTTTAACATAAAAGACTAAGCCTAACTTTAAAGATACTTTTAACTTTTGATTGAGCGAATGTTTTAAAAGATAAAGCTTTTTTAAAACCCTAAAAAAATCTCTCTACAAATATAAGGGCTACAAAAAGACTCGCTCCTAAAAGTGCTGAAACAGGCACAGTTACTATCCAAGCTGTGATTATCTTTTTTAAAACAGAGCGTTTAATCACTTCTTCTTTATAGACTTTTTTAAGCGATTTTTTTTCTTTCTTTTTTAGTTCTAGGGCTAAGGCGGTCTTTTTATTCTTCTTCAAACTTTCAAGCATGAGTGATTTTTCCTTCAAACTAGCCTTATCAAAGCGGTTTAAAAACCCCTCAATTTCTTCTAAATCTTCCCCAAAATGCGCTGAAACAATGCTATCTCTTATTTTATAGAAACGCCGTCTTAAATGCTCCCTTAAAAATCCTACTCCAAATACCGCTCCAATGACAATATGAGTAGAGCTTACCGGCAAGCCTAGCTGAGATGCTAAAAGCACGGTAATAACCGCAGAGAGTGCGATACAAAAAGCTTGCATTTTATCTAACTCTGTGATTTCAGAACCTACCGTTTTAATGAGCTTTGGCCCATACAAGCTTAAGCCTAGAGCAATTCCAGCCCCCCCTACTACCATAATCCATAGTGGCACAGAGCTTAAAGCACTTTCTAAAGAACTCATAGAATTACCCAAAGTTTGACTAATAGCCGCTAAAGGTCCTATAGCATTGGCCACATCATTAGCCCCATGGGCAAAGCTTAAAAGCGCGGCTGCAAAAATTAAAGGAATATTAAAAAGCTCGTTAATACTCTCATGGCTATTTTCTATCAATGAGGCTTTTTTGAGTGCATAGCTTTTAAAAACCACAAAAACTAATAAGGCAATAATAGTTCCTCCTAAAAGCTGATACACCCAACCAATTTGATAAAAATGTTCTAACACTTTCAGCATTAAATACCAGCTAAAAGCTAGGCTCATCAATGCGACTAAATAAGGCACAACTTTCAGAGCTGCACTCTTTTTATCTTCCTTATAAGCAATGGTTTTTTTCATGAGTATCAAAAGTAACATCGCAATTAATCCCCCCATAACAGGCGAAATAACCCAACTAGCTACAATCCCTAATAAAAAATTCCAATTAACTACAGACACTCCAGCAGCTGCAATTCCAGCTCCCATCACTCCTCCAACTACAGAGTGCGTAGTAGAAACCGGTGCACCAAGTAAAGTTGCTACATGTAACCATAATGCCCCACTTAGCATGCTCGCTAACATCACTCTAATAAAAATCTGTGCGTCATTAATAAGTTCAGGTGAAACAATGCGTCCCTTAATTGTAGAGACCACTTCCCCACCAGCTAAAATAGCCCCAAGCATTTCGCAAATTCCAGCAATTAAAATCGCTCCGCCCATACTAATAGCTTTAGAACCTACGGCAGGTCCGACATTATTAGACACATCATTAGCACCAATATTCATTGCCATATAGCCTCCAACTACAGCCGCAAACACTAATAGTAGCCCCTTAGAATTAGCATGTCCAAAGATGAGTGCCAATAGGGCTACTCCGATGAGAAAAACTACTGCAAAAGCAATTTTTAAAGTGTCTTTTTGAAGTTTCTTGGAGGCTTTTTGAAACTCTTTGATGTCTTTAATTTTCATAAATGTGCTAAAAACCTTTTACTCTACTGAAGTTGAGTGATTGATATAACGGCATCTAATTCCAACGCTATTCTAACAAAAAACGATTTGACTATGCCTTAAAAAAATGTTTATTTACTCAATAATATTTGATAAAAAACGCTCATTATATGGTATCTTAGAGCAAATTTTAAAAGAGGATTTGCTATCATGGTAGTATTTAGCGATGAAGAATTGCAAAGGCCCGTGCGTGTATCTGTAGATAAAGTCCGCCCCTATCTCATTAGAGATGGAGGTAATATAGAGATTGTAGGGATAAAGAACATGAAAGTTTATGTAATCTTGGAGGGGGCTTGTAAATCTTGTCCAAGCAGTAAGCTGACTTTGAAAAATGTGGTGGAAGGACAACTCAAAATGGATATTCACCCAGAACTAGAAGTCATCTGCTTAGAAAATGCACAAGAATTTAGGGGGGTTTGATTTTTAAGGATTTAGGCGTGCATAAATTTGACTATGAATTTAAAAAACGAGCGTTGATTAAAAACGGATTTTTAGCGTTTAGAAAAAGACATTATTCTAAAGCATTGCGGTTTTTTGGCGAGGCACTCTATTTAGATGAAGAAGATAATAAGGCAAAAATTGGAGTGCTTTTGAGCGATATTGCCTTAGATTTTCCTAAAGAGGCGCATAGTTTTTATGAGCTGTATCAAAATCTTATCACCATGCAAAAACGAAGTCTCAAACACCAAGCCGAAGAGCAAATTTTAAGCCTTATCGCATCTTTTGATGAGGGGCTAAACAGAATGACTGAGGCCTTAGAGGCACAAGCTAGTCAAAAGGGCGAGGAGCTTAATGGTATTTTATATACAGATTTTAAGCGTTTATTTGAAGAGCGTGGGTTTAAAGAGGCGTTTGAAGATTTAATGTTTAGCACAAGAATCATTTTTGATAATAAAGAAGATTTTTACCAATTTTTGAGCCTATTAAATCAGCATGGTTATTATGAGCTTGCCATTAACTACATTGAGGGTATGCATGAGTTGCATGGAGTGTGTATTTATGACCCCTTTTTGTGCAATCTTTTAAAGGATGCACTTAAACATGTCTAGCCTATTTATGTCTGCATCAAAAACTAAAGGGGTAAAATTTTGAAACTTAAAAAATCACTTGTTTATAAAAACCATACTTACTCCTTTTTAAGCGATGACACTAACGAAGTCTTAAAAGACCCTAATGACACTCTCTTTGTCAAAACCCCCTTAAATGAAAAATACGCCTATCTAATTGAAGAAAAAAATCTAGCTATTTTAGATTTTAACGAGCTTAAAAACTATTTTGATTTTAAGATTAAAATTATAGGTATCACAGGCACTAATGGTAAAACGACCACGGCAAGCTTGATGTATTCCTTACTCTTAGATTTGAATAAAAAGGTCGCTCTTTTAGGCACAAGGGGGTTTTTTGTCAATGATAAACGCATTAAAGAAAAAGGCTTAACCACCCCTACTCTTTTAGAACTCTATAGCAACTTAGAGATAGCCATGTCTTTAGAATGCGAATACTTCATTATGGAAGTAAGCTCGCATGCCATCGCTCAAAATCGCATTGCTGGGCTTGATTTTACTCTTAAAATTCTCACTAATATCACCAGCGACCACTTAGATTTCCATAAAAGCATAGAAAATTATAGAGACACTAAAAACAGCTTTTTTAAAGATGAGAGCTTAAAAATTATCAACAGAGATGAAAAAAACGCCCTTTTTAATCCTATCAACGCTCACACTTACGCCCTAGATAAAAAAGCCCATTTAAACATTCAAGCTTTCTCTTTAAATCCTTCTATTAGTGTGTCCTTATGCTATCAAAAAGATTTAAGAGAACCTAAGGTTATAGAAAATGCATTAGCTTATTCCCCACTTTTAGGGCGTTATAATCTTTATAATATTCTAGCTGGGATTTTAGGGGTCAAATTACTCACGCAACTTCCTTTAGAAACGATTACGCCTTTATTAGAAAATTTTTATGGGGTCAAGGGGCGTTTAGAAATAGTGCATTCTAAACCCTTAGTCATCATAGATTTTGCCCACACAGAAGATGGCATGCAACAAGTCTTTGAAAGCTTTAAAACCCAAAAAATTGTCGCTCTTTTTGGAGCAGGGGGCAATAGGGATAAAACCAAACGCCCCAAAATGGGAGCTGTGGCAAGTTACTACGCTCATAAAATTATCTTAACTTCAGATAATCCAAGAAATGAAAATGAAGAAGACATTATCAAGGATATTTTAAAAGGCATAGACAAAAACGCTCATGCTAAGGTTATAGTAGAAGCAGATAGAAAAAAAGCCATTTTAAACGCTCTAGAAAATTTAAAAGATGATGAAGTTTTATTGATTCTAGGCAAGGGCGATGAAAGTATTCAAATCTTTAAAGACAAAACGATTTTTTTTAGCGACCAAGAAATTGTTAAAAACTATTATCAAAATTTAAAACAAGGATAAAACATGCAAGCATTTAGTTTGTGGTGCGATTTTATAGAAAGAGATTTTTTAGAAAACGATTTTTTAAAGCTTATTAATCAAGGGGCGATTTGTGGAGCGACAAGTAATCCAAGCCTATTTTGTGAAGCGATTACTAAAAGTGCGTTTTATAGAGATGAAATTACTAAACTTAAAGGTAAAAAAGCTAAAGAAATTTATGAAACTCTAGCCTTAAAGGATATTTTACAAGCTTCAAATGCTTTAATGCCCCTATATGAAAAAGACCCAAATAATGGTTACATTAGCCTAGAAATTGACCCTTTTTTAGAAGATAGTGCACAAAAAAGCATTGATGAAGCTAAACGATTATTTAAAACTCTGAATCGCCCTAATGTGATGATAAAAGTTCCAGCAAGCGAAAGCTCTTTTGAAGTCATAGAATCTTTAGCTAAAGCTCTCATTCCTATCAATGTAACCTTAGTCTTTTCGCCAAAAATCGCTCAACAAATCGCTCAATTACTAGCTAAAGTGGCACAAAAAAGAGCGGTCATTAGCGTGTTTGTCTCACGATTTGATAAAGAAATAGACTCTCTTGTGTCTCAAAATTTACAAGCAAAAAGTGGCATTATGAATGCTACAGAATGCTATTATGAAATCACTAAGCAAGCTAATCATCTTACAAGCACCCTTTTTGCATCAACTGGGGTTAAATCTAGTTCTTTAGCTAAGGATTACTATGTTAAGGCTTTATGCTTTAAAAACTCTATTAACACCGCCCCCTTAGATGCTTTAAACGCTTATTTACTCAATCCAAATACAGAATATCAAACCCCCATAAGCATGACAGAAATTGAAGTGTTTAAAAAAGAATTAAAAAAAGAAAACTTGGATTTAGAAAATACCGCTCAAAAACTTCTTAATGTTGGCTTAGTCGCCTTCAAACAATCCTTTGAAAAGCTTTTAAGCAGTTTTTAAATGTTTTCTTAAGGGTTTTTTAGATAGGATAAACCCTTATTTTAATTTTAAAGGATTAACATGTTAGAAGGCGTTATTAGAGAGAGTATTACTAAGGCTAATGCCAAAGCTTTAAAAAGAGATGGCTATCTAATCGCAAATGTCTATGGTAAGGGGATTGAGAATGTCAGCTGTGCGTTCAAATTAAACCCTTTCATCAAATACCTTAAGGAAAAGAAACATTTGATTTTTCCAGTAAAATTAGGGGATAAGACTTATGAAGTCGTGGTTCAAGAATATCAAAAAAATCCTGTAACCAACGAGCTTATCCATGTGGATTTACTAGCTGTAACTAAGGGTGTAAAATCTAAGTTTAAAGTTCCTGTTAAACATCATGGCACTCCGGTAGGCTTAAAAAACAAAGGGATTTTAATGCTCTCTAAAAAGCGTGTGCGTGTAGAATGCACCCCAGAGCATTTACCAGATTGCTATTTGGTAGATGTAACCCCTTTAGATGTGAATGAATCTATCTTAGTGCGTGATTTAGAAAAACATGAAAATGTTAAGGTTTTAGACAATGATTCTATTGCCGTAATCGGTGTGATTAAGGCGAAGTAATTTAAAAATATGACGCTTTTAGTAGGTTTAGGCAACCCTACTGAGCGTTATGCTTACACAAGGCATAATGTCGGCTTTGACATTTTGGACTTACTGACTAAAGATTTTAATATCTCTTTCACTTTTTCTTCTAAGCATAATGCGTGTATATGTATTTATAACGATTTTATCTTGCTTAAACCCCAAACTTACATGAATTTGAGTGGCGAAAGTGTCCTAAGCGTTAAAAATTTTTATAAACCCCAAAAAATTTTAGTTATCCATGATGAATTAGACCTAGCTTTAGGTGTTATGAAGTTTAAAAATGGCGGAGGGAATGGGGGGCATAATGGCTTAAAATCCATTGATTTGCTCTGTTCTAATAATTATTATCGTTTAAGGGTGGGTATTTCTAAGGGGGCTAATGTTACTGAACATGTGCTTTCAAGATTCAATGAAAACGAAGAATCTCTAAAAAACGCTGTGTTTGAGCATGCTAAAAATGCCTTAAAATTTTTTATAAAAACACATGACTTTAACGCCACACAAAATCGTTTCACCCTTAAAAATCCTTTGATTTTAGAGAGCTAGTAGCAATGCTAGAAAATAACTTAAAAAGCATTTTGATTAAAATTTTTAAGAAACTTAATCCAAACACTCTTTTAAAAATCTTGAAAAAAACATTTTTCATTAAAGTTATTTTTTTATGCATGAAATTCAATTCTTTAGAAAAACAAGCTTTAAATGATTTTTTATTTTTAAAAAACCTTAATTTTAGTATTGTTAAAAAAATATTTTTCATTAACCGCTTTTTTTTATGTTTGAAAAATAATCTCTTTAAAAAACATTCTTTTTTTAATTTTTTAGAAAAAATCCATTCTATTTGTCATGCTTTTAAAAAACATTTAAACACTCTTTTAAAATTCTTTTTTACTAAAAATTTTAAAATTTCATTGATTTTTTCTAATTTAAAAAACCCTTTTAGGGGCTTGAATGCGTTTGTTTAGATTTGTAGGGTGGTATTATTTCAAATATTTTTTAATCGTGCTTTTAGCCTTAGAATTGTTTTTTGTAAGCATTGATAGCTTGAAATATGCCGATAAAATGCCTGATTCTGCGAACATGATTATCTTATTTTTTACTTATGATATATTATTTGCTCTCAATTACACCTTACCCATTTCTTTGCTTTTAGCAATGGTTTTATTTTATATTACTTTTATTAAGTCTAATCAATACACCGCCTTATTATCCATTGGCTTTTCCAAACGCCAGATTTTAAACCCTGTGCTTATCATTAGCCTGTTTTTCACTTCTATTTATGTGGGATTGAATGCGACTTCTTTTGTGTATATGGAAGAAAAAACACAAAATCTCATCTATAAAGAAGAATCTTTGAGTGCTTCAGAGCATTTATTAGTGAAATACAATGATGATTATGTGTATTTTGGCAAGATTAATCCGTTATTACAAAAAGCTGAAAATATCAAGGTTTTTCGCCTAAAAGATAAAGTGCTAGAATCTTATGCTGAGGCTAAAGAGGCCTTTTTTGAAGGCAAGTATTGGATATTGTATGATGCCACTATCTATAACATGCCCTTGAATTTTGAATTAGGCACAAATGCCCTAAAAACCACGCATTTAAAAACCTTTAAAACACTCAAAAATTTTCGCCCTAAAGTTTTAGACACTATCTATCAAAATAAGCCAGCGGTTTCTATTACAGATGCTATTTTTTCCTTGCATGCTTTAATGCGCCAAAAGGCAGATACCAAAAAAGTGCGTGCTTTTTTATATGTGTTTGGAATCTTGCCCTTTTTTGTGCCGTTTTTAAGCGTTTTAATCGCTTATTTTTCGCCAAGCCTTGCTCGCTATGAAAATCTAGCCCTTTTAGGGCTAAAATTTATCATTATCACGCTCGTTATTTGGGGGTTATTCTTTGCTTTAGGAAAATTCAGTGTTTCAGGAATGTTTATGCCTGAAATTGGCGTGTTGCTACCCTTTTTCTTATTCTTAGGTCTAAGTCTTTGGTATCTTAAAGAGCTCAATGCTAAACTCTAGACGACCGCTTTTAACAAAATAACCCTAAAATTCTTTAACTCTCTATCTTAAAAATATATTTATAACGCACTTCTTATATATCGTAATATAAAAAAGTATCACCATTTTAATAAAAATTCACAAAAAGTAAAAGTTTTTAGCAACAAGTTTTCTTAAAAACAAGAATACATATTATAATGTTTATCAAAATTAATAAGGATTCTAAATGGCTGATTTTACAAAAAACATAGAGATTGTTCTTGATGGAAAAACTTATGGCTTGCATTTGGTTTTTTATAAGGGCGAAAGCTACCCCATGTTAGGAGCTGTGAATGGCTCTATCACAGCAAGCATGGATTTTTTAGGCCGCATTATCTTTGTCCATCATGGGGTGCATTTGGCTCTCACTGCCCCTGATAGTGTTACAGGCATTTATGGTTCAAGCACACAAAAATGGGACTATTTAACTTTCAGTCCTGCGGTTTTGAATGACGATAACCAACGCTTCATTATTAGAGACAAGAAAATTCTTACGGCTAACAAGGAATTTGTTGTTAAGGTTTATAAAAACACGCTCTATATTTCTAAAAATGCCACAGATTATTATGATTTTCACTTAAGCGATAAAACAAATCATTTTCTAGCCCATCCAAGCGAAGTGTTTAATTTCAGTTTCAAAACCCCCATCTCATGGCTTTATGAAAAGAAAGGCGTAGTGTATTATATGGAAAGCAAACGTTCTGCACTTGATTTTATCACTTACTATTATTACAATCCTATCACAGGACATATCGCACAATACCATAAAGACACTGGCGAACTATATGGCTTGACTTCAAGTTCTGGTATTGATTCATGGGAGTATGTTCGTTTCGGTCCTTGTAAAGATGAGCTGACACAAAAAGAAAAAGAAAACAATAAAAATCAATCTTTTCAGCTCTTATTAGTGGATAATAAAGCCATTATCTTGGATGCTTATGGAAATAATTTAAGAGTGAAAACTTATGGACCTTATTGGGGTGTGCCTTATTTTATCAACCCTTCATACGCTAATCAAGATGATGCTAACACGCCTATAGATTATTTCTATTTGGATAATGCCATCAATGATTTGTCCCGTTTTCTGCATACAAGTTTAGAGACTTGCTCTAAGGGGGCAGCACAAAACCCTATTTTAGACCCTAGTATCGCTCACAGAAAAACTAGCCGTGATTTATTAGGTTTGGGAAGTGATTTTCGCTTAAGCGATGCTTGGAAAAAACGCTTGCATGCGATTGCAACTACTTGTGTGCGTGGGGTGGTTAGTCGTATTGGAATGTGTGGGGCGTGTCTCTTGCAAAGCTATCAAATGGTCTTGGAGCTCTTACGCTATACAGATAACCCCTTGCAAAGTGGGGGTGCATTATTTGACACAAGAGAAAATACTGACCCTTTTATCTCTTTCACTTCACGCTTTCCAGGACTTGCTCTAGCCTTAGAAATTCCGGGCGAATTTATCCGTAGGGTGAGCGACCCCGCTTACATGCCTACCCGTTCTGCTCACGCTCATGCAGGCATGAGCTATACCATGTTAGCAGGGTATCAAATCGCCACTACACCCATGCTAGATTCATCACAATACCTTCAGCATCTACAAAATTTGCTTGATGCAGAAGTAGGAAGCGTATGGATTGTATTTATCTATAGCATTGATTCATCAGGACGCACGAATCAAATGGTAGGGCATGCCTTACCCATTATCCAAACCAGAGATGGTCTTATTGCTTTACGCACCAACACGCCCGGGCGTTCGTATGAACATTACGCTCATGATTTATTCCCTTTGCGTCATTTACATGATATTTTAAACGCTCTGACTTCTGGGTTTAATAACACGATTAGATATATCCAGCTTGTGCGCGTGGAGCAACCCATAGCTAATCCTTTTAGCCAAAGTTTGACTTGCCATTCTTTCGCACAGGCTTCAAAATAAGGGAAATTCTCTTATTTTAGAAACATTTAAAGCTAAAGCCACTACACTACTTATTCTCTTAATTCAAAGGTAGCTAGTGGAAAAATTCAATCTAAACAACCGCCGTTATATCGGCTCAAAGACAAAGCTCATAGAAAACAACTATGAAAAAAGATAGTCATTTAAAACATAGCTTAAAGCTTTTTAAGAAAACACAAGAAGTTTTTATATCTTAACATCAAAAGGCATTTGCATAAAGAATACCAAATTAAACTAAATTTAGATTTTGTCGCTGTCAAATGAAAATACTTTTAGCAGTAAAACTTACTATAAGCAACGACAAATGCAATAAGACTAAAAAATCCATGCAAAAGTACACTTATTTTTAGAGATAGAAATCAAAACGACTTAGAAATGATACTAATTCTAGAATCTGAAAGCTTATATTAGAATAACACAAATAATAAAATTTCAAGTTTTTTTACGGCTCCAAAATGGCAATACCAAAGAGCATGTAAGACTTGCTGAATTTTAAAGATGGCATCGATATATCTTATTATGCTATCGATGATTTTATAAAAAACAGAAAATGCAAGGAAATTTTACAACCAGTACTGAATATCTATTAACCTCATCCCACTATTTTAAAAAATCCTACACAAAAATTAATGCTAAAATAAATTATTATTTATAGTATAAAAACATTAGAAAGTATATATATAGCGTAAATACATAGAATATTGGCGATACAAGGTTTGAGTCAAGCTGAAAGTTGTCTCTGGCCCAACGATAGTTGTTGGTTTTCCATTATTTGCTAAACCTTGACTCTTCTCTCTAATAGTCGTAGAACCCTTAAAAAACTTATTAGGAATCGTAGGGATTTTAATTCCAAATTCGATGCCATGGTGTTTGAAGAAATTCGTTCTAATCCCCACATTAACTAAAAATTGAAAGTGTGTGTTATTCACTTTAGAATTTAATTTTCCTGTAGCATACTCACTATTAGGATTGATACCCACGCTACAACTAGCTGGAGTAGTATCCCCGCATGTAATCGTACCATCAGCATTGGTATTATACGCATTAGCATCGGTATTTACACCATAAACATAGCCATCTTCAAAATACCCCACACGATTATTCGTCCAAGTGTTACCAGCAAAATTTACACCCACAAAAAACCCTGCTGTAGCCTTATCTTTGTTAATGATATTAAAAAGCATGTCTGTGCCAAAACCATAAGTATACATATCTACTTTTTGATTGCTTAGATAAAAAGGTGATATGGCATTAGCAGCTCTAGAATTAGAAAAATTTGAATGCCCATAATCAAAGAAACCATAATAACGCATACCAAACCACTTCTTTTTACCCATGAAGTGCTTATAGCCTGTCATCACACCTAGCCCATACATAGGTTGGTTATGCCCCAAAAGATTTTTATTAGTGCTAGGCATAGTCAGCCCACTCCAATTAACTACGCAATTTCCTTGTGAACAACCACCGGGACTACCAAGCTTTTGTTGGGGTATATTATTGTCGTGCAAAGGCACATTGGTTACATCTTTTCCACTTTTATCTTTGGCAAATGGAACATTTGTATCCACAGGCAAATTGTTTGATGAAACAGTTCCATTAGGTATTTGAAACAAAGAGCCGTCTTTGTAAGCGTTTGTCTTTTGGTCAGCCCTACCAATCTCTAAGCTAATGCCTACAAACGCACCATTCTTCTCATAAGCTAGTAGAGGAGAAGATAATAGTAATGAGCCTAAAAAAACCCCTAACATAACAGAACTTTTTTGACAAACACCCAAAGAATCAACCATTAAAACAGACCTTTTAGCACTAAAACCCCTAACAATCTTCTTACGATTTTGCATCCTACTTCTATCTCTTTTTGACGGAATTTGAGTATTATTATCTAGGCTAGATGCCTAAGTATTACTTTCTTAATTATTTTATTATAGCCTATTGCACTCTTAAAAGTCAACAAAAAATCACACTCAAAGATTTTCTCCAACTTATATTTCATTAACTAAAATATGATAGTGTGAGCCTTTTTACAAAACCCCTAAGGAAGTTCCTATGACAGCGATTTATCCGTATATTTTGGTGATTCACTTATTGTGTGCGATTATTTTTATCGGCTACTTGTTTTTTGATATGGTAATTTTCCCTAATGTGAAGAAAATGTTTGGCGAAGAGTTTGCTAATAAGGCTAATATGGGTATTACTAAAAGAGCGATTAAGATTATGCCCTTATGCGTTTTGACGCTTGTTATCACAGGGGGCATGATGCTTAGTCAATATATGGGGGGCGATAAAGGCTGGTGTGAAACCCCTTTTCAAAAAGTGCTTATGGTTAAAGTGATTTTAGCTCTAAGCATTTTTGCTTTGGTGCTTTTTTCTTTATCTTGTAAATTTTTAGGCAAGGTTAACCCCATTGGTAAATATATCCATCACATCGCTTTAGCGTTTGGTTTTTTAATCGCTATTTTGGCAAAGACGATGTGGTTTGTTTAAGAGCGTTTCAATCTCAAAGAATTTAACACCACTAATAGCGAACTAGCACTCATGCTTAAGCTCGCTATTAAAGGGTTGATATATCCTAGCATAGCTACAGGAATTAAAATAGCGTTATAAATCAAGCTTAAAATAATGTTTTGTAGCACTATCTTATAGACTTTTTTAGCATTACTTAGTGCTTTTTCTAACAAACTCAAATCTTCTTCTAAAAGCAAAATATCACACGCACTCTTGCTCAAAGCACTTTTTTCAAACCCTAAGGAAACATTCGCTTTTTTTAAGGCTAAGGCATCATTATTGCCATCGCCTATCATGGCACACACACCCTTATAAGAACCTACTATTTGAGCCTTATCTTCAGGCTTCAAGTTCGCTTGATATTTAGAAATCCCTAATTTTTTTGCACAACTTTTAACAGAATTTTCATTATCCCCACTTAAAATTTCTAATTCTAAACCCTTATTTTGTAAAGCTAGAATGACTTCTTTAGCATTAGATTTTAAACGCTCTTCTAAGATAAATACCGCTTGTAAGGTCTTATTTTTAGCAAAGCCTACCACAATATTCGCACTCTCTTTAACCCTTAAACTAACTCCCATAGAATCTAAAAATTTCAAGCTCCCCACTAGAAAGGTTTCATTGTGATAATGTGCTTTCAAACCATGGGCAAAAAACTCTATTTTTTCTAAGATAACCTCATCGCAATCTAGCGATTGAATGATAGGTTTATGAGCTAAATGCTCTCTAGTTTTTAAAAGGCTCTTTAAAAGCCTTTTATCAAAGTTTTCATAAATAATGCTCTCTTTTAAAAGGACTTCTTTTTGAGTGAGCGTGCCGGTTTTATCTATAAAGATTTTTTTGACTTTTGCTAGAGTTTCTAAAAACAACAACTCTTTAAACACAATCAAAGGGTTTTTAAACACCCCTATCACTAAGGCAATAGGCGTAGCTAAAGCGAACGCACAAGGACAGCTTATGACTAACACGCTAATACACACCATTAAAGCTTTTTCAAAATTAGCCCCCAAACCAAATTGCCATAATATAAAGCTTAAAAAGGCTAAAAACAATACCGCTTTAGAAAAAATATCCGCAATTTTATTCGCACTACTCTCAATTAAAGGCTTTTCTAAAAAACTCTTTTTTAAAGTTTCTAATAAACTACAAAGGCGTGAGTTTTGAAAATTCGCACTCACTTGATAGCTAAAAGGCACACCTACATTCACATACCCCCCTAAAATCTTATCCTTAAGCCCTAATTCCAAAGGCTTAAACTCCCCACTAATTAAAGACGCATCTACACTCGCACTACTTAAAAGCTCTCCATCTAATGCGATTTTAGCTCCACTAGGCACAAAAATAGTTGAACCTATAGCGACATCTTTGGGGTGTTTTTCAATATGCTTATTATTTTCTACAACTATCACACTATGAATTTCATGTGATTCTAAAGCTAGGCATTTTTCATTCGCAAACAACCTAGCCTTTAATTCCAAAAACTTAGAACCAAAAACAAGACTTAAAATCGTGCTACTAGCTTCAAAATAAGTCTCTTGTGAGTTAAGCATGGCATAAATGGAATAAACAAACGCCGATAACGCCCCAAAAGACACGCTCAAATCCATGCCAAAAACGCCATTCTTTAGCCCATAAAACGCCCCCTTAATAAAAAATCGCCCCACAACCACTAGCACTAACAAGCTTAAAAGTAGTGAGATGATATCTAGGTTTCTTTGCATAAGCTTATCCATGCCATTGCCATAACTCGCATATTTTGCAATGGCAATAAACATCAAATTCATGGTTGCAAAAAACCCTACACTTAATGTAAGCAAGTAGGAGCGTTGCTCTTTTTGAGCTTTTAAGGCATAGTTTTTAGCGTTATAGATTTTAGCTCCATAGCCCAAACTCTCAATTTTTTGAATAATTTCTTTAGGGTTTAAGGATTTCTCAAACACGATTTGTAAATGTTGCGAAGTAAAATTCACGCTTACTTTTTTAACCCCCCTTAATCGCTCTAAAACCTTTTGATTAAGCCATAAACAAGCGTTACAATGCGTTTTTTCTAACAAAAGATTAAGAATATAATCGCCTTTATCATTTTCTTCTAATGCTTGTTCTAATTCTAAGGGGCTAATGGCATTTTCACTCACTACAGGGGCTAAAGTAGAAGTGCCTAATTTGTCATAAAAGCTTTCTAGGTTTAAATCCTTTAATAACGCATACACCCTAGCACACCCCGTGCAACAAAAATACAATTCTTTATTATCTATAATCTCTTTAAAAAGTTCACTTTCTTTAAACTCTAATTGACAATGCGAACATTTCATTCTCTAATCCTTGATCTAAAGGCACTTTAATAGAATAAGTGTTACAAGTTTGATAGATTTTTAAAACTTCTTTGGTGTTATCGCTTTGATTTTTGGAATTGTGCGTGATTAAGGGGGGCAAGACTTTTAAAGCACTTTTAGAATTATTTCTAGCAACTCCAAGCATTAAATGGGCGTTTTTGTCTTTAAAACTTTGAACAAATCTTAAGGTCTCTAAAGTGAGTTTAACGCCCTTTAAGCTCTCTATGACTAGACAAAGTGATAAGGCTTCATAACAAAAAATAAAATACCCCTTAGGTTTCAAACATTTTTTAACCTTGGAAACAAGAGAAAAAAAGTCTAATTCGCTTTGGTGTCTTGCATGCCCTTTAGTCATAGATTTAATAGAGCCTAAGGCATAAAAGGGGGGGTTACACACAATAATATCATACAAAATAGGGGGACTGAAATCTAAAAAGTTAGCTTCAAACACTTGGGTGTTAGGAAATTTTAGGGCGTTTTTTTGAGAACAAAACGCCATTTTGCTATCCTTTTCTACAAGATGAATGCTTGCTAGCGGGTTATCTCTCGCACATAATAAGCCTAAGATTCCACACCCTGAGCCTACATCTAAAATTTTATCGTGCGTTTTAATAAAGGGGCGTAAAAAATCGTATAAAAAAAGTGAATCGCTATTATAAGAATAGGCGTTTAAGGGCTGGTATAATCTTAAGAGTTTGCTATCCATAAAAGGGCTTCATTTTCTAAAAGTTGTGTGTGTAATAAACGCCCTTTAAAAGGGGTTTTTAAAACAAATGAGTTAAAACTCTCACTAATCATAGACGCATGAGAGTATAAAAGTAGCATATCTACTTCTTCTCTTAAACTCTCAAATAATTCCCACCCCCCTTCAATTAGGTTGAACCCTTTATCTAGGGACAAATCCTTAGGGCTATGATAGACATTTACCAAGCGATTAGGCACAGAAAAAACTCTTAAATTAGAATAGATAGAATGCTTAGACAAAATAGCGATATTAGGGTTTTTATTTTGATAAAAGCTACTACAAAAACGAGTGTCTAATAAAGGGTTATCCATTCTAATCGTATTGCCTGAAATGATAAGATTATCGCATATGGCTCGTTGATTGTGTGTAAAAACCGCACTTTTTTGACCGGTAATTTTGCCACACTTATAATCCCCATTCATTCTTAAAGCGAGTTTAAACAAATTGAAACGCCCACATTTTTCCATTATCCTAAAAGGTAGAAGTAAATCATTAGCCTTTTTTTCTAAATTCTTACAAAGGATAGTTTCAATTTTAGCTTGTTTTAATCTCTCTAAACCCCCTTTTTTAGCTTCACACTCTTGTGTAGCAACAACAACTCTTTTAGGCTTTAAAATTTCTAATAATTCACTACAAGCTGGGGTTTTACCATAAGAGTTGCATGGCTCTAAGGTTACCAAAAAAGAACAATTCTTAAAAGCGTTATCGTGGTGTTTTTTTAAAAAATCGCTTAGAATTTTAGGGTCTTCTAATTTTTCTAAATCGCTTTTTAAACTAGGGCGTAAAACTTTTAGAGCTGATTTTGAAGCTAGGACTTCCGCATGTGAAGTTTTAGCTTTTTTATGCACTTCTAGACTTATTATTTCATTGTCTTTATCTAGCACCATAGACGCAACGCTAGGGTTTTCTAAGGCTAGAGTTTGATACTCCCATGCCTTATTCAAACAAGTTTCTAATAAACTCTCATAAAGTCGCATGGTTTAACTAGGAAAAAAGGGCAAAGACAAAAAGCCTTTAATCACTAAAGCGTTAATAATGTCAATAAAAAACGCTCCCACTAATGGCACGACAATAAACGCCACATGCGATGCCCCATAGTGGTTGGTAATAGTTTGCATATTCACCATAGCCGTTGGGGTTGCTCCAAGCCCAAAACCACAATGCCCAGCACATAATACCGCTGCATCATAATCTTTCCCACATATTCTAAAGGTTACAAGCACCACATAAAGTATCATAAACACCACCTGAACGCTCAAAATAACCGCTAGTGGCACAGCAAGTTTTAACAATTCTAATAAATTCACGCTCATTAAAGCATAAGCCAAAAACAAGCTCAAACTTACATTACCTATTACAGAAACTTCTCTATCAAACACGCTATGGATTTTAAAAAACGATAATGCATTTCTTAAAATAACCCCCACAAACAAGCATAATACAAAAGTAGGTAGCGTGAAACTCTTAGGCATTAGATGAGATAAAAAAGTCCCTACTAATAATGCAACCGCAATCAAGGCTAGAGATTCTACAAAACTTGATGCAGTGATTAAACGCTCTTCTTTAGGGGTTTCAAAACCTTTAGCAACAACGCCTTGAACAGCCTTAGGCTTTAACTTGTATTTAGAAATCAAATATTTTGCAACTGGCCCTCCAATAATCCCCCCACTCACTAAGCCAAAAGTCGCGCACACCATGCCCACTTCTAAACTACCTACAAAATCATAAGGCGGTTGCGAAAATGAATTAGCCCATGCGGCACTTGTGCCATGCCCTCCTACTAGAGCGATAGAACCCCCTAAAAGCCCCATTAAAGGATTCACCCCCAAAAGACTTGCTATAGAAACCCCTACAACATTTTGACACACTACAAACCCCACAACCACAAGCAAAAAAACCGCAAGCATTTTTCCGCCTTTTTGTAAAGATTTGAAATCCGCACTCAAACCGATAGAAATAAAGAAAGTCAGCATTAAGGGGTCTTTTAAAGAAGAGTCAAATTGCAAATCAAAATTATAAAATTGATGGGCTAACATGATAGAAAAAGCTATTAAAACACCGCCTACAACAGGCTCTGGAATATCATAGTCTTGTAAAAATTTGATTTTAGAGATAACATAACGCCCAAGCAATAGCGCCAACACCATACAGACCAAAGTCGCATAAACATCTAGCTTAATTTCTTGCAAGCTTGTATCCTTGAATTGAAAAAATTTATCTTATTATAATATAATAGACCATTAGAACAAACGATATTGATTAGAAAGTAGGTATTTCTTTGCACACAGTATTACAAATTGGAGCTGGTGGCGTAGGCAGTGTAGTAGCACACAAAATGGGCATGAATAGAGATGTTTTTAAACATATTGTCTTAGCTAGTAGGAGTTTAGACAAATGCCAAGCTATAAAAGATAGTATGCTTAAAAAGGGTTTGGGCGAAATCACTATTGAGCAAATTGATGCAGATGATGTTTGTGCCTTAGTTACTTTGATTAAAAAATACAAGCCTAAAGTCGTTATTAATGTGGCTTTGCCTTATCAAGATTTAACTATCATGCAAGCATGTTTAGAGACTAAAACGCATTATATTGATACCGCTAATTACGAGCATCCGGATTTAGCGAAGTTTGAATACAAAGAGCAATGGGCGTTTGATAAGGCTTATAGAGAGGCGGGAATTTTAGGGATTTTAGGGGCTGGGTTTGATCCGGGCGTTACGAACGCTTTTGTAGCACACGCTCAAAAACACCATTTTGACACCATTCATACTTTGGATATTTTGGATTGTAATGCAGGGGATCATAAACGCCCTTTTGCAACCAACTTTAACCCTGAAATTAATTTAAGAGAGGTCAGCTCTAAAGGGCGTTATTATGAAAATGGCAAATGGATTGAAACCAAGCCCTTAGAGATTAAAAAAGTATGGGCTTACCCTCAAATTGGCGAAATGGATTCCTATCTTTTATACCACGAAGAATTAGAATCGTTAGTCAAAAACATTAAGGGCTTAAGAAGGGCAAGATTTTTTATGACTTTTTCTCAAAATTATCTCAACCATATGAAATGCTTAGAAAATGTCGGTATGCTAGGCATTAAAGAGATAGAACATCAAGGTGTCAAAATCGTGCCGATACAATTTCTAAAAACCTTGCTTCCTGATCCGGCAACCTTAGCCAAAGATACTACCGGCAAAACCAACATTGGATGCTATATGACCGGTGTAAAGAATAATCAAGATAAAACGCTCTATATTTACAATGTGTGCGACCATAAAAAATGCTATCAAGAAGTAGGCTCACAAGCCATAAGCTATACTACCGGCGTACCAGCGATGTGTGCGGCTAAAATGATTTGCAACGACACTTGGAGCATGGAAAAATTTAAGGCAGGCGTGTTTAATACAGAAGAATTAAATATTGACCCCTTTATGGAAGAATTGACTAAGCAGGGCTTGCCTTATGAAGTGATTGAGCGTTAAGGACACTCTTTGCTTCTATACCATTCCCCCTTTTCCCTTTGGGACTTAATCTCTAGAGCTACTTGGCATAATAAACACCGCTTCTCTCTCTATCATAATCTTTCTATCATCAACACTATAGGCTTGAATCTTAATAGGAATAATTGTGTCTCTCGTGCGTTTGATATGACGCTCTGCAATTTGTGTGTTATTTTCTAAAGGTTTTCGTAAAATTACTACCGCTTTAATCTTTTGCCCTGCTTTAAGAGTAATAGGCTCTAAAGGTTTTTTAATTTTAATTTCATCATGTCCTAAAACTTTGAAATAAAACTTGTGGTCTTTGCTATCTGTGTTGCTGAATAAAAATACATAGTCATTATCCACATACCCACTAGAGCGTAATTCATACAAGTCGCTGTTACGATTAATATCTAATAACATGCGTTCTTTTTTAAATGAAGTAATAGCTAATAGAGTTACTACAATGGCAATAACCACCATGTAAGCTATCGTTTTTAAACGCATTAAACGCACCTTTTTATGCGTGTTTGTAGCGTTTGTTGAAGACCATTGAATGAGTGAAGGGCGGTTATATTTAGACATCGTTATCGTGCAAGCATCTACGCATTCCAAACAATTGATACATTCTAATTGTAAGCCCTTTCTAATATCAATATGAGTAGGACACACTTGCACGCAATGCCTACAATTCACACATTCATTATCCACACTACGCTTTTTGGGGGGCAAAGCATAGAGATTGCCTTGAGTATCATAAAGCTCTCCACCACGCTTTTCATCATAGATAGGGTTTAAAGTATCATTGTCATACAACACCGATTGCACTCTTGCATAAGGGCATAGATAGATACAAAAACGCTCCGCAACTACTACAATATCAAATAACACCACTAACGCACTTACCAGCCAAAACCCCATAGCAATAGCATGCTCGCTAGGATTTTTAAGATAGAGAAAAAAGTCTTCTGGAGCAATGAAATAAAAGAAAAAAACCATCACTAACCCTGCTACAATAGGGGCGAATAACAAAACGCTCAATGCCTTACGCACCTTGTAGTTTAAATCGTTTAAAGGGGTTTCTTGCTTATTGTTAATCTTTTTATGGAGTTTGAAAATCTTTGTTTCAATCACGTCTCTATAAAGCACTCTTAAAAAGGTTTGTGGACAAGCCCACCCACACCACACACGCCCTAGACTTGTGGTAATAAAAAAAATACCTATGAAAAGCAAAATAACCATAAAAGGCATGATTTGTAGTTCTTCAGCATTCCAAATCTTGCCTAAAAAATGCACTTGTTTATACTCAAACGAGATTAAAAACAAATGCCCCCCATCAATACGAATAAAAGGCGTAACCACTAGAGCCAAAAAAATTAGAGCATACCCTATATAGCGTTTCAGGCGAAACGATTTTAAAAAATAACTAGAAGTTTCAAGCATAATATTTTCCTAAAATTTAATCTTTAAAATTCCTTACTACTATACCCTAAAGAACCTTAATGCGTTAGCTTGAATAGCATCAACATGTTATAATGTTACTATTCTATTTTTAAGGCAGATTATGGATGGCGTTTTAAACTTCCTAACTAATATCAATGTAATTTTTACTATCTTAGGCTATTTGATTGGAGGGATTCCCTTTGGCTATGCTTTTATGAAAATCTTTTATGATATAGATATTACTAAAGTAGGCTCTGGGGGTATTGGTGCGACTAATGTGTTGCGCTCTTTACAAAATATCGGCGTTGCTAAGGCCAAGCAATTCGCTGTTCTTGTTTTAATTTTAGATTTATTTAAAGGCATGTTTGCGGTTTTTTTAAGCAAATTATTTGGCTTAGACTATAGCTTACAATGGATGGTAGCTATTGCAAGTATCTTAGGGCATTGCTATTCGCCCTTTTTGAATTTCAATGGAGGTAAGGGCGTTTCTACGACTATGGGTGCGGTTGCACTGCTTATTCCTATTGAAAGTTTTATTGGTCTAGCGGTATGGTTTTTTGTAGGGAAAGTGCTTAAAATTTCTTCATTGGCTAGTATAGTAGGGGTTGGCACAGCAACCCTTTTGATTTTTTATGTCCCTTATATGAATATTCCAGATTCTATTAATATTGTTAAAGAAGTAGGAACACAAACCCCTATGGTCTTAGTCTTTATTTTCACTCTCTTAAAACACACTAGCAATATTTTTAATCTGCTCTTGGGTAAAGAAAAGAAAGTTCTATGACTATTATTAAAAGCGTTCATGTGCATGATTTTATCTTTGAAACGATTTTAGGGATTTTAGAGCATGAACGCCACGCCCCTCAAAAAGTGCGTTTAAACTTAGACGCCACTTATAAAGAACCTTGTTCTAAAAACTATTTGGATTACATGCAAGTTCAAAAACTCCTACAAGATACGATGAATGAAAGAAGGTATCTTTTAATAGAAGATGCGCTTAATGAATTGCCAAGTATTCTCAAGACATTCTATCCAAACCTATCTAAGATAACTCTACAAATAATGAAGTTAGAAGTCTGTAATCATTCTCAAGTAGGCGGTAGCATAGAAATTTGTTATTAAAAAGTGTGTTTATTAGCCTTATTTTAGGCTTAATCTCAATCAACGCTAAAAAACTCCCCTTTTATTTAGAACCTTTATATTTTCCTGACTATCAAGAGTTTTTAAAACTCAAACCCCACTTTCTACACCCCAAAAAGCATGCCTATAAGCCTTTTAAATGGGGGAACACTATTATTATTAAACGCAAAGATTTAGAGCAACGCCAAAGCAATCAACCAAGCGATATTTTCCGCCAAAATGCTGAAATCAATGTGTCTTCTCAAACCTTTTTAAGAGGGCTTAATAATAATCTATCACGAGTGATACTAGACTCAGTCGCTCAATAAAATCGTAATAATCTATCAAAATTATCATTAGTAGTATTTTTCTTCATATTTTCTTAATTTTAAAACTAAGTTTAAGGTATTATTATATAGAATAGTGTAATAATAATAATGTTAAGTTAAAATTCGTTGAACTTTTATAGGATAAAGGCTGAATAAAAATGCTTAGAAATGGATTTAGGATCGTTTTTGTCTCACTTGTTGTTGCAAATAGTTTAGAAGCCCAAGAAAGTCATACGCTTGGTAAAGTTACTACAATGGGTGAAAGAACTTTTGAATACAACAATAAGATGTATATTGACAGAAAAGAACTCCAACAACGACAAAGTAACCAAGTCCAAGATATTTTTAGAACCCGTGCTGATGTGAATGTGGCTAGTGGTGGACTAATGGCACAAAAAATTTATATTAGGGGCATTGAAAGCCGTCTCTTAAGGGTAACTATAGATGGCGTCGCTCAAAATGGTAATATTTTTCACCATGATGCTAACACCGTGATTGACCCAAACATGATTAAAGAAGTAGAAGTGATAAAAGGGGCAGCGAACGCCTCAGCAGGTCCGGGTGCGGTTGCTGGTAAACTAGCTTTTACTTTAATTGATGCGAATGACTTTTTAAGAAAAGGTCAAACCTATGGCGCTAAGGTTGAGGCAGGGTTTTTTACTAACTTTGGGTATCGCATGAATTTTACTGCGGCTTATCGGGGTAAAAATTGGGATATGTTAGCGTATTACAACCACCAGAATATCTTTTATTATAGAGACGGAAATAACGCTTTTAGAAATCTTTTCCACCCCAATTATGACTTAAACGACCCGGGAAATAGCGACCAAGGCATAGGAACTCCTAGCGAGACCAACAGCGTTTTAACTAAATTCAATGGATATATCAATGATACAGATACTATCAGTCTAAGCTATAGCATGACTCGCTATAATTCTACAAGGCTTTTGCGTCCTAACACTACTTCAGCTCTTTCTAAAGTGAATTATCCGGGTCAGCAACCCGCACCTTTTGTGATTGACTTCGGTAAAGAATTAGCCCATACCATTAACTTTAACCATAGTTTAAGCTTGAAATACAAGCATGAGGGTGGCACAAGGTTTAATCAGCCTCGTATTGAGTCTACTGCTTTCTTAGGGGTAAGGGGGGGCAATTATAATCCTGTGGTAAACCCTTTTGCTTATAATTCTAATGAACCTTACAACCCATACTACACTCAAGAAATGGGGCCATGGTGTAATAGCCTAGAGGGTGCAGGACAATGCACGCAAGGAACTATCACGCCTATTAATGGTGGTGCTGGTGGGTATCAAATAGGGTATGATAGTCCTATGCAAGCAACGGCTATGCCTTGGAGTATAAATCCAAAAACAGGCGTATATACAGGACCAGTCCCCAAAAATCCAGCCTACGATATGGCACCGCCAAATGCTAGTAACACGACCGCTAATGACTGGACTTTAGGAAATGCGGATGCTGAAGGGACTCTAGCTAGAAGAATCTTCTTAGTAAACTCTGGAATTAATCTTAAAGTGCAACACCCCTTATCTGAAGACTATGGGAATGTGTTTGAATACGGCATGATTTATCAAAATATCAGCGTATTCTCTGGGCTAGACAAAGGAGCGAATGGCTATTATAAAAACAATATTGACCCTAATAACCCTAATGGTTTAGGCTTGCCTTATCGCCATTACTACACTGACCAAAGCTCTCAATACCCTCAAAATCTAAACACTCCAAACCCTCTTTATCGTAACATGCCTCAAAATTCACATGCTATCGGTAATATCATCGGTGGTTATGTGCAAGCCAACTACAATCTTTTAAGAAATTTAATCGTGGGTGCAGGAACTCGTTATGATATTTATACCTTATTAGATAAAGATGGACGCACCCATGTAACTTCTGGCTTTTCGCCCTCTGCAACCATTCTTTATAACCCTATTGAAAAAATTGGCTTGAAAGTGAGCTATGCTTATGTAACTAAGGGGGCATTACCCGGTGATGGCGTTTTGATGAGAGATCCAACGGTAATTTATCAAAGAAATCTTAAGCCAGCAATCGGTCAAAATGTAGAATTTAATGTGGATTTTAATAGTAAGTTTTTTAATGTTAGAGGTGCGGCATTCTACCAAGTGATTAATAACTTTGTTAATAGTTATGGTCAAGATGCCTCTAAAAATGGTGGGGGTAATGCAACGGCGAAGAACATGTCAGGAAACTTGCCTCAAACCATTAATATCTATGGTTATGAAGTTTCAGGGAATATCAAATACAAAAATTTCTTAGGGACTTTTTCTGTAGCGCGTTCTTGGCCTACCGCTGAAGGGCATCTATTAGCAGACACTTACGCACTAGCCGCAACTACAGGAAATGTGTTTATCTTAAAAGCTGACTATCGCATACCTCGTTGGGGGCTTACGCTCACTTGGCTCTCACGCTTTGTAACTAACATGTTCTATGAGGGTTATTCTATCTATTACCCACAATGGGGATTAATGAAAATCCATAAGCCCGGCTATGGCGTGCATAATGTGTTTATTAACTGGAATCCGCCCGGAAGTAAATGGAAAGGTTTGCAACTTTCTGCGGTCTTTAACAATATCCTTAATAAGCAATATGTAGACCAAACTTCTGTATGGCAAGCGAGTGCAGACGCTCCAGCAAGCGATATGATTCCTAAAGATAAGCGTATGGCACTTCCTGCACCCGGATTTAACGCTCGTCTTCAAGTGTCTTATCAATTCTAATTCAAGTAGCTTTTTTAAGGTTTCTTGAATTTTTTGGCTATACTTTTAAAATGAAAGCTAAAAAGCCCTATAAAAATTACCAAACCTTGTGGAAAAAATTCCGCATGCTCAATAGACTCACTAAAATGCTCTTAAGGATTTTAAAGAAGTAGTTTTATAAGAAATTTAGTGAGTTTAGACTAAGATGGATATTCAAATTTAACACTAGAAAAATAAGATGAAATCAAATTATCAAGCCATTCCAAGCACTCAAAGTGTATTGCAACTTTTAGAAAATGAACCTTATAATAAGACATTCCTAAAAAAAATCATTACAGAAACGATAGAAAACGCACGCAAAAATCCCTCCATTCTCACGCCTAACCAGCAAGAAAACGCTCAAATTATGGCTAAAGAAACTAGACAAGCTATTCAAAATCTTTTGAAAAACCCTTATCAAAAGATTATTAATGCAAGCGTGAGTGCCTTTGGGTCAAATTATGGGCGAACGTTTTTTAGCCAAAAATTTTACGAAAAAATTGAGCCTAATCTAAGGGAAGTTTTAACAAACCCCATTGATTTAGAATGCGATTTAAACACCGCTAAAAGAGACAACCGCTTAAGGGCCTTAAAAAAGCTTTTTAAAGCGTGTTTTGATACTGAAGAAGTCTTAATTGTCAATAACAACGCTAGTGCAGTCGTTCTAATCGCTAACGCCCTAGCCGAACAACAAGAAATCATCGTTTCTTATGGCGAATTAGTAGAAATTGGGGGGAATTTTAGGATTAAGGATATTTTACTAGCTAGTGGGGCTAAATTACACTTGGTAGGGAGCGTGAATCGCACTTATTTAAGAGATTATCGCCTAGCCTTGAATGAAAAGAGCAAAATATTACTTAAAATCCATCCTAGCAACTTCACTCTTAAAGGCTTTAAAAAAGACACGCCTTTTAAAGATTTACAAACCCTAGCCAAAGAGCATAACCTAATTGATTATTACGATTTAGGGAGTGCGAGCTTGTTAGATAATCTTAAAGAAGAGACTTTAGAAGAGATTCTAGCCCTAAAACCTTCGCTTTTAAGCTTTAGTACGGATAAATTCTTTAATAGCACACAAGCGGGCATTATTATGGGTAAAAAAGAATTGATTGACACCTTAAAAACCCACCCCCTTTATAGAGCCTTTAGAGTGGATAAAGTTACGCTCACTCTATTATTTCATAGTCTCAAAGCATGGATAAGCGCTAAAGAAGAGATTAAAGTGTGTGAGTTACTGAATCAAACTAAAGATGATTTATTACAAAAAGCTCTAAAGCTCTATGCCTTTTTAAAACCCCTAGAGTTAAATGTGAGCATAGCGTCTAGTTTTTCAAGCATTGGAGCAGGAAGTTTGCCTAATTTAGAAATAGAATCCTTTTGTGTGAAAATCCAGCCTAAAAATAAAAAATCTTTAAATTGTGAAAAACTTTATTTAAAGCTTTTTCAAAAAGGTATTATTACAAGAATCTCATGCGAACATGTGTGTTTTGAAGTCTTTAGTTTGAACGAAGAAGATTTTGAAAAAATCGCCTTAAATTTAGAAGAAATCCTAAATAAGGCTTAAAAATTAGCTATAATAGGGCTTCTTTTAAACCACAATCTCCCCCATGAAATTAAAGGAACTTAGAAAATGGAAAAAATCAGCGACCTTATAGAATGCATTGCGTATGAAAAAAATTTGCCTAAAGAGATGATTTCAAAAGTGATTCAAGGCTGTTTATTAAAAATGGCACAAAATGAATTAGACCCCTTAGCACGCTACTCTGTGATTGAAGAAAACAAGCAACTCCAGCTTATCCAGCTTGTAGAAGTTTTAGATGATGATGATGAGAGATTACTCAATGACCCTTCTAAATACATCAGCTTGTCTAAGGCTAAGGAAATGGAGCCAAGCGTTAAGATTAAAGACGAATTGTCTTATAGCTTGAGTTTAGAGAGCATGAAACAGGGGGCGATTAACCGCCTTTTTAAAGATTTGCAATACCAACTAGAAAAGGCGTTAGAAGACAGCCATTTTGAGATGTTTCAAAAGCGTCTTAATAGCGTTTTAATAGGACAAGTGATTTTAGTGGATAAAAATCAAAACACTTTTATTGAGATTGAACAACAATTTCAAGGCATTCTTTCTATGCGTCATCGTATTAAAGGCGAAAGTTTTAAAGTAGGGGATAGCATTAAAGCGGTTTTAACGCAAGTCAAACGCACTAAAAAAGGCTTATTGTTAGAACTTAGCCGTACCACCCCTAAAATGCTTGAAGCGTTGTTAGAATTAGAAGTGCCTGAAATTAAAGACAAAGAAATTGAAGTGATGAATTGTGTGCGAATCCCGGGTAACAGGGCAAAAGTGAGCTTTTTTTCAAGCAATGCTAGAATTGACCCCATAGGTGCAGCAGTAGGGGTTAAAGGCGTGCGTATCAATGCGATAAGCAACGAATTAAATAAAGAAAATATTGATTGCATAGAGTATTCTAATGTGCCTGAAATTTATGTAACTCTCGCACTAGCTCCGGCAAAAATTTTAAGCGTTGAGATTAAAAAAATCCCCCTAGAAGAATTAAGCACTGAAGATAAAGAACAAGTTCAAGAACGTTTCATTGTGGATAATCATCTCCAAAAAGCTAAAGTGCGTTTATTGGATACTGAAAAATCTAAGGCTATCGGTAAAGGCGGAGTGAATGTATGCCTAGCGTCCATGCTTACAGGCTATCATATAGAATTTGAAACGATTGCAAGTGCTAAAGAGAACGCTAACACTGAAAATGAAAACGAAAAAGAAACACAAAAAGTAGGGGTAGAAGCCTTAGAATCCTTGTTTAAAAGTTAA
The DNA here is from genome assembly GCF_900198405.1 of Helicobacter cetorum. Taxonomy (GTDB): domain Bacteria; phylum Campylobacterota; class Campylobacteria; order Campylobacterales; family Helicobacteraceae; genus Helicobacter; species Helicobacter cetorum_C. The sequence continues at coordinate 79,616 of NZ_FZMR01000001.1, forward strand.
AATACCCTTAAGTGAAATATAGCAATTTTGCTATTGTTTCACATCTATAGAACCACATCTAACTAATTCCAATCTAAATTTTTAGACATTACACTCTTTACTATAAAACCAAAAAACTGATTTTTCTATTTTCTATGCCACAGAAAAACATGCATTAAAATAATAATATTTTTTTGTACTTGTAATCATTATAATACCTAGCATGATAACTCATTGATAATGGCTCATTTTAGGTGGAATTATGATTAATTTGTTTCACGTGAAACATTAAGACTTGCTATTTTTGTCTCATTTTTTCCAAAAAATCATTAAAAGTATTTTTATATTAAAAATTCATTTTAATGAAAACTATCTTAATAATATGTATTGCTTTAAACATTGATTGATACGATAAATATTTTTAAAAAATATTGCAAATAAGCAGAAAATTCTAATAATACAAGTAATTAATGATGTATTTTAGCCACTATACACTTTTAAAATTTCTTTTGATTTAGTTTTAAATATTCATTATTTTAAAAAAATAACAATTATTTTTAGCGATAGAAACAAAATAATCTATAAATTACTATCACATGTTTCATTTTCATTTTAAAAATTGTATTTATTTGCTTTTCGTTTTTTTTTTTTTGTTAAGATACGCTTGTATCTTTTTAGCTTTTTATGGCATATGCCATTATAATTTTAATATTAAGGTGAAAATAATGGATAAAAAATTTATCGTCAGTCTCGCATTAGCGTCAAGTCTTATTAGTGTGGCAAGTGCGACTACACCAGAACAAGAATTAAATAAGCTTGAAAAATCATGGCATAATTTACCCACACGGGATAAATTTTTTAATAAGTATATCCCTAACGATATACATGAAACAAATATTTTTAATAAAGATTTAGCTCAAGCACAATCTTTAGAAAGTGCTAAAATTAATCCTGCCAGTAAAACAATTACTCTCAAAGAAAACGAGCTCAATCAAGCCTTAAATAATTTATATGGCATTATTGATAATGCTCTATATTTTGGTTCAGGGTTTGATGACTATCAAAAAGCTGTAGAGACAGCATTAAAAAATCTTCAAAATGCTCAGGAAGAATATAAGATTTATACTGCTGATAACAAACAAGCTCAAGCTTTAGAACAAGCAAGTGCTAGTGATAAAGCAGTTAGTTCTAATGCTAACAACACAGCTAATAGCACCCTTACAAATGACTTTAATGCCGTTAATAATGCTAATGCTAAAGTGGCAAGTGCTACTACTGCATTAAATAACGCTCTAAAAACTCTCCATAGTGCTGTAGGCACTAAAGGTTTTGCTAAAGCTCAACAAGCTGTAGATAGTGCTACTAAAGCTCTTAAGGTTGCTCAAGCTGATTACACTAAAGCTAACAACACTTTAAATCAAGCTGTAGCTGCTAATGAGACAGCTAATAAGAGTGCTTATAAAAATGATGAGGTAAGTAATAAAACCTTAAATATTGCTAGTATCTTAGATAAAGATAAGAAGATTTACCAAGATAATGCGTCTAACTATCAAAAATCTACCGGTATTTGGAGCTTTAATAACGCATATAGCAATGTAAAAGATAGCGCTCAAGTGGTAACTAATGATGAAGAAATTCTAAAACAAGCTATCGCTCATGTAAAAAATGCTATTGGCACTCAAGACTTCAAACAAGCACAAGAGTTAGAGCAACAAGACTCGTCTAACTTGAAAACTGCTCAACAAAACTTTACTAACGCACAAAATGCGTTCAATAAAGTGAATGATAACTTTAATAATTCTATGCCTTTCTATGCAAGCGCATGGAGAGATACTTCTCTTATCAATGAATATAAGCAATATGCTCATAGCTCTAACGCTACCATTAAAGCTGACTATAAGAATCTATCAAATGATGTTAATACCCTAACTACTAATACAGGAACTGGTGTACATAGACTATCTTGGTGGGTAGGCTTGAATATTTATAGTGCTAAAAACCAACAACAAGTTTTAAGTGCTCAAAAAGCATTGAAAGATGAGGAACAACAATTTACTAAAGATAAGACTATCTTAACTCAAGCGATTGCTAAAGCGCAACAATCCGCTTTAAATCAAGTAAGCAATCTCAATAACGCTTTAAATAGTTATAGCAAAATTTTAAATGCAAATTTAAATCGCTACAACCAAGCTACTAGCGTTTGGGGACTTAAGTCTATCTATAACACTACTAAGGCTGACGCACAAAGCGTTAATAAAGATAAGATAGCATTGCAACAAGCTATGAAGTCTAACAATGTAGCAAAACAAGCAACTGCTTTAACTAACTTAGAAAATACAGAAAATCAATTTGTTAACGCTCAAAAGGATTTGAGCCAAGTGTTGAAAAACTTTAATAGTGCTATACCTTTATACGAAAGTGCATGGGGAGATACAAGTATCATTAGCAAATTCAAGCAATATGCTCATAGCTCTAACGCTACCATTAAAGCTGACTATAAGAATCTATCAAATGATGTTAATACCCTAACTACTAATACAGGAACTGGTGTACATAACTTGTCTTACTATATGGGTAATAAAGTCTTTAAAGGCTTAAGTGGTCAAAAAGCTTTAGACGCACAACAAGAAAATGAGCAAAAATCCTTTAAGGCATTAGAGAGTGAAGAAAATCAATTCACTACAGATGAAAAAGCTTTAGAAAACGCTATTAAAGAGAGTGATGATAAAACTAATGATTATCTTAAAAATGTGAGCCTAGATAATGATAATCAAGATGATATTGATTATTCAGATAGAATGGACGATTAATCATCTGTATTAAAAGGGTGGGGAGATAAAGCTTTATTTTAATCTTTTTAAAATAGGGTTTTGTCAATTCTACTAAAAATAAAAGATTTAACCTTTTATAAAACTTCAAAATTGCTTTTAAATCACTTTTTACTTATCTAGGCATATAAAACTATTCATAATAACTAAAAAGACAATTTTAATAGTAATATGGATTAAAAAGAAAAATATATCTTAACCATGAATATTAAAAATTAGTGCTCTAATATTTAAATGTTCCACGTGAAACATCAGCATTTTTTAAAAAATCTTGTTTCACTTCAGCAACAATATTTTCATCTTTAGATAAATCAATGTATTCAAAACTATTTCCGCTTTGCTCTTCGCCTTGAAGTAAATCTCCGCTTTTTCGGTATTCTAAATCTAATTCAGCGATTTTAAACCCATCTAATTCATCAGCAAATTTTTCTAATCGCTCGTTTTCTTCTTGAATCGTGCATAAAAAACAATAGCCTTTCAAACCATTACGAGACACACGCCCCCTTAATTGATGTAAGGTCGCTAAGCCTAATCTCTCAGGGGCTAAAATCACTATCACGCTTAACCTAGGTAAAGAAATGCCTACTTCAATGAGTGTGGTCGCTAGTAAAATACTTCCTTTTTCTTTAAATTCTTCAATAATCTCTTCTTTATTCTTATCTTGCCCTGAAGTGATATAAACATTTTTAAAGCGTTTTTGCCAAAAACTAGCCCCTTCATTGAGCGATAAATAGGGGATTTTTTCACTCTCATTCACAAGCGGATAGACTACAATCACTTGATGGTTTTGTGCGATTTCTTTATGGATACGCTCCATAACAATATTAAATTCTCTTTTATGCAAGACTAGAGTTTCAATCTCTTTTTTATAAGGGATTTCTCTAATTGCCGTCGTTTGGACAAACGCACTTTTTGCTAAGGCTAGGGTGCGTGGAATGGGCGTGGCTGAAAATTGTAATGAATGGGGTTTATTACCCTTATGACTAGCCATTTTTTCTAATTGATAGCGTTGCTTAGTGCCAAATCTGTGTTGCTCATCAGTAATCACTAGAGCAAATTCATTCAAATCTCGCTTGTCAAATAACAAAGCCTGCGTGCCTATGACAACATGAATAGTTTTTTCAAATAAATTATTTGGTTGCTTTTTACTTCCGCCTAATAGTAACTCCACTTCAAAATAGGGGGGTAAAAATTTCAAGGCTTCGTTATAAAGTTGTTTAGCTAGAATAGAAGTGGGTGCCATTAAAAGGGTTTTATTAGGATAGGCTAACACCATGCTTGCTAAAATTACCATCGTTTTCCCACACCCTACATCACCTACAATCAAACGCTTGCATGCTATAGAACTAGCTAAGTCGTTTTGAATTTCTTTAATGGCGTTTTGTTGGTCGTTAGTGAGACTAAAGGGTAAAGAAGTGATAAATTCATTTAAGCGTTCGCTATTATTAGCACACACAATTTTAGCACTAAATCGCAATTTCTTACGCTCCAAGCTTTTCATATAAAAAAGCATTTCAATATATTTTAACGCATTTAAATATTGTAAAGGAAAAGTCTTAAAGCGTTCATAATCTTTTACAAAATTTTGAGTAGGAAAAAAGATTTCTAGTAATAAATGTGCGATACTTTCTTTAATGCCTTCATTTTTTAAATTTTCTAAAGAAATGAGACTCTGTAAATTTTCTTGGATTTTTTCGTGGTTTTTGACCTTTTTAAAAAGCAAAGAAATTTTTCCAAATTCTGTAACGATTTTAGGCGTGTTGATAATAGTGGCTTGATTAAAAGAGCTTTGCTCTAATTTACCATAAATAAACAAGCTTTCGCCTATTTTAAACTGATTGTAATGAAACGCACTATAGTTAAAAAATACAAGCTCTAAATTCTTATTAAACCGCTTGGAATACACAAAGATTTTTAAGACTTTCGCATAGCTTTTTTTGTCTAAAATAGTAACTTCTAAAGTGCCACTAAGCCCCATTTCAAAATGCTCTAATAAACTTAAATCTCTATAACCCTTAGGCACATAGCATAGTAACGCCTCTAAAAGCGATTTAACCTTCAAATTTTCTAAAATTTCATTTGTTTCTTGCAATTTTTTCTTACCTTAGTCAATCCTATTTTAAAAAGCCTTAACTTCGCTGATTTTGCCCTAATATTTTAACCATTTTGTGCTAAGATAAGCAAATTATACACCTTTATAAGGAAACAGACCATGAAATCAAAAATAGCTCTTTTTATTGCTATTTCTCTCATAGGATTTTTGAGTGCTTGTAAAGACACGCCAAAAAAAACGACCTCTTCACACACGATTAAAACCGCTCCTAAAGAGGCTAATCAAGATGTAGAAAGAATTGAGCATGAAGAAGATGATGAAAAAATCACTCAAAAAGTAGACGATCTCATTGATAATGAAAATAAAATAGATAAATTAAATGAAAAAGATGGACCGGTGCAACCACAAAATAACCCTACTATTTTACAAAATTGGACTAACCATCAAGATAATCTTAGCTCCCCACTCAATAGGAATTATTAGACATTGAAAATTTTTTCTAAAACTAAAAATGCGTTCTTTTTAAGAGAAAGATTTTGTTTTAGAAAATCAACTTTTTTAGGTTTAGCTTTTACTTTGCTTTTATGTGTTTCTTACCCTTTGAATGCAAAAAGCCGTTTTTATGTCGCCTCTCAATATCAAGTAGGAAAAATGATACTTCAAAAAGAGGACAAGCTCAAACGCACTATAGAAGGAGCAAGCTTTTCTTTAGGCTGGGAGATTAACCCTACTAACTATTGGTTTTATTCTCGTTACTATTTTTTTATGGATTATGGCAATGTCATGTTAAATAAAGCTACTAAAGCTCAAGCGAATATGTTTACTTATGGCTTTGGAGGGGATTTGATTGTAGAATACAATAAAAATCCTTTATGGGTTTTTGCTCTGTTTTATGGCATGCAAATCGCTGAAAACACATGGACGATTTCAAAATACAGTGCGAACATGATTATCAACGATTTAGATAGTATCAAAGGCTTTTCGCTTAAAACTTCTAATTTTAGAATGTTTGGTCTAGTAGGATTCAAATTCCAAACCGTGCTATTCCATCATGATGCGAGTATAGAAGTGGGTATCAAATGGCCTTTTGCCTTTGAATATGGCTCGCCTTTTGTAAGAAATTTTTCTGTTTTTATTTCACACACTTTTTACCTTTAAGCTAATTCTAGTCCCACAGGGCAATGATCACTCCCTAAAATATCTTTATAAATTAAAGCGTCTTTTAAATCTTTTTTTAAACTTTGAGAGCATAAAAAATAATCAATCCGCCAACCGATGTCTTTATCTCTAGCTTGTTGCATATAGCTCCACCAAGTATAAGCTTTTTCTTTAGTAGGATAAAAATGCCTAAAAGTATCTAAAAAACCAGCGTTTAAAAGCTCACTAAATTTTTCTCTTTCTTCATCGCTAAAACCAGCGTTTTTTCTATTAGCTTTAGGGTTTTCTAAATCAATTTCATTATGAGCGACATTTAAATCCCCACATACAATCACAGGCTTTTTAAGTTCTAAGTCTTTTAAAAATTTTTTAAACTCTATTTCCCAACGCATGCGATACTCTAATCTTGCTAAAGCTCGTTGCGAATTTGGGGTATAGACATTCACTAGATAAAATTTATCAAATTCACAAGTAACTACTCGCCCCTCTGTGTCATGCTCTTCTATACCTATACCATAACTCACATTTAAAGGCTCTGTTTTAGAAAAGGTAACGACCCCAGAATAGCCCTTTTTAATTGCACAATTCCAAAAATCAAAATACCCTTTAAATTCAAAGGTGTTTTGAACTTGTTGCATTTTAGATTCTTGGATACAAAAAATATCAGCATTCACACTTGTAAAAAAATCCATAAAACCTTTATTCATGCAAGCTCTCAAGCCATTCACATTCCATGAAATCAATTTCATTTTTAATCCTTATTAAATTTTTGATTTAATTATATCTTTTTGATAGATTTTTTAAAAATTAAGCTTCATTTTACCTTTTTTATGTAATAATTTTTATATTGTTTGGCTTGATAGCTCAGTCGGTAGAGCAGAAGACTGAAAATCTTCGTGTCGGTGGTTCGATTCCGCCTCAAGCCACCATCTTAATTTTAAACTTCATTAAACAAATAATTTCCCCTTTTCACACAAACAAGCCGAGAATTTTCAATGCTTAAAGGCGTGCTTTTAGCTCGTTGTTGTTCTTCTATCTCTAAAGTGATACACACCCCTTCTTTTAAACGCACATGCTTTTTAACCCATTCTTTATATTCACTACTTTCTTTGACTATATCGTTTAAATAATGCCCCTCATACACTTCTACAAATTCCATAAATTTATCGCTCAAATGCAGTTCATTGTGCGTTATTTCACTTTTTCGTGTGGAAGTATAAGCTAATTCGCTTGTTTCATAAAAAGTCGGCTCTACTTGATCATCTTGTTTGGGGCGTTCATAAACAGCTTTTATTAATTGCGTTGTAATTTCATATTGACTTTCCCAAGCCTGTTTTAAAGGTTCTTCAATAAGATAACATTGCCTAATTGTGCCATCTTTTCGCATTCTAGCTCCCTTGCACCTTTCTATAGAGCTTTTAGCTTGAAAAACAGAAAAATTATTTTTAGCTTCAAAAATTTGTGGCTCTTCTAAAGGCTCTGCTTTTTGGAGAGAGATTTTAGTATAAGGGGTAATGATTTTACCGGTTTTTCCTTCTGTTGTGTTGTAATCACAAGGAGTAATATCAGTGTAGGTTTGTTTTTCTTCATCAAAGCGTTTTAAAATACTAGGGCGACTTGCTTGTAAATGTTCGTCTTCATAAACCCACTTCCCACATGCAAATTCCTTAATATTAGGGTCTTTTATAGCTTTTTCTTCCGTATTTTCATCAATAGAGTTGTTATTAAGTAACGTTTCTTCTGTAGGCATGATAATAAGATTATTTTCTTCTTTTTTTATTTTTGAATTATTTTGAGAAGTTTTTAAAGGGGGTTTTGTGTCGTTTATTTGTGTTTTTACTTCATTTGCTAGAGTTTGTTTGTTAGGAGTTGTTAAAGGCTGTAAAAAGCTATTTTTAGAAGTTTTAGAGCGTAGTTTGTTAGGAAAATCTAAATAGGAAAAGTTTTGTGAAGATTGTTGTGATAAAGGGGTTTTATTTTGTTGTTTTTGTATGGGTGTTTTTAAAGGAGATTTTAAAGAATTTGAGTGCTGTTCTTTAAATTCTTTTGAAGAAAATACAATTTGAGTGTTTTTAGGAATAATAGAACGATTAGGGCTTAAGATAGTTTGTAAAGAAGGTTTTTCATCAAGGGGTTGGTAGGTATTTAAAGTAGCTATATGAGTAATTTTTAGCGTGAGTTTATTTTGTAGAGAAATTTTATAAGTTCCTAGAACTTGTTTATTTTCGTTAGAGTCAATGATTTTAGCTTTAAAAGTGCCTTGTTTGGGTGAAGTTTTAATTTCTTCTAAAAGTTCAATTACAAGAGCTTTAAGAGGGATTAGAGGAAATAAAAGAAATGTTAAAAGAATTTGGTTCATAGTTTTTCCGTAGTTTTATGGTGTAAAGATTGTAGCTTAAAAAACTTAGGATTTTAGATCATTAAGAGAGTAAAAGAATTTTAGTTATTAAGAGTATTGAAAATAGTAGCAGTAGTAGAGGTGTGAAAGAGTGGAATGAAATTAAAATCGGCTTTGCTAATTTCGTTTTTAAGGGAGTTATGAGAGATTTAAAGGAGTGAATGAAACGCTTTTTTAGTTTCTTTTTTCATTCACATTCAAAATTATCTTAGGTGCTGAGCTTGTTTTTGATTTCTATCACTAGGTTAGAAACGATAGCGTTTTTTTCTTCTAGCATCTTTTTAATGCTAGAGTAGCTTTTAGAAATGCTAGAATGGTCTTTTAAATTTAGAGATTGAGCGAGTGAAAGTGTGGAATTAGGTGTATAGAGCTTGGCAAAATACACGACTAATTTTCTAGCTAAAACCACATTTTTTTGGCGTGAAGTTGTTTTGATTTCACTAGATTTTACATTCAAGCTTTGAGCGACAGCGAGCAAGATATTTTCTAAATTAGCGCTTTCTATGTTGTCTTTTTGAAAGCCCTCTAGAGCGTTTTTAGCTAAATTAAGATCAATTTTTGCATTCATTAGGCCTGTACTCACTCTAATAGTAGAGATAGCACCCTCAATTTCACGGATATTATCGCTATTTTGGGCGAGATATTCCATCACATCTTCGGGCAAATCCATTTTGTTGAGTTGACATTTTTGTTTGACAATAGAAAGTTTGGTTTCTAAATCAGGGGGCATTGCTTTAGCTACAGCACCAGAAGTAAAGCGCGATTTTAGGCGTTCTTCTAAACCAATGATTTCTTTGGGCGGTTTATCAGAAATGAGAACAATTTGCTTTTTCTTTTCATAAAGAGTGTTAAAAGTATGGTAAAACTCTTCTTCTAGCTGGGGTTTTCCTTGCAAAAATTGAGCGTCATCTAGTAAGAAAAAATCGCAATTTCTGTATTTATCCCTAAATTTATCCATCGTTTTATTGTGTAGGCGGGCTTTATAGTCGTTCAAAAATTCTTCAGCCGTAAGCAATACGACTTTTTTATGTTTTTCTAAGGCATGGTTGCCAATAGCGTTTAAAATATGCGTTTTTCCTAACCCTGTGCCACCATAAAAAAGCACCGGATTATAAGGAGGGGTATCGCTTTGGGCAATTTTTTTAGCGATTTCATAAACGGCGTTACCGCATTTACCTACCACAAAGTTTTCAAAAGTATAAGAGGCGTTAATACTAGATTTAGCTGCATCGTAGTTGATAGCGGGGCGTTCAGTCGCTTGCACTTTAGAGCTGACTTCAAAACGCACCCCAACGCTATGGGTTAAGTGCATGCCAATTTTATTTTGGCTTAAAAGTTCTGAAAGTAATGCAGAATATTTGGATTTAATGTAATTGCATATAAGCATGTTAGGTGCCATAAAGACTGCAACATCGCTTTTGCTTGCATTAGGATTATATTTAAGCTGGCTTAAATAGCTGTCGTATTCTGTGGGGCTAACTTTTTGCTTGACTAAGTCCAAGATTTCTTTTTCAATATTGTTGTTTTTATCCATAGGCGTTATTATAGCGTGTTAGGTATTAGTTTAATGGTCAAATCCATGTGAATGAAATGTGAATAGAATGTGATTTTCTAGTGAATGAAATGTGAATGAAAGATAAAAAGGCGTTTGAAAAGATTGACTAAACTTTCAAATGCCAAGTTCGTTTTTTAGCCTTTTAGATGGTATGAGAGATTTTTTGATTCTCCTAATGTGCTTGCAAGATAAGCGTATAGAAATGAATAAATAAGCAAAAAGAACACCAAATAAAAAGAGCAAGCAAGTAAAGACGAGAGATTCGTCTGAGTAATGAAATAAGATAAACAATAAAGTCCCCATTATTAAACAACACCTTTTAACAATTCTAAGCAATTAAATTTTCTAAATCATTTAGAATTTAGAATTTAGAATTTAGAATATTGTATAAAATATGAATAAATTGTTAGTAAATAAAACTAGCGCTTAATTAAAGGAGAAAAATGTTACTTTGTGCTGGAAGAAATGAAACTTTAAAAGGGGCTAAACCTATCGGTGTAGGTTTAATAGAAAGTGCGATAAATCTCACTTGCTTATGCTTAAAAAATCCTAGTATAGAGAGCCTTGTTTTTATAGGGAGTGCTGGGAGCTATAATAAAGATATAAAGCTTTTAAGCGTTCTTGAAAGTGTTGAATGCTATCAAATTGAAGAGAGTTTTAGTAACCTTAATAGCTACACGCCTTTAGATAATGTGATAAAAATAGAATGCGAAGAAAAAGCCCTTTTTCAAAGAGTGAAAGTTAATAGCAGTAATTACATTCACACCAATGAAATTTTTGCCAAAAAAATGGCTCAAAATAATATTTTATTAGAAAACATGGAATTTTTTAGCGTGTTAAGCGTGGCTAAAACTTTTTGTTTAAAAGCTAGGGGGATTTTTTGTGTGAGTAATTATGTGGGTCTTAACGCTCATAAGGAATTTAAAGAAAATCATGCTCAAGTCAAACAGATTTTAGAAAACACGCTTAAAACTTATCAAGGATAGTTTAGCTATCATGTAACATTCTAAATTAAAGGCAATAAGATGTTTGAAAAAATACGCAAGATTTTAGCGGATATTGAAGATGCACAGAGTGAAATTGAAATGCTTTTGAAATTAGCGAATTTGAATTTGGGGGATTTTATTGAAATTAAAAGAGGGAGTATGGATATGCCTAGTAGCGTAAATGAAGCGTTTTTTACGCAATTAAGCGAAGAAGTGGAGCATTTAAAGGAATTGATAAACGCTTTAAATAAAATTAAAAGAGAATTGTTGGTGTTTTAAATGTGTGGGATTGTAGGTTATATAGGAAATAGTGAAAAAAAGCAAATCCTTTTAGAAGGCTTAAAAGAATTAGAATATAGGGGTTATGATAGTGCTGGTTTAGCGGTATTAAGTAATGACAATTTAGAAGTGTATAAAACGCAAGGGAAATTAGAAAATCTCAAATTAGAGCTTGAAAATAAAGAGTTTTTGAATTTTGGCGTGAGTATCGCTCACACAAGATGGGCAACCCATGGAAAGCCCAGTAGTATAAACGCTCATCCGCATTTCACAGAAAATTTAGCGTTAGTGCATAATGGGATTATTGAAAATTATGCAAGTTTAAAAAAAGAATTAGAATCTAAAGGGCATGTGTTTTTAAGCCAAACTGATACTGAAGTCATCGCCCATCTATTAGAAGAAACGCTTAAAAGTGAGTGCGATTTATTGAAAGCTTTTCAAAAATGTATTAGTCTTTTAGAAGGGAGTTATGCAATCTTAATGCTCCATAAAAAGGCTAAAGAAAGTTTGTTTTATGCTAAATCTTCTTCGCCTTTAGTCGTGGGTAAGGGTAAAGAGGGGTTATTTTTTGCATCAAGTTTGAGTGTGTTAGCAAATAAAGTGGAGCAATTTGTAGTCCTAGAAGAAAATAGTGTGGGGCAAATTTCTTTAGAGAGTTTTAAAGATTTAAAAAATATTGAAAACATGAAAGACTACGCCTTTGATAATGAAGATAACTCTAAGGGTCATTTTAGAAATTATTTAGAAAAAGAGATTTATGAGCAACATAGTAGCCTATTAGAGTGCTTAGAGGGGCGTTTAGAAGGCTTGAATGTGTATTGTGAAATTGACCCTAAGTTTTTAGAAAATGTAACAGAAATCACGCTGTGTTCTTGTGGGAGTAGCTATCATGCGAGTATGGCTAGTGTGTATTTATTTGAAAGATTAGCCAAAGTGAGAGCAAGAGCCATTTTAGCGAGCGAATACCGCTATGCTAACTTTAAGACTAATAAAAACGAGCTTTTTATAGCGATTTCTCAAAGTGGCGAAACCGCTGATACCTTAGAAGCCTTAAAATTAGCTAAAGCTCAAGGGCTTAAAACCATTAGTTTGTGTAACGCCCCCTTTAGCATGATGAGTAGAATTAGTGATTACACTCTTTTAACTAGAGCAGGCGTAGAAAGAAGCGTAGCCTCTACTAAGGCGTTTTCTTCACAAGTGATGCTTTTATGGCTCTTAAGCGTGTATGTAGGCAAACAACTTGGCAGTATTTCTAAAGAAGAAGAAAAACTTCAAGCTAAAAGCATGTTAAATAGCGTGAATGCTATGCAAATAGAGCCTAAGTTGCATGAAAAAATCAAACGCTTATCCAAACGCTACTTGCATGGGCATGGCTTTTTTTATATCGGGCGTGATGTGTTTTACCCACTCGCTTTAGAAGGGGCGTTGAAACTTAAAGAAATCAGTTATTTACACGCTGAAGGGTATGCGAGTGCGGAAATGAAACATGGGCCTATTGCATTAGTGGATTCTAATCTTTTTACGATTGCACTATTATCTAAGCATTTGTTATTTGATAAAACTAAGAGTAATATTGAAGAATTAAGCGCAAGAGATTCTACGATTTGTGTGTTAAGCTCTGAAGTTTTAGAAATAGCTGATGATTTTATCAAGCTAGAAAAAAGTGAGAGTTATATGGAAGAATTTTTTCGCATGAATTTAGCGTTACAACTTTTAGCCTTAGAAATTGCAATGCGATTAAATTATGATGTAGACCACCCTAGAAATCTAGCTAAAAGTGTAACTGTGGAGTGATATAATGGAAGTGATTTGTAAGCATTTTACCCCTTTAGAAGTAGCGTCTCAAGCGATTAGGACTTGCTGGCAAAGTTTTGAATACAGCGATGATGGGGGCTGTAAGGATAAGGATTTAATTCATAGAGTAGGCAATATCTACAGGCATTCTTCAACTTTAGAGCATTTATTCTACAATTTTGAGATTAAGGGCTTAAGTAGGGGGGCGTTACAAGAACTAAGCCGTCATAGAATAGCAAGTCTAAGTGTAAAGTCTAGCCGCTATACTCTAAGAGAGCTTAAAGACAAAGAGAGTTTTTTACCCATAAATGAGACTAATCTAGCTAGAGCGAAAGAATTTTTAGTGTTTGTAGATAATGAAAAAGTCAATGAAATGAGTGTTCTAGCTTTAGAAAATTTAAGGGTTTTATTAAGCGAGCATAATATCAAAAACGATTTAGCCAAATACGCCATGCCTGAAAGTTATAAAACGCATTTAGCCTATAGCATTAACGCACGCTCTTTGCAAAATCTATTGACTTTACGAAGTAGCAATAAAGCCTTAAAAGAAATGCAAGATTTAGCTCACGCCCTATTCAACGCTTTACCTAATGAGCATCAATATTTATTTGAAGATTGCTTAAAACATAAAGAGAATTAAAAGGTGTTTGATTTTAGCCAAACGCCTTGTGATTGAATGTTTTGAAATACAATGCTTTTAAAAAATAAAATATTTTAAAAAGGATTAAAAACGATTTACTTTTAAAGTTTCAAATTCTCTTTCGTTAAACCCTTTCGCTTTAAAACCTATTCTAAAACGAACGCTTAAGTTTTAAAAATGCCATGTTTAGTTTTTAATCTTTTGATTATTTATTTTTTAAAAAATAAAATTTAAGTTTTGTTCTAGGGAAGTTAAACGCCTAAAGAAAGTAGGAACTTCTCTAGGTGTTTGCTCTCTAAGTTCAACTTAAAGGAGCAACAAATGAAATATGTTGTAATTGTAACATTATTATGCATGATTTTAGTAACTTTTTGTTATTAAAATCATGGGGGTATAAAACCCCCTTACATTACAATGCTTTCATTAAGTTTTATATCTTTTTAAATCTTTCATAATATTTTTTACCACAACGCATAATCGTCAATTAAAGCTTTTTCAAATTTCTTTTTTGTTTTTCTTTTATTTTTTAAAAAATAAGCTTTAGGATATAATTTAATTCTAGGGAAGTTAAACGCCTAAAGAAGGTAGGAACTTCTCTAGGCAGTATCTTTCCTAAATTTAATTTAAGGAGATACAATGAACTACATTGTCATTATAGCACTATTGTGTGCAATTTTAGTAACACCTTGTTATTAAAATTGTGGGGAGCTTTAAAAACTCCCCTTTAATGCAATGTTTTCATTACATTGATTTTTAAAATAAGCTTGGGTTTAATTCCTTATATTCTAAGCTTTCTATTAAATCAACACTTCTAACACTCACTTCTATGACACTTAAAAGCAAGTTTAAAATGTAGCGTGGGTTATCGCTATATAAATTCGCGTTATTTTCAATGTTGCTATCCCTATCAATTTTTATGCAATAGCGTTTCATTATCCATTCAATAGCAGATTCACCATTGACAATATAGCGATAGGCTTTTAAAGGAATGTTAGTAAGCGTGATAAAATCATTATAATGAATGATAGATTTATCAGAAGTGCTTAATTTGCCTTTTTTAAATTGCATTTGTTTGATAATAAGTTTTGTAGGCTCTATTTCTTTTAAAAGCATTCGTGCTAAATAATCCGCCTGCCTGTCCTTTTATATCAATATTTACGCCATTTTTAGGCTCTATACTTTCATAATGCACATGCAAATGCCCTAGTTCACGCCCCACATTAACAAAATGCTTGAAATTTAGCATGAAAGGAATGCGGGGCAATTCTTTGCTAAGATTATTTTTAAACTTCTTTTTATAAGTTTTGTTTAATTATCCTTAGGTTGTCTAGGAATCCGCATCTTAGTTATCCTTAGAATACAATAAGCCTTTATTGTATTCTAGCATTATATTTTGCAAATCAAGTTTATACAACACATTTTTAAGATAAGTAAAATAAATATATTTTTGTTCTTCTTTTGAACCTTTAGATAAAATCACATCACAATTTTGAAAATACAAACAAATATGTTTATTTTGTGTTTGAGAGATTTTTGCATGATTAAATGCATCAATGTAAATTAAATTTTCCCATTTGTCTAAAAGGTCAAATTCTTCTATAGAGCGAGCCAAACATAAAGGCACAATATGGTGCAATTCAAAGCCTTTTTCTTTTTTAACGCCGTGTTTTTCAAAATAAAGGGCTTTTTCTTTCATAGAGCGTTTGAGTTTTCTGTCGCTCTGTTTGTTTTCTTTGTCTAGCGTTCTTAAAATAAGTCTGTTTTTATCTCTTTCAAAAAATATGCTTTGTTCTAGTAAGGTAAAAATTTGGTCTGTTTCATTTTTCCAGTTGTGATAATCTCTTTTATGTGTTTTGTCTCCACTAAAATTTTTTGGGTTACAATAATCTTGCACTAGTTCTCTTAATCTTTCTTTTTGAAACTTACTTAAACTTCTATATTCTTTAATGTATTCTATTATCTCACTTCTAGTAAAATATCTAATATTAAGCAATGCAACAAAAGACACACAATCTAAAAATGTAACAAAAAATATCATTTCTTCCATATCCAAATAATTACTATCTAGTTCTAGGATAATCTCCCTACATTCTGCTCCAAAACCTTTTAAAAGATTTTCTAAGGCTTGCGTGTAACAAAAATTTTCTTTTAACAAATCAGTAGCATTTAAAAATTCCAGGGCTAAGGGGGTTAAACTCACATATTTAATAGGTCTTTTCATATAAGGGTTTGTAGGTTTTTTATATTTATTGTATCGTTCAATTAAACCCATTCTGTGCATATCCACAAAAAAATTCTTTCTTAAACTATCTTGAGTTGTGCGTTCTATTTGCTTATTGATATTATGGACTACTCTTGCATAAGCCTCTTCGCCCTCTATATTATAGGGGCGTTCACTCATATCTGTTGTGCGGATTTGCAACAATTCTTCGCCTATTTCATCAAAAATAGCTTGAATAATGATTTTAATTTCTTTTTTAGTATAGCGGTTATGTTGCGAGAAATGCCAACCTCTATAATCCTTTCTTTTTATACGATTGACTAAGAACTTTAAACACTTTTTGCTAGGGTCAAGCTGGGTAATTTCTTGTAAAATTTTTTCTAACATGTTAAATTTCCTTTATCTCCAAACTCTCATGCACATATTCTTTATTAAGCTCACACCCTATAAAATTTCTATTTAACTCTTTTGCGACTAGACTTGTCATTCCACTACCACTAAATAAATCTAAAACTACATCGTTTTCATTAGAACTAGCTTTTATAATGCGTTCAATAAGTGCTTTAGGCTTAATGCTAGGGTGTTTTGGCTTGATGATTTTACCATTCTTTTTTTCCACATGTCTTTGTGAAGTGATTTTCCATACATCAAGGCATAATTTACCTTTGGGGTTAGGAAACCATCGTTTGTCATTTTTTAAAATCCCTTTAGTTTGAGCGTGTTTAATGCGTTTTGAAGATTCATAAGGAATGCGAATATCATCTGCATTAAAAGTGTAATTTTTAGAGTGCATACTATAAAATAAAATACTTTCTTGTGCGTTATTGTAACGCTTTTTAGCATTAGCGAACCCATCTTTTTTGAACCAAGTAATAAAATTTAAAAAATGTACTTTTTTAGAGCATAAATACGCTAAAAATAAAGCACAATTAAAAGGGGTATTGAATATATAAAAACTCCCAGTATCTTTGATTTTAGGCAACATTTTATCTATCCAAGCGTAAGAGAATGTTAAAAATTCTTCATTGCTTTTAAAACTATCCCATAAAGCAATATTAAGATTATAAGGGGGGTCAATTATGGCTAAATCAATGCTTTTATCTTCTAATTTATCTAAGAAACTAAAAACATCTTCTATGTAAATTTTATTTAAAATCAAGGATGTTTTGCTCTCTTAATTTTTGTTCTATCAAGGGTTTATAATTTTCATAGAGTTCATAGCCTATAAAATTTCTTTTTGAGAGCTTTGCCTCTCTTAAAGTTGTCCCACTTCCAGTAAATGGGTCTAGCACCACATCGCCCACACAACTATATAATCTAATCAAACGCCTTGCTAATTCAGCCGGCATTAAAGCACTATGTTTGCCAAAGGCAATATCATTTTTATTTGGAATGGGGATTTCCCAAATTTGTTTAGTGAGTTCCACCCACTCCTCTTGACTTAATTTGCTTTGCTCTTTTTGCTCTTTTGTAGGTTGTTTAGGCTTTCCATCTTTTACAAACACACCAATAAATTCTATAGTATTTTGTGCATAAAAATTTCTAGGATAAGGATAACTACCAAACATCAATTTTTTAGTAGAATTTGTGCGTTTCCAAATATATACATCTAGTAAGAATATTTTAGGTTCATTTTCAGTTAATGAGTTATTTAAATCATATAAAATAGAATGTTCTATATCAGCGTGTAAATCAAAAATATGGCGGTTATAATGCGTATTTAAATCTTTTTTTAGCATAGGCATTAAAGGCACATTGATACATAGCTTGCCATTTGCTTTTAGCACCCTATAGCACTCACGCCATACTTTTAAAAGCCCTAAAATGTAGTCTTCGTATTTTTCTAATGCTCCTAAATCTTGCTTATCTCGTAAAGAATGCTGTTTGTCTTGTGTGCCATTCTTACTATAATCTTTAATGTTAAAATAAGGTGGGCTTGTGATAATTAAATCCACGCTATTATTTGGCACTTCATGCATACTTGTGCTACTGTGATAAAATACTTGATTGATATTCAATGTTACTTTACCTTTGTTAGGCTGATTGTGATATTTTGTTTTTTTACTAATCTTTTGTTTCTTGATTATATCTTAAAAACTTTCTCTAGGGTTTATTTACAATTTGAATTGGATTAGAATAATTAAGATGTGTTTAATTTGAGTGCTTATCGTGTCTTATGTTACAATTAACGACTAAAATTTGCTTGAATTAAGAGAGTTAATTTAATATGGAACAACCAATCACTAAAGAAGGGACTTTAGCCTTAATTGATACTTTTGCGTATTTGTTTAGAAGCTATTATATGAGCGCTAAAACTAAGCCTTTAACTAATGCTAAGGGCTTTCCTACAGGGCTTTTAACTGGGCTTGTGGGCATGATTAAGAAATTTTATAAAGACAGAAAAAACATGCCTTTTATCGTGTTTGCCCTAGAGAGTCAAACTAAAACTAAAAGGGCTGAAAAACTAGGCGAATACAAACAAAACCGTAAAGACACCCCAGAAGAGATGCTTTTACAAATTCCTATCGCTTTAGATTGGTTGCAAAAAATGGGTTTTACTTGTATAGAAGTGAGTGGTTTTGAAGCTGATGATGTCATAGCTAGTCTAGCAACACTAAGCCCTTATAAAACCCGCATTTTTTCTAAGGACAAGGATTTTAACCAGCTTTTGAGCGATAAAATTGTGCTTTTTGATGGCAAAACGGAGTTTTTGGCTAAGGATTGTTTTGAAAAATACGGCGTAATGCCAAGTCAATTCACAGATTATCAAGGTATTGTAGGGGATAGTAGCGATAATTACAAGGGAATTAAAGGCATTGGGAGTAAGAACGCTAAAGAATTGATCCAAAAATTAGGGAGTTTAGAAAAGATTTATGAAAATTTAGAGTTAGCTAAAAATTTGCTTAGCCCTAAAATGTATCAAGCTCTTGTTGATGATAGAGAGAGTGCGTTTTTAAGCAAAGAGTTAGCGACTTTAGAGAGAGAATGTATCAAGGAATTTGATTTTTCAAGTTGTGCTTTTCCAAGCGTTAATCCCTTATTAAAAATTACAGATGAATTAAAAGAATATGGCTTTGTCTCTACTTTAAGAGATTTAGAAAATTCCACTTCGCTTTTAAGTTTAGCCATTGATAGTGGCGAAAAAACAGACAATACTATAAAACAATTAAGCATGATAACTTTAGAAAATACCGAGCAATTTAGTGCGTTTTTAGAGCGTTTAGAGACCACTCAAGCGAGAGTATTTATGCGTTTAGTATTTAATAAAAAGAAAGAAATTCTAGCCCTAGCTTTCTTATGCGAAAATCAAGGCTATTTTTTATCCTTAGAAGAGGCGTTGTTTATGCCTTTTTCTTTAGAGTTTCTAAAAAACGCTTTTTCTAAAATGTTAAAGAACGCTCACATTATAGGGCATGATTTAAAACCTCTATTAAGCTTTTTAAAAGCAAAATACAAGGTGTCTTTAGAAAGCGTTCAACTTCAAGACACTCAAATTTTAGCGTTTTTGAAAAATTCAGAAAAAGTGAAATTTGATGAAGTTTTAAATGCGTATTTAAAAGAAAATTTAATTTCGCATGAAGAGATAAGGGATTTCAATACAAAAAGTAAGGCTGAAAAATTAGAACACATGAGTTTGGAATTAAAAGCCTTAAAACGCTTGTATGAGTATTTTGAAAAAGGGGGGCTAGAAGAGAATTTGCTCAATTTGGCTAAAGAAATTGAAATGCCCTTTATGAAAGTTTTAATGGATATGGAATTTCAAGGCTTTAAAATTGATGTGAATTATTTCACACAATTAGAGCAAGAATTTAAAATTTCATTGAATGAATTAGAGCGTAAAATTTTAGATTTAATAGGCACAGATTTTAATCTCAATTCGCCTAAACAACTCGCTGAAGTCTTGTATGAAAAATTAGAGCTTCCTAAAAATAAAAGCAATTCTACTGATGAAAAAAACTTGTTAAAAATCATTGACAAGCACCCAAGCATTCCTTTAATTTTAGAATACAGAGAGTTAAACAAGCTTGCTAACACTTATATAACCCCCTTGTTACGCTTAAAAGATAGAGAGGATAAAATCCATACCACTTTTATCCAAACCGGCACTACTACAGGGCGTTTAAGCTCAATAGCGCCAAATTTGCAAAATATTCCGGTGCGTTCTAAAAAAGGGCTACTCATTCGTAAGGGCTTTATTCCTAGCTCTAAAGATTATTGTTTATTAGGGGTGGATTATTCCCAAATTGAATTGCGTTTGTTAGCCCATTTTAGTCAGGATAAGGACTTAATGGATGCGTTTTTAAAGGGGCGAGATATTCATTTAGAAACTTCTAAAGCATTGTTTGGCGAGAATTTAGCTAAAGAAAAACGCCCCATTGCTAAAAGCATTAATTTTGGGCTTGTTTATGGCATGGGGAGTAAGAAATTAAGTGAAACTTTAAACATTCCTTTAAATGAGGCTAAGAGTTATATAGAGGCGTATTTCAAGCGATTTCCTAGTATCAAAGATTATTTAAATCGCATGCAAGATGAGATTTTAAAAACTTCTAAGGCTTTTAGCCTGCTTGGGCGTTATAGGGTGTTTGATTTTGCTAACGCAAACGATTATGTTAAGGGCAATTATCTAAGAGAGGGCGTGAATGCGATTTTTCAAGGGAGTGCGAGCGATTTATTGAAACTTGCGATGTTAAAAGTGAGTGAGCGTTTTAAAAACGATTCTTCGGTGAGATTGCTCTTACAAGTGCATGATGAATTGATTTTTGAGATTGAAGAAAAAAACGCCTTAGAGTTAAAGCAAGAAATCCAAACCATTCTTAATAATGAAGTCTATTCTTTAAGAGTGCCATTAGAAACAAGTGCGTTTATTGCTAAGCGTTGGAATGATTTAAAAGGTTAGCATTTTTTAATTGAATTTAAGAAAAAGTATATTATTATTCCTTTATAAGTAACACTTAATGCGATTTAAACGAATTAAAATAATAAAGGGAAAAGATAGCTCGCATGTTGGGAAGAATAATATTATTAGGAGTATTGGGCGTTGTAGCGAATGCTGAAGAGAGTAGTGCTTTTGTAGGGATTAATTACCAAGTGAGTATGATACAAAATCAGACTAAAATGGTAAATAGTAGTGGCACACAAAAACCTTTGATGAAATTCCCCCCTTATGCTGGGGCAGGATTTCAAATCGGTTACAAGCAATTTTTTGGTAAGAAAAAATGGTTTGGCTTGCGTTATTACGGATTTTTTGATTATAACCACAACCGCTTTGGCGTGATGAAAAAAGGCACTCCAATTGGCGATAGTAGTTTCATTTATAATAGCTTTAGTTTTGGGGGTAATACCTTAACTGAAAGGGATTCTTATCAAGGGCAATACTATGTTAATTTATTCACTTATGGGGCAGGGCTTGATACGCTGTGGAATTTTGTGAATAAAGAAAACATGGTTTTTGGCTTTGTGGTGGGGATTCAATTAGCCGGAGATAGCTGGGCGAGCAGTATTGGAAATGAGATTTCTAATTATGTGAAACATAGTCATAATGGCTCTACTTATAGTCCGGCAAATTTTCAGTTTTTATGGAATTTTGGGATTCGCACCCATATTGCTAAATACAATAGCTTGGAATTAGGCATTAAAGTGCCTACGATTACGCATAAATATTTCTATCTTGTTAATGAGCATGGAGACACTTTGCAAGCTAATGTGCGTCGTGTATATGCGTTTCAAATCAGTTATATGAGAGATTTTTAATTTCATTTAGATACAATCACATCTAAATTTCATTTAAACCATAGATTAAAGGTGTGAAATGATAGAAAATTTAGATTGGAAAAACTTAGGCTTTAATTATATCAAAACGGATTTTCGCTTTGTAGCCACTTATAAAAACGGCTCTTGGTCAAAGGGCGAGTTAGTAAGCGAAAATATTTTACAGCTTAGTGAGGCCTCGCCGGTATTGCACTATGGGCAGGCTTGTTTTGAAGGTTTGAAAGCCTATCGTTCTAAAGATGAAAAAGCTCTACTCTTTCGCCCCTTAGAAAATGCCAAACGCTTGCAAAATTCTTGCGAGAGATTGCTTATGCCAAAAGTGAGCGAAGAGTTGTTTTTAAGAGCGTGCGCTCAGGTTATAAAAGCAAATATGAAGTTCCTTGCCCCTTATAAAAGTGGTGCAAGCTTGTATTTACGCCCTTTTGTCATAGGTATAGGGGATAATCTAGGGGTAAAACCGGCTAGTGAATATCTTTTTAGTGTGTTTTGTGTGCCTGTGGGGGCGTATTTTAAGGGGGGTATAGAAAAAGGTGGGGCGAGGTTTATTGCCACGACTTTTGATAGAGCTGCCCCTAAAGGCACAGGGGGAGTCAAAGTGGGGGGCAATTATGCCGCAAGTTTATTAGCCCATAAAATGGCTACAGAACAAGGCTATGATGATTGCATTTATTTAGACCCTATAACGCATTCTAAAATTGAAGAAGTGGGGGCGGCTAATTTTTTTGGCATAACGCAGAACAATTGTTTTGTAACTCCGCATTCGTCTAGCATTTTACCAAGCATTACAAGAAAAAGTTTAATGTTCTTAGCTAAAGATTTTTTAAATTTAGAAGTCAAAGAAAGAGAAGTTTTTGTTGATGAATTAAGCGGTTTTAAAGAAGCTGGAGCATGCGGAACAGCGGCAGTCATTACGCCTATTAAAGAGATTAGACACAATGAAAAGTCTTATTTTTTTGAAACACCGGGCAAAGTTATTAAGCAACTCTATGATTTGCTTTTAAGCATCCAACAAGGCGAGCAACAAGCCCCAAAAGACTGGGTGCTTGAAGTTTGCTAAGTAAGGGGTTATACCAACCCTTTATCAAATGGGCTGGGGGTAAAAGGAACTTATTATCTCAAATCTTACCCTTTTTGCCTAATTTGCCTAATAAATTTGAAAATTATTTTGAGCCGTTTTTAGGGGGTGGGGCGTTATTTTTTGAGTTGTTTTCTTTAGGTAAATTAAACCATAAAAAAGCGTATTTATTTGATATTAATGCAGAGTTGGTTAATGCTTATGAAATGGTTAAAAACAATCCTAACGCCCTTATTATAGAATTACAAAAATTTAAAAAAGAGCATTCTAAGGAATTTTATTATGAAGTGCGCAAGTGGGACAGAAAGAGTGGTTTTAAAGAAATTAATCCGCTTTTAAGAGCCACTCGTTTTATTTATCTCAATAAAACTTGTTTTAATGGCTTGTATAGAGTGAATAAAGAAGGGTTTTTTAATGTGCCTATAGGAGCGTATAAAGACCCTAAAATTTGTGATAGTGAAGTGATTTTAAATAGCTCTTTTGCCTTGCAAAATGCAACCATTAAACACGCTTCTTATGAAGAAGTGTTAAAATTAGCCCGCAAATTTGATTTAATTTATTTTGATCCGCCCTACTACCCTCTCAATGAGACTTCTAGTTTTACCACTTATAGCGAAAGCGAGTTTTTAGAAAAAGAGCAAAAAGAGCTTTTTAGGGTGTTTGATACTTTAGCTCAAAAACAAGTTCAAGTTTTTTTAAGTAATTCTAATACTCCTTTCATTTTAGATTTGTATCAAGACTATAGAATAGAGATTTTAAAAGCTAATCGTTGCATTAATAGTAAGGGAAATAGGCGATTTAAAATTGATGAAGTCTTAATACAAGGAATAAAAAATGAAACTAGATATAACTTTTAATTATTTTATTAACTCATTATGTGAAAGTATTTTATTTTAATGGTTTTAAAAATAAGGTTGGAAAAAATGTTAAAGGATAAGAATGGATCGGTTCATTAAGCCACTTATAGTAAAGTAGCTTCGCCTTTTTATAAAAACTATACAGGAGATGAATATGGTGTTTAAACAAATATCCTTGCCTCATACTTGTCCGCATTGTGGGGTAGTTGCATTCACTGAGGAAGAGATAGAAAAAATTTTTGGCACTAGAATTATGAAATATGAAAGCGGTAAAAAGATAGAAAGAGAACAAAGTTGGTGCAAAAAATGCAGATCTCATTCTTAGCTTTGATTTTAAATTAAAGCAATACAAAATTTTGCTACTTTAGATCATAGGCAGAATATATGCTAGAAGGGTTATTTTTAAATATTTGCCCTTGAATGAGATGGGCTTACCAATTCCTAATGTGTGAAAGAGAATAAACTTATATGAGCTTATTCTCTTCATATTCCCCTAAAATTTGTAATTTTTTAACTTCTTGTTGCAAGGTTTTTAAGGCGTTTTGATAGTTTGCATAATCTTTAAAAGTAACTTCGCTAAAAAAGGCGTATTCAAAAGGGTTGCTAGGGATAGGCAAGGATTGAATCTTGCATAAATTGAGATTATGCTGGGCTAAAAGGCTTAAGACTTTAGCTAAACTCCCCACGCTATGTTTTAAAACAAAGCTTAAAGAGGCTTTACTCGCTTTCAAATTGGTTTTACTAACTTGTTTATTAAGGATTAAAAAGCGGGTGTAATTTTGCGAATTGTCTTGGATATTAGGGGCTAAAACTTCTAAATGATATAAAGAGCTTGCTTGAATGCTTGCAATCGCACCAACATTTTTAAGCTTCTCATTCGCAATCTTTTTGGCAAAAAGGGCTGTATCAGCATATTCTACTAGCTTGATATGGGGGTAATTTTTAAAAAAATCTTGGCATTGCAAGAGTGCCATAGAGTGCGAGCAAACTTCCTTTAAATCTTGTATTTGAGTGCCTTTTAAAGCTAAGAGATTGTGGGCTATTGGCAAATAAATCTCGCCTACAATATTCAAATCATACGCACTTATTAAAGAGAGATTAGGCAAAATCGCTCCAGCAATGGAGTTTTCAATCGCCATGACCAAAAAATCAGCCTTTTGCTCTAAGAGTAAGGGGGGCATTTCATTAAAACTATTGCATTCTAAAAAGGTTATATTCTCTTTAAAGTATTCTTTGGTGGCAATATAGTGGAATGAACCTAAGATTCCTTGAATAGCGATGTTTGGCATTTTTAATCCATAAAATTCATATAATAATGTGTTTTAATTAGAACTTTAGCACGCTTTCAATTATATTGATGAGTTTTCTCTCTCTTTCTTGTATGGTTTTAGGCGTCCATTCTTCATAGCCACACACATCATATCTTGCAATATCATAGCAAGTCATCACACTAAAAGTTTTCTTGTTGTTTAGCGTGATAGTCTTTCCCCTATAAATTTCTTTTTTCTCTTTAAAGTCTCGGTTTAAGACTTCTTTATTTTTCTTGCTCCTTAAAAGTGTGAGATTAGCTAAAGAATGCGTGTAGCGTTCTCTGTCTGTCTCATTAAAGTCTATAATCCACTGGCTTAATGGTTTAGGGTTTTGGGGCAAAACATGCTCAATGTGTAATTCGCTATTCATTTTAATATAATTAGGGTTAGGGTTATCGCTGATAAAATATTCCACTAAGATTAAAACCGGCTTAAGCCATGAGTTCTTTCTATCGTGGAGCTTTTCGTATAATTTAGGGTCTTTTAAATTTTCTTTGAAATGTTGGGTTACTTTATTGCTATTTAGATATTCTATAACGATATTTTTAATTTCAGACAAGTCTTTGGTATTTTTTAAAGCCTTGATGATATTGCAACAAGTCTGTTCGCTTTTAGTTTTTGTCCTTCCTGCAATCCAATCTTGGTAGTAGAGCTTGACTAATAGCTCTTTGAGTTCATCTAGTTGTTTCTCATGGTGTAATAGACAAGCACATAAGATGACATGCCAAGAATTGGCAACAACATAAGAAAGCAAATAGATATATTTGTCTTGCATTTCTAAAATATCCAAATAAGCATTTAAAAACTTTTCTACGCCACCGAGATATTCTAAGGGGGTTTTATTGAGCTTATTAAACCAAGTGGCCAATCTTTTATCCATCTTTTCTCTAGAAGTTACGGGGTTTAGATACATAAGATACAAGCTGAACAATTTTTCTATTTCCAAATCATTTTCCGAGCATTTTTGATAAAGTCTATTCCATTTAAAAACAAACTCTTGTTGTTCGTCTTCTTTAGTTTGTCTTAACAACTCTGCTTTAAAAATGTCTAATGCACTTAAGGGTAAGCCCCTAGCATTTAAAATATTGAAAATTTTCAATGCCATATCAGTATTTGGGCAATCTATCTTAATAAACACAACCTTATTGTAAAGCCAAGCAACAAAATTATTAATATCCTTGATTTCTTGCTCTGAAAGATAGTTTTTTAAGAAAATGGCATTTCTTAAGTATGGATTATTCTTGTAATCGTTTATTTCTGTGTTATCAATTTGCTTTAAGGCATCATGAAAATCTTCTTTGGAATTAAAGCCCAAAGAAAAGCTTAAGCGCTCTTTTTTTGCTCCATGTCTATCGTTTAGGCTTTCTTGCAAATATTCTTTATTTTCGTCGTTCAAATCCGCATTATAAAGACACAAGAGAACTTTGGCCAATAAAATAAAAGTGCTTAATCGTTGTTGTCCATCTACAATATCATAAACATTGGCATTGTCGCTGTTGCGAATTAAGACTAATGAGCCACAAAAATAATCACTTTCTTTGTCTGTTTCGTAGCTTAAGAACAAATCTTCTAAAAGCTGTTCGCACTGTTCTTCGTCCCATTGATAGGGGCGTTGGTAGTTAGGGATTTGATAATAGGAATCACCTTGTGTAACCAAAATTTTTTTTAGGGTAAAATCTCCGCTCTCAATTTTTGCCATAACACCTCTTTTAGATAAAACAGTAAAAGATTATTATAATAAATATAAGAATGGAGTAAAAATAATGATTTTTTATGGTATGGAAAATAATAAAAACAATAAGAAACCTGATATAGATGAAGAATCAAAACAAGCCCTAGAAGTTTTAAAAAATCAATATTCTAATTTAAAAATTTATAAAAAATGACACGCCTAATCACGCTAAGATAATTATTAGAGATAGAGAGTGGATGATAGTGGGGAGTTTTAATTGGCTGTCATTTGAAGGGAGCGAGGATAGGGATGAAAGAATAGAGAAAAGCACTTTTAATAAAAATGAAGAGGCGATTAAAAAGGAGGTCAACGAACTCTTAAGTTCTATAGAATAGCTGTTTTGAATAAAGAGCGATAAAATATATTTGTAAAACAATAAACACTGAGAAAAATGCGATAGCTCCTAAGGCTCCGCCATATTCTCCTAGATTGTTTTTAACTAAAATGCTTGTTAAAAAATGCACTATAACAAGCATGATAAAAAGACGCTTTGGCATTAGGTCTTGGGCGAGCATTCCAGCAAAAGAGGCGCTAAAAAAGGTTGTTGTGAATAGTGAAATGTGAGCGATAGGAAAGTATTCTAAAAGCCCTATTACTAAAGATGGGAAAGCAGAAGAAAAGATAGCGCCCTTTTTCAAATAATGGTGGAAGAATACGCTTGTATAAAATCCTAGTGTGCTTGCAATAATAACGCTTATTATGGAATAAAAATCAGATAAAGGATCAAAATGAAAGAGCAATTTAATAGGCGATAAATTATGAATGTTTTGACCTCCAAAGACTAGAATGATAAACTCTGTAATCACAGAACCCGCATAAGCAATAAGCCCAAGCTTGCCCCCAAAGCCTTTAAAAAAATTAGCAAAAAGCATCATGAGTAGCCATACTAAAATAGCTGTGAGTAGAAGTTCATAAGCGTTTAGCACATGCCCCATTCCAGCGAAAGAACCACAATAGATAGCCACGCTAAATTCAGCCTTTAAGCCTAATTTTTTAAAAAATGGGAGCAAAGAAAAAATGCCTGCTAAGCAAGAAGAAATGACAGCAAATAGATGCAAGACATGAATGCTAAAATAAGTGAAATAAATGCCTATCAATACGCCAAGAAATACCAACGCTCTTTGTTTCATGCTAAAATGTTTTAGTAGTGCTGTAGAGATTTTAATATTTTAGGGTTATTAGAAGTAAACTAATCCAATTAAAGTTTTTAATCTTTGTTTGGAATAAGCGTAACATTTTAATATTCCTTACCAAAAGCACAAAGACTCTTTAAAAAAGAGCCTTTGTTGTGGAGAATGAGTGTATTATACTACAAAAAACCTTACTTCTTAAAGTTTTCCATAGATTTTTTCATATCAATGACATAGCGGAAATTGCCTTGACCATTCAAAAGCTTATCCCAAGTCGCATCAATTTCTTGACCGGTTACTAATTCAATTTCAGGATAAATACCATGTTTAACAGAGAAATCCATCATTTCTTGAGTCTCTGCTACACCACCAATCCAAGAGCCATAAACTTTGTGGTTACCAGAGAATAATACTAAATCACCAAAGTCTAAGTTTCTTTGTGGGTCTTTTGGTGGGATACCAACAATGGCTACTTCACCGCCATATTTTAATAGCTTAGTATAAGCTAATAAATCATATTGTGTAGGAATGCTAGAAATGATTAAATCAAATTTTTCTTTGCAATCTTCTACACTTGTATAGAAATAAGTTGCGCCCATATCCATTGCCATTTGCTTTTTCTTATCATTTCTTGCAAATACGCTCACTTCTGCACCCATAGCTTTAGCATATTTTAAAGCCATATGACCTAAACCACCAAAGCCAGCGATACCTACTTTAGAACCTTTGCCAACTTTAGAGAATTTCAAAGGTGAATACACAGTAATCCCTGCACAAAGTAAAGGCGCTGCTTTATCTAATGGAGCTTCTTTAGGGATTTGAATCGCAAAGTTTTCACTTACCACGATGTTATTAGAATATCCACCATAAGTAGGCTCATTATTATGGAAACTATCTTCCCAGCTATAAGTATAAACGGTTTTGCCATTTTCGCACCATTGCTCTTGGTGGTCATGCTTACAAGTATGGCACTCTTGGCATGAATTTACCATACAACCCACACCAGCATGATCGCCCACTTTAAACTTAGTTACCTTAGAACCAACCGCAGTTACTACGCCAGCGATTTCATGTCCGGGAACCATTGGATAAATTCCGGGTAGCCAATCACTATGAGCGAAGTGAATATCAGTATGGCAAATACCTGAGAAATGTGTGTCAACAATAATGTCATACTCACCCATTGCGTGGCGAGAATGCTCCCACTCGTGGAACTTTCCATCTTTACTATCTACTGCGAAACCTTTAAAAGGCACTCTTTCGTTATTGCAATTGCAAGTGTTGCACATAAAAAACTCCTTAAAACATAAAAAAATATCATTCAGTCTTATTGTAGTTTTAACAACAATAAAATGTAGAAATGGATTTTTGTGTGTTTCTGTAACCGTCAAACAAGGTTCTAAAAAGAGTGTTTGTGTGTTTCTGTAACCGTCAAAAATTTAACAAAAACTATATAAAGGCTAAATGTTTTGAAATAGTAGCTGATAAAAGTAAACAAGTCAATTAGCTTAAATTTTGCTATATTGTTAAAAAATAATAAAGGATTTTACAATGAAAGCCTTAAGATTATTATTAGTATTTTTGGTAGGATTAGGTTTCTTTAGTGCTTTGAGTGCCAAAAAGGATAAAAGTCCTAATAACGCTCCCACTTCATGGCGTAGTAAAAAGGTCAAAAACCATGCTGGATCACGCAGTGTGATTTCTAACAAATCGCTTAAAAAGAACGCCAATCAAAATATCCCTGAGAGTTTGCAAAATATTCCCGGAATCCAAGTCTATGACACTTTAGGCACAGGCACAAATTTTAATTATAGTGTGCGAGGCATTAGAGGTTTGCCAAATCATTCAATGCGCTTGAATAATATCCCGCTATATAGTCCTTATTGAAAAAAGGGCATATCAAAAAACAGAATCAACTTTTATTTTTCTCAATATCAAGCTAAAAGCATTCTTTTAATCTGTTGGCTAATGGTTAATTTTTATAAATTATAATCCGCCTTGACCACAAAATTTAGTTTCATTGTTTAGTTGGTGATTTATAGCTGTATGGCTATGGTTTCAAAGGAGCAAAAAAATGTGGTATTCAAACATTCAAACATTCAAACAACGCTACCATAATTTTCACAAAAATCCGCTTAAAACCCCTATTTTTCTTAACTTTTGGTTTTTCAAAAGTTGCTTGTTTTTTCTTCGCTTATAAGTTCAATCGCTTTTAAACATTTAGTTTAATAAGCCCCATTTTATTAAGTGGGGCTTACAAAATTAAATTCCAAAAGGAGCTAGAAATGGCAAAGGTAGAAGTAGAGTTAAAAAAACTTTATCAAGTTTTATTAGATAGTGAATTTTTTTATCAAATTCCAGATTATCAAAGACCTTATGTATGGGATAAAGAGCATTTAGGGGCTTTAATTGATGACTTAGTAGGTAGTTATACAGATAATAGAGAAGATGAGTATTTTTGTGGCTCTATTGTGATTGCTGAAAATAAAAAAGATAAAAGATGGGATGTTGTGGATGGACAACAACGCTTAACAAGTTTTATCATTCTAGCTTGCACGATTTTAAGGCTTTATAAAAATAGGTTAGAGCCAAAATCTAAATCTTATATTGAAGAGAGTATCTATGATAGACACGATAAAACAAAAGAGCGTTTAAAATTTTTGACTGCTCAAAATTATAATGGCATTTTTAAAAACACAGTATTAGATAATTTGGAGTTTGAAGACAACATTAAAATGAGTGAGTTAAATAAAAAATTTAAAGAAAACACTTATTTACGCAACGCTTATTATTTTAAAGAGCTACTGAATGAAAGTATCAAAAATGGTGCGATAGACAATATTGATGATTTTGTTATCTGGTTTTATGAGCATATTGTTGTAACTAGAATCATTTGTTTTGAGCAAGATAGTGCGATGCAAATCTTTCAAGTGCTGAATGATAGAGGTCAGCCATTAAGTCCTATTGATATTTTAAAATCTAATTTAATGCAAGAGATTAAGCAAGATGAAGAAAAGCGTAAAGAATTTATAAATACTTGGGATAAATTAGTTGAGTCTTGCAAGAGTGTGGAAGGCATAGATATTATTTTAGAAGATTTTTTTAATATGTATTTAGAATACACTAACCCTATTTCTTCTAAAATAAGGGCGGACAAAGGCTTGATTAAAGCTTTTAAAGAGAGCAAAACTGATGCTTGCAAATTCATTTATGACATTAGTGAGTTTATGAATGCTTATATTAAATTATTGCAAAAACAAGACAGATATATTTACTTATTGAGATACCTTCCATCTAGATATTGGGCTAGTATTTTAACAACAGCTATTTATAATAAATACGCTGATTTTGATGCTTTAAAAAAGCTTTTAGTATCTTATTATTATCAAACTTGGATTGCTGGAGGCACCATTTCACGCATCAAACAAACTAGCCTTAATATTATAAAAAATATTAAAAGCAATAAAAGTATTAAAACCATACAACAACTCATATTGGATAATATAGAATCTCATAATACTTTCAATCACTATCACTATAATTTATGGGATAGCTCTTATGTTTATTCTAATAAATGGGTGCGTCCTATTTTAGCTTTGGCAAATTATTTTATGGTAGATGAAGAAAGACCTAATTTTATTGCAATGGATGCAGAAACACAAGTAGAACACATCTTACCTCAAAAACCAAAAAGGGGAAGTCAATGGAATACAGATTTTGGCAAAGAGAAAAAAGAAGTATGGACTAATGCTCTTGCAAACTTAACCCTTTTAAAGCGTAAAAAGAATGCACAAGCTTTAAATATGGATTTTGATGAAAAAAGACAAATCTATGGTGGAAAAGACACAAACAAAGTGATTAGTTGCTATGACATCACTAAAGATTTATATAGAAACTATAGAAAATGGGACGAAAAATCTCTTAAAAAACGAGGCGATGATTTATACGACATTATCACACCTATTTTGCATATAGAAGGTCAAGAAGTAGCAGAGGAGCAAGAAAGGGAGTGATTTATGTCAACAAATAAATAATTTTAGACATTGTCTGATTTAAATCAAAACGGAGGGGGATTAAGT